>JAYYFI010000001.1:0-106719 GCA_036158955.1 Pseudomonadota bacterium
AGTATAGAGAGTTGGTTTCAAGTTGAAATAAGTAATTCTTTGGAAAATTCAGCAGCTCTGAGCAGAGAATCTCTAGACCTTAATATGAAAAAACTTCTCAGGGATACACGGGCTATGTTGTCTGAATTACGACCCAACAGCATTGGGCAAGAAAGAATTGATTTGCGATATTTAAGGGATCCAGATAATTTTGTAAGTTCTGAAAAAAATCTACTGCGGACGGAAAACCTACAAATTTTATTAAAAAAATCAGACGCAGAGGAAATTACGATATTAGATGAAAGAGGAGCCGTTATTGCATCTATTAGTAAATTTGATAACCTTGTTCCACGGCTCCCTACAGAAAGCCTCCTACTGCAACTTAACAACGATCAGGACTTCATCGCACTGGAACCCATCAGTAGTGACGAGTTGTTTGCAAGAATTGCGGTCAAATTTGAGAATGGACAAACTAAGAATATTTTGCATGTTCTTTACAGGCTGCCGCCCTTAATAAATTTTCTAGCTGAAACTGTAGAAGAAGGTATAGCAAAATATAACGAATTGGATTACCTTAGAACAAAGCTAAGGATAAGCTTTACTTTAATGCTTACTTTAGTGCTTCTCTATAGTGTGATTGGTTCTATCTGGGCAGCGATATTTCTGTCACATATTCTAACAAGACCGATCGCAGATCTAACTCAGGGAACTAAAGCAATTGCAGCAGGTAATTATGAGACTGAGATAAGTCAACAAAGTAATGACGATCTTGGATTACTCATCATATCTTTCAACGAAATGACCAAACAAATCGATGCATCGACAAAAAAAATTAAAAGTCAACGCGATTATCTAAACATACTAATGAAGCAACTATCTTCTGGATTAATCTCAATATCAGAGAGCGGCGAGTGTTTATCTGCGAACTCTGCGGTTTCTAATATACTCGGAATTGAAGGAACCGATATTATTAATCAACCTATTAACGCATTAAATATTCAAGAGAAATCGATCGAGGAACTTTTTAAAAGAATATTTTATTTTACGCAAAATGGTGAACAACAATGGCAATTTACGATGTCCATAACAACCGGAAAATGGAAAAAAGAAATTCTATGTCGTGGTGTAAGATTGAAAACATTTGAAGAGCTTCGAGCTGCGCACCTTGTAAATATTGAAGACATAACAATTATTCTTCAAGCTCAAAAAGAAGCCGCGTGGTCGGAAGTCGCGCGACGTTTGGCCCACGAAATTAAAAATCCCTTAACTCCTATAAAATTATCTGCTGAGAGGATGACAATGAAGTATGGAAAATTGCTTGTTGAAGCAGATCAGGAAAATTTTTCAAAATTGACTCGCACCATAATTCAACAGGTAGATATAATAAAAGATATGGTTGATGAATTTTCAGGATACGCTGGAAATGCTCCGGTTCAAAAAAAGCAAAAGCTAGACCTAGACCACATAATTAATAGCGCAATTGAACTGTTTTCAGAACTAAAAGATTCTGATTCCATACGTTGTTATTCTTCCCAGACAAAAAAACATATTTTTGGTTGTAATGCATCTTTATCAAGGATGCTAAATAACCTTATAAATAATGCGCTTGAAGCGAGTAGTCAAAGAAATAAAAAAAATGTTGATATCTATACTAAAAGCATCCTTAAGAACAAAACCAGACGACATATTATTGTAATCAAAGATTACGGGTACGGTATCCCAGAAAAAATGATGTATAAAATTTTTGATCCTTATGTTTCAACTAAAGATCATGGAAGAGGACTTGGCTTACCAATTGTAAAAAAAATAGTGGAAGACCATAATGGATCAATAAAGATTAAAAGCGATAGAATGAAGGGGACACGAGTTTTCGTGACCCTTCCCGAAGGGACAGAAAAACGAGCCAAAATATGAATAAACAAATTCTTGTTGTTGATGATGAGCCTGAAATCAGAAGCCTTTTAAAAGAAATTTTAGAAGAGGAAGGTTTTATTGTTGAGTTAGCTGAAAACGCAGAAATTGCTAATCAAAAACGTCAAAGTCAAAGAGCAGACCTAACACTTCTAGACGTCTGGTTGCCGGATTATGATGGCTTGAAATTACTAGAAGAGTGGACCTTAGGAAACGACTATGGAGGTCCTGTGATAGTAATGACAGGACACGGAACACTAGAGACTGCGGTGGAGGCTATTAAAAGGGGTGCTTATGATTTTATAGAAAAGCCATTGTCAACACCAAAACTACTAATAAGCATCAAGAGAGCACTAGAAAGCGAACGTTTAATTTATGAAAACAAACGTTTGAAAGAGATGCAATTAATTGAGGCTAAAGGAATCAATGAAGGAATCCTTCAAAAATCTCAAACAGTAGATTACGAAAAACTAGCAATGGTAAATAGCCATATTCTAATTATAGGTGAAGGTGGTACAGGAAAAGAAACACTGGCACGATACATACATAGCTTAAACAAAAAAAAATCAGAAACCTTCATATCTTCAAATCTTGCCGCATTGAATTCTGAAGAACAAGATCGTGAATTATTCGGGAGCGAGGAGAATCATTTAATTAGATATGGTTTATTAGAAGTAGCCAAAGGTGGAGTCTTATTTCTTAAGGAACTTGCTAGCTTGAATCAAGGAGGACAAGCTAGATTAGTTAAAGCTTTAGAAGACGGGGTTTTTTTCAGGTGCGGTGGTTCTGAACCACTTATTTTTAATACAAGGATTATAGCCAGCTCCAGAAATCCTCTCGAACCATTGCTTGAAAGTGGTAAATTTAGGGATGACCTGTATTATTTACTAAATGTAGCTCCTGTACTCTTGCCACCACTAAGAGCAAGAATCGAGGAACTACAATCATTTATCAATTTCTTCAGTAATCAACTCAGTGAAATGGAAGATCTTAAGCCTCGGCGTTTCTCGAAAAGCGCCATGGATAGACTAAAACAACATGAATGGCCTGGTAATATTCGAGAATTAAAGAATTTAATCCATAGATTATTTATTACTGGGACGTCACCAACTATCGAAGACGAGGAACTAGACCCTATTCTTTCAAAACAATCCGAAATTGCTTCTACACTAGAAAGTTCATTGTTTACTCTCCCACTAAAAAAAGCTAGATTGGAGTTTGAAAAAATTTATCTAGAAAAACAACTCAAGATTTTTAGCAATAACGTATCAAAAGTATCAGAATTTATAGGAGTCGAGAGGACACACCTGTATCGAAAACTTCGCAATCTTAAAGTAAGTACGAAAACTCCAAAAAAATCGGAAGATATATGAAAATAATAGTGTTAGGCGCAGGACAAGTCGGGACCTCAGTTGCAGCAAATTTATGTAACGAATCTAATGATATAACCGTAGTTGATTCCAACCAGTCCACACTCAATAGCTTGCAAGATAGATTCGACCTTAGAACGGTCAACGGCATAGGTTCTTCTCCAAATACACTTGAGGAGGCTGGTGCTGCGGAAGCAGACATGATAATCGCCGTTACTCAAAGTGATGAAGTAAATATGGTCGCCTGTCAAGTAGCCTACACAATTTTCAACGTGCCAACTAAAATTGCACGAATTAGAAACAGTAATTATCAAAAACACAAAGAATTATTCCAATCAAAATCGGTACCTATAGATGTATTAATTAATCCTGAAGATGAAGTGACCGACTACACAAAAAAAATAATTGAGTTTCCAGGCGCCATGCAAGTGCTAGATTTTGCAGGCGGAAAAGTAAGGCTGGTAACAGCAAAGGCTTTTTACGGAGGGCCATTAGTTGGACATAAGCTAAGAGAAATTCCGGAGCAAATCCCAGGAATTGATACGAGAATTACCACTATCTTTAGACGTCAAGAATCTATAATACCGAACGGTGATACAATAATTGAATCCGGTGACGAGATCTTATTCATAGCCGCTCCTCATCATATTAATGCAGTGATGAGTGAATTCCATAAAATTGATCGGCCAAACCGTAGAGTCATCATCGCTGGAGGAGGAAACATAGGAACACGCTTAGCAGCAGCCCTCAATAAAAATTATCTAGTAAAAGTAATCGAAAGTAATGAGGAAAGGGCTCGCAAAATATCGGAGGAATTAGAGAACTGTTACGTTCTACATGGGGATGCAACGGATGAAGATTTACTTAACCAAGAAAATATTGATGATACAGATGTATTTTGCGCACTTACTAATGCGGACGAAGCTAACATTATATCATCTATGCTAGCAAAGCGCTTAGGAGCAAAAACAGCGATGGCTTTAATTAATAGGGCCGCTTATGTGGATTTAGTGCAGCATGATTTAATAGATATAGCAATCTCACCCCAACAGGCAACTATAGGCAGTGTACTAGCGCACATAAGGGAAGCCGATATAGTAAAAGTACACTCATTAAGAAGGGGAGCAGCTGAAGCAATCGAAGCTATAGCGCATGGCGATTTAAACTCTAGTGACGTGGTTGGAAAAAAAATTGATGAAATTAAACTTCCGCCAGGTACCGCCATCGGGGCGATCGTTAGAGACTCAGATGTAATCATGGTCCACCACGACACAGTAATTAAGCCGGAGGATCACGTAATTTTAGTAGTCACCAATAAAAGATATGTGAAACAAGTCGAAAAGTTATTTCAAGTAAACACAAAAATTTTTGGAATCTGATGAAACAAAAAGTAATACAAAAAATCCTTGGGATTTTACTATTTGGATTCGGTCTTATTTTGCTTACTCCAATTGTTGTTTCAATCATTTATGATGACCAGACCTATTATTCGTTCGTCATTGCTGCTTTCATAAATCTTTTAATTGGTTTTGCACTCTGGGCGCCAAATCGAAATTCTAATGACGAGCTTAAAATTCGTGATGGATTTATAGTAGTTGTCCTATTTTGGGTAGTCTTAAGTATAGGCGGCTCGGTTCCATTCTTGATAACCGATTCGATTGGGCTGACTTTTTTTGAGGCCATTTTTGAGTCATTTTCAGGACTAACGACGACAGGAGCGACGGTCATAGCCAATCTTGAAGTTCTACCAAAATCAATTTTGTTTTACAGACAGTTACTTCAATGGCTTGGAGGAATGGGGATAATTGTACTCGCGGTTGCCATTTTACCTATCTTAGGAGTTGGTGGGATGCAATTATACAAAGCCGAGACACCAGGGCCCAATAAAGACTCAAAATTAACCCCTCGCATAAAAGAAACAGCGAAGGCTTTGTGGGTAATCTACTTGGCACTTACTTGTTTTTGCGCAGTATCATACTTCTTCGCGGGTATGCCTTTATTTGATGCTATTAGTCACAGTTTTTCTACAATCGCTATAGGTGGATTTTCCATACATAATGCAAGCATTGGACACTATGACAGCATAGCGATCGACTTTACGGTAAGCATTTTTATGCTTTTGGCGGCTATAAATTTTTCCTTACATTTTTTAGCATGGAAAAACAAAAATTTATCTAGCTACGTAAAGGATTCAGAGTTTAAAGGATACTTATTAATTTTGTTAGCTGTTACGGCAATTATCACTATTAATTTATACACAAGAACCTATCAGGGAGATTTTTTACTAACATTGAGATATAGTATTTTCCAGGCTATTTCTTTTTGTACCACAACCGGGTTTACTAATACTCAGTTTCAAATTTGGCCACCCTTTGTTATTTTTATATTGCTCATTGCAGCTTGCGTTGGCGGTTGCGCGGGCTCTACAGCCGGCGGGATAAAAGTCGTTCGATTCATTTTTATGATTAAAAAAAGTACCCACGAAATCAAACAACTAATCCATCCTAATGCACTCATACCAATGAGATTAGGTCAAAGACCAATTAATTCACGAATAATTGAAGGAGTTTGGGGATTTTTAGGTGCGTATGTAGTAATTTTTATTTTGACTTTTCTTGCTTTAAATCTACAAGGACTAGATACAAAAACTGCTTTTTCAGCCGTTGTGGCTTGCATTAACAATTTAGGTCCCGGTTTAGGAGCAGTAAGTAACGATTATTCTATGCTGAACGATGTGTCGAAAATGATTCTTTGCTTAGCAATGCTATTAGGAAGGTTAGAGATTTTTACTCTTTTAGTTGTGCTTTCTCCAGCCTTTTGGAGAACATAGTATGCATATTGTGCTCCATGAGCCAGAAATACCCTCAAACACTGGTAACATCATCCGGTTGTGCGCTAATACTGGTTTTATTCTACATTTAATTGAACCTTTGGGATTTAAATTAGAGGACAAATATCTACTCAGAGCAGGCCTAGATCACCATGATTTAGTTCAAATAAAGGTTCATCAAACGTTAAATCATTGTCTAAACAATATTAAGGCAAAGAACATTTTTGCTTTTACTTCAAAAGCTGATCAATATCTATATAAAGTTGAATTCTCAGAAAAACCTTGGTTGATTTTTGGAAAAGAAACTAAAGGTTTACCAGTTTCGTTTCTGAGCTCCTTAGATGAATCAAAAAAAGTTAAAATCCCAGTTCAACCAAAATCAAGATGTTTAAATTTGTCTAACGCCGTAGCAATAGCTGCTTATGAGGTAATTAGACAAATAAAATTTAAATAGTTCTAAGCTATTCAAGCCGTAACTCACGAGACAACAGTCGCGTCAATGCCTCTGACGGTTTTCTAGAACGCAACAATATTTCGATAATCTCGTGCATTATAGGATAATTTTCTGAATTGATTTCCTTTGATCTATCTAAAGCCTGGGAAGTCTTATAACCTTCTACCAGTTTCCCAACTGACTCAAGCGCTTTAGAAACATCATTAAATTCCGCTATTTTTAATCCCAACTGCCTGTTTCTAGATTGATTGTCCGTAGCAGTAAGAACGAGGTCTCCCAGACCAGAAAGACCAGAAAAAGTAACTGATTCACCACCTCTGCTCATTCCATACGTGCGGATTTCATTTAATCCTCTGACAATTAGTGCCGCCCTAGCATTAGCTCCTAGTTCAAGACCGTCTACTATCCCCACTCCAATCGCAATAACATTCTTTAATGCACCCCCAACCTCTACTCCTATGTAATCTTCCGTTGGATAGGTCCTAAATTTAGCTTGATGTACATAAGATTTAAAAAATTGCATAACGTTTTTACCTTTATACCCAACTGTAACGGCTGTGGGGAGGCCTCTCATTACCTCATAGGCAAAACTAGGGCCAGATAATTGCACGAATGAAGCTTCTCTAGCTAACAAGGGTTTCATAATCTGATGAGCTAACTTAAGGTCATTTATGCCTATTCCTTTACTTGCGCTAATATAGTAATCAGCAATAATTTTCTTTTCCTCTACCAGTTGAACTACTAGCTCCAAGGCTTGAAAGGGTGTGACAAAAACTATCGCATCATATCTAGATTCAACTAGTTCTAAAACAATCTTGATGTTTTCATGAATTTTAATATCCCGACAGAAAAACGGATGTTTTCTATTTTTTTTTAAACTATCCAGAAGCTCTGTATCACCATCCCATAGAAATACTGTCGGATTGACCCGTGCCAAAGTGTTAGCAAGAGCCAATCCCCAAGCACCCGCACCGATTATCAAAAATGAGGCATTTTCCTTAGGTTCATCCAAAGACATAATTTATTTTTTTTGTTCGATTGGTAAGTTTTCTTGCTTCCAGCTATCTAGACCACCCCGCAAGATCTTGAAATCAGTAAACCCGTTTTTTTTAAAAATAGGAGCCTTAGATGAACTAACCATGCCAGAATCGCAGTATATCAAAACGGAGCTTTGTTTAAATTTTGAATATTTATCAAGACCACTTTCTAAATTACCAACCGCTAAATTAACCGCATTTATGATGTGACCTTTTTTAAAAGCGTCAATTGGTCTTAGATCAATGATAAGAAGATTGTCTCCCATTTTATTGAGCAAATTTACCGCCTCATTTGGGCTAATAGAGGATTTTTGTGAAACGAAACTAAAAATTAAAATCCCAAGCACGGTTAAAAACAGTGTGCTAAGTATCCAGTTCTCGATTATAAAATTGTATAATTCTTGCATTACCAGCTATCTATTAACCAAAATTGAGAAAATTTAAATCATCTATTATCATACACGTTATATGTTTAAAAAGCAGTCAAAATCATATTTCCCAATTAGCCGCCTTAACAATTAGGAGCTTTTATTTGCAAGTAAATAAAAAAAAAGTAATTTTAATTATTTTGGATGGATGGGGCCATAGTGAGGACAAACAGCACAATGCCATCCTCTCTGCAAAGACTCCTAACTGGGATATGTTCAATTCAAATTATCCAACTAACTATTTGAAATGCTCGGGTACTGACGTTGGGTTGCCTCCTGAGCAGATGGGTAATTCAGAAGTAGGACATATGCATATTGGTGCTGGTCGCCTTATTGAACAAGATTTAACAAAAATTAATAAGGTAGTCAGTAGTGATCAACTAGACCACATTGAGCTCTTGTCAAGTTGTTTTGCTCAACTAAAAAAAACAAACGCAACACTTCATCTAATAGGACTTTGCTCGAGTGGGGGTGTTCATAGCCACATATCACACCTTGAGGCGTTAATTGATTCAGCAATTAACAATGGTGTCGAAAATATCCTTATTCATGCAATTTTAGACGGCAGAGATACAAATCAAAAAAGTGCAATCGAAGAACTACCCAAACTTGAAGAATTTTTGGCAACAAGACCAGCGGCAAAAATAGCCACTATTCAAGGCCGTTATTACGCGATGGATCGAAATAAAAAATGGGATCGCATTAAACGTGCATATGACTTGATAGCATGGTCAGACACTAAGCTTCGGTACAATAATGCAGTATCAGCCTTGTCAGACGCCTACGAGCGAAACGAAACAGATGAATTTGTAGCCCCCTCAGCAATAATTGATAATAAAACAGCAAATCGAGAAATCCAAGATAATGATGTTGGCCTCTTTTTCAATTTTCGTGCTGATAGAGCACGACAGTTAACCGAATGCCTAACTAACGAGCAATTCAACAAGTTTACACGGAGAAATGAACAGATATTTAAAAACTTCATTACCATGACCAAATACGCAGATTATTTAGACAATCCAGTAATTTTTCCAAATCATGAAATTGAAAATACTTTGGGTGAAGTAATTTCCAACTATAAAAGAAAACAAGTAAGAATCGCAGAAACCGAAAAGTACGCTCACGTCACATTTTTCCTAAACGGTGGGAGAGAAAAGCCTTTCCCGGGAGAAGAAAGAATACTCATCCCTTCTCCTAACGTAGCCACCTATGACATGGCGCCAGAGATGAGCGCAGGAGCAGTAACACTCAAGATATGTAATCTTCTAAAAAGCCAAGAACATGATGCCATCATTGCTAATTTTGCCAATGCAGACATGGTGGGTCACACAGGAGATTTTGGGGCAGTCATCAAAGCAATCGAATTTTTAGATCATTGTCTTGGAAAGATTCATGATGTTGCACAAGACAACCAATATGATATTTTAATAACAGCTGATCATGGGAACGCCGAATTAATGTGTGTGAACAAACAGAGTGATTCGGAAACATTGCAACCGCATACCGCTCATACTAACAACCTTGTGCCAATGATATATATTGGATCAAAGAATTTTTCATTAGACGCAGGAGACTTAAAAGATATCGCGCCAACGATGCTATATCTTATGGGCCTTGAAATCCCGAAGGAAATGTCAGGGAAAAGCTTGATAAGCAACTAAGTTTAATTTTAAGTTTGTCGATTTATTAAGTATGAATGGAGATCAATCAACCAACTATAAATTTAAAGCATTATTAATCCTTTTATTATGTTTATTCGTGCCCGACCTCAAATTGCATTCTAAACATGAGGGATATTTAAAGAATTTCATTTATAACCGTGAAAAGGACACTGCCCTCAGATTTTCTTCGACCGATAAAATTATCCGATTTCAAGAAAAAGATCTTGTAGCCCGCTATAATAAAAGTATAAGCCAGATTGAGAATTCTCTCATTGAGATTTTTAGCATTTCTTATTTGTTAAGCCGTGAAGAAAGAATTTCTTTATATAATCTTAATCAGAAAAAGCGACTGCAAGTTAAGTCGCTCAAAAATTATTTTTTTGGAGATATCGCTTCGCATGCCTTCCTTGCCCAGGAACTGAAAACACATTTGATGAACATTAAACACCGCAAAATACAAATTGATGTTAAAAACAGTGCCTCTGATGAAACAATCGCAAATTTTTTTAAAGCAAATCCATTGAACAAGCAAAAATTATCAATGCAATTTAATGAAAATAAAGGGAAATTACTTTTACCTACTTCTGGCTCAATAATGAAAGCCACTGGAGAGCCATTTTCTTCGGGCACTGTTCCATGGAATGGTATTCTTATTGGCAGCCAACCAAATGAAATGGTTAGGGCGGTAGGGAAAGGAAAAGTAATTTTTGCTGATGAGTTCATTGACTTTCAATCGGTAATAATTGTTGATCACGGAAATGGATATTTCACAATATACGGAAATATAAACCTTATACATGTATTTTTAGGTCAGGAAATAAATACAGGAGAAGTTATTGGGCAAGTCGGAGGAAGCCATCAGGCAAATTTTGATGGTTTATATTTTGAAATTCGTAAAGCTGGCATTTCTCTAGATTCAGAACAATGGTTTGCTAACTAGGATGTTTCTGCTACTAAAGACTTCTCTAATTATTTTGATTTTAAGTAGTTCTTTTCCCGTTCCTGCTATAAATGACCACCAAAAAGATACAGCCGAGAAAAAAAATCAGCAATTAAACTCAAAGACTTCATTTCCAATGGACGAAATTAAAAATTTTGTTGACATATATTCGAAAATTAAAGCCGAATTTTTACACCCTATAGATGATACAGAAATGATGAATAATGCTATCAAAGGTATGATAGACAATCTTGATGAATATTCGGCATTTTTAGATAAACAACTATTTGCTAAATTTGAAAAAAAATTAAAAGGAAACCGAGTTGGAGTAGGAATAGAACTAGTAAAAAAAGATAACGAGATTTTCATCATGACATCTGTATACGGCAGTCCTGCATACCAGGCTGGCGTCAGAAGTGGTGATAAAATAGTGCGAATAAACAACATGGCTATAACAAATCAAAGTTTAGCAAACGTAAATGACGAACTATCAGGGGTGCCGAATACCTTTGTAAGTCTTTACATCGAGGATGCTAACAAAGAAATTAAGATACATAACCTTAAAAGAACCTTGATTAAGTTTCCAAGCGTTTTTCAAAATAACTTAAAAAATCAGTATGTTCATATTAGGATATCTCAATTTCAAAGAAAAACTCCATCGGAAATCATGAGTAAATTACGAAAGACACCACACAAAAATCTTCAGGGTCTGATCATCGATCTAAGAGATAATCCAGGTGGATTACTTAACGCTGCGGTGAAATCTACGGACTTATTTCTGTCCAAAGGTGTAATAGTATCAATCTTAGACCGCAACGGTGAAATCAGCGAAAGACATAGTGCAAAACCTCCAACAATCATTGATTTAAATATTCCAATAGTTGTAATTATCAATGAAGGGACCGCATCGGCTGCTGAGATTATGGCAGGAGCTTTAAGGGATAATAAACGTGCAATATTAATAGGTAGAAATAGTTTTGGAAAGGGTTCGATCCAGTCTATTCTGCCGCTTCCAAATGAAACGGCTGCGAAACTGACTACCGCTGTCTATATTTTACCCTCTGGTAGCAAAATAAAAAGCAGTGGTATTCAACCTGATATATCAGTAGAACCGATAGCTTTTTGGCCAAGTAAATATTTAAATGAAAGGGCGATTGATGGCGATAAAAAAGACAGAGGCTACATGCAGGATTATACGTTATTTCAGGCTATCAAAGCCTTAGAAGTCATAAACAAAGTCAACTACAAAAATTAATTTTTTTCTGTTGAACTCAATAGGCCTCGCAAAATTATAGCGACACCCCCAACGGCAAATAAAGTAGCAAACAATGCTTGTATCGACTCACCCATAAACTTCATTTCCGAGTTCGCAAACAAAAATGATGTTAAAATCAAACAAAATCCACTCATCATAAACAGCATGGTTTTTTTTAATGCGGTCACAGCTTCCTTGATATTTTTTAACTCTGGATCTTGAGTTCTCAATGCAAGTCTTCCTGATCTTAATCTATCAACTAATTCTAGAGTTTGATTTGGTAAATTAGGGATTCGACCTAACCAACTTGGCAACTCAGATTTTGCATTTCTTATGACCTCTAAAACAGATATCCTTTTTGAGATAAATTCATTAACAGCCGGTTGCGCTGCTGTCCAAAGATCTAATTTAGGATCTAATTGCCGGCCTATACCCTCGACGCTAACCAGAGTCTTCTGTAATAACAACATTTGAGGAAGAACCTCCATATCAAAACGTTGTGCTGTTTGAAATAAACGGAGCAAAACGTTTCCTATCGATATTTCTGACGCCGGTCTATCTAAAATTGGTTCACATACAGACCGTATTGCAAACTCAAATTCATCTACTCGAGTTGCTTCTGGCACCCAGCCTGATTCAACGTGTAACTCAGCGACCCTTCTATAGTCTCTTTCAAAAAAAGCTGCACAATTTTCTGCCAAGTAACGCTGATCAAATTCATTTAAGGAACCCATAATCCCAAAATCAACAAGAGCAATTTTATTTGAGTTATTAGTGTTACCAGGCACTACAAATATATTTCCAGGGTGCATATCTGCATGAAAAAAATGATCTCTGAAAACTTGTGTAAAAAGGATTTCAATCGCTTGAATGGCCAAGTCACTTGGTTCAATTCCAGCTGCTTCTAACATGTCTGTGTCAGTTATTGTTATTCCCTTAATTCTTTCAGAGACCAAAACAGAGTCATTTGTGTAGCCCCAGTAAATTTTAGGTACAACTAAATTTGCAAGGTCTGAGCAATTCCTTGCAAGCTGAGAGGCATTTGCTGCTTCACGCAACATATCCAACTCATCAAGAATTGTCTTTTCTAACTCCCGAACAACTAAAGTTGGTCGAAGAGACTTTGCAGGTGGCCAATACTTTTCCATCAAACGGGCTATCAAATACATTAAATCGACATCTCTCTCTATCACCGGTTTTAAATCAGGACGCACTACCTTCACAACAACTTCTTCACCAGTTCTCAACTTAGCCACATGAACTTGGGCAATTGATGCAGAAGCAATAGGTTGCATATCGAACGCATCAAAAACTTCCAGCAGTTTTTTACCCAAAGAGTTCTCAATTATTTTTTTAGCAGTTATACCCGAAAAAGGTGGGACGCTATCTTGAAGTTTACCCAGTTCAATCGCAATATCATCAGGAATAACATCTCTTCTTGTAGAGAGAATTTGTCCCAATTTTACAAAAAAAGGGCCAAGATCCTCCAATACCAGCCTGATATTTTCGCCGAGCGCATTTTTTTTAACTTTTTTCCTTTTTGTTTTGGGAAACAGTCGAAACATGAAGGTAAGACCTTTCAACCAACCAGTTGATATCAAAAAGTCATCCAGATTATATTCAACCAATTTAGCTTGGATTTTAAGTATTCTTAAATACCTATCCAATCGAAACATAATTTAACCTTTGACCGACAAATAAGATTGATATTTAGCTTCAAGTCTATCTACTCGATTCGATAGACTCATTATATCCTTATCCATCTCAGCAAGTTCTTCTTGGGCAACAATCATTTCCACATCTTCTTTAATAAAAATCTTTGAATTTTCAACAAATGATTCGGTCAAATCGTTAACTCCGCTGACGAAATTTTTTGTCTTACCGATAATTGATTCAGTTAAAAGACCACCCAGATAAGAACTTAGAATCTCTTCAAAAATGAGCTCACTCTCAACAAATATTCTTTGAAGATTTTGAATTAAAGACACATCTCCTTTTATTTTAAGCAGACCCGCTGGTATGGGCTTTTTTGCGAGGCCGAGACTCATGCTTTTGATAAAATCGGAAATCTCTCCTTGAATCTCAACATCTGGTTTTGCATTTACATCTGTAGAGAGTGTAATCAGCTGATTGTGAAATCGAAAATTCATATTCCACTTTAAGTCTACAATATAAATATTTATTATTTTTTCGTTAAAAAGATTTATATTAGTCTCATAAAAATCGCTTCTTCTTACAACTTGGTTAAAAAGTGATTCTATTTTACTAATAAATTTATTTTTGTTAGAAGTAAACATCCTAAGTTTTATACCCCCAATGAATGGAAATCAATCCAGAAAAAATATTATAAAAATTTGATCGGAAGAAACCAGTTTTTTCCATTAACATCATTACACTATCTTGATCGGGATGATTTTCAATAGAACTAATTAAGTATTCATAACTCTCTTTATCAGCTGCAACAGTCTCTCCCAGTATTGGAATGATGCTTTTTGAATATAGTTCATATAGTTTTCTGAATTTTTCTCCATGGATCTTCGAAAACTCTAAAATAACACATTTTCCACCCGGACGAAGGATTCTGAAAATTTCGGAAAGCCCTTTAGATTTATCACTAAAATTTCGTAATCCAAATGCTGTTATTACTCGATCGACTGAATTATCGACTAAAGGTATATTTAATGCATCAAAACAGCAAAAGTTGGTATTTAATATTAAACCCTCGTCAATCATTTTGTTTCGTCCGATCCTCAGCATGTTATGATTTTTATCGGAACATACCAGGTTAAGCCTACCTTTTTCACGACTTTTGATTATTTTCCCGAGATCACATGTGCCAGAAGCAATATCAATTATTAATCCATTGTCCTTCACTTGATTTAAAGAAAGAAAATCAATCGCTTTTCTTTTCCATAGTTTATGCAATCCAAATGACATTAAGTTGTTCATCAGGTCGTATTTATTAGCTACTGAGTCAAAGACCGCATCAACACTATCTTCCATATCTTTTCTAGACATCTTTTTTGACCCGAAAAAAACTTTTGGCTCATCTATATCCATTATTAAAGGTTTTCCTCCATCCAATCTTGTCTATCATGTCCAGCTTTTTGAAGAGCATATATATAATCATCCCACAATTTTTTTTTGTTTTTAACTAAGTGTTCCAAATATTCCCAGGAATAAAGCCCAGTCTCATGACCATCGTCAAAGATAATCCGTATCGCATAAGAGCCAACTAATTCTACCCGTTCTATGGATACATTTACCTTATTTAATTGCAAGGTATATTGTGAGGGATTATGGCCTTTAACCTCAGCAGATGGAGAATGGATTCTTAAGAATTCAAAGGATAATCTACAGGCGTGATCATCATAGACAAGCTCCATCAGTCGAGACTTATTTAGAAGTTTAATATCTTTTGGGACAATTTTCGAACTCATTTAGCTCGTCTGCATTATAATAAGGATATATTAACAGCTTTACTATAATAGGTATATTTTTATGTCTGCTTTTTTGCACGAGGGTGAGCTTGATCATAGGCTTCCGCTAAGTGCTGAAAATTTAGATGCGTGTAAATCTGAGTTGTTGCCAAGTTACTGTGTCCGAGTAACTCTTGAACAGCCCTAAGATTGCCTGAAGATTCTAGTATGTGAGTTGCAAAAGAGTGTCTCATCATATGAGGGTTAAGTGTTACATCCATTTTAAGTAGACGAGACCATATCTTCATCCGCACTTGCACTGCTCTTACACTGATTCTCGAGCCCCTCATGCTTAAGAATAATGGACCACCAGCACTCAATTTAAATTTTGATTTCCTCAAACTTAGCCATAACTTAATTGCCTTTATAGCAAGCTTTCCACAAGGAACAACTCTCTCCTTTCTCCCTTTACCTTCTACACGAACTTCACCCTCTATAACGTCAAGATCATTTTCATCTAGAGAAACCAACTCAGAGATTCTTAACCCAGAAGAATAAAGTAATTCGAACATTGCTTTATCTCTTACAAGTATGTCCGTGTTAGCGTCTAGTGACAAAAAGTAGTTGGCCAAATCGACGTCTAACACCTTAGGTAATTTTTTTTCTTTTTTAGGGGATTTCAATGAGACAAACGGATTGGTCATTATTATTCCCTCTTTTTTCAGCCAAAAGAAAAATTTTCTAAGAGTAGAGAGCTTTCTTGCAATCGTCGTAGCCTTATCACCCTCCTTTCTCCTATGAGATAGATAAGTTCTAGCTATATTAGAGTCCACACCAGCCCAGACCGAGACATCTGCAGAATCCAGAAAATTAACGAACTGCAATAAGTCTCTTTGATAACTTTTTATAGTATTGCTAGAAAGATTAATAAAGTTTTTTTGAAACCTTGAGAACAAATTTGGAAAATCAGATGAATTCATTTTATTTATAGCCTCTGAGAGCTTCCTCTAACTTGCATTGATATTGACAACTTCAAGACCGACGCAAGTAAATTTAAAAGATCTGGCTCATAACTTGCATTATATCGTTCAGGGTCCGAGCTTCCCAAATAGAGAGAACCTGACCACTCTCTTGTACTTAGAGGCATGAAGACAATCGATTTTATTGTCTCATTGGTAATCGCTTTTTTTTGCTCAAAATTTTCCAACAAGCCTGAGTATACAAGGGCTTCCTTAATTACTAATTCTCCAATTCCCGTGTTTTTTGGAACTGATGATGAAATAGACTTTCTGGTAGCTTTAATCTTAACTTGAATAAACACTTCATCAGCACCAAAATCAGAAGACATATTTTTTGAAAGATAAGAAATCCATTTATTAAGTGTTTTATGGTTGTTGCAGGATTCGACTATATTTTTTATTTTTGTGATGACCAACCAATTTGTTTCGGCATTATGAAGCAACTCATCATATTTCGCTCTTTGCTCTGAATTTTTTTTTCTCAAACTAGCTAATTGTTTTTTTACGAGAGAAGAAATTCCTTGGTTATCGTAGTGAAGATTTAGTTTGGTTAGAAACGTCTCATGCTTTTCAAATATATCCGGGTTCATTTTGAGATATTCCAGGACTTCTTTTTCCTCAAGCGAATATTTTTGTCGCAGTTTATCAGTCTTACTCATACTTCGATGCTTCCATCAAAAACAAAATTGGCAGGACCTATCATTTTTAATTGACCTCCGATTTTGTCAGCAATTATATCAAGAACACCACCTTCTTGGATTACTTCAACCTTATGGTCAAGAAGCCCCCATTTCTGTCCAACCGCAACTGCTGCGCATGCCCCCGTGCCACACGCAAGAGTATAACCAATACCTCTTTCCCAAACAGAGAGTTCAATAGTTGATCTATCAACTACCCGAAAGAAACCAACATTTACCCCATCTCTAAAAATGCCTTTTTCTTGAAATTGAGGTCCAATAATACTTGCGACTTCTCTTACAGGCTCTTCCACATTAATTACTGCGTGAGGATTCCCTAGCGAAACAGCTCCGTACTCTATGGGTTTATCTTTTATGATTGTAGTATATCGATCAATTGGGTCTATTTTACCCAAGCCAACTTTTTCTGGGTCAAAATTAGGAGTGTCAATATCAACAGCAAATAAGCCATTATCTAAAAATTTTACCTCGTACGTTGACATTCCTATCTGCGCTATCACAGAATTCTTTACATTATGAAATTTTTTAAAATAAGCACCTGCGCAACGTAAACCATTGCCGCAGTGTTCGCTCTTTGAGCCATCAGAGTTAAAAACATAATATGAGAAATCAGCATCATCATTTGTCGGAGCTTTCAAAATCAGTATCTGATCACACCCAATCCCAAAGCGTCTTTCACCGATCTTTTTTATTTGAGAATCAGTCAACTGCTTGTCAGTATGTCTCTGATCGATGAGAACAAAGTCATTTCCCAAACCTTCTAATTTTACAAATTCTTGATTCAATATTTTTTCCCATCAAGCTTTTCTGATATGTGTAAGGTGGCAGTCGGAAAAGCTGCTTCAGCTCCATGATTTTCTATAATGCTCAATATCGATATCATTATACTGTGCTTGATTTCATGATATTTAACCCAATCAGTAGTGAGGGTATATGCATATACCATTATGTCAAGAGAAGAATCTGAGAGCTTATCTAAATTCACAATAATTGTTGCATTTTTATCAATATAATCGCTATCTATGATCATTTGTTTAATCGAATCAACTAAAGCCGGTACTTTTTTTACATCATCATAACGAACGCCAATATATTCAAAAATCCTGCGATTTGTCATCCTGGACGGATTTTTCACAACAATCTGGGTAAATAGTGAGTTCGGGATATAAATTGGTCGCTTATCAAACGACCGAATAACAGTTAATCTCCAACCAATATGTTCGACTACTCCTTCAATATCCCTATCAGGAGAACTAACCCAATCACCGAGAGCAAAAGGGCGGTCAAGATGAATCATCATCCCACCAAAAAAATTTGCCAAAAGATCCTTCGCCGCAAAACCGACAGCGATACCTCCAACACCTCCAAAAGCAAGCAACCCCGAAATACTATAACCGAGAGTTTGAATAATTATTAGAACCCCGGTAATAACAACTGATAATCGAAGTAGTTTAGCAACAGCCTGAACGGTGGTCTTATCAACTTTTCCCTGAGCTGTTTCATCTTCTTTATTTTGCATTAGGCGATTTGCTGCTGATTTTAAGTACTCTTTCTCCCCAATTTTTATAAAGCGGGAGAGCGCCCAAACTATAATAGCAACCAATCCAATCTCTCCGACTGCATCAAGAAACGGGGTTAAAGAAGATATTTTCTTTTCTGGTGCAAATTGAAACGCAATCAAGATTCCATATAACCAAATCAAAACTCTCAGTGGGCTTTTTATTGATTCGATAAAAACATCGTCCCAAATGGTTTGAGTTCGCTTAAGTTTTCTGTATATCTTGGATAATATTTTTTTTTGTAAAAAATCTAAAACTAGCGTGGCAAATACAATGCCAAAAATTTGGTACATCCACATTTTATTGGAAAAAAAACCTATATTTATATCCATATTTAACTATTCACAAAAATTGGAACTGACCTTTGTTATATTAAAAATTATTTTGAGACAAAATTTTGACACTTTCCTCGCTGAATTCAGTTAATTTCCTTTCACCAATAAACTCACTCAATTTTAAATTATCTAAGATTTTTCTTTGTTGATCCATAGAAGCCTCAACTTCTCCTGAATTTAAAAGTTCTTTTACAGAACCTCGATCATTACAGATTAATAGGATATCACATCCAGCCTGCATGGCAGATCGTGACCTGGTAATAATTCCTCCTTCTCTTTGGGCGCCCTTCATAGATAAATCATCTGAAAAAATAAGTCCTGTAAAACCTAACTGTTTACGCAAAATATCTTTCATAAAGATTTTTGAGTAACCAGCTGCTTCTTTATCGATTCTTTCAAAAATTACATGTGCCATCATAACTGCTTGCAAATTATTTTTTATAAGCTCACGGTACGGCAGAAGATCACAATCCCAAATTGAGGGCAATTCACGCTTATCAATAGGAAGTGTAAAATGAGAATCTTCGTCAACTCCTCCGTGACCAGGAAAATGTTTCGCGACCGCTGTCATTCCTTTTTCTTTCATTGTTTGAATGTAAATTAAAGCTAACTCAGTAACGACTTCAGGTTTATCTGAAAATGTTCTGGTTTTAAGAACTTTACTTTTTTCATTACCAATATCAACCACTGGCGTAAAACTAAAGTCAACACCAACCGACGCAAGCTCTTCTACCATTATACAAGCATGTTCCACTAAAATTTTTTTGCCCATAGTAGGGTTAAATTTATATATGTGACCAATACTGGAAAACGATGGCAAATTTGTAAAAGGATCTCTAAACCGTTGAACACTCCCACCTTCTTGGTCAACCGAAACCAACAACCTGGGGGTTTTCAAAGCCTTAATTTCTTTGATAAGTTGCTCTAACTGAACAATATTATGAAAATTTCTTGAAAATAATATAACACCAGAAACTGCAGGATGTAACAAGGTTCGCCTATCTTCATCGGTTAATTTTGTTCCATCAATATCAATAAATAGAGAAAAATGCATGATGACTAAGCAACAATATTAACTTGGGTTTTTATTTGAACATGGTTAAACAGTTCAATAATGTCCTGGTTTGACATTCGGATGCAGCCTGAGGAGACGGGTTTTCCCAATTGTTCTTCGTAGGGGGTACCATGTATATAGATGTATCTATTTTTTGTATCCACTTTTCCGCCAGAGTTAATTCCCTCTTCAGCTCCAGCCAGCCAGAGTATTCTCGTAAGAATCCAATCCGTACAGATATCCCCAAGCGCTTCATTATATATTTGAGAATTAAATCTCCTTCCAAAAAAAACCGAATTGACAGGCATATGCTGTCCTATTTTTTTGTAAATATAATGCTTGCCCAAAGGAGTTTTTCCACTATTATTTTCTTGCCCTACTCCTTTTTTTGATGTGGAGATAAGATAGTCTCTTGTCAAACTGCTAGAAGTTAATCTTAAGACTTGATTAGATACATCTATGGCTATGAAACTTTTATCTTTATTACTACTCATAAGCTCAATATTAAACTATTATTTTTTAAATACCATAATACTCTCAAAATGAATTGTCTGAGGAAACATATCTAACATAAAAACGTTACCAATTTCATAACCATATTTATTAATTAAAATTTTTGCATCTTGTGCCAAAGTAGAAGCATTACAAGAAACGTAAATCACTAAGCTTACGGCCTCTAAGTTCAGTTGTGAAATTAAAAAGGAGGCTCCGGATCTTGGTGGATCAAGAATGATTTTGTTATAATTTGAAATACAAATCGAATCCAGAACAGAATCAGGTCTATAGAGATCGCTTTTTATAAATTTAACATTGTTGAAATCATTAAGTTTAGCATTCTCTCTAGCCAGTTTTATCATATCAGAATCAGACTCAATACCTAGAACTTTTTTAGCATGTTTAGCTAGTGGTATTGTGAAATTTCCTAAACCACAAAAAAAATCAACAATCCTATCTTCAGGATTTAGATCCATTTCCTCCAACACAATATTAACCATATGGTTATTTATATTTTTATTGACTTGGATAAAACTAGCAGGAGTAAATCTAATTTTACAGCCAGCAACTTCATAATACATTTGAGTCGCATTTCCTATACTAGAAATTGTGTTGGGGCCACCGCTTTGTAAATAAATATCCACATTAAATTTTTCAGAAAACATCTGAAATTTGCATTGATCATCTAAAGTCAATGGTTTTAAATGTCGAAGGACAACAGCCACTGACTCACCATCGGTCACTACTTCTATTTGAGGTGCCATATTTTTTAATGACGTTTTTTCAAGCAATTGGGGAAATTTGAAGACAATTTTTTGCAAACATTCGTGCAAGATAGGGCACGTGCTGGAATCAGTTATGTAGCCTGCACCCCTTTCTCTAAATCCTATGACCACCTTTTCTTTCTTTTTAACCCATTTTAGCCCTAACCTTGCTTTAAGACGGTAACCGATTTCCTTCCCTTTTATGACTGATATAGGGCGATCAAAGTCGATGCCAGCTTTTTGGATCGAATTTTCAAATGATTCTAGTTTTAAATTCAGCTGAAAATCATAAGGCATATGCTGTAAATTACAACCACTACAAATATTAAAATGAGGGCAGTGTGGTTCTACGCGTAAAGAACTCCGAGTTAATATTTCGACCAATAAAGCTTGATATGTATTTGATTTTTTTTTATAGGTTTTTACACGAACCAATTCCTTTGGAAGGGCACCATGAACGAAAAAAACTTTGTCACTACTAAATGCCTGACCAGTTGCGTCATTAGAAAGATTTTCGATGGTGACCAAATGTGTATTTTTAGCCA
Source organism: Pseudomonadota bacterium (assembly GCA_036158955.1). GTDB lineage: Bacteria > Pseudomonadota > Gammaproteobacteria > TMED69. Next base: position 21,754 of record JAYYFI010000001.1, read on the forward strand.
TATGATTGATTAATCTATTTATTCACTCTAATGCTTTTTGAAACTCATCGAAATGACTAGCATTTACGGTCTTTAAAAATTCTAAAGTAATATTAATCTCTTTTTCATATTCAAGTCTATGAAGATTACCCCTCATCAACTCAAATTTAAGATATACCAACCAAGTGTTTAAGACATCAGTTTCACAATAGTCTCTTATATCGGAAATCTGACCTTTAGAATATTTTTCCGAAACGTCTCCTCCGCTTAACCCCATCTTACCGGGGAAACCACACATGGACGCAATTTGATCTAAGCGAGCATACGCTCCGGGGTTATAACCTGAAAGAATATCCATCAAGTCAAGATGTCGGTTATGATATCTAGATTGATAATTATTAAATCTGAACTCTTTCCTATCAAATCCCACTTCCCAATATAGAGAGCTAGAAACTTCATGGATAAGAGACCTGTAGTGAATGACAGGAAGATCAAAGCCATTACCATTCCAAGAAACAAGTGTTGGTTCATATTTTTTGATGCCCAGGAAAAATCTTTCCAATAATTCTTTTTCATTAGAAGACTCCTCTCCCAGCGACCAAAGCTTAAATGTGGTTTTATTTCTTACCGCAACCGAAATAGAAACGATTTTATGCAAATGATGTTTTAAAAAATCAGTCCTACCAGATGTCTCTTGTAAACGAGAAGTAGACAAAAAAGACTTTATATCGCTTTCCGATAAGCCATCAACATCCCATATACTCTCAGCCCCCTTAATATCTGGCACTGTCTCAATGTCAAAAACAAGCACGTTCATTAAATTTCGATTTTATTTTCAAAAAAACCTAGGCTAAAAATGAGTAACCAATTGCAAAGCATGAAAGTTAATACCGGGATTTTCATCGCCTAGACTAGCATTTGATAGATGCTGAAAGCGATAGAGCAGTTCAATATTTTTTTCGCTTCCCAATACTATTCCCAATCCAAAATGGCTACCAAAAGCAAAAGGAATATCAAAATCCTCATTCTCAATTTTAGATTTTGTGTGTACATGAGCCCCTAAACCTAACTCCACGAAAGGCGAAAAATTTAACCCTATTTTAGACAATCTGAATACTGGAGTCATGCCAAAATCGAACAGATCATCGTTACCAGTAGTCCCATTCTTTCCATCCCAATATGTCGCGGATAACTCAGCGTAAAACCTTCCCTCTATGTTAGTAGCCGATTGAAATAATTGATCGAAATTGTATCGGAGCAAGCCTCCATATCTATCTACATTAGCATCGCCCTCAGCAGTGCCAAGTTCAAATCCGACAGACAGCCGTTTTTGGCTTTCATAAATTTTTTTATCATCGAAAGCAAAAGTGTTAAATGGAACAAACACTAGTGCAACAAAAATACTAAACAACAAATTATTGAATTTCATTTCTATAAATCCTTAGTTTAAATTATTAAATCAAAAGATGGTTTGTTTTTATTTCTTCTAAATTTAAGCATAAAAATGTATGCATTTTCTCTTCCCCATGACGCAGGGTAATAGTTCACCCTTTGACCGACCTTTTCAAAACCTAAATTTTTGTAGAGTTTTTGAGCCGCTAAATTTGAAACTCTTACTTCCAGAAAAAGTAGTTCAACCGTCTTGTCAACAAGGTTTTGTATTGCAAACTCAATAAGCCTTTGTGCAATCTTTTGGTTCCTATGATTGGGACAAACACAGACGTTTAAAATATGACCTTCACCAGCAGCCATACTAATTATACAGTAAGCAACTAGGCAATTATCAAGCTCTGCGACCAAACAGAAGTATTTAGAGGCTAGACAATCTCGAAAAATTTTTTCGGACCATGGGTACTGATAGGAGTTTTTTTCAATCGCAATAACACGGTCTAAATCATCATCTCCCATATCACGAACTAAGAATTTTTCTGGGTTAACTACCGCACTCATGAATCTTTCCTTAATATTTCCCTGAGATATACTAAATCTTCCCAAGCTTTCTGTTTATACTGTCCTTTTTCCAATAAATGAGATAAATCGAAAGAAACCAAAATCTGCATGCCAAACTGTTTAATAACATGCTGTCTTTGTTGATCGATACCCACCAAAGTTACAGAGTTGGTCAAAAGCCCAATCGCCTTCTGACCGATTGCATATATAACTTTTGGAGATATTAGCCGAAGTTGATCAAAAAGGGAATTACTATATCTATCCGTTTTTAAAGTAAAGGGTTCTACTTTTTTAACCGACTGAAATACCTGAATATCTAGAAAACATAAATCATATGAGAATAAGTCCGCAGCTTTGAGCATGTTATAAAGCAGAGCGCCAGATTTATCTGTCAGAATATTAATCGGCGCGTTTTTTGTTATCGTAGAAAACTCACCTATTAACAAACAATCAATTGGCTGGCTAGGCTGGCCCGAAACAAAAAAATCAGTGGTGTTATTGTAATAAAAATGAGTTTTATCTTTATTAGGACAAATATCAACATTTGACTTTAGTTGTTTCCGTAATCTCCATATTGGAACACCAAGTTGTTTTAATAGCTGCTTGTTACCCGGAGATAAAAACATTGCGGTATAGCATCATGTGATTTTAAATTTTTCTTTAAAGAACACTAGTAATTTATCGAAGGGACCACTAAACGCATAAACACTGGAAGCAAATAACAAAACTAAAGGTGGTTCGATTGAAATTAAAACAAAAATCAGAACAATAGAAAGTATAGCCACAAAAGGCACTTTACCTTGAAGATCAAAATTCTTAAACGAGTAAAAACGTAACTCACTTACCATAAGTGCAGCAATCATTCCAACGCCCAATAAAGCTGTAACTTGCCAAACGATAGTTGAGAATTCAAAGCTCTCGCAAAACCAGACATAAGCAGCTAAAGTCGCCGCACCGGCGGGGCTTGGAAGGCCAGAAAAAAAACCATTATCCGCTTTTTCTTCAGAGGAATTAAATCTAGCCAGTCTCAAGGCCACTGAGGCAGTATAGATAAAAACCATAAGCCACCCCACTTTACCAAAAGAAGAGAGACTCCATTCAAACAGTACAACAGCAGGAGCAACACCAAAAGAAACCATGTCAGATAAACTATCATAATGCGCGCCAAAATCACTTTCAGTATTTGTCAGTCTCGCAACTCTACCATCTAAACCATCAAATACTATAGCGACTAATATTACGATAGAGGCAATCTCAAATCTTCCACTCATTGCAGCGATAATGGCGTAAAAGCCCGCAAACAACGCACTCGTAGTCAGCAAGTTGGGCAACAAATAGATACCGGTTCTGCGGAATCTACTTTTTCCAGATGGCTCTCTATCTTCTTGATTCTGACTACTGTGTGCAAGCTTCATTATTTATTAATTTTTTGAAGTGTCAACTAATTTATCGGAGGTTATCCAAGGCATCATGGACCTTAAACGGGCTCCTACTTCTTCTATTTCTTTAGATTTTTCAATTTTTCGTTTCGCATTTAAAACAGAGCTACCACTCTTATTTTCGAGCATCCACTCCCTTGCAAATTCTCCGTTTTGAATCTCGGATAAGATTTTTTTCATTTCCAGTTTCGTTCTAGCATCAATTATTCTTGGCCCTCGAGTTAAATCACCATACTCAGCCGTATTGGAGATAGAGTAACGCATTTCTGCTATACCTCCTTCATAGATCAAGTCGACGATTAATTTTACTTCATGAAGACACTCAAAATAAGCCATTTCAGGCGCATAACCTGCCTCAACTAACGTTTCGAATCCAGCCTGTATCAAGGCAGTGACACCGCCGCATAAAACAGATTGCTCACCAAATAAGTCAGTTTCAGTTTCCTCTTTAAACGTTGTCTCAATAATTCCAGCTCGCCCACCTCCATTTGCAGAGGCATACGCCAATGCTACTTCCTTTGCCTGGCCCGTGGGGTTTTGGTGAATAGCAATCAAGCTGGGCACACCTCCTCCTTCCAAGTAAGTGCTACGAACAAGGTGACCGGGGCCCTTGGGGGCGATCATAATAACGTCGACATCTTTTCTTGGAACAATCTGACCGAAATGAATATTAAAGCCATGAGCAAAAGCTAGAGTCGCCCCATTTTTCAAATTATCTGAGATACTGCTATTGTAAAGCTCTCCTTGGATCTCGTCTGGAGCAAGCACCATAGCCAAGTCAGCGGACTTAATTGCCGTATCAATCTCAACCACCTTCAACCCAGCATTGGCCGCCTTATCCCATGATGAAGAATCTTTTCGCAGTCCGACCACAACATCAATCCCTGAATCTTTAAGGTTATTGGCATGGGCGTGCCCCTGCGATCCATAACCAATTATTGCGACCTTCTTCGATTTGATTAAAGAAAGATCAGCATCTTTGTCGTAGTAAATATTGAGAGGCATTTTAAGTTTTACTCCTTTTCTATAATTAATCCTATATTTATTATATGTTAAGTGTCTTGCTACCCTTGAGTAACCCTATGGAACCAGATCTAGCAACTTCCAATATACTAGACTCACCCACTGCTTTAACAAAGTCATCAAGGGTTTCTCTTGGCCCTGTAAGTTCGATTGTATAATTCAAATTAGTGATATCAACAATTGTGCCAGAAAAAATCTCTGATAGACGCTTAAACTCTTCTCTTTGTTCCTGCTCTGAAGCATGAAGTTTGATCAACATAAGTTCTCGTTCAATATGAGGCCTCTCAAACAAATCTACTAGTTTTATCACGTCTACAAGTTTATTAAGTTGCTTTATGATTTGTTCAACTATTTCTGGTGATCCAGAGGTCACTACTGTCATTCTGGACACAGTTGGTACTTCCGTAGGAGCCACTGTCAGTGACTCTATATTGTAGGCTCTAGCCGAGAAGAGCCCCGCTACTCTAGATAGCGCTCCAGCTTCGTTTTCTAAAAGAATAGCAATGGTGTGTCTTCGCTTCATGCTAACTCACGATCTTGAGGTGATAAATGCATTTCATGCTGGCCTTTGCCTGCGGCTATCATTGGATAAACGTTTTCGGTTTGGTCAGTAACAAAATCAAGTAACACCAACCTGTCCTGACGTAAAAATGCTTCCTCTAGCGCACCTTTAACGTCGCCTGACTTTTCTACTCTTATCCCTATGTGACCGAAACTCTCTGCTAACTTAACAAAGTCTGGAAGCGCATCCATGTATGAATGAGAATACCTTCTGTCATAAAAGAACTCTTGCCATTGCCTAACCATCCCCATATATCGATTATTGAGATTAATAATTTTAATAGGTAATCCGTACTGCAGACACGTCGATAGTTCTTGGACGCACATAACAAAGCTTGCCTCTCCAGTAACACAAGCCACTTTTTCATCGGGAAAAGCTAACTGGACGCCCATCGCAGCGGGCAACCCAAACCCCATTGTGCCAAGCCCTCCTGAGTTAATCCACCTTCTCGGTTTATCAAATCCATAGAACTGAGCGGCCCACATTTGATGCTGACCCACGTCCGAAGTAACAAAGGCGTCTCCATCCGTAACCTGATGCAAAGCCTCTATAACAGCCTGCGGTTTAATCACATCAGTTCCTTTCTGATATTTTAAACAGTCGATTTTGCGCCACTCGGTAATCTGTTCCCACCAAGGATCTGAACTTATTTCCATTTTCTTAAAGTCAGACTGTTTAATCTGAGCAAACAACTCTTTTAGTATTGAAGAGACACATCCTACTATTGGTACATCAACCTTAACATTTTTAGAAATTGAAGATGGGTCTATATCTATATGGACAATTTTTGCATCGGGACAAAATTTCTCTAACTCACCGGTTACTCTATCATCAAATCTCGCTCCTATCGCAATCAGCACATCGCACTCGTGCATCGCCATATTTGCTTCATAGGTCCCATGCATCCCCAACATTCCAACGAATTGCTTATCGCTCGAAGGATAAGCACCCAAACCCATCAACGTATTTGTAATTGGGTAACCTAAGAACCTTACCAATTCAGTCAATTCTGACGAAGCATTGCCTAGAATTACACCACCACCAGTGTAAACCATGGGTCTTTCAGCTTGTTTTATTAAGTCAGCTGCCTTCTTAATTTGCCCCGTATGACCTTTGGTCATTGGCTTATAAGACCGAATTGATATCTCATCAGGGTAAATATATTCTGTGCTAGCCGCAGTGATATCTTTTGGTATGTCAACCACTACGGGACCAGGACGCCCACTTGTGGCGATAAAGAAAGCTTTTTTTATGGTGATCGCCAAATCTTCAACTCTCTCCACCAAAAAGTTGTGCTTCACGCAAGGTCTTGTTATTCCTATGCAATCAACCTCTTGAAAAGCATCATTCCCAATCAAAGCGGTCGACACTTGACCCGTAAAAACAACCAGTGGGATAGAATCCATATGGGCAGTTGCAATACCAGTAACCGTATTTGTGGCTCCAGGCCCAGACGTTACTAGCACCACACCTGCACGACCAGTAGCCCTAGCGTATCCGTCGGCTGCATGGGTTGCTCCCTGCTCATGCCGGACTAATATATGTTTTACCTTGTCTTGTTGACCCAATGCATCATAAATATGTAGAACTGCTCCACCAGGGTAACCAAACACAAATTCCACCCCTTCATCAATCAAAGAACGAACAAAAATTTCTGCTCCACGAAGTATTTCAGCCACTATAAAATCCTTTTTCAAATAATTATTAGTATGTCAGAGTACTTAAATCGTTTTAAAATCCCGCTAAACTCTCACAGTATAGTGTATATTAGAAATTCTCTTCGATACAGTGTGTTAAAGATGTTATTTTAGCTGCGAGTATCGGGCCGGAGGCATGCCCCCTCACAATGTGATAACCTTATTAGAGAAATGTTAAAAAATTGATTGGTCTGATTGTTAAATCAAGGAAGGCTTAGTTTAGAGAGCAATTCTTAACATGGGTTCGGCACATACTTAAATTATTTCAAACTGGATTATGAAAACTTCTAGATTTTTTATTAACACACTCAGAGAATCGCCTAACGATGCAGAAATCATCAGCCACAAGCTCATGATAAAGGCTGGATTGATTAGAAAAAATGCCTCGGGAATCTATAGTTGGCTGCCACTGGGATTAAAAATTTTAAGAAAAGTTGAAAACATAGTTAGAAAAGAAATGGAAGCATGTGGAGCCCAAGAAGTGCTTATGCCAGGTGTAGTTCCTTCTGAATTATGGATTGAGTCGAAAAGATGGGAAGAATACGGGCCAGAGCTTCTTAGAATTGAAGACAGACACTCAAGAGCCTTTTGCTTGGGGCCCACTCACGAAGAAGTAATTACATCATTAGTTAGGAATGAAATTACAAGTTACAAACAGTTACCGATAAATTTTTTTCAAATCCAAACAAAGTTCAGGGACGAAATAAGACCACGATTTGGTATCATGAGGGCTCGTGAGTTTCTTATGAAGGACGCTTATTCGTTTCATACAAGCCAAAAATCATTAGACGCTACCTATTCAGAAATGTTTAACGCATACTCAAATATTTTCAAAAAATTACACCTTGAGTTTAGAGCGGTTATCGCAGACACAGGAAACATAGGGGGATCTGGATCCCATGAATTTCATGTCCTGGCAGATTCAGGTGAAGACTTTATAGCTTCGAACGAAAGTGGCTCATATGCCGCAAATCTAGAAATGGTGGGATTAAATCAAAAATTACGTGAAAGTGATAAATCCGAAAAGTCAAACGAGATAATTGAGACTCCAAACGTAAGGACTATTAAAGAAGTAGCTAAATTTTTCAATACTACCATTCAAAATTGTATAAAAACCCTGTTGATAACGGATGGCGACAATTATTTTTGTATTTGTGTCAGGGGCGACCATGAAATAAATTTTGTAAAACTAAAAAAATTACTAACCGTCGAAAAAGAACTTACAATGGCGTCCGAAAAAGACGTATTTAATATTATGGGATGCCCAATAGGATCGGTTGGGCCGATGACAAAAAAATGTCCTGTGTACGTTGATAACGATGCGTTCAATTGTATTGATTTTGTCTGTGGCGCTAATCTGGAGGGTTTTCATTTACAAAATGCTAATTGGGACAGAAAACAAATTAAAAAAATTGCCGATATTAGAAACGCAGTAGATGGCGACCCTAGCCCAGACGGGAATGGTATTCTTAAGATAAAGAAAGGAATAGAGGTAGGACATATTTTTAAACTCGGGACTAAATACAGTAATTCTATGAAAGCATTTGTGACTGACTCAAATGGAGACTCAATACCAATGATTATGGGCTGTTATGGTATAGGCATTTCCAGAATCGTAGCTGCAGCTATAGAACAAAATCATGACGAAAATGGAATAATTTGGCCTCCTCCAATAGCCCCTTTTTTATGTGCAGTAGTTCCAATAAATTCAAAAAAATCGCAACTAGTAAACGAACAAGCAGAAAAGATTTATCAACAGCTGTCTGAATTGAATATAGAGGTAATCCTTTGTGATCAAAACAAAAGACCGGGCGTATTATTTTCGGATCTAGACTTAATGGGCATACCAATACGAATAGTATTAAGTGAAAAAAATATAAAAAATGGGAAAATGGAGATTAAACTGAGAAAGGATAACGAAATTGTTCTTTGGGATTTAAACCACATTCAATCTTTCGTCAAAAAATTTCAATCTGGAGAAATAGGATAATGGGAAAAATAATCGTGCTGTATTATTCTTCCAACGGTAAAACGGCTGAACTAGCCAGACACGTTAGAAGTGGAATTCTTGAGGAAGGAAATAACGAGCCACTTTTGCGAACGGTGGCATCTCTTAATAAAAATCAAGTAGCCCAAGACGTCCCCATTATCTCAAAAAGAGAATTGGAGGACTGTAACGGTCTCGCGCTTGGCTCGCCCACCCGTTTCGGCACTATGGCGGCCGCCCTGAAATCTTTTTTAGAAACTACATCTGACTTGTGGCTATCGGGAGCCTTGATCGACAAACCAGCAGCTGTCTTTACGTCAACATCTTCCTTGCATGGCGGCCAAGAATCTACATTGCTTAGCATGGCATTGCCTTTATTACATCATGGCATGACGCTTGTTGGGGTCCCTTATAGTTGTCCAGAGTTATTCCAATCGTCTGGGGGCGGATCTCCTTATGGAGGGGGACATGTTTCGGGTTCTCAAGGTGAAAAGCCTATCAGCAAAGAAGAAATCGGAATCGCAAGATATCTCGGATTTCGTCTATCAACTAATGTAACTAAGCTAAGATAAACTAATAAACTTTTAAATCTGTAGTGACCTGCTTGATCAAATTAAGAGAAACAGGCCTTCCTTCCGATAAAGAAACTTTATCTAATTTATCAATTATCAAAATTAGATTTTTCATATCTCTTTTGTAATGTCTCATTATATACTCGATATATTTTGATTCTATACTTATCCCTCGATTCAACAACAATAAATTCAGCGCTTTTTTTCTTTCTTCATCAGCAAGAAAACTCACCTTGTATAATAATCCAGAACACAGGCGAGAAACTAAATCATTCAGTTTGAAACGCTGTTTATTAGGATGTTGCCGTCCCGCAACTATCAACTTTCCATCGGATAAAATGACTTTATTAAATAGATCAAAGAGTTTAGTTTCGAGTTGACTGTCACCTGAAATAGTATCTATGTCGTCCACGGCTACAGTATCAATATTCTCCAAGTTGTCAAAAACCCGAGGTTCAATCTCCACAAACTCTCTCAACGGTAGATAGATAGCAGGACCTGAACAACAATTCAGTGATGCATTTAAAAGGTGAGTCTTTCCGGTGCCGCTATCACCCCACAAATAAAACACTTTGGGAGAGTCAGAACTCAACCACTTCTGCAAGCTCTTTACTAATTCAAGGTTGTCATTTCCGATATAGAAATTCTCAAAATTTAATTGTGTTGATTGAAAAAAAGGTAAAATTAACTGCTTAATAGAAGTTGCTCCTCGTATCAGATTTTTGTATTAGTTTTCATTACTAAGTTCTGAATTTTCTAAGAGGTGTCTTAACAGCACAACCCCAATTGCCGCAAGGGGAATCGCAGCTAAAACTCCGAAAAAACCAAACAATTCTCCACCAGCCATTATAGCAAATATTATAAGCACCGGATGCAGCCCAACACGGTCACCAACTAACATGGGGGATAAACAAATACTTTCAAGGATTTGTCCGATTAAAAAAACCAAGAGGATACCCAAATATACAGATGGCTCAGCCAACTGAATAATTGCACCCATCAATGAGAACAAAATTCCAACAATGATTCCTACGTAAGGAATAAAACTAAATAACCCTGCAAGGCTAGCCACAAGAAACCAAAGTTCTAAGCCAGCAATAAACAATCCTAATGAATATATCAAAATCAAACAAACCATGACTGCAAGCTGACCCCTAAAAAATTCAGACAGAACCACATCGATCTTTTTCATAAGCACGAAAAATGTCGGCTTAATTTTTGATGGGATAAGACAACTCACGTTGTTCAACATCCTGTCCCAGTCGCGTAATAAATAGAAGGTTACTACTGGAACCAGAAGTAAATAAAAAAAGGCTCCTATGAACTGAAAGCTCGAGTTTGCAATCTTCATAAAAAATACCTGGAATGAGGACGCTATACCAGGCCAATTATCTAATAAAGAGCTGTTTAAAACATCTATATTCAGCAATTCATGCGAATTAAAACCAACTGAATCGAGATGCGGGCTGATTTTTTCGTTGAACCAAGTTGCTAAATTTGGCAATCTTGATATCGCGCTATTAACCTGCTCAGTCAGAACAGGGATCATGAAAGCTATTGCCATGGCAGCAGTAACAACCAACCCAATGAAAACAAAAATCACAGCTAAAGTTCGATATTTAACTAAACGCTCTAGTTTATCCGTGACAGGATCAGCCAAGTAGGCCAAGACAAGACTTATCAAAAAAGGCAGCAGGACCGGTCGTAACAAATACAGTATTCCTACCAATACGATTAAGCCAAGAAATAGGAATATTTTATCATAGGTTTTTGAATACATTTTTATTTTCCTTTATCCAGAAAGTTATATTGTAATGGATTCCTATTTGATGTCCTCTGAAGAACTTCACTATACAACACACATTGCTCAAAACCTTTCAATCCGCCTTTAACAAATATTTCTAATTTGAGCGACGTCGCTTCTATACTCTTCACGAAAACCTTTTCTATTTGTTCAAGCGCAGATAAATATGCTAGAAGCCTTTCAAATTCTTTACGAGATTTTATATTAAAGAACTCTAACACCACGTCTTGCGTTTTAGTCTCCCTAACATTTAAAAGAATAGTTTTTGCTACATGATCCACTACTAAGTCGACCAATCTACCAATTGCATTTTCCGGATCAGTTTCAATAAAATTAAATTCTTTTGTCTCTTTAAGAAACCATAAAACTGCATTGACTTCGGTCGCATTATCAACCCTAGTGTTTATTGAAAACTCAACACTTCCTGGGTATCTATCTTTATTACTAACGTAAAATTCACTTGAATATCCAACATTCGGCTGAACATTCCGCGATTCCGAGAAGGCAACTGGCAAGCCCCTTTCAATTGCTTTACGATTAATAGTCTCGTAATAATTCAGATCAGAGTTATTCAAATTAATCGAGTCTTCATGTTTTTTTGCTATTTCAAATAATATGGTTGGCCTTACAGAACCCCATTGCCTAATCTCGAGTGTCTTAAGTTCTTGAATTAATATTTTTTTATCAAATGCGGCAAGTAAATTTAAACCGATTTTGGGTTCTGAGACTGGCTCAAAGGAATATCTTTCTATAAAACTTTCCGCACCATCGATGAGTGTTCTCACCCAGGGAAGATTCGAGCTAATCTCGGATTGCCCAGTCAGTTTTATAAGTACTTTTACCAAGGCTTCCGAAAAACCTCTATTTAACTCCGCAGTAGAACGATCATTCAAAAACACTTTAGTCTGATACAGTCCTTCAACCATTTGAGCGGATACAACGAACGGGAAAAATATCAACGATATAAATAAAAATGCGATTCTGGCTTTGCGAATTCTTTTCATGGAGTTAAACTACCAAATAACCGAAAAATATTCACCGAATTTCTTTTTAATAAAAATATTTATGAAAAACGATCAGAAACCCCTTACTTATAATGAATCCGGAGTCGACATTGAGTTAGGAGAAGCGTTTGTAGAAGATATAGCAAAGTATGCGAAAACAACTGATAGAGTCGGATCGATGGGAGGATTAGGTGGATTCGGGGGGCTTTTCGACATAGGTAAGCTCGGCTTTAAAAGTCCAATCTTAGTAAGTTCTACCGACGGAGTTGGCACTAAACTACTTTTAGCTATAGAAGCTAACCGCCACTCAACCATTGGCGTGGATCTAGTGGCAATGTGTGTTAATGACCTTATCGTTCAAGGAGCCGAACCTCTATTTTTTCTAGATTACTATGCAACCGGCAAGCTTGAAAGAAAAATAAGTAATTCAATTATTCAAGGAATTATAAAAGGCTGCAAATTGGCAAATATGGCCTTACTTGGAGGGGAAACTGCCGAAATGCCAGGTATGTATTCGTCAGGAAAATATGATTTAGCTGGATTTTCTGTGGGGATAGTAGAGAAAGATCGATTAATCACCGGCGAAAGAATTTCGGAAAAGGACTCAATTTTAGCATTACCATCTTCGGGCCTACATTCAAACGGCTTTTCACTCGTGAGAAAAATTATCAACAAACACACTGAGATGGGTTTAAAAACACCAAGCTACGACGAATTACTCTGCCCTACAAGTATTTACGTCCAACCCATAGTAGCCCTACTGAAAAAGTTCGAGATTAACGGAATAGTTCACGTCACCGGTGGAGGAATCACACATAATCTCCCACGAATACTACCTCAAGGCCTTGGGGCAACCCTGCAGCTTAACCAAATTGATCTTCCAGAAATTTTTCAGTGGATAATGGAGAAAGGTCCAATTGAGTTGAGTGAAATGCTACGAACCTTTAATTGCGGTATAGGAATGTTGCTAATCGTGAATCCCAATAAATTGGCTGATATACAAAATGAACTTTCGATTTTAAAACAACCTAGCGTAGAAATTGGTACAATAGAGAAAATCAATAAAATAGAGTACTCAGGGCTTTTTAAAAATTTATAAATTTTTTTTTCGAATCGCGCTCAGAAAGCCTCGGAGCATTTTAACTTCACTTAGGTCTTTAATATTACGTTTAAACAAACTAAACAAACGCAATTTTGTGTGCTTAATTTTGTTTTTATCTATAAAATCCACCTGTTCCATGACATCCAAAAAATGGTCTGTCAAATTAATTATTTCCCCGATGGGAATATTGGTGGGCTCAATATGCTCATCTTTTTTACATTGGTTTGATAGAATCACGCGAAGCTCATAAAGACAAATAGTAACCGCATGAGCTAAGTTTAAGGAACTATAATCATCCCCGGTCTCAATAGTAATTATTTTATGACAAAAATTTATTTCCTCATTTAATAATCCTCCGTTTTCACTTCCAAAAATTAATGCCGTTTTTTGGGGATTTTTGATCATCTCCTCCGCCGCCTGTCGGGGCGTTAAAATAGGTAACGCAAAATGCCTAGGCCTAGCAGTAAGGCCGTACACCATCGTTTCTTCCCTTACTGCATCAGATAGTTCTAAAAAGACTGCCGCCGATTTTAAAATATCAGTTGCACCAGAAGCTAAAGCGTCAGCTTCACGATGAGGGAATAATTTAGGTTTAACCAAAGCTAGATTATTGAACCCCATGACCTTAATTGCTCTAGCAGTGGACCCTATATTTCCCGGATGGGAAGGGCGCGAAAGAACTATCTTTAAAAGGTCTTCCATATTAAAATTACCTCACATATCAATTTTAAAAAAACATTTAATACGGTCTTAACAGTGCATCCAAAACTTAACATCGCAATTAAAGCCGCACTAAAAGCAGGCGAAAATATAGTAAGATCCTCAAAGAGATTAGATCGAGCCATTATCGAAGCAAAGGGAAACCTAGACTTCGTATCCAATGTCGACAAAGAATGTGAAGAAATTATCATAGACACAATTTTATCAGCTTACCCAGATCACGCAATTCTAGCAGAGGAATCTGGCAAACAAGGAAAATCAGAATATGAATGGATAATTGATCCAATAGACGGAACACTAAATTTTCTTAGGGGATATCCACATTTTTGCGTTTCGATTGCACTCATGAAAAATAATCGAGCAGAAGAAGCAGTTATTTATGACCCTTTCAAAGATGAGTTGTTTACGTGTAGCAGAGGAAACGGAGCGAAGCTTAATGACACAAAAATCAGGGTCAGAAATCAAAAATCTTTAACAAAAGGATTGCTAGCAACGGGATTTGCGGTTCGAGGTACAGCTGAATTTTCACACCAATTAAAAGCAATCGATAATTGTCTCAAACAAGGAGCTGATATAAGAAGAAGCGGTTCAGCTGCATTAGACCTTGCTTATACTGCATGCGGAAGATTAGATGGTTTCTGGGAGTTTGGTTTGAATCCATGGGATGTAGCTGCAGGTTCTCTAATAGTCATTGAGTCTGGAGGTATCGTGACGGATAAAAATGGCACAGAGAATTATAAGGAGTCGGGAAGTATAGTTGCCGGAAATCCTAAAATTGTAAAAGCGTTGTTAAAAATAATTTAGTAGTCGATTTTGAGTAGCGATAACTGTTCGCTTTAAATCAAAATAAAGCTCCGCTTAATTTTGTGCAAATTTAACGGAGCTTTGATATGTCTTTATCAAAAAAAGACTAATATTAAGGGCGGCAGGAAGCAGGAACTGACGCGTTCGGTAGTGTACTTGTACACACCCAAGTTATTGAACCGCCACTGCTGTTTGCAGTTAAAGTGACTGAATTACCATTCAGCGTGGCATTATTCGCGTTAAAGGCAATAACAATCGTACCCAGCTCATTTGATGTTCCAGGAGTAGTAACAGTGCCGGCTCCTGTCCTAGCAACTGTAACACTTGCCACATTTGTGCCTGTTATAGCAGTGTTTGTCTCTAAACCTGCACCTGCGTTGTCCAGTGGAAAAGCGCCTTCAGAGCTAAATATTTCAGCTGATGAAGACTTAGCACCGGCCGCTAAACTCATCGCTTCGGTTACAGAAGCCCTGGTAGCGTAATTTTGATAAGCTGGAAGTGCTACCGAAGCCAAAATACCTATGATAGCGACTACAATCATTAATTCGATAAGTGTGAACCCCTGTTCTTTCCTCATTTTTTTTTCTCCATAAATAATTTATCTGTATTTTGAATAGTTACAGACTGTGATTTATCTGTCTTCAGAATACTGTAATTATATAGAATAATCGCGAGTTATGACCTTTTTCAACCACTTTTTACAAATATGCAAAAGAATCGGGTAATTTTTTATATTTCATCAACAGAAAGTAACAAATCGAACAACCATTAAATAAGGAAATTTTTTGTAGAAACACAAAAGTCCCACAAGTTAAAACCGTGTCAACTATTTAGTTGAGAAAATTACTGATATCAGAATTACTGTTTAAAGCTTAGTTATTAAATTAGGCTTAAACCACAATGATTATTGATATACTTTCTCTCAATAAATTTTTATACTAAAACAAGTAAAAACTGATATTTTGTCCAATCGATCACATATCTTAAGGAACGAATTTAATGAATTTACATGAGTATCAAGCAAAATCACTTTTTGAAGAGTACGGCATCCCAGTTCAAAGAGGAGATGTTGCCACTACTGCTGATCAGGCAGAAGAGATAGCAAACAATCTAGGCGGGAATGCATGGCTGGTAAAAGCTCAAGTTCATGCGGGTGGAAGGGGGAAGGCTGGCGGAGTCAAATTCGTAAAATCCTCAAGCGAAGTTTCAACAGTAGCAAAAGAGTTATTAGGTAAAAAATTAATCACACACCAATCTGGGCCAGACGGCCAACCGATCAATAGTGTTCTTGTTGCATCGGCTGCAGATATCAAAGAGGAATTGTACCTGGGAGCGGTTGTTGATCGCGCTTCAAAACAAATTACCTTTATGGCATCCGCCTCGGGAGGCATGAACATAGAGGAAGTAGCTGAAAAAAGTCCAGAAAAAATTATTACAGCTCGAATTTCTCCAGCAACTGGCATTCAACAATTCCACTGTAGGAAAGTTGGATTCGGATTAAAACTAAATCCTGAGCAACAAAAACAACTAGTCAAAATAATGTTCGGGCTCTATCAACTTTTTACAGATAAAGATATTAGCTTAATAGAAATAAATCCACTTGCGATTATTGGGGATGATTCACTTTGCGCTTTGGATGCGAAGATTAATATTGACGACAATGGTTTATTTAGGCAAACCATCGCCAAGTGGCGGGACCCCTCGCAAGAAGAGGAGAAAGAGAGAAAAGCTAAAGAATTTGACCTTAATTATGTGACGTTGGACGGCAATATAGCATGTATGGTTAATGGAGCAGGTCTTGCAATGGCAACGATGGATATTATCAAATTAAATGGGGGAGAACCTGCTAATTTCTTAGATGTTGGTGGAGGCACGACCGCAGCTAAGGTTGCTGAAGCGTTTAAAATTATTGTATCGGATGACAAAATAAAAGCGATCTTAGTTAATATATTCGGAGGTATAGTCCGATGTGATCTAATTGCAGAAGGTGTCATTTCTGCTATCAAGGAAGTAGATATTAAAGTCCCGATAGTGATCAGACTAGAAGGGACTAATGTTGAAGAGGGTAAAAAATTAATTGAAGACAGCAAACTAGACGTAACAACAGCCAATAATCTCGAGGAAGCTGCCGTCAAAGCGGTTCAGCTGGCTAAGGAGTAAATAATGTCAGTTCTCATAAATGAAAAAACAAAAGTACTTGTGCAAGGATTCACAGGCGCGCAGGGAACATTCCATGCCAGCCAAGCGATAGAATATGGAACGAAAATAGTAGGCGGAGTAACACCGGGAAGAGGGGGTCAAATTCATCTTGAAAAACCAGTTTTTAATACCGTAGAAGAGGCAGTCAATGAGACGGGCGCCAATGCATCAGTAATTTTTGTCCCTCCACCTTTCGCTGCAGATGCAATATTAGAAGCTGCATTTTGTAATATAAAAACAATAGTTTGTATCACGGAAGGAATCCCAGTCATCGATATGCTTAAGGTCAAGTTTGAGTTAGAGACTAAACCAAATATCAAACTTATTGGCCCTAACTGCCCAGGGATTATCTCTCCTGGAGAATGCAAAATCGGAATTATGCCTGCAAAAATCCACAAGAAAGGAAAAATAGGAATAGTTTCTAGGTCTGGAACCCTCACCTATGAAGCCGTACATCAAACTACTAATGCAGGACTAGGGCAGAGTACCTGCATTGGAATTGGCGGGGATCCAATTCAAGGAATGAATTTTATCGACTGCCTCGGTTTGTTTCAGGAAGACGATCAAACAGAAGCGATTATAATGGTAGGGGAAATTGGAGGAAGTGCGGAGGAAGAGGCAGCAGCATTTATAGCAGAAAACGTTCGTAAGCCAGTGGTCGCTTACATCGCAGGGGTCACAGCGCCTCCAGGAAAAAGAATGGGGCATGCAGGTGCGATCATATCTGGAGGTAAAGGCACTGCAGAACATAAATTCGAAGCTTTGGCGGAAGCCGGAGTGACAATAGTCCGTTCGCCAGCGGCGATGGGCGAAGCAATATCAACATTAGTATAAATAAGATAAGCCTATATATGGTAATTAGCGTAATGTAACTATGGGTTTATCAATCGCCATAGCACAATATAATTTCTGCGTCGGAGATCTTGAGGGCAATACTGAAAAAATAATACAGTTAGCACGAAAAGCGAAATCTGAAAAAGGCGCTGATCTAACGGTTTTCCCAGAACTAGCAATCACTGGCTATCCGCCCGAAGACCTTATTCTAAGACCAGGATTCCATGCCCGGGTTTCAAAGTGTTTGAAAAGAATAACCTCTTCTCTCGAATCGGAGACCATTATTTTAGGGTACCCTGAACTAATTGGGGATAAAGTTTTCAACAGCGCCGGTGTAATCGGAAAAAGTAGATGGATTACTTCTTACCAAAAGCAAGAACTACCAAATTATGCTGTTTTTGACGAAAAGAGATATTTCTCAGCTGGAACTAAGCCAGCAGTATTTAGGTTAGGCGATTTAAATATAGGTTTGAGTGTATGCGAAGATATTTGGATTGCGGATCAAGCAAAAAAATGTGCGGATGCCGGTGCAGATATGATCTGCAACATAAATGCCTCACCATTTCATCGTGGCAAACATAATGAACGTATCGAAGCCGTAAGAGAATCCGTTGCAGCCTCTGGTTTGCCAATAATTTACACCAACCTATGCGGAGGGCAAGATGAACTCATCTTTGATGGTAGATCTTTCGCTCTTGATTCCTGCGGGGAACTCACGGCCCAAGCACCAGCTTATACAGAGGGTATTTATACAATTAAGATAAAAACGTCGGAAAATACCCCTATTCCTGTAGGGGACATCGTTAACGAAAAAGACGAAACTAAACTAGTATATGATGCTATCAAGCTAGGAATTAAAGATTATATTGAAAAAAATAACTTTCACGGTTGTGTCATAGGATTATCGGGGGGAATTGATTCAGCCCTAACACTCGCCCTCGCTGTAGACGCGTTAGGTCCCGAAAGAGTCACCGCAATATCCATGCCGTCAGAATATACCGCTGATATAAGTATTTCTGATGCAGAACGACAAGCAAAAACCATGGGATGTGAATTTCATATAATCCCAATAAATGAGGCGGTTGAAACTCTAAGTAATATAGTTGACAAACTGATACCGAATCTAAAGACTAGTGTAGCTATTGAGAACATGCAATCTAGGATTAGAGGATTGATTTTAATGGCCAGGTCCAACTCAAGTAAATCAATAGTCCTCGCCACTGGTAACAAAAGCGAAATGGCCGTTGGTTACGCGACACTTTACGGGGACATGGCCGGAGGGTTTGCACCTTTGAAAGATATTCCCAAAACGATGGTTTATAACCTTTCCATATTCAGAAATAAAACTTCCGAAGTTATACCAAAACGGGTAATTACACGAGCACCGACTGCTGAGTTAGCACCCGATCAAAAAGACACAGATTCACTACCTCCTTATGATATACTTGATCCAATTCTTGAGAAGTATATTGAAAAAGATCTAACTCCCTCCCAAATAGCAGACTCCAAATCAGATTTACCTACGGTGGAAAAAATCGCGTTGCTTGTTGATAAGAACGAGTATAAAAGAAGACAAGCGGCTCCAGGAGTAAGAATAACTAAACGAGCTTTTGGAAGAGATAGAAGATTTCCAATTACATCAAAATATAGTGAAGTCAGTCAAAATTAGAACCACTATTTCAACTGTAGATTCCTAACATCTTTTATTCCAGGATGCTGAGGGTAATTCAATTCGAGCACTTGAAGAGTATCCTCCATCAAGTCATTCATACCCATTACTTTGTAAGACTTTGCCATAACAGTTAATGCTTCAGGCATTACTGGCGCTTTTTGATATTTTTCCACTATCTCTCTGGCTCTATTAGATGCCGCAACGTAAGCCCCCCTTCTCATATAATAAGTTGCAACATTTAATTCATGTTGAGCTAGCATATTTCGGAGAAAAACCATTCTTAAACGTGCATCTTCAAAATAATCACTTTCAGGGAATCGTTGAACAACTGTACTAAAGTCATTGAAAGAATCTAAAGTTGCGCCTGGGTCCCTTTGAGCTTGGTCTCTGGGTAGAAACCTGTCCGTCACTCCCCTACCCCTATAAAAATTAACAAGCCCTCTGAGATAATATGCATAAGGCATATTGGGGTGAGAGGGATACAGCTTTATAAATTTATCAAGTGTCTCCATTGCCAAATCTGGGTCATTAGTTTTATAGTAACAGTACGCCACTTCAACAAATGATTGTCTTGTATAATCCCCAAATGGAAACCTTTGCTGAAGCTTTAAATAATAATCGATTGCCCCAGTGCAGGAACCAGCGTCCAATCTACTTTTACCGGTAATGTACAACTTTTCCTCTGGCCAATTCAATTCAGCTCTATCTCTTTCGGCTTGACTGGGGAGATAACCACACGAAACGGTTAGTAAGCCTAAAAAGATAACTAGCACATAAAAAACAAATACTCTCAATTTCATCTTGTCCAAATTAGGTCAACATAAGGTATTATAGAATACCGTAATTTAAGTTAACAGACAGAATCAAAAATAACTTCTATGATAATTGATAAACATAAAATATTGATTGACTCGGAGTCCTGTGGTGAACGGATTGATAATGCGATTTCGTTAAAATTGAATAATTATTCGAGAAGTTTAATAAAGAAGATGATTTTAATTGAAAATGTCCAATTAAACGGCGAAAAAACCAAGCCAGATAAACGAGTTAGAGAAGGAGATATTGTAAACGTAACAGTAACATCTGAGGTAAAATCGGATAAGATTGAACCTCAAGAAATTAATCTCGATTTTGTCGAGATTAATAAAGAATTTTTGGTATTGAATAAAAGAGCGGGTCTCGTCATGCATCCCGCACCCGGCAATATGGACCACACAGTTGTAAACGGGTTAATCTCTAAGTTTCCCGAACTTAAATTTCTTCCAAGGGCAGGTCTTATTCATCGTATTGACAAAGATACGACAGGACTGGTTTTAGTCGCACGAAATCAAATCTCTTATCACAAACTAGTAAAAAATTTATCTTTAAAAGAAATAAAGAGAGATTATTTAGCAATTGTAAATGGGATTATGATATCCGGTGGAAAAATTGATAAGCCTTTAGGTCGACATAAAGTCCATAGAAAAAAAATGGCAGTTCGAGAAGATGGTAAAGAGGCAATAACACACTATAGGATAAAAAATAAATATCGAAATCACACGTATATCGAAGTTTCACTCGAAACTGGAAGGACACATCAAATTAGGGTGCACATGGCTTCAGAGAAGCACCCAATTGTTGGGGACAAAACATATGGATGGAAACCTTATTTCGGAAAAAAAAGCTCCGATAGATTTAAAAAAGTAATTGGGAACTTTTCTAGACAAGCTCTGCACGCTTACAAGCTTAATTTTATAGAGCCAAATTCAGGAAAGACTTGTGAATTTCAATGTGAACCACCTCAAGACTTCAAAGAACTACTTCAAGAATTGAAAATAGATAATCTTGACAATGATGACAATTAATCCTGAGGATCCTGTAATAATTCCTTCCATTAGTGGAGATAACATAAAGGCTGTCTTTACAACAAAACATGGAGATCCAAAGAAAGAAAGCATATTGGAAGAGTTTGTTTGTCAAAACTCAAAAAAACCAGAGCTTATCCTAAAGAGATTACAATCTGGATATCCGCTTAAACAAATTCATAGCAATTCAATCTATAAATTCCACAATTGGTTTATAGGAAGGCAAGGTGATGGGATGTTCACTAATAGAAAGTTCTTGCCTTGCGTAATTAATGTTGCTGATTGCGTGCCGATTCTGATAAAAAACAAAAATCAGGTTTGTGCGGTCCATGCAGGATGGAAAGGGTTAAAAAATGGAATAATCAGAAAAGCTGTGGATATGTTTTCTGGTCCAATTAAAGAACTAAGCGCCTGGATTGGACCCTCTATCAGTCAAAAAAATTACGAGGTTGATTATAAGTTTATACACACTTTTTCCGACGTTAACGTGGATTACAAATCTTGTTTCCAAAACTATAACAACAAAAATTTTTTAGATTTGCAAATGCTCGCTAAGCTGCAGTTGCTAGAATCAAAACTTACGATAATTGATACTGTTCAAAG
This sequence comes from Pseudomonadota bacterium, assembly GCA_036158955.1. Taxonomy (GTDB): domain Bacteria; phylum Pseudomonadota; class Gammaproteobacteria; genus TMED69. Next base: position 43,549 of record JAYYFI010000001.1, read on the forward strand.
GTGTGTGTTTCGGGAAGCATCTAGCTTTTATTCTTTCAGACGGGAAAAACCAAAAAAGAGAATGTCAGCAATTATTTGGATTGAATAAAAAACGGAAAAACTTGTGGATATTCTCAAATCGTTCGCTTACCATCGGGTTAAAAGATTAGTTAATAAGGTAAATCATGGCTATAGCTACCAAAAAAGCCCAGTTTAGCGGTCTCGCAACCAAACTAATAAAGGCTGAAATTTTGAGTGAAGAGATTGCTACCGCAGCCTTTGAAAATGCGCAAAAAAATAATATCGCGTATGTCAGATATCTTATCGAAAACAAACTTGTCACCTCTGAAAAACTTGCACATATAATTTCTCATCAATTCGGAATTCCTTTATTAAATCTTGAATCAATAATTATCGATCCTGAACTAAAAGGGATCGTCAAACCAAGCCTTATAGAAAAACATTTTGCATTGCCAATCTATAAACACGGTAAAACTATTTTTATTGCCATTGCCGATCCTACAAATTTACATGGTCTCGATGAGATTAAATTTAGCCTTGGAGAAGGGATGATTGAGCCAATACTAGTTGCTTGGGACAAACTTGCGAGTATGATCGACGCCTCTATAAATGATAACGAATCTACATTCGATGAGCTTGATGGTGAGGAATTAGATGATTTTGATGATGTAGATGTAGCTCACGAAGAAGAGCAAAACGATGAATCAGAGATAGATGACGCTCCAGTAGTGAAATTCGTAACCAAATGCTTATTAGACGCGATCAGAAAAGGAGCCTCTGATCTTCATTTTGAACCGTATGAAAAATCCTACAGGGTAAGATTCAGAATAGACGGAATGTTAGAAGAAATTACTAAGCCACCTGTTGCTCTGGCAGGTAAAATTGCATCAAGAATCAAGGTTATGTCCAGACTTGACGTATCTGAGAGAAGAGTGCCGCAAGATGGCAGAATTAAACTTAGACTATCGAAAACTAAATCTATTGATCTGAGAGTAAGTACATGCCCAACAATGTATGGTGAAAAAGCCTGTTTAAGAATCTTAGATTCTGATGCAGCAAAATTAAACATTGACCAGCTAGGATATGAAGATTTTCAAAAAGACTTGTTTCTTGAAAACATACAAAAACCTTATGGTATGTTCTTAGTTACCGGACCAACAGGGAGCGGGAAAACGGTGTCCCTTTACACGGGAATTAATATTCTAAATAAAAATGAGGTGAATATTTCAACCGCCGAAGATCCCGTTGAGATCAATCTTCAAGGAGTGAATCAAGTTCAAGTCGACGAGAGAACGGGTATGACTTTCCCTAAAGCCCTGCGGGCGTTCTTAAGACAAGATCCAGACATAATCCTTGTAGGGGAGATCAGAGATTTTGAAACCGGGTCAATAGCTGTGAAAGCGGCGCAAACTGGCCATATGGTTATGTCTACTTTACACACTAATGATGGACCACAAACACTGACTAGACTACAGGATATGGGTATCCAACCATTTGCCGTTGCGACCACGATAAATTTGATAACAGCACAAAGACTGTGTAGGAGATTGCACCCTGAATACAGATCAAGTCATGAAGTGCCAAAAGAGGTGCTTATAGATGAGGGTTTTCAGGAAGATTGGATTACTGAAGATTTAAGAATTTATAAAGCAAAAGAAGGTAATCCTGAGTGTCCAAGTGGATACAAAGGACGAGCCGGAATTTATCAGGTAATGCCAATTTCAGATTCTATTCGAAGATTAATTATCGAAGGAGCTAACGCGGTTCAACTTGCGGATCAAGCACATAAAGATGGGGTTTGGGATTTGCGGAAGTCAGGGTTATTTAAAGTAAAAAACGGTATCACAAGTTTAGCTGAAATCAATAGAGTCACTGTGGAGTAAATAGTGATGGAGAAAAAAGAAGATACTTTTTTTAACTGGGAGGGGCTTGATAGAAATGGTAAGAAAGTATCCGGAGAAATATCCGCTTCCAGCGAGGCCGTAGCTAAGACCAAATTACGAAATCAAGGAATTAATCCGACTCGAGTAAAAAAGAAAAGTAAATCACTATTTGGTGGCAGTAAAGGAAAAATTGAAACTAAAGATATTACCGTATTTAGCAGGCAACTAGCCACTATGATGTCAGCGGGAGTACCATTAGTCCAATCTTTTGAAATAGTTGGACGAGGGCATGAGAACAAGGCGATGCAAGATTTGATCCTCGCAATCAAGTCGGATATAGAAGCAGGAACATCTTTAACCGAGGGACTAGCAAAACATCCGAAACACTTCAGCGAACTATACATTAACCTAGTCAAAGCAGGAGAACAATCCGGAATACTTGAAGATATCCTTCACAAATTAGCCACATATCTCGAAAAATTTGAAGCATTGAAAGCAAAAATAAAAAGCGCTATGAGCTATCCAATCGCTGTAGTTGTGGTTGCAATTATCATTACTATGATTTTAATGATTTTTGTTATACCCCAATTTGAGTCTCTTTTCTCTGGTTTTGGTGCGGACTTACCATTTCTAACTAGATTTGTAATAAATCTATCGGATTTCTTTGTAGCATCATGGTATCTGATAGCTGGAGGTGTTGTTCTGGCGGTAGGTGGAATAATTCAAGCAATGCAAAGATCCCAAAAGTTTGCAGACACCGTAGACCGAATTCTACTCAGAATTCCCATAATAGGAGACATCCTTAACAAATCATGCATAGCCAGATTTTCGAGAACCCTTGCAACCATGTTCGCAGCAGGAACGCCATTAGTCGAAGCAATGGAATCAGTAGCAGGCGCTTCAGGCAATGTTATTTATAAAGAGGCTACCTTCCACATAAGAGACGAAGTCAGCACCGGCTCTCAAATGAATACAGCCATGCAGCAAACTGGTGTTTTTCCTAACATGGTAGTCCAGATGGTAGCTATCGGTGAAGAATCTGGAGCAATAGATACAATGCTTATAAAAGTGGCAGAGTGGTATGAACAAGAAGTAGATGATGCTGTTGACACCTTAACCAGTTTGCTTGAACCTTTAATCATGTCTGTACTTGGCGTTATAATCGGCGGCTTAGTGATTGCAATGTATCTTCCAATATTTAAAATGGGACAAGTGGTTTAAACCTCGGTAGACCTTATTCACAAAAGCGATGTTGTTTTTAACAAAATTCGAGTTTTTATTTTTTTCTACTGTATATGGCCTCATTTTTGGAAGCTTCATCAACGTACTAATTCACAGAATACCGAAAATAATTTTTCATGAATATAATTTAATAAGTATTGAGTATTTAAAATCTCAGCTGACAACCAGGATGTTAAAAAACATCGAACCCCCTAATGTAAAGAAAAAATTGCGCCGGCTAATAAATCCCATAAACAATTTACAAAAATATAATATTTTCTATCCTCGATCTCATTGCCCTATTTGTAAAACTAATATTCTTTTTTTTGATAATATCCCAATAATCTCCTATTTAATCTTAAGAGGAAAATGCCGAGCCTGCTCGTCTCCAATAGGATTTAGCTATCTGGCGGTTGAAATTATATCAACAATAGGAAGCATAGGGCTTGCTTTTCTAATAATGCTCGAGCATGAATTAGCCAACACACAACTTTTATTGGAACTTATTTTCTTTAATCTATTGCTCTCATTCTCTATAGCTTTGTTTATCATAGATTGTCGATTCAAGCTGCTCCCGGACGCCCTCACTATTCCATTAGGATTCCTAGGTATTTTTTTCTGTACTTTTAAATCAAGTCATATTGAAATAAATGAGTCCATTTTCGGGGGACTAATTGGGTTTCTTATTTTGTGGATTTTATTTTGGTTATACAAATTTTACTCAGGCAAAGAGGGACTGGGACGAGGAGACATTAAACTAACCAGCGCTTTAGGAGCATGGGTAGGAATATCGAACATAATGGACGTCCTACTTGTAGCCTCAGTTTTAGGGCTTTTGGTAAGTGGATTGATGATCTTTCTAAATAAACACTCTTATAATAAAACAATTGCATTTGGTCCCTTCTTAATCCTAGGAGGACACTTTGTGATAATAAAAGAATTTTTATTATGAAAAAGATCGCTTTAACAGGTGGTATAGGATGCGGAAAAACGACAGTCTCAAATATTTTTTTTGAGAAATTCAAAATTCCCACCATAGATACAGATGTTTTAGCACGCCAAGCTGTTACTAAAGGGAGTGAAGGATTAAAGGAAGTAGTCAGCCATTTTGGTTCAAATATTTTAAATGACCAAGGTGAGTTAGATAGACTTAAATTAAAGAAAATAATTTTTTTTGATGAAAAACAAAAAAGAATTTTAGAATCTATCATTCATCCGATAGTCAACCGTTTACTTAAGGAAGAGGTAAATAGCACAAGATCTACGTACTGTTTGATAGCGGTTCCTATCTTGAGAAAAGACTCCAAAATATTATCCTTCGTTGACCGTATAATATTTATTGATTGCAAAGAATCAGTTCAAATTAAGCGCACTCTTCTTAGAGATAATTTAAATCTAGAGCTGATAAAGAATATAATAAAGAGTCAACCAAGTAGGGTTGAGCTCAGTCAAATAGCGAATGACATAATAAAAAATAATGGTAGTTTAAGTAGACTAAACAGAGATATCCAAAAATTGCACGAAAAATATATTGAATTAGCCTAAAGATAAAACTAATTTGATCTAGAGATAAAATTCCAGAAAGTCGTTATTCCTGCTATCCCCTGAAAGCCATTTTCTATTGCTCTCGATGTATCAACTATAGATAATCCACCCAAAGCATAAACTGGTTTACTACTGGCCGCCGCGATTTTGCTCGCTTTAGACCAACCAAGAAAATTTGAATTTGGATGCGAGGTAGTCTGATTGATTGGTGATAGATAAACGAAGTCGGCATCTATGTGATCGGCGTGCTCAATTTCTTTTATATTATGACACGATATACTAAACAGAAATTTTTTTTTTACGGGCCTCATATTTAGTTTCTTAGCTAAATTAAAAGGTAGATGAATCCCATCAAAATAATTCTCATCAAACTCGCTCGTACTCCCATTTATCATAATCCTAACTTTGTTACCTGATCTTTTTTTTACTTCTTTACTTATTAGTTTATTTGTCGATTTGTCATGGGTTAATCGTAATTGTAACAATTCTATTTCATGACGTTCTAATAACTCTAAATTTTCTAGAAAAACTTCATAATCCTTATCTAGAAAAGGGGTGATCATGATTTTGTTTGGCAACATTAAAGAAGGTAAAATTTTTTTATTAGGTTCATGCATATTATAATTAAGGAGTTCTGATATCGGAACCCACTTCAAAACTTGACCCTCTAAACTAATACATTTACCCTCCCATTCAACTACAGAGAAAATCGATAGCTCATAGCTTGATCCATCGATATTAGTTGCAAATCTTTTAATTAGTCGTGCCTTTCGTACTACAACATCTAGTTCTTCTTTTAGCTCACGATATAATGTCTGTTCGGATGTTTCTTTGTTTTCATTCTTCCCGCCCGGGAATTCCCAGACTATTTTGTTCCCTTTTTTTTTTGATTGAGCAATCAAAATTTTGTCTCCATCTCGAAAGATTCCAATCGATACTTTTATTAAGGAGTTGTTCATGAAGCAATCTATCGTTAACTTCTATATTCAGCATTAATTTTTATATAATCATAGCTAAGATCGCAGGTCCAAATATCAGCAGAAGATGATCCTGCATTTAGTTCTATAAGGATATCAAAGTCACGCGAACTCATGATAGTTTTGACTTCTGATTCATCTAATTCTTCGACAGCTTTACCATGGTGACATATTTTAACTCCACCAATAAAAATATTGATCTTACTCTGTTTAATATTTTCAGCTCCCGAAGCGCCAACTGCTGAAAATATTCTTCCCCAGTTCGGGTCTTCAGCAAAGATAGCTGTTTTTACTAACAGAGAGTTAGCAACAGAGGCTGCAATGATTTTAGCTTCTTCATCCGACCACGCTCCCTTCACTTTTATATTTACCAGTTTGGTGGCACCCTCACCATCATTAACAATATTTAATGCTAACTCTTTACAACAGTCTGTAATCAAACTTTGTGCCAACTCGAAAGATGGGTCAGTAGTATCTATTAAACCAGTTTTTTCAGGGTTTGTAGAAATAAGAGTAAATGCATCATTAGTCGAGGTTTCACCATCTACAGTAATCGTATTAAAGCTCTCTGATAGAGCAACTTCTGAAATCAGCTCAAGAGCTTTTCTGCTCAAAGGTAAATCAGTAGCAACAAATGCTAACATAGTAGCCATTTGGGGCTGAATCATCCCGCTACCTTTACAAATACCAACTAACGAATACCTATTTCCACTAAGTTCAAATTCTTTTGCAACAATCTTTGGAAAAGTATCAGTGGTCATCATTGCTCTTGCGGCCTCTGTCCACCCTGACTGCGTACTCACTTCGAATAGTTTTGGCAGGCAGGATATAATTTTACTTGCTGGCAAAAGCTCACCTATCACCCCAGTAGAAAACATAAGGACTTCTTCTTTCGCACACCCAGCCAGAGTAGATACTGCCTGGCATATGTTAATTGTATCAGTCTCACCCCTTTGACCGGTCGCAGCATTAGCGTTACCTGCGTTTATTAAGAAATATTTTGGTTCTATTATATTAAGATGTCTTTTTGAAATAGTAACTGGTGCAGCTGGAAATCGATTCTTAGTAAAACGGACTACGCTATTCGACCGACCTTCTATTTTAATTAAACAGAGGTCGAGTCTATTCTTATAACGAATTTCTGCTGCCAAGGTGTGGAGATGAACACCTCGAACTGCGACCTTTGTATTTTTATAATATTTCATAAGCCGTATTAGAAAGTATGTCTATTAACGTCGTTTTCTTCTTTGTTCTTTTTTTCTATTTTTTGATAATGATTTAAATGAAGCCTTTGGCTTTTCAATGTTTGTTGGAGTATTTATTTCAGCAATCGAATTATGGTCTACTTTAATTTTTGATAACACCTCTATAGTTTCTTGTGTAATGGAAGACAACATCTGAGAAAATAGCATAAATGCCTCTCTTTTATATTCTTGGGTTGGATTTTTTTGAGCGTAACCCCTAAGATGTATTCCTTGCCTAAGGTAGTCCATATTCCCTAAATGTTCTTTCCAATGGGTATCCAGAATCTGCAACATCAATGACTTTTCAAGATGTTGCATAGCCTCTTTGCCGGCTAAATTAACTTTATCAAAATAATCTTGATCAATCGTTTCTATTATATGTTTCCTGATTTCTGCTCCAGTTACAAAATCTTTTCCATCGATTAATTTTTTTAACTCGCAGTTTAAACCAAAGTTTTGCTCGATATAATTATCTAGACCTTCTATATTCCATTGTTCCCTTAATTCATTATCAGGAATATATTCAGAAACCAAATCTTCTATAACATTATGTCTAATCTCCGCCAAGTTATCCGAAATATCTCGTGCTTCCATTAGTTCACGTCTCTGATCATAGATATGAGTTCTTTGATCATTCGCCACATTATCAAATTCTAATAATTGCTTTCTAATATCAAAATTCCTTCCTTCAACCTTCCTTTGCGCATTTTCAATCGATTTAGTAATCCAAGGATGCTCAATGGATTCGCCTTTTTTCATCCCAGCCATTTGCATCCATTTTGTCACCTTATCTGATGCGAAGATTCTAATTAGACTGTCCTCAAGAGACAGGTAAAATCGACTTGAACCTGGATCACCTTGTCTACCCGCTCGCCCTCTTAACTGATTATCAATTCTTCTAGACTCATGTCTTTCTGTACCTATGATATGAAGACCCCCAGAATCTTTTACAGATTGATTTGATGATTTCCATTTTTCCAAGACATTGTGATCAGCGTCTGTTGTCAAGCTTCCTCCTAAAACAATATCCGTGCCCCGTCCCGCCATATTTGTTGCCACAGTAATTGCACCCGGTCGACCAGCGTTAGCAATAATTTCTGCCTCTTTTTCGTGAAATTTAGCATTAAGAACATTGTGCTTAATCTGACTTTTTTTTAAACGAGCACTTAACAATTCAGATGTCTCAATTGATGTCGTACCTACCAATACCGGCTGACCTCTTTTCTGACAATCTTTTATATCTTTGATTATCGCAGCATATTTTTCTTCGGAGCTTAAAAAAATCACATCTCCAAAGTCATCGCGAATCATATCCTTATTAGTTGGGATAACCACAACTTCTAAGGAATATATTTCTTGAAACTCAAAAGCCTCGGTGTCTGCCGTTCCCGTCATGCCAGATAATTTTTCATATTGACGAAAGAAATTTTGAAAAGTTATTGAAGCTAACGTCTGATTTTCAGGTTGAATTTTTACTTTTTCTTTGGCCTCAATGGCTTGATGTAAGCCTTCAGACCACCTCCTGCCAGGCATAGTTCTCCCGGTAAATTCATCAACGATAATTACCTGGCCATTTTTGACGACATAATCAGTATTCTTATAAAAAAGAGCATTGGCTCTTATCGAAGCATTAATGTATTGCATCAAAGAAACGTTCGAGGGACTGTAAAGACTGTCGGATGAATCAAGCAAGCCTTTATCTTCCAAAAGATCCTCTAAAGTTTCATGTCCTCTTTCCGTTAAATATATTTGTTTAGATTTCTCATCAACCGTATAATCAACAGATTCTTCATGCTCACCGGTTTTGAGCTTTGAAACAAGTGAATTGATAATTAAATACAAATCACTTCTGTCTTCTGCAGGACCAGATATAATTAGGGGCGTTCTAGCTTCATCTATCAGAATCGAATCTACTTCGTCGATTATTGCAAAATCTAAACCCCCTTGAACTTTTTGCTCAGCAGTAAAAGCCATATTGTCTCTTAGGTAATCAAAACCAAACTCATTGTTAGTACCATAAACTATATCTTTACCATAGGCTTCCTTTCTCTCTGCTGGTTCCAAATCATTTGTAATAACCCCTACAGTCACTCCTAGCGCATCATAGATCTTAGACATCCAAGTAGCGTCTCTAGTAGCAAGATAATCGTTTACGGTTATGACATGCACCTTCTTTCCAGCGATAGCATTAAGGTATGAAGGAAGAGTAGCGACAAGGGTTTTACCCTCCCCTGTTTTCATTTCCGCTATTTTTCCTTCATGAAGTGCCATTCCGCCGATAATTTGAGAATCGAAATGCCTCAACCCCAGGACTCTTTTACTTGTCTCGCGCACAACTGCAAATGCTTCTGGCAATAGATCTTCTAAGAGTGCACCCTCAGAAAACTGTGCTTTGAACTTTGCTGTTTTCGAAAACAACTCATCATCGCTGATTGAAATGATAGACTGTTCAAGCGCGTTGATTTTTTCACATATTTTCGTATAGTCTTTTAATATTCTTTCATTTCGACTTCCCAAAAATGAACCGAATAATTTTTTTAAGGGTGATGTGAAGATATTTGACATACTAAAGTTATTGCAGCAATTCAAATTCTATAGATAATAAAAGGTCTTAGTTTTCTATATACTCATCGATGAATTTTTTTGGGTCAATAGCTTTGTCTTTGTACAAAACTTCAAAGTGAACGTGAGGTCCTGTTGACATGCCCGACGAACCCAGTAGCGCTATGGATTCTCCTTTGTTAACTTTTTGTCCAAGTTCCGCAAGATTTTCTTTATTATGGGCATAACGAGTTACATACCCGTTACCATGGTTGATTTCAACCATATTACCATATCCCCATCGTGTTCCGGACCAAGTAACGACACCCGAGGCCACACTACGCACAAAAGAACCTTGCTTTCCCGCAAAATCAATACCGCTATGGAATTCACGTTTACCGCTTATAGGATGCAGTCGATACCCATAAACTGAGGAAATCCATCCTTTACTTATTGGTTTACCACCAGGGTTGATTTGGTCATAGAGTTGCTTCTCTAAAAGGAATGATTCAAGTAATGCTAACTTACCTTCTCTAAATTCAATTTCCTTATCAAGAACGGAAATATTCTTAACTAACTCGGACCATTGAAGCGTTTCAGCTTCCCCTTGAGGTCCTCCTATCGGGCTCGTATCACCAAAATTAAACTCTGAGCTATCCATATTATTTGATTGCAATATTCTGTCTGCAACGGCATCTAGGCGGCTTAAATATCCATGCAATGCCGCAGTGGAAGATGAGAAAGCAGCAAGCTCTTCCTCCATGTCCTTTCTTAAATTCTCAAGAAAACGTTTTTGCGCCTGTATCTCAGTAAAAACAACATCAGGTTGCTTCCTTTGTCCTTCCTTTATGCCAAGATAATAACCTCCTGATAGAAAAGATCCTAACAAGAGTACTAAAGCGATAGTGATTGAAATAAAGTTGGCATTCCCAACTTTAAACTGTTTCAGTAGTCCAGAATGTTTTGAAATTAACAATATGTCCATGAATTTTCTATAATGTTATTATTTTGGATAAGTTTAACCTGTTTCCTCGTTCAAGTTAACTAAATATGAAAGATATAATCAAAATAAATGATATTCTTAGCTCAATCAAGCTGATCAGAAATTACCAAAAAAGAGCGGAATTAAATCAAACTATAGATTCTTTATTATCAGAGTTCTTACCCGAAAATCTTAAACAGGAGATTAAAGCTTTTTCCCTAGAAGACGGTACGTTAACCCTAGTTCTAAACAGCAGCGTATCAAAATCGAATTTTATTTTCATAGAAGGGGAAGTGCTTTCTTACCTAAAAGCGAATTCACCTAAACTTCAAATTTCAGAAATTAAAACCAGAATAAATCGGGCAAGGATACCAGGTTAAATAATTTTACTGATTAATGACTTCTCCAAAAATGATAGGGGCATTACTTATATCATCAAAGGTAACTAGTTCCCAAGCACTTGTGTCGCTAAGCACTTTTTTCAACAATCTGTTATTGAGTTCATGGCCAGATTTGTGTCCATGGAAAGCACCGATAAGACTATAACCGAGTAGGTAAAGATCACCAATTGCATCTAAAATTTTATGTTTAACAAATTCATCTTCATATCTCAGACCATCTTCATTTAGGATACTGTTATCCCCTACAACTACTGCGTTTTCCATGCTTCCGCCTAAAATTAATCGTCTTTTTCTCAGCATCTCAACATCTTTCATGAAACCAAAAGTTCGTGCTCTACTAATTTCTTTTACAAAAGAGGTGGTAGAAAAATCAATTTCTGCTTTACTTGTCCTTTTAACAAAAAAGGGATGATCAAATTCTATACAAAAAGATACCTTAAAACCTTGGAAAGGTGAAAAATAAGCTACCTTATCACCGTCTGAAACCGAAACGTTTTTTTTAATTCTTATAAATTTCTTTGGCTCAGACTGATCTTTTACGCCAGCGCATTGAAGAAGGAATACAAAGGGGCTTGCGCTACCATCCATTATTGGCACTTCGGCAGCGTCAAGGTCTATATATGCATTATCAATCCCTAATCCAGCAAAAGCCGAAAGCAGGTGCTCTATAGTCGAAATCAATATTCCATTTTTTTCCAAACTAGTAGAAAGGCTAGTTTCACCAACATTTTCAATCCGCGCCTGGACTTCACAATCTCCACCCAAATCAATTCGTCTAAAGATAATCCCAGTATTGACAGGGGCTGGATGAAGCGTAAGAAACGCTTGTTTACCAGTGTGAAGACCTACTCCTTTAGCTTTTATTGAGTTTTTTAACGTTCTCTGGTTTATCAAAATTAGATCCACTCAAGGTATTAGTAATTTTTAATAATTTCTAATAATAATAGTCTTGTTATGATATGTCTAATCTGCTTGTCTTCGTAAGAAAGCCGGTATATCTAAGACTCCTTGTTCGGGTTCACTGGGTTGATCATTGGTTTTTTGATCCACATTTTGACCTCTAGATCTTCTGTCGGTTCTAACAGGATTTAACGTTGACGGAGCTTCTACATTATCGTTCCTTGCACCTAGGCCGGTTGCAACTACTGTGACCCTCATCCCGTCATCAAGCTCAGGATCTATTACTGTTCCAATTACTATCGTTGCATCTTCTGACGCTAAATTTTTAATAATAGTCCCAACTTTATGGAATTCTTGCAATGTAAGGTTCTCTCCAGCAGTTACATTTACCAAAACACCTTTAGCGCCTTCAATATTAATGTCTTCCATCAATGGACTGGAAATAGCAGTTTCAGCAGCATCTTCAGCCCTATCCTCGCCACTTGCGAGACCAGAGCCCATCATTGCCATGCCCATCTCAGACATAACTGTCCTTACATCGGCAAAATCAACATTAATCAACCCCCTGCAATTTATGATTTCTGCGATCCCTTTTACCGCGTTTAACAATACATCATTAGCCGCACTGAACGCGTTTAAAAAACTTGTATCCTCACCCAATACATCTATCAGTTTTTCATTTGGAATAGTAATCAAAGAATCAACATGTTTTGCTAAATCTTGAATGCCAGCCTCAGCCAATTTCACTCTTGTTGGTCCCTCAAATGAAAACGGTTTTGTCACAACAGCAACTACTAGGATTCCTTCCTCTTTTGCTATCTCTGCAATAACGGGAGCAGCACCGGTCCCCGTGCCCCCTCCCATACCGGCGGTGACAAAGATCATATCAGATCCTTTTACAACAGCCCTAATTCTCTCCCGATCTTCTACTGCTGCTTGTCTTCCAACGTTAGGATCTGCTCCAGCACCTAAACCGTTTGTTATACCATCTCCAAATTGCAATGTAGTCTGCACTTTAGAATCGGCTAATACTTGAGCATCTGTATTAGCACAGACAAAATTAACGCCGTCTAGATTTGATTTCAACATATGCTCTACAGCATTATTCCCTCCACCACCGACACCTATCACCTTAATTACTGCGCGACTAGTCGATTCTAGTATTTCAAATTGAGGCATGATTACTACTCCTTTTAGTCATTATTACTTTTTATTAAAAATTTTTATGAAACCAGTTCTTAAATTTATAGAAGAATGAGCCTTGATTGTTTGACTCGGATATCCATTTGGAATTATTTTTAGGGTCTGTTCCAAAAAGAATAAGGCCTATTCCGGTCGAATAAATAGGGTTTCTAACAACGTCTTTTAGACCATTAATTTTATGAGGAGTTGCTAGCCTCACTGGCATGTTAAAAATTTCTTCGGCCAACTCAAGTGCCCCAGATAATTTAGAACCACCTCCTGTTAGCACGATTCCCGCACCTATTTTTGACAACATTCCCGCTCTTTCAAGCTCATCGTAAATCAGGCTGAACAATTCTTCATATCTGGGCTCAACTACCTCTGCGAGAGTTTGTCTAGTAAGAGTTCTCGGTGGTTTATCGCCAACACTTGGAACCTCAATCTGCTCATTTGAATCTGCAAGCTGCGTTAACGCGCAAGCAAATCTAATTTTTAAGTCTTCAGCGTCTTTCGTTGGGGTGGTGAGAGCAATTGCTATGTCATTAGTCACTTGGTCTCCAGCTATTGATATAGCAGCGGAATGATGAACGGCACCATCGATATAAACGGCAATGTCGGTAGTCCCGCCTCCAATATCACACAAACAAACGCCTAAGTCCTGTTCATCCTCAGTAAGAACAGCGGAAGAAGAGGCAAGTTGTTGGAGAATAATATCGTCTACCTCTAAGCCACAACGCTGTATACATTTTTCAATATTCTGGGCAGCAGAGGCGGCACAAGTTACCATATGAACCTTTGCCTCTAATCTAACTCCCGACATTCCGATAGGATCTCTAATACCCTCCTGACCATCTATAATATATTCTTGGGGCAAAATATGTAGTAACTTTTGGTCAGTCGGAATCGCCACTGCTTGCGCCGCATCAATAACACGATCAATATCTTCTTGAGATACTTCATTATCTTTTATTGCGACTATTCCATTAGAATTCAAGCTTCGAATATGGGCACCGGCAATACCAGCATAGACTCCAACCGCTTGACAACCAGCCATTTGCTCGGATTTTTCAATTGCTTTTTGAATGGAAGCGATAGTGGACTCTATGTCTACTACAACACCTTTTTTAAGTCCCTTTGAAGGCTCCCAGCCAACTCCAATTATCTCAATATCGTTCTGCATCGAAATTGAAGCAATTATTGCAACAACCTTCGAGGTTCCGATATCTAGGCTCACCACCAGTTTTTTTTCATCTTTTTTTCTCATTTCGTTGATACCTATCTAATTCTTCTCGAATCTCACAGCGAATCCGTCACCATGCCTTAGGTCGACCTTAGCTATTTTAAACCATAATGGTTTAAGAACTGATTGATAACTATTTGTGAACCTAACTAAATTATCTTGAAAATTATCTTCATATCCCAGTACTACTTCCTTAGAGTCGGCTAGTTCAGCTTTGATAATTCCTAATTTTGTTTTCTTTAAGCCTTTCAGCGATAGCCCATTTTCTACAAATTTTTCATTTATTTGATTGGCAATGAAAAAAAGTGCTTTTGGATCACCAGATAAATCATCTATCTGCAAAATATCAATAGGCGGGACAAACAAAGGTTGGAATATATTTCCTTGCTCGTCAAAAAAACGGTCTTTATTTAATTTTGCCATGGGGGTTCTTTCCCTAATCTTTACTAGAACAGATGATGGCCAAATCTTGCGTACGGACACCTCGGAAACCCAGTGGTCATCCTGCAGCAACTGTGATATTTTCTTTAGCTCAATTTGAAAGAAACCTGTCGTTGTATATCGAGCAATATCCACTTTCAATTTCTCTTGGTCAAGATACTTTAGATCACCATCTATATAAACTTCTTTAATTGGAAACAAGTTCGAATTCTTAATTAGGATTAAGTAAGAGACTAATATTGAAGTCAATATAAAGACAAACACTAACAAATTTTTAAAAATAAGATAATTCCCATCAACTTTAAAAGGATTGACGTCAAAGCTATGGCTCATTTTCAACTCCTTTAATAGAAGAGCTTAGTATTCTCAATACAAGTTCATCGAAAGAAATTCCAGCCTGTAAAGCAGCCATTGGTACTAAGGAGTGATTTGTCATTCCGGGCACAGTATTGGCTTCTATCAAAAAAAACTCTCCCGTATTATCTCGAATAAAATCTATACGACCCCAGCCGTCACAACCAAGGGCCCTGAATGCTTTGATAGCAAGACCTGAAATTATTTTTTCCTCAATACTATCCAATCCACTCGGACAGATATACCTCGTGTCTTTGGACAAATACTTGGCGTCATAATCATAGAATTGTCTTGGTGTCTCTAGTTTTATCGATGGCAAAGAATAATTGTTTAGTATTGAAACTGTGTATTCGTCTCCTTCAATGAATTGCTCTATCAATATCTCATTATCAAATTTTTCCGCCTTTTCAATAGCAGGCGTAATTTCATTTTCCTGTGAAACCAGAGAGATGCCAACACTAGAACCTTCATGAGCTGGTTTGATCATCAATGGGAGACCTATTTCATCTAAAATAAATTGATAACTAAAATCTTTTTGCCAAAGTAAACTGTTAGGTGTAGTTAACCCATTAACCGACCAAATTTGTTTAGTCCGATATTTATGCATCGCAAGAGCTGAAGCCATAAAGCCAGAGCCTGTAAATGGTTTGCCAAGAATATCTAAAGCGGCCTGGAGCTTGCCATCTTCGCCGCCTCTACCGTGGACAGCTATAAAACACGTATCAAAATCCTTTTTTTGCAAGAAATCTAAATTCTTGCCCGACCAATCATATAAACAAGATTGCAATTTATAGTTACGCAGTGAGTTATAAACTGCCTCACCACTTTTGATTGAAATATCTCTTTCCGCAGATGATCCCCCCATTACTACTAAGATTTTACCGGCTGATTTCTCAATACTATTCAAGATTTTTAAAGTACTATCCACTTGACTTTTTTCCGATTATTTTTACTTCACACTCCAGCGTGATTCCGGTTTTTTTATAAACTGTATCCCTAACAAGCTCTATAAGGTCCTCAATATCTGTTGCAGAAGCTTTCTTATCATTAAGTATAAAATTCGCGTGCTTTTCTGATACAACGGCACCACCGATCCTAAGTCCCTTAAGACCGCATTCCTCAATCAACTTTCCTGCAAACTGATCTTTAGGATTAATAAAAACCGAACCACAGCTAAAAAACCCTATTGGTTGTGATACCTTTCTATTAGATAAAAACTTTTTAATCTTTGCAGGCCCATCCTTTTTTTGATTTGGTTCTAATTCGAAAGATGCTTTGACGAACCATTGATTTTGCCCATTAATTTTACGGTAACCAGGATCAAAAGCGCCCCTGTCAAGCTTTTGTATTTTTCCTTCTCTTGAAATCACATCGACTGATTTAATGCTCTGCCAAGTGTCATTACCGTTCGCACCAGCATTCATTTTAAGGGCACCCCCTATAGTACCCGGAATCCCGATGAGAAACTCCAGACCCTGCATATTCTTCTTTACCGATTCACGGGCAATTTTTGCGCAAGACACACCGCACTCAACATTCAGTTTTGAGTATTCTGATTGCCATTCTATCTTGTTTAAAAATTTAGCCGTTGATATTATAACGCCGTCAAAACCCCTGTCTCTTACCAGAAGGTTACTTCCCAAGCCAACCCAGTAAATCTCTCTTTTCTCTTCAAAAGAAGCTAAAAAAACTGCCAAGTCTTGTATACTCCTAGGCTCAAAAAAAAATGCCGCATTACCTCCACAACGCCAAGAGGTATGATTAGCCATTGACTCATTCTTTAAAAATATACCTTTTACTGAGTTCATCTTCACAACCTCTTTCAACGACTCACATTTTCAACTAATTTTCCAACGTCCCCAGCTCCAAGGAACGCTACTAAATCCCCATCCTCAACAGCGTCTTTTAATACGTTTTTTAACGACGCAATACGCGGTACAAAGATAGGTTCCACTCTACCCCTGCTTCTAATTGCTTTTGCTAAGCTTCGGCTATCAGCACCCTTTATAAATTCCTCGCCAGCTGCGTAGACCTCTAACAGGATTAAGTAGTCAACCTGACTTAAAACTTCAACAAAATCCTCAAAGAGATCATTAGTTCTGGTATAGCGATGAGGCTGAAAGATTACAATCAATCTCGAATCTGGCCATCTTCTGCGAATCGTTGATATAACCATTTTTACTTCTTCGGGATGATGGCCATAATCATCGATTACCGTACAGGTCTTTTTTTCTATTATTTGATTCTCGTACACCTGACATCTTCGGTCTATTCCTTTGAACTTCTCAAGACTATTTTTTATGTCCTCAATTGGAATCTCAAGTTCTCTAGCGACGGCTATAGCCGCTAAAGCATTTTGAACATTATGAATACCGGATAAATGGAGTTTTATTTTATGAGACTGATTCTCAAATTTCAGATTAAAAATCTCAAAGCCATCACGATGCTCAAGATCTGTAGCAACATAATCCGCACCTGAGTTCATGCCATAGGTAATGACATTTGCATTTAATTCTTTAGCAATTGACATTGCATTTGGATCATCAAAACAAATAAAGGCAATACCATAAAAAGGTAATCTAAGCAGAAATTCTTTGAAGCAATTATGCAATAAAGCAAAATCACCATTGAAATTCTCCAAATGATCTCGATCTACATTCGTCAAAACTGCCATTAAAGGAGATAATCGTAAAAAAGAACCGTCACTTTCATCCGCTTCTACAACTAGGTACTCGCCTTTACCCAATCTAGCATTAGCATCAACTCCCTTAATAATCCCACCAACTATAAACGTTGGATCCTTTCCGCCATCAGCTAATATGGTGGAAATTAGACTTGTCGTTGTTGTTTTGCCATGAGTACCAGCAATC
Source organism: Pseudomonadota bacterium (assembly GCA_036158955.1). Taxonomy (GTDB): domain Bacteria; phylum Pseudomonadota; class Gammaproteobacteria; genus TMED69. The sequence goes on from JAYYFI010000001.1 coordinate 61,330, forward strand.
GCTATACCGTGATTAAATCGCATTAATTCAGCCAACATTTGAGCTCTTGGAATAGTTGGAATTCTTGATTCTTTGGCAAATTTTAATTCGACGTTATCTGAACCGATTGCACTTGAATAAATTACTGCATCAACATTTTGTAGATTAGAAGTCGCATGACCAATGTAAACCTGAATACCCTTAGAAATTAAACGATCCGTTACTTTTGTTTTTAATATATCTGATCCAGTGACAACATAACCCAAGGATTTTAAAACTTCTGAAATCCCACTTAGTCCAGTCCCACCAATTCCAATGCAGTGGAAACTTTTAATTCTTTTCAGAAGGTAATTTTCTTCTCTAAGCATTAAAGAGCTCCATACATGATTTCACAATTAAAGATGCTGATCCAGGTTTCGCCATCAAAGATGTAACCGAAATGATTCTCTGCCTAACAGGCTCACTAAATCCGACCCGCTTAACTAATTCTACAAAACTGTCTAACTGACAGTCTTTTTCTAACACCAAATGACATGCGCCTTTATCTGCTAAAAATCTAGCATTAAATTCTTGATGCGCATCAACAGCATAAGGAAATGGAATTAGAATTGAATTTATCCCAACAGCTAAGATCTCAGAAATTGTCGAAGCTCCAGCTCTTGATAACATTAAGTCATGATCTTTGTAGGCATTATCCATAGCCTCAATATATGGAACAACAGTCACGTATTGCATAAGGTTAAAACTTTTATACAGTTCTTTAGTTGCTGTGAAATCATTCCTACCCGTCTGATGTAATACTTTAATTTTTTCTTCGCCACAAAGTTTTTGCATCACTCTGGGCAGGAAATTATTAAAGAATTTAGCCCCAGTGCTTCCGCCTAAAATTAAGATGCGATTTAGTTTTTCATGCTTTTTTAAATTTTTCTTATTTGCTAACCAAATTTCTTTTCGGACGGGATTTCCAGAATAGACAGTTTTACCACTCTTGAATGTGTCAGGAAAACCCTCAAATACTTTAATGGCGAACTTATATAAAATTTTATTAGTAAATCCCGGAACAGCATTTTGCTCATGAATTACTAATTTCGTTCGACCGAGAATAGCCGCTAGTCCTATAGGTCCACTAACATAACCACCCATTCCTAATATCAATTTTGGCCTAATCTTAAATATCAAAAACAATGAGAAAAAAGTTGAGATAATCGCCAGAAATATACTTCGGATTGTTTCTAAGATATTCTTACCCCTATATCCAGAAACCGGCATACCAAAATATTCAATATTTTTGCCACTTACAAGTTTTTTTTCCATACCGTGTAGAGACCCAATCCAATAAATATTAATTCCTTCTTTCTGAAATTCTTCACTAATCGCTAGAGCGGGATACGTGTGTCCCCCAGTACCTCCTGCCGCAATGAAAACCGAGTCACCTGCTTTCATCATTACCTCTTTTTAAAATTCTATTTACCTCAGAGCCAACCATCAACGCAATGCCTATAGAGATACAACTAACCATTAAATTGTTATTACCATAACTTACAAAGGGGAGCGGTAATCCTTTGGTTGGTAAAAGCCCAAGATTGACAGAAATATTTAAAAAAAACTGGCTTGCTATACTTACCCCTATACCACTTACAACATACCCTAAGAATTTTTCACCAAGCTCAATGGCCTTGCCTCCTAAATAAAACAGCCGAATTATTAACGTCGAAAATAAAAGAATTAAAAAAGCGCCGCCGACCATTCCTAACTCTTCACCCAAGACAGCAAAGACAAAATCAGTATGTACTTCAGGTAAATAAAAATATTTTTGAATACTATTACCCAATCCAACTCCGAACCAACCACCATTTGCAAATGCTATGAGTGCTTGGGTCAATTGCCACCCTGAGTCAAGAGGATCTGCCCATGGATCTAGAAAAGTAAGTAATCTTTCTAGCCGATAAGGCTCCGCAAACGCGAGAATCAATAGAACACCCGCAGAAAGGAAGCACCAGATAAAGAGTCTAGATAGGGATACACGAGCAAAAAATAACATCCCTAAAGCGGTGATTGTCAAAACGACCGAACTTCCAAAATCGGGCTCTAAGAGCAACAAAAAAGACACTATGATTATGATAAAAAAGGGTCTTAAAAAACCCATTGCAGTAGTTGCGACTCTTTCCTCATGTCGCATTATATAACTTGCCACATAGACTATAATCGTGAGTTTAAACCACTCAGAGGGTTGGAAATAGAAGCCAAAAATACTTATCCAACGAGTCGCACCATTGACCGTATGACCAATACCGGGTATCAAAACCAACACTAAAAGTAATAAATTAGCAAAAAGAATCGTAGTACTTAACTCTTGGATTTTTTTTATGGGAATGAAATAAAAAGGAATAAAGCAACAGGCAGAAAGAAGCACAGTTAAAATCTGTCTCCTAAAATAATTGAATGGATCCAAACCATAATAGTCGCCTAATGGTAACGTGGTTGAGAGGACCATAACGAAGCCAATGGACAATAACAAAAGAACAGGAATTAATAAAAAAGGATCAAAATAAAAATCGCGCTCATTGTCGAGTAAATTTTGTAGTAACTTTTTATTCATTCTGACCCCACTGATTTACTGCATGCTTAAAAACGTCTCCTCTATCCTCATAGTTTCTGAACATATCCAAACTTGAACAAGCGGGGGCTAATAAAACTGTATCGCCACTCTCAGCGAGAAGCCCAGCTTCTTGAACCGCGACTTTGAGACTTGAAGCGATCTTACAAAGCACTCTGCCTGACAAAACACCTTCTATCTTTTCTGCACTAGATCCGATAAGAATGACGGAGTGACATAATTGCTCGATAGCTTTCACAAATTGGGAAATGTTACCACCTTTAAACAGACCCCCTGCTATCAACACTCCTTTTCTATTTGAAAAAAAAGAATTCATTGCAGCAATGGCCGCACCTACATTTGTTGCTTTCGAATCGTTTATAAAGGTTATTCCATTTATTTTTGAAACAAATTCCGATCTATGAGGAAGACCACCAAATTTTTTAATTTCAGCAAAAACCTTGGAGTCTAGTTTTGTACAATTTGATACAGTAGCCAAAACCGCTAAAACATTAAGCCAGTTATATTCTCCTGATAAAGCTATATCTTCGACTGAGAATAATGAATTGTCACCAATGCCAAAATATTTTTTATTTTGCTTTTCCATGATACCAAAGCTCGTTTCGCTCGGCTCATTTAGCGAAAATGTCTTTGCGTTTTCAAGGTTATGGTATTTTAAACTCCACTGCTCATCTCTGCACATAACAATATTAGCTGACCATTTAAATAGTTTCTCTTTTATTTTTTTATAATTTAAAAATGACGAGTGCCGATCAAGGTGATCCTCAGATATATTTGTAATTACCCCAATAATAGGACTCAACGCATATGTATTGTCTAGCTGAAAACTCGAGAGCTCCAAGATGAAATAATCTAGGTTTGTTTCTTCAAGTAAATCCAGAGCTGGTTTTCCAAAATTTCCTCCTAAAGCCACTTTGAAGCCAACACGCTCAAGTACCAATTTTATTAAAGCTGAAACAGTAGATTTTCCGTTTGTGCCAGTCACCGCAATAACTGGGGCCTCAATCTCTTTCGAAAATAATTCAATGTCACTTATTAATTTTTCACCATATTTATTTTTAATATTTTCATATTCAAATCCAGGGCTTGTGATAATCACACTACATTTATTTAACAAATCATCGTCTATTTGACCAAGACAAAAAAACACGTCACTAAAGGATTTTTTAAGTCGTGTAATACCTGGAGGAGAACTACGAGTATCCATTCCACAAATTTTAATTTTTTTTTGATGTAAGTATTTAATAACCGATTCTCCCGTCTTACCCAATCCCAGAACTACGCAAAACTCATTTTGTTCGATCGATAAAGACATACTTTTCACCTCACCTTTAACGTTGCCAATGCAACAAGGACTAAAATGGCTGTCATTATCCAAAACCGCACGATTACTTTAGGCTCTGGCCAACCTTTAAGTTCAAAGTGATGATGTATTGGAGCCATTTTAAAAACTCTTTTTCCTCTGAGTTTAAAGCTCGCAACCTGCAAAATAACTGACATAGTTTCTAAAACTAAGACACCACCCATAATAAATAACAACAATTCTTGTCGTACTAAAACCGCAACGGTGCCTAAAGCGGCGCCCAAACCCAAAGAACCAATATCTCCCATGAAAATCTCTGCCGGATAGGAATTAAACCAGAGGAACCCCAAACCGGCACCTACAATTGCCCCACAGAAAATACACACCTCGCCAACTGTACGCACATACGGAACAGCAAGATATTCAGAAAAGTTAATGTTTCCCGCGATATAAGTCAGACCAATAAATGCTGCTGAAATCATTATAATTGGAACTATAGCAAGACCATCTAGGCCATCGCTTAAATTAACTGCATTGCTTGTCCCAACAATCACAAAACAAGAAAACAGTATAAAAAAACTACCCATGTCAATTTGTACTTCTTTAAAAAACGGGATTATGAAAAATAATTCTTCATTTGTGGCCGCAGTATTATAGATCAATAAAGCAACTACAGAAGCTGCTATAAATTGAAAAAAAATCTTTTGTTTTGCAGTAAGCCCTTCCGATGAGCGTCTTTGTATTTTACTAAAGTCATCATAAAAACCAATCATCGCAAATAGAGATATTGAAAATAAACAAATCCATGAAAATCTAGAGCTAAGATCACTCCAAAGTAAAGTGCTGATTAATATTGAAAAAAGAATTAATACGCCCCCCATTGTTGGCGTACCTTCTTTAGTCAAATGTGATTGTGGGCCATCTTTCCTAACATTTTGTTTAATTTGATAGTCCTTTAGCTTTTTAATAAAAAAAGGGCCAAAAAAAATGGAAATAGATAATGCCGTTAAAGTGGCAAGAATCATACGAAAGGTCAAATATTTAAATAAACCAAATATTGAGTAATGTTGTGCGATTTGATCTCCGAGAAAATAAAACATTAAACATTTGCCTCTTTTAACGCTTCCACCACCAGATCAAGATTAAACGCTCTGGACCCTTTTATTAAAACTGAAACCTTATTTTCAGATGCGCGGATTAATGCCGTAAGTCGCGAAATCAGATCATCCACATCAGTAAAATTTTCTGATATTCTCTCAAAATGCAGGCTTGATTTAGCGGAAAAGGACCCTACAGTAAACAGTCTATTAACACCAGCCTCATTCATTTTTATTATTGACTCATCATGTAAATCCTGGGCGTTTAAGCCCAGTTCAAGCATATCTCCGAGCACGATCCACTTCTCCCCTTTTTCAAAACACAAAACATCTATAGCAGCACTTAATGCTCTTGGGTTAGAGTTATATGAGTCGTCCAAAATATTAAATCTCTCCCCTTTAACCCAAAACAGCCTTCCGAAAATCTTAGGGGTCTTCATCAGCCCTTTAGCGACTGTGTCGAAATCTACCCCAAGGGCACATGAAATAGCTACGGCTGCCAAAGCATTTTTTATATTGTGCTTACCAAGCTGTCCAATTTTTACCTTACCAGTAAAAGATTGGCAATTAACTTGAAACGAAGAGGAATTAGCTTGAGTCAGCTCTTCGCTAGAAAAGCAATCTCCATGATCGCCGAACGAAATTAAGTTTGAAGAGGAGTTTATTCCTTCCCAATAGTCAAAGAATTTATCTTCTCTGTTCAATATGGCTATCCCATCAGATGGCAAGTTACTAACTAAAGCACCTTTAGTTATCGCGATATTTTCCAATGATTCAAGATTTTCTAGGTGTGCTGGCGCACAACATGTGATTACCCCAATATTAGGCTTGGCAATCTTCGCAAGATAATCTATATCACCATTTTTTGCTGCACCCATTTCGACCACAACAAAATCTGTATCCTTCTGGATACTAAATAGAGTCAACGGAAGCCCTATCTCATTATTCATATTTCCTTGGCTGGTAAGACAAGAACCTAATTGACTTAATATCGATCCAATCATTTCTTTGACAGTTGTTTTGCCAACAGAGCCTGTAATACCAATAACGGGTACTTTAAACTTAGCCCTCCAGACACTGGCTAAATCTCCAAGAGCTTTCAACGTATCAGAAACAACTAACTGTAAAATACTAAGTTTAGGATTGAATCTTTCTACTACAGCAGCTATTGCACCTTTATCTGCTGCCTCTTTGACATAATCATGACCGTCAAATCTTGTACCTTTAATGGCAACAAACAAATTGCTTGGCATTGTATCTCGACTATTTACTGAAATACCCTTAAAAGTTTGACTAGAGTTGATTTCTTTTACATTTAAAATGTTTGATAAATCAGTAAGTCTCATTTGAATCATCTTTCTTCCTCCAATAATTTGTGGATGATAAGCTTATCGGAAAAAGATTTTTTACCAGAGAATGTCTCTTGATACTCTTCATGACCCTTGCCAGCTATCAAGATAACATCATTTTTTTTCGCACTTTTGACTGAAATATTGATCGCCAATTCTCTGTCTGTATTTATCATAATTTGGGATTTGTCTTTGATCCCTACAAGAATGTCTTCAATAATGCCTAACGGATTCTCGTTACGAGGATTATCCGATGTTAACATTACTGAATCAGCATACTTTTCTGCGATGAGACCCATAGAAGGTCTTTTATTCTTATCACGGTCACCTCCGCAGCCAAAGATCAAAAATAATTTATTTGCGGGACTGGAGTATACCTGCCTCAAGGATTTGAGCGCATTTTCTAACGCGTCTGGGGTATGAGCGTAGTCAATATAAATTGGACAACCATTGGAGTTTTTTCCACAGCTCTCCATTCTCCCGGGCACATCACCTATTGCCGATAAAATGAGAGCCACTTCATCTAAGGAGACATTTTGCGAAATTAAAACAGCCGCGACCGAAAGTAAGTTGAATATATTAAACCTACCAATTAAACGTGTTCTAACAAGATATGTTCGAGCTTCATATACTAGCTCAAACGTACACCCTTCCTGATTAAAACTAAGATTTTGGGCGCCAATAATTGATTTGTCTTTTTTTAGTTTGGTTTGGTTTAACGAAATTTTAAAAAGCTTTATATCTTCCTCAAGTGAATCAGCAAGAAGACATCCAAAATTATCGTCGATATTAATAATTGCATATTGTAAATTTTCAATTCTAAACAATTTTGCTTTAGCATTTTTATAGGTTTCCAAGTCATTATGATAATCAAGATGCTCCGGTGTTATGTTTGAAAAAATCCCTATATTTAAATTTAGACCTTGCAATCTATCTTGATCTAGCCCTATAGATGACGCTTCAAGCACGCAATGTGTAACCCCGTTTTGCAGATGAGCATGAAACAAGTTGTTGAGAGTGAAAATATCTGGGGTGGTATTATCGAGCGACAAAAAGTCTTCAAATTTCAAAGAACCAGCTCCTAAAGTACCTATATAGAGACAGCTTTTTTTCAGATAATTTAATGCCTCTTTGAGCAAATAGGCAATTGTCGTTTTACCATTAGTACCGGTCACTCCAATTAGATTCAGGTCTCTAGATGGATCATCATAGAACCTCTTTGCAATAGTTCCCAAATATTTCTTTAGTTCAGGAATTATGAACAGAGGAACCCCGTAGTTGACACATTGTTCTTTTGCTTTTTTATCATCTGCAACTATAGCAACTGCACCTTTTGATAACGCATCTTGAATATAATTAAGTCCATTTTCTTTTCTTCCTGTCAAAGAAAAAAAGCAACTATTAGAAACCACTTTTCTACTATCAAGCGCAATTTCAAATATTTCTCTATTCATCGAAACAGGCACGGTTACAATTCCCCGTAGAATCTGATCAAGAAATTTTGGTTTTAATTTCCTACTAGAATTCTTAATAGCCATCAATCAAATTTCTCCCTGTGAAACACTATTTTCGTAGGAAGGCTGTAGGGCAAATGTTCGTATAAGTTCTCCCATTAGTCTAGAGAATACAGGGGCAGCGACCTCACCGCCGGTAGAACCATTCGCTCTTGGATTATCAATAACTACAACACAAACATAATTAGTCGATTTAGCAGGGAGAATACCTGCAAAAAAGACCGTGTGTTCATCCTCAGAATAACCCTCAACATTTACTTTTCTTACCGTACCCGTTTTCCCTGCGACATCAAAATTTGCAATTTGCGCTAATTTTCCTGTCCCTTGTGAAACAGCTTTTTCCAGCATAGTCAGGACTTGATTTGATGTTTTTTTTGAAACAATCTGAGTAGGTGCTCTACTAATCAAATGTTTTGATATTTTTAAATCTTGTAAGGAACCATTATTAGCAAAAACTGAATAAGCCCTTGCTAATTGAGCAGTTGTCACTGAAATTCCATAACCAAAAGACAACGATCGTTTTTTTACAAAACTCATGCGCTCAGGGTCTGGAAAGTTACCTAACGACTCACCAGGTAGCATAGCGCCAGTATATTCGCCGAATCCAAATTGGCCCAAAGTGCTTAAAACACCATCGTCTGTTAACATATCAGAAATCTTAGCAGCGCCAACATTGCTCGATTTTTCAAGAACCTGCTCTACTGTAATTACTCCATGATCCTTTCCGTCACCAATTTTCCAATTGCCAATTGTCAATAATCCTGGCGAAGTATTAATTTTTGACAATGGATTAAGCACCCTATTTTCTAGCGCTGCAGCAATCACAAAGGGTTTAAGGGTAGACCCTGGCTCGTGGGAATCGGTGATTGCACGGTTTCTTACACGATATGCTTTTAATGTAGCGCGAGAATTTGGGTTAAAGGTTGGTGCGTTCACCATTGCAATAATTTCACCAGTACCTGAATCTATAATCATTATTGAACCAGAATCTGCGTTATGGTGCTTAATTGATTCGATTAGAACCTCGTTGCTGTAAAATTGCACTCTGTGATCAACAGTTAAAAATAGATCTTTACCTTGGATCATTGGAACGAGTAAATCAGGAGAAGCAATTTCTCTTCCTTTAGCATCAAGAAAAATCTTTTTATTTCCAGCTTTTCCCGAAAGATAATCATCAAATATTAATTCAATTCCTTCTTGACCAACGTGATCATCATTCGTATAACCGATAAGATGCGCGAAAGCATCTCTTTGAGGGTAAAACCTTTGGTATCTTAGTTCTTTTCCTAACCCTTTTAATCCTAAATCCATGATTCGCTGCATCGTCTGTGGAGCGAGGAGTCTCGGTTGTAAATAAGTAAAACTATTCGATTTAGTATTATTAATTCTTTTTTCAATATATCCATTTGTTTGGCCGAGATATTTTTCTAATTGCTTCCAATTATTTCGGCTCTGCTTAAAAATAGATGGTTTGACGAAAATAGAATAAGCTTCAGCACTTATGGCTAACAGCTCGCCGTTGCGATCATAAATTTTTCCTCTTTTTGTTGGGATCGTTTTTAATTTTCCATATTGGTCAATTCCCTTTTCAACAAGAAACTCACTTTCGTAAGAGTTGATCTGCATCATTCTTAACATCAACACCAAAGCAAACAAGATACAGCTAAATTGAGCAACTATTGTCCGACGCTTCACTTTTGAGACTTTCAAACGTTATCTCTCCTGAGTTTTATTATTGGGTTTAACCATACCAAGTTGCTCTCGGGCAATAATATTTATTCTATAGGGACTACTTAAGTGCGCTTTTTCCAATAGGAGGCTCTCATTTTTCATAGTCACACGTTCTAATCTAGCCTTGATACCACCCATCTCTATTGTTGTAGCTCTTATCGAATGTCGAACCACTATTAAATCTATTATTAAAAAAGAATTTACAATCAAAAGACTTGTAACGATTAAAATCCTTTTCATTGCGTTCTCTCAATCACTCGTAATTTTGCACTTCTAGACCTTATATTTTTTGATTTCTCTAGGTCTGAGGGTACGATTGGTTTTTTCGTAATGACTCGATAATTACATTTCAAGCCGCTTTTAGATAAACCATTTTCAGCTAAATAGCGAAACCGGTGTTTAACGACTCTATCCTCTAAAGAATGGAAAGATATTACTAAAATCTTACCCCCTAGTGCTATTAGCTCAGCAGCACTATTCAAAGCTTGGTTTAACTCATTCAATTCATCATTTATATATATTCTTATCGCCTGAAATGTGAGTGTGGCAGGATCGATTTTAGATCGATATTTAATACACGATCTTACGATTTGTGCGAGCTCATGAGTTGTCTCGAGAGATTTAAGTGCACGGAAGGAAACAATTTTTCTGGCTATTGATCTAGCATACCTTTGCTCTCCAAACTTACCCAACACATCTCTTATTTCATACTCCTTAGCACTATTCAACCAATCAAAAGCAGAATCCTCATCAGAGGATTGATCCATGCGCATATCTATGAATCCCGATTTTTTAAAGCTAAAACCTCGCTCAGCATTATCGATTTGCGGTGATGATAATCCTAAGTCAAAGTAAACTCCGTCTATTTTGTTACGAAATTCTGAAAGCAGTTCTGAGATACAAGAAAATTTTGCGTGATTAATCGAGAATCTAGTGTCAGCCCCAAATTTAGTTAATGCATCAGTCACCGCCTCACGATCTCTGTCAAATGCCATAAGCCTGCCTGATTTCGAGATTCTTTCCAGAACAAGTGCACTATGCCCCCCTCGCCCATAGGTGGCATCTATATAAACACCATCTCTTTTAATATCGAGAAAACTTAAAAGCTCGGCATTAAGTACAGAATTGTGTGGCATTGACTCAATCATAGTGATAAATCAGAAAGTGAAGAGTTGTCTTCTCTATCAGAACCGGTTATGTCTTCCAACCATTTATCTCTTTCTTCGCACCACCGTTGCGAATCCCAAATTTCAATTTTATTGCCTTGGCCAAGAACAACTGCGTCATCTGATATTTTAGAAAGCTTTATCATCTCAGTGGATATAACAAAGCGGCCGTTTGCATCCAATGAAACATCTGTAGCGTAACCTCGCATTATCTGCTTTGTGCGCCGCGTTCCGGTATTAAGATCATTTAGCGAAGATAATTTTTCTTCTATCCTTATCCACTCGTGTAGAGGATACAACCAAATACTCCTATCCCAAGGATTCAATGTCATAACCAAATCGTTTATTTGATTATCACGAAGTATTTCCCTGATTTTAGAGGGTAACGCGAGCCGATTCTTAGCATCAACGCTTACCGTATTTATTCCTCTAAACATTATTCATATCCTGCCTTTTTATGCAGATCCTTTTAAAACCACTTTTCACCACTTTGCACCACCAAGGGCTACTATACGTACCAATTCTGAAAACTGTCAAGGTAAAAAATGTATATTTTTCATAAAGTTGTCGTTCTTTTACTGAAAAAGTTCCTAGATGAATATTAGGCATTTGTCTAATCGTTTTTATTGAATAAAAAAACTGATTAGAATCATGGTGATAACACGTAATCTTAAAAAAAGAATTAGTTCACGATCATTTTTTAATTTTCGATTACTTTGTTTTAAACCTTATGAGTTTTAGATTAAAAATTGAGTTGGCCTATAAGCCGGGTTCTGTAAATCAAATAAAGATTCGACGATCATTCATCTGCGACGCATGTTACCACACGACTGTAGCGACTTACCCAAGAGCTCGTGCGAGTCACACATAGGCAAAATAGATTTTTTGCTCGCTCTCCTATTTAGTCTTGCTCCGAATGGGGTTTACCTTGCCATTACTACGTAATGCGGTGTGCTCTTACCACACCATTTCACCCTTACCTATTTAAGGCGGTATATTTTCTGTGGCACTTTCCGTAGACTCACGTCTCCTAGGCGTTACCTAGCATTCTGCTCTTTGGAGCCCGGACTTTCCTCTGTCATTAAAACAGCGACCGCCCAGCCAACTCTGTATATTATTCTCACGTTTTTTTAAAACAAATCAACCTTTTTTTAACGTTGATTCATAAATTAAATTTCGTTTAAATACCCCAAATTCTTTTAATACGGACCTTGCATTCTTTATATCCATATTGTGACTTAACAAAATAGCTAACCAACGTTCTATCTCGACCGAGGAACCCTGATTCTCCTGTCTCCCTGATACAATCAACGTAAATTCACCCTTGCATTCATTGGGGCTCTTTTTTAAATGAAGCTCAACTTCTTTTATGGTTCCCCTATAGCATGTCTCAAAAATCTTTGTTAATTCTCTTGCTACTATAATATAACGATCTGACCCGAATACTTTTTGCAAGCATTTCAAAAACCCCAATATTCGGTGTGGTGCCTCAAAAAAGATCATCCCTCTGGTTTCATGCTCTAAGTTTGCCAATTCTTTTAATAACTTATCTTTTCGCCTTGACAAGAAACCTTCAAACACAAATTTATTTAAAGGTAAGTCACTTAAAGAAGCTGCAGCTGTTAACGCAGAAGGTCCAGGAATAGAGATAACGTCAATTGCCATTTCAGTGCACTTTTTCACAAGTACAAAACCAGGATCGGAGATCTGGGGCATGCCAGCGTCACTAATTAGAGCGTAGGCTAGTTTTTTTGTTTTTATATTTTCGGCAATGATTCCTGCATTCTTCTTCTCATTCCAATTATGAAAAGACCTTATATCGGTCCTTATTTGATAAAAATCTAAAAGGATGCGGCTTTTTCTGGTATCCTCTGCCAGAATAAGATCAACATAATTCAAAGTTAACTTTGCTCGCATGGTAAAATCAAGCAAATTACCAATTGGTGTTCCCACGATGTATAAACAAGGTCTCTTGATTTGATAATTATTCTGCATTTAATATTAATCCTGGAGTTTAGATGCTAGTTAAATTTTTTCGATATTGCTTCTATTTTATTACGGTTACTGTATTAGTTTCTGGTTGCTCAGGCAATAAAGCGCCCGTGTTTGAAGAAAATCGGATTGATGAAAATAAAAGATTTCAAGAAAAGAGAACTAGTTCCCGCGGAAGCCTCAAAGATTTTTCCGATAATGAATTAATTTCACAAAAAAGCAGCTCCTTCCCCCCCAAGAATGTTGGTATCATTTTACCTTTTGACAAAGCCTATGAAAATATCAGTAAAAGCATTATCAATGGAATGACGGAAGCTTATTACTCATCACCTAGATTTATGGCAAATACAAAACTTTTTTTCTATCCTTCAAATATGCATAGTTTCAATCAGATTTCGAATAGAGTGAGAAAAGATGAAATTGATTTTTTGATTGGGCCTCTTAGAAAAGAAAATTTTTCAAAAATAATGGATCAAATCTCAGATGATATAAATGTATTAAATCTTAATATAAGTAATTCAAAAAACAACAGGAGAAAAGGTTTTTTTCGATTTTCTTTGAATCCTGAGGAAGAAGCAAGACAAGTTGCGAAATTTGCCAGAGTAAGAGGTGCTAGGGCAATAGTCATTACACAAAATAGTAATTGGGGTAAAAGAATATCTAAAGCTTATCATGAGGAATGGAATAACTCTGATGGCGAAATACTTGATCATATTGTATACGAGCCAAATGAGAAAAATTTTTCTGATATAATTACCAAAGCTTTGCACATTAATGAAAGCTATGCACGAAAAAATTTTATTACGAAATTAATTCAAAAAAAGATAAAATTCGAAGCCAGAAGACGTCAAGATATTGATGTGATTCTGCTAGCCACTGACCATAATGACGCAAGACAATTAATACCTCAATTAAGATTTCACAAAGCAGAAAAACTTCCGGTTTTTGCAAGTTCACGCGCCTTTGCTTTTACACAGGATATATCCTTTTATAAAGATCTAGATGGATTATATTTTCTTGATATGCCTCTGCTGAATAACAGAGACTATCTTTCTGACGCCATTATTGAATCTATCTATCCAAGGCTTTTCGCTTTTGGGCATGATGCGATGAATTTAATTACCTATCTGGATCAAATGGGACGCAACGAGTTTCTGACGTTTCCTGGAAAGACGGGATACCTACGTGTCAATAGCGAAGGTATAGTCGTTAGAAACTTAAATAAATATCGGATTAAAAACGGACAAGTTAAACTAGCAGAAATAGGCCAAAGAAGTTTACAATAGTTTTAATTTAATTGGAAAAAAAACTTGGATAACAACCACATAATTAACAATATTTTTAGAGAAAGCATTAAAGTAGCTACGGACGTCGGTGAGACGCTTTCAAACGATATTATTGAAATTAGTTCCCTAATTTTTGCTCGACTTATGAATGGCAATAAAATCATGGCATGCGGAAATGGAGGTTCAGCGGGCGACTCTCAACATTTTGCTTCTGAGTTAGTTAATCGGTTTGAAATCGATCGAAATGAGCTTGCAGCCCTTGCCCTTACTACAGATTCATCAACAATCACATCGATAGCCAATGATTATGGTTATGATGAAATATTTTCAAAACAAATATCTGCGCTAGGAAAAAAAAATGATATTCTTCTAGCAATTACAACCAGCGGCAACTCTAAAAATATTTATCGGGCGATTAAGCAAGCTCAAAATAACGATATCACTGTAATACTTCTAACTGGAAGAGATGGTGGTAAAGCATCCTCTATTTTAATGGATAGAGATAAAGAAATTAAAATACCCAGTGACAGTACAGCACGAATTCAGGAAAGTCATCTTATTATCATCCATTGTATTTGCAGTTTAATCGAAAACAAAATGGTAAAAAAATAATGAAAAAATTAATTTATAAAATTTGCATTTTAACTTCTATTGTTTCATGTTCAGGAATTAACGAAGAACGAACAACTGGAACCTTTATCGAAGATTTCTCTATAGAGAGAAAAATAAACAAGTTCATTAATAAAGACTATGAACTCGACGCACTGACTAATGTAAAGGCAACAAGCTACAATGAAGTTTTACTACTAACTGGTCAGATACCAAATGAAAGATTACGTAAAGAAATTATCAACGGCGCAAGGAAGGTAACAAAGATTAAGAAAATCCATGACTTTACTATCTTAGCGGCACCTAGCTCTATGATATCTCGTTCTAATGACAAATATTTGACTACGAAAGTTAGGACTAGAATTTTAGCAACAGCAATTTTCAAAAAAGAAAAGAACGTTAAATCAAATCGAATAAAAGTAGTAACCGATAATAGTACCGTTTTTCTTTTAGGAATTGTTAATAGTGAACAAGCTGAAACCGCTACAAAAATAGCTCGCGAAACTAGTGGTGTGCAAAAAGTTGTAACTCTGTGGGAAATAAAATAAGTTACAGTTTTTTATTTAATAAGCTTAAGATCGGGCTTTTTTTTAAACTTACCTTTTAAATCATCTTTAAAAGTGTCTACCCCAAAATTTGAAACTGTATCATCAAAGTAAAATTTGATCGTATCAGGCCACACAATAATGGCGCCCGCCGACTGTTCTTTTGCGTAAATTTCTGTTATTTCAGTTATTGGTACGGTTATGCTAAACAAATTACCTGAAAATCTCGTATCAAAACCAACAAATTTGTCGTCTATCACAAAATTTCTACAGGCGTCCCTTCCAATATTTAATGCAATGATTTCAGAATCTTTCAAATGCTCTGGTATACGAACACCTGGGTCACCTGACTTAAACTTTATGTTTGGGGTCAGACCGATGTCTTCCATCCAACTTTTAAGGCCTTTTAAAACATACGATATAGGTACAATCATCAAATTATTGTTCTCATTTCCTTCTCAAAGTCAGATAAACTTGCCACAAATGTTTCTCTCTGAAACATTTTATCTGCGTATTTATATATTGCTTTGGATGAACTACCTAATTCAATATCCCAATGTCCAAGTCTCCACAAAATAGTAGACAAACACATATCTACCAGAGAATATTCATCAGACATGAAATACTTGTATTGCTCAAATATTGGGGTCAACGCCTGCAGGTTATCCTTAATCTGGTTTTTTGCATCCAACGCAACCTCCGCTTCCTCACTTTCTGCCTTTAAAGATAAAGAAAACAAGTCCCTTGTAATTCGATAGCGAAATTGCCTATTAGTAGCCCTTGAAACAGGGTCAACTGGCATAAGTGGAGGATGAGGATAACGCTCATCCAGATATTCCATGATAATTTGTGCTTGATAAAGAACCAAATCTCGGTCAACCAACGTGAGAACTCCACCATAGGGGTTCAAAAAATCTAAATCCTCCGGTTTATTCCCCTCGTCAACGAAAATAATGTCAGCTGTAATATCTTTTTCTTTAAGAACTAATCTGACGCTGTGTCCGTCCAGATCTTTTTCATCAACATACAAAGACATCGTTGACCTTCTGTTCGGAACAGATGCCATTATTTAATGTCCTCCCAAATTGCACGTTTGTTGAGATAAGCAAATATAAACAAAATAAAGAGGAAAGCAATTACCCAAAAACCCAATTTATACCTTACTAAACGAGCAGGTTCACCCACGTAGACCAAGAACGACACGATATCTCGGGTAAATTCTTGATATTCATCCTCGCTTAACTTCCCTTGAATAACAGTTTCAAATATGGCGCTATCGTCCCCATTCTCTTCCGATGGTGTGATTAATCTTTTGTAGCCCTCCAGCTCCCACAGAACATGTGGCATGGAGGTTTGAGAGAAATACAAATTGTTTACGCCCGTTGGTCTTTCTGACTCAGTGTAGAAACCATTTAGAAATGAAAATAACCAATCTGCACCTCTAACTCGTGAAATGACTGATAGGTCAGGTGGCTGGACACCAAACCAACTTTCCGCGTCTTCCGATTTCATGGAGACTTTAACTGTATTTCCTATTTTGTCGCCAACAAACATAAAGTTTGATTTTACTAAAGATTCATCTAGACCTAAGTCCTCAGCTATTCGGTTATACCGCATGTATTGCAACGAATGACAACCGGAACAATAATTGAAGAAATTTGCCGCTCCACGCTGCAAAGATGTCTTTTTACTCAGATCAATATTCGCGTCTAACAGCTGAACACTAGTTCCCGCCGCCCCCAAACAGGAGAGACTTACAAAAACTAAGGTCAAAGTAAATATTCTAGTGGGCATTTGTCGTAACTCTGTCTGGCACCTTCTTTGTCTTATCAATGGAAGTGTAAACCGGCATTAACAAAAAGAACAAGAAGTAAATGACAGTAAATATTTGCGCGACAATCGTCCTAGCCGGAGTTGGGGGTAACGCGCCCAAGTATCCTAAAATCAAAAAAGAAATCACAAAAATTCCTAGTGCCGTTCTCGATATCCAGCCTTTATATCTCATCGATCTTACCGGACTCCTATCTAGCCATGGCAGCAAGAAGAAAATCATTACAGCGAATCCCATAAATATTACTCCCCACAATTTCGCGGGAATCCAAAAGAAGTTCACTGTGTTTGCACGTAAAATTGAGTAAAAAGGAGTGAAGTACCAAACTGGAGCTATGTGCTCTGGGGTTTGCATTGGGTTCGCAGGAATGAAGTTATTATGTTCTAAAAAGTATCCTCCCATTTCTGGGGCAAAAAATATAACTGCAGCGAAAATCATTAAAAAAACCACAATACCAACGAAATCTTTGCTCGTGTAATAGGGGTGAAAAGGAATTCCATCGAGTGGTTTTCCATCAGCATCTTTATGATTTTTTATCTCAATTCCATCAGGATTATTCGACCCAACTTCATGAAGAGCTAAGATGTGAAGAAGAACTAGTCCTGCTATCGCGAAAGGAAGTGCTATCACATGTAGAGAAAAAAATCTATTCAAAGTAGCATCGGAAACAACATAATCTCCCATTATCAACGTTTGTAGACTTTCCCCAACGAAAGGGATAGCGCCAAACAGAGATATTATTACTTGAGCTCCCCAATAAGACATTTGACCCCAAGGCAGAATGTACCCAAAAAACGCTTCAGCCATTAAGGTTAAATACAGGAACATACCGAGAATCCAAATTAACTCTCTTGGTTTTTTGTATGAGCCGTACATAAGCGCACGAAACATATGTAAATAAATTACAATGAAGAAAAAGGAGGCCCCAGTTGAATGCATATATCTGATTAACCAACCCCAATCGACGTCTCGCATTATATATTCCACAGATGAAAACGCATCGATAGCCGATGGTTTATAATTCATGGTCAGCCAGATACCAGTTAAAATTTGATTGACAAACATCACCATAGAGAAAATTCCAAAGTAGTACCAAATATTGAAATTTTTAGGCGCGTAATATTGAGCAATATGCTCATTCCAGATACTCATTAAAGGGAATCTCTGGTCAATCCATCCAACTAAATTTTTTGCGTTTTTTGCAATAGCGTTCATGCACTTTCTCCATCAAGCTCACCAATTAATATCTTGTCTTCGGATAAAAATTTGTAAGGCGGTACTGGCATATTTGCTGGAGCGGGAACTCCTGCATATACGCGACCGGCAAGATCAAATTTTGAACCATGACAAGGACAATAGAACCCCCCTTTCCAATCAGCCCCCATAGACTTATTATCCATACCAGGAAAAAAGTTCGGTGAGCATCCTAAATGAGTACAAATTCCAACAAGAACCAAAAATTCCGAGTCTTTGGACCTCCAGGCGTTTTTTGCAAAATCTGGTTGGTCTGAAGCATTAGAATCAGGATCTTGAAGAGTTTTATTGTCAAAAGAGGATAATGCCTCAATTTGCTCAGTTGTTCTTCGAACAATCCAAACCGGCTTACCCCGCCATTGTACTATTATTCTCTGGCCAGGCTCGATTCCTTTTAGATTCGCCTCGACCGGCGCACCTATAGCTTTGGCTTTTGCACTTGGTTTAAAAGCGGACAAGAAAGGAATGGCTGCAAAACTGGCTCCAACGCCCCCCAAAACCAGCGTTGCACCTGATAGAAACTCTCTTCGAGCTTTATCGGTTGGATTTTTACTCATTTTAAATAAATGCTCCTAGTGTTAATTATTCCGGAAGAAGGGCAAACTTTTGTTTAAAAAAAATCTATTGCGAACAAATGGATCGCAAACACAATAAATGCCGTTATTGTATACCATATTTTATACGGTTAGCTAGAGGATACAGACTAGGTTTTTGAAAATTAGGTTATTTAAAGCACATAATATTCAGGAATGGCTCTTTGCGATGATCCTTGTAACTATTCTGATAAATTCACGGTTTTCTGCCTCTGATCCCACGGTTATACGTAAACATCCTTTTAGTAGCTGATGTTGTCCAGTTACACTCTTAACCAACACTCCGGATTCTAACAGTTGAGAGAAAATAAGTTCTGCGTTGTAATTTTGGAAATCAACCAAAATAAAGTTTGCTTCACTAGGGTATACTTTTATTCCTTCAATCTTACTCAATTGTTCGATAAGAACAGCCCTCTCTTTTATTGTAGAACTTATTTTCTCATCTATAAGCGCTTCACTATTTAAAATTTCGAGTCCAACGAACTGAGATATGGCGTTTACATTAAAAGGTAATCTAATTTTATTGAGTAAATCTATAACTTTTTTGTTCCCAAAAAGCATTCCTAGCCTAATTCCAGCGAACCCAATTTTTGACATCGTTTGCATTATCAAAAGATTGTTCAAATCTTGTAACATATCTATATAGGATTTACCTGAAAATTTATAGTAAGCCTCGTCCAAAATCACTAATCCTTTACACGCTTCGCAAACTTTTTCAATATCTCGACTAATAAGTCGATTACCTGTTGGGTTGTTAGGGTTGGCAATAAATATCAAGGAAGGATCAACCTTTAAAATTTCTTCAATAAATCTCGAGGTATCAAGATGGAAAGTTCCTGATTCAAGATTGAATTCAAAAGAACTCAGACCGTGAATTTGGGCTAATATTTTGTAAACACTAAAAGTCGGGCTTGGAGTCAATAACTTACCCTTACCTTCGTTCGCCGTCAACAAACAAAGAAGTTGAATTAATTCGTCAGATCCGTTACCGACAATAACATCAAACTTTGGCAAATTTAGGTTTTTAGCAATTAAAAGCTTCTTTCTCAAGGCTCGGAAATTAGGATCAGGATATCGATTCAATTCTAAATCTTTCAAGGCATTCAAAATTGAAGAACCTTCTATCACAATGGAGTCATTCGGCATTTCCATAGCATCTAATTTAATCGAATGATCATAAGATTTAGTACTATATGCCTGCAGTTCCAAAAGTTTACGTGAAACGATATTTTTTAAGTTTATCTCACTCCCCATCACTTAATCCTTAACTTAGCCGATTGCGCATGAGCAGCTAACCCTTCAGAATTTGCTATTTCCACCGAAATACGACCCAGCTCATTCGCTCCTAGCTCATTACATTCAACAAATGACGTTCTTTTCTGAAAATCATAGACTCCGAGTGGAGATGCGAATCTAGCTGCCCCAGATGTCGGCAGTACATGGTTGGAGCCAGCACAATAATCACCAAAAACCTCGGGACAAAATCTTCCAAGAAAAACAGCGCCTGCATTTTTGATTCGGGACATTAATTCCCGCGGTTTAGCAACTGATAATTCCAAATGTTCAGGCGCAATGGTATCTACTAGTTTTACCACCTCATCTAAGGCATTTACTT
The DNA here is from genome assembly GCA_036158955.1 of Pseudomonadota bacterium. Taxonomy (GTDB): domain Bacteria; phylum Pseudomonadota; class Gammaproteobacteria; genus TMED69. Next base: position 81,811 of record JAYYFI010000001.1, read on the forward strand.
TTATAAAAACCCCGTTTGTCTCAAGCGACTTTTTAATTATTTTCCATCTGGGAAATTGCTCATAAATTCGATTCAACTCTGCCTCAACCTTATCCAGCTGTTTATCATCTGTGCAAATAAAGATAGATTGAGCATTTGGATCATGCTCAGCCTGTGAACACAAGTCGGTTGCAATCCATTCCGGAGGTGTTAAACCATCACAAACCACCAAAATTTCCGAAGGGCCAGCCACCATATCAATACCAACATCACCAAAAACTTGTTTTTTGGCATTAGCCACATATACATTACCAGGCCCAACAATTTTATCTACCCTTGGAACTGATTCTGTTCCATAAGCTAATGCGGCTATTGCCTGAGCCCCTCCAATCGTAAAAACACGCGACACACCACTTAATGCAGCAGCAGACAAAACAACTTGAGATACTTTTCCTTTTTGTGATGGCACCACCATAGTAATATTTGGAACACCCGCCACTTTTGCCGGAATCGCGTTCATTAAGACAGATGATGGATAACTAGCCGTTCCACCTGGTACATAAATCCCTACGGATTGTAAAGGTGTTATCCGCTGCCCTAAAGATACACCCGCATCATCAGAAAACTCCCATGATTGAGCCATTTGTCTTTCGTGATAAGCGAATATTCTTTTTGAACTCATTTCAAGTGATTCAAGAAGGGGTTTATTGATATTGGAGAGAGCCTCTTTAAAATCAGTTATTTCTAAACTAGCAACAGTTTTCACATCATAGAGATCAAACCTTTTAGTATATTCAAGAATCGCACTATCACCGCGACTTTTTACATCTCGGATAATAGAGGCTACCGACTCAGAAATTTTCTCATCACTCTCAGAGTCTCTGTCAAGAGCTTTTTTAAGTAAATCCATGAAATTCTGATCGTTCGCGTTTAATCTATTTATTTTATCCATCTTTCTCTTTTATCAAAACTTGAAGTTCATCTATAATATTACCAATCTCGCGAGGCTTAACTTTTAGTGCAGCTTTATTAACAATTAATCTAGAACTGATATCCTGTATATTTTCGATAATGAATAGATTATTGGCTTCTAAAGTTTTACCGGTGTCGACTAAATCAACAATCTCATCCGCCAAACCAACGATTGGCGCAAGTTCCATCGACCCGTACAAAGTTATAATTTCTGCTTGAATTCCTATCTCCTGGTAATAGTTATTCGCAACTCTTGGGTATTTTGTCGCAACTCTTAATTTAGGAAGGGCAGGTCGAGTTTTACTTAGCCCTGCCGCGCAAAGCCTACATTTTGAAATTTGCAAATCAAGTGGCTCATAATAGCCATCTGTTTCACTCTCTAGTAATATATCCTTCCCTGTAATACCAATATCTGCAGCCCCGTGATCAACATAAGTTGGAACGTCTGTTGCCCTTACTACCAAGAGATCGATGCTAAGACGATTTGTCTTTATTTTTAGTCTCCTAGAGCTTATTTCTGAAGAAGAGGCCTCGATTCCGATATCCTTCAAGAGACCAAGGGCTTCATCCAAGATTCTCCCCTTGGCCACTGCAATCAATATTTTTTTTGAATCCATTTTTTCTTCTAACATTCAGTTTCTTACTCTTCCTGGCACCCTACGAATCTTTGCCCCTAACTTAGACAGTTTCTCTTCAATAGTCTCATATCCTCGATCAATATGATAAATTCTCTCTACTTCTGTGATTCCATCAGCGGCTAAAGCCGCTAGAACTAAACTCGCAGATGCCCTTAAATCTGTTGCCATCAACGGTGCACCCGTCAGTCTATTTTTACCTTCGATTATTACTGTATTACCCTCTAATTTCAGGGCAGCACCCATACGCTGTAATTCTAGAATATGCATAAATCTGTTTTCAAAAACAGACTCTGTTACAAAAGAGGTGCCCTTTGCAACGCAGTTCAAAGCAGTAAATTGAGCTTGCATATCTGTTGGAAATCCTGGGTAGGGAGCAGTATGAATATTTACAGCGTTAAGATCGCCGCTAGACATGTCTAACTCAACCCAATCAGGACCGGTTTTAATTTTACAACCCGCCTCCTTAAATTTTGATAGTACAGCATCTAAATTATCGGGGTTTGTTTTTTTTAGCCTAGCCTTCCCTCGCGTCATCGCGATAGCGGCGAGGAAAGTACCCGTTTCGATGCGATCCGGGAGAATTTGATAATTTGTTCCTTTAAGGTCACTCACTCCCTCGATCGTAATCGTGTCAGTGCCGGCACCTTCGATGATTGCGCCCATTTTTATTAAGCAATTCGCAAGATCAACGACTTCGGGTTCTCTAGCAGCGTTATGAATTTTTGTTTGACCCTCGGCTAATGTAGCAGCCATCAACAAATTTTCAGTACCCGTTACCGTAACAACATCTAAATTAATTTTTGCACCTCGTAATCGCTTAGACTTGGCTTTTATGTAGCCACCCTCTACTTTTATCTCAGCTCCCATCGCCTTTAGACCCTCTAAATGAAGGTTCACTGGACGAGCACCAATCGCACAGCCACCTGGTAAAGAAACCTCAGCTATACCATATCTCGCAAGTAGAGGACCAAGAACTAAAATAGAAGAGCGCATAGTTTTTACCAATTCGTAAGGCGCAAAAAAACTATTTATTCCAGAACTATTTATTTCAACATTCATTTTCTCGTCAACAATAATTGCAAGACCCATGCGACCCAATAACTCAATTGTTGTTGTGACATCATGTAGATGAGGGACATTTGCGATTTCCATTGGTTCATCAGATAGAAGGCTAGATGCCAAGATGGGAAGAGCGCTATTTTTAGCACCCGATATAGTTACTTCACCGTGGAGGGCAAGACCGCCCTCAATTAAAAGCTTATCCATTCCAATAATCCGCTTTATCGAATTTGAAGATTTTTAACTTTTTCCCAACTGCCTTTCGTATAGGTCTGAATCGATAAGGCATGTATCTCGCCCCCAACCCTTTCTCCCAGCGTGGAATAGACAAGTTTGTGCTGCTTCAGAACTGGTAATCCTTCGAATGAATCAGATACTACTTTAACAACAAAGTGATTTCCGTCACCTTCAACAGTGACTTCGGATTCTGGCAGACCAACTTCGATTAGATTTTTGATTTCTTCAGTATTCATTTTTTAACACAATATTATGAGTTCCCAAACTTTTCATTTTTCTCTTTGAGGGAATTGATTAATCGGTCGAGGCCTTCTGTTTCTATTATTGATCTAAACGATCCCCTGTAGGTCTTGACAAGACTTACACCACTAACCGACACATCGAACGCCAACCATTTGCCTTTATTATTATGAAGTCGATAAACTACGGCCACAGGCTCCCCTTGCGTAATTATTTCTTGTACTATTTTTGCTGTTTTTTCTTTAACAATATTCTTATCACTTGGGTAATCTATGGTTTGGTTTGAAAATTCTAAAAGAGCAGAAGCATACGTTCTAACTAACAATTTCCGAAACTGGTCAATAAATTCACCTTTTTGTTTCACCTCAGCACTATCCCAATAACTGCCTAGCACAAATCTTGACATGACGGCAAAATCAAAATTAGGAAAAATTAAATCAGAGACTAAGTTATACATTTCACCGGGGTTATCCTTCAGTTTCTCCTTGTCAGACTCTACTCGATTTAAAACCTTTTCGGTTATTGACTTTATAATACCGAGTGGCTCCGGTGTTTCTGATAGAGCAAAAGGTGGATTTAAAAAGAACGAAAGAAGCAAAATTATTTTAAAAAGTCTTTTCATAGATTTATACCACTTATAGTTGATGAGCCCTAGTATCGATCATGGCATTAACTGAGTTTTTACTCAACATGTAATTTTAGTTTTTTAGCAGCGTCATTAGACAGATCAACTGCAGATTTTACAGAACCTCCGCTAGCTAGAACAACTGCTAACCTTCTTTTTATAGCGACATCTGGCTTGCCAAAAATCCGCAATCCGACATTTCCCAATGATAGCAACTGCGGAACTCCTTCGTAACCTATGCGGCTCCCATCACCATAGCCTAGTATCGGTTTAGAGGCTCCAATCAAATGATCACTATCTTGAAAATAAGGTTTGAGATTAACCCCTAAAATCGCTTTTACATGCAATTCAAACTGAGAGTATCTCTGACTAATTAAGGTAACTAACCCTGTATCATGGGGCCTCGGCGATACCTCACTAAACCAAACTTGATCTCCTTTTATAAATAATTCAACCCCGAAGATTCCCCATCCACCTAATTCTTGTGTGACTAAACCCGCAATCCTACATGCTTCGTTATAAGAATTTTGAGACATATCTTGAGGTTGCCAAGAACCACGATAATCACCATCTTCTTGTATGTGCCCGATGGGACGACAGAAGTCTACACCGCCAGAATGCCTAACTGTCAGCAAGGTAATCTCGTAATCAAAATCAATAAGACTTTCAACGATTACCTCTTTCTCTGAACCCCTTCCCTCTGCGACAGATTTAGCCCACACTTCTTCTAAATTTTTTCTCTCTTTAACAAAGACCTGTCCTTTACCCGATGAACTCATAACAGGCTTTACAATACAAGGGGTTCCTATTTGTTCGATAGAGCTAATACATTCTTCTAATGAACTTGCAAAACGATATTTGGAGGTTTGGACACCAAGCTTTTCTGCCGCTAATTTTCTGATCCCTTTTCGGTTCATCGTATAGGAAACCGCTTTAGCACTTGGGCATACGTTGAATCCCTCAGATTCCAACTTAACAAGAGCATCAGTCGCAATCGCTTCAATTTCTGGCAAGATATAAGAAGGATTTTCAATTCTGATCAGTTTCTCTAATTGTCCGTAGTCCAACATATCAATAACGTGAGAGCGCTGAGCTACATGCATTGCTGGCGCATTTTTATATCTATCAACAGCCACCACTTCTAGGCCCAATCTAGTAGCTTCGATCGCAACTTCCTTTCCAAGCTCTCCGGCTCCAAGGAGCATCAGCTTAGTTGAGTTTGATGAAAATGGGGTTCCTATTGTCATAAATTAGCACTCCTTTTTATGCAATTTCAGTTAGTAGTCTTTTTATTTTATTTAAAACAACTTGATTTTCAGAGAACCGATAGTACGAAAGTTCTCGCCTACCTAGACTGGAAGTTCTTAAGTCATCAAAATCCTCTGGAAGCAACCTAGATATATTTTGTTTCGATTTTCTTTTAAAATTTTCGCTAATATTCTTTAAAGGCAAAACAACATCTACAATTTTTTTAAAATCTAAATCAATGGTTTTTATTTCGATTTTGTCTAAATTATTTTTTTTGTTTGAAACTATGTCGTTATTAGCAACCCCAAAATAATTGTTAATCGCAGGCATTATTTTTTGAACAGCTCTGATTTTTGATTCTAACGTGGCTCCCGCAATATGGGGAGTAGACTGCCAAATCTTTCTTGCCAGAGAGGCATCGATTTTAGGTTCATTTATCCAACAATCTAGGGCCACTTTGACAGCAGGTTTCTTTTTTAACAACACTAACAGGTCGCTTTCTTTTAGGATGTTACCCCTGGACGAATTTATAATTAACGCTTCATCTTTAATCCCTTTGAGAAGCTCATAATCTAGGAGATTAATCGTTGGATATTCAGTTTCATTATGTAAAGGCACGTGAACGGTTAAACAATCACACTCAGATACAAGCTGTTCTAAAGAAAAATGCTCTCTGTTTAACTTTTGGAATTTTTTTTTTGGCGGATCATTGACCAAAACATGTAGCCCCAATTCTTCAAGCAGCTTGGTTAATCTTGAACCGATCTCACCATGACCAATAACGCCAATTTTTAAATTTTGAAAAGGCTTGCCGGTATCCAGACTATAAAGCAAAATTGTAAAAATAACATATTCGACCACTGCTATTGCATTCGCGCCCGGCGCATTAGTAAGCTCAATGTTCGATCTTCTTAAGTACTCTTTATCAATGTGGTCTAGACCAGAGGTTGTGGAACAGACTAATTTAATTCTACTTCCATCCAAAAGCTCCTCGCAAACTGAAGTAACAGAACGTACAACAAGCACCTCTGATTCCTTTAGCATATGACTACTTAAGAGACGTCCTTTGAAAGGCACAATGCATAGTGGTTTTTCTAAGTTGGGAAAAAACCTTACTAATTCTTCATCGACTAAAAGGTTATGGCTACCATCCGAACTCTGGGCCAATTTCACGTAAGTATCCCCTCCATCAAATGTCTTCGGAATTTTGCTCATCCGATAGAAAATCATCTCTGGACAGATCCAGAAACATTAATGTAGAGCCGGCAACATAAATTGATGAGTAAGTTCCGACAATCACGCCAAATCCTAACGCAATAGAAAAGTTTCTAATCATATCCCCGCCCAAAAGAAATAACGCTACTACAACTAATAGAGTAGTTCCGGAGGTTACCAATGTTCGGGACAACGTTTGGTTGATAGATAAATTTATTATTGATTCAGTGGAAACCTCTTTTCGAGAAGTTTTAAAATTTTCCCTAACTCTATCAAAAACAACTATAGTATCGTTTAAAGAGTAACCAATTACTGCCAAAAAAGCCGCTAAAACCGTGAGATCAAACTCTAAACGCAGCAAGGAAAAAATTCCGAGTGAAACGATGATATCATGCATGACCGCCAACACAGCACCGAAAGCGAATTTACTGGTAAACCTAATCATCACATAAATCAAAATGCCGCCCAAAGCGTAAATCAGGGCTAAAATTCCGTCCTCGGTAAGCTCAGAGCTGATTTGTGGTCCTACAAGGTCTATAAACACCACTTTCCCATCTTTCAAGATTGCCTCGATATCAGATTTTATGTCATCCTTGGAATCTTTTAAGAAATCTGGTGATACTTTTAACAAAACCTCTTTTCCAATTCCGATTGTCTGTAATTTTGCCGATTCAAATCTTGTTCCTATGAGCATTTCTCTAATCGACTCGGCTTCAACAGAACTAGGAAATTCTACATTTACCGAGGCTCCGCCACTAAAATCAGTACCTAATTGAAGACCTTGCGTACCCAAAGAGCCTATCGACAAAAATACAACAATTGCAGATATGGATATACAAAGATTTTTTTTGGATAAGAAATCAAAATCAAATTTTCTTTCTATTCTACTACTCATATCTTTAAATCAAGCTTAGCTTTTTTACCATATAAAAGATTGACTATAGCCCTGGTTCCCACGATCGCAGTAAACATAGAAGTAACAATTCCAATTGATAAAGTGATTGCAAAGCCTTTTACTGGACCTGTACCGAAACTGAATAACACTAAAGCAGCAATCAAAGTTGTTACGTTCGCATCAGCAATAGTAGAAAAGGCTTTTTTGTATCCAGAAGCTATACTCATTTGCGGAGTATTACCGTTGGCTATTTCTTCTCTGATTCTTTGAAATATTAGGACATTAGCGTCAACCGCCATACCGACTGTCAAGACTATTCCAGCAATTCCTGGTAACGTAAGTGTTGCTTGAAGCACTGATAGAACAGCAACTATTAAAACAAGATTTACTAGAAGTGCCAGATTTGCAAACAACCCAAATTTCCCATAGTAAAATAACATGAACAACATCACACAGATCAAACCGATAATTACGGAACGATAGCCGCTTTTAATGTTAGCTTCACCAAGAGTAGGCCCAACGGTGCGCTCCTGAATAATCTCCATCGGCGCCGCAAGAGAACCAGCGCGAAGGAGAAGTGCTAAAGTTCTTGCATTTTCAGTATTAGAAAGACCAGTTATCTGAAACCTTTTTGACAACTGATCCCGTATTGTGGCTATATTAATAACTTCTTCGAATCTTTTTCCTTTTCTTTGTTCAATAAAAACAACCGCCATTGGTCTACCGATTCTTTCTCTTGTAACTTTACTGAAGATCCTAGAGCCTTTACCGTCCAGTGTTATAAAGACGGCCGGAGAACCACTTTGTTGATCAAACCCGGAGGACGCATCAATCACATACTCACCGGTCAATAGGACTTTCTTTTCCAGTAAAACAGGTGAGCCGTCAACTTTGTTAAATAACTGAGATCCAATCGGCAATCGTCCAGACGTTGCGTCCCTCACATCACCATCCATAAAAACCATCCGAAACTCTAGAGAAGCTGTAGCTCCAATTATTTTTTTTGCCTGAGCAGTATCTTCAATGCCGGGAAGCTGTACGACAACTCTGCTTTGCCCTTGCCTTTGAATCACTGGCTCTGATACACCGAATTCGTTAACCCTGTTTCTCAAAGTGGTAAGGTTTTGCTGCAGGGCATTTTCAATTGATTCAGCGAGATAATCTTCTTTAACGCTGATAATAATCTCCTTGCTTGATTCCGATACTATGTCAATAGTCTCAAGCCTTGATTTTAAAACCGTCTTGCTTTTACCAAGTAAGTCAGCAGAGTTAAAATTAATCTTAATACTCTCGCGATCCATAACAGCTGACTGATATCTAATTTTTTCTTCGCGAAGCGTCGTTTTAATTTCCTCTAACGTCTGATTAAGTTTTTGAACTTTAACCGCCTGTGTATCGACTTGCATCAGAAAGTGCACACCACCTCGCAGATCTAAGCCCATAAACATAGGACTAGCCCCTAGCAGCTTCAACCAATTAGGACTCGTTGGCGAAAGACCATACGCAAGAATCGCCTCGGTCGAGTCAACTACTGAGTTCAAACTCTGCATGACCGTACTTCGACTTTGCTGTGCGTTAAACCTTATAACTAAACCAGTATCAGATTTTTCTATTTTTTTTGGCTTTATCCCTGTTTCTTCGATTCGCTCGTTAATTCTATCTTCAAGTAATTCAAAATTTTCGCCTTGATTTTGGAAAGAAATAAATATCGAATAATCTTGCGGAAAAAGATTAGGTGAAGCGTACACGAAACCCAACAAAATTATGCTCACTATAAAAATATATCTCCATAGTGGATATTGATTCATTTTATTTCCTCAATATGAACTGTAAGTAATTCTTTCTGCGGACGATCTAGACAAGTCATTTTTTAAAAGTACCTTTAGGCACGATCTGTGCCACAGCTTGCCGCTGAACCTTTACCACTACTTCTCTAGCGATCTCAATCCGTAAAAAACTTTCGTCTAATTCTTTTATTTTACCCAACAATCCTCCATTGGTTACAACCTCATCTTCAACCTCTAAAGCCTTAATCATCTTAGTATGCTCTTTTTGACGTTTCATTTGCGGCCTAATCAGAAAAATATAAAAGACAACAAATAACAAAATAAGGGGGATGAATTGACCAATTCCCGGAGATTGCGATTCAGCAGCTGTTTGTGCGAACGCATTAGCTATTATAAAATCCATAAAATTTCCTAATTTGTTTTTTTATTATTAACTGCGTTAGTTTAACACAGTCTAAAAACTATCAACTATATTTAGATAAAATATCCTGCTTATAGTTCCCCCACTGGTTTTTGGAAATTGCCACACGAGCACACTTCATAAGTTGAATGAAGTAATGAACATTATGAATAGTATTCAATCTAGCGCCCAATATTTCATTGTTTTTATCAAGATGATGTAAGTATGAAATCGAAAAATTTTGACATGTATAACATGAGCAATTAGGATCAACTGGAGAGAGCTTTTTCCTATATCTTGCATTCCTAAGTTTTACAATACCCTCGCTCGTGAAAAGATAACCATTGCGAGCGTTTCTGGTAGGCAAAACACAGTCAAACATGTCCACCCCACTGTCAACAGCGTTGATTAAATCCGACGGAGTACCAACACCCATTAAATATCTAGGTTTATCCATCGGTAATAACTTTGCGGTATATTTGGTAATATCATGGAGTACATTTTGAGGTTCTCCGACAGACAAACCCCCTATTGCGTACCCATCAAATCCTATCTCAACTATCGAAGCCGCCGATTTTTCTCTCAAATCTTTAAACATGCCTCCCTGAACAATACCAAACAGAGAGCCATTCGAACCAGAGTGCGCCTGTTTCGACCTTTCCGCCCATCGTATTGAGAGCTCCATTGATTTTTTTATCTCGTCATAATTAGAACAAAAAGGCGGGCAATCATCGAAAATCATTTTGACATCAGACCCAAGTATTGTTTGAATTTCAATCGACTTTTCAGGCGACAAAAATAATGATGCACCATCAATCGGAGAACGAAATGCAACACCTTTTTCTGAAATCTTTGCGAACTTACTTAAACTATAGACTTGAAAACCACCAGAGTCTGTCAATATGGGGGAGTTCCATCCCATAAAATTATGTAAACCACCGTGATTTTTAATTACTTGCAACCCCGGCCGAAGCATCAGGTGATAGGCATTTCCCAGAATAATTTGTACTTCTAAAGAATTTAATTCAGCTGGACATAGACCTTTGACAGTTCCATACGTTCCCACGGGCATGAATACAGGTGTCTCTATATTCCCTCTTTCAGTGACAAGCAAACCGACCCTAGCAGAACCACAAGTATGAATTAAATTAAATTTCATTTTTAATAAGACCCTTTAACTACGCTTTCTTTCCAGATACATAGCGTCCCCATAACTAAAAAAATTAAAATTGTTTTGTAAAGCAAAAGAATAAGCTTGTCTTATTCGCTCAGTGCCGCCGAAGGCACATACAAGAACAAAGAGGGAGGATTTTGGCAAATGAAAATTTGTCACTAACGCATCAACTACACCAAAATCAAAGCCCGGTCTGATAAAAATATCTGTTTCACCGCGAAAAGGTAATAGCTGTGAATCATGAAGATATAGTGACTCAAGAGCCCTCAATACTGTGGTTCCTATAGCTATTATCCGGCCGCCCGTGTGACGAGTATTTTGGATAAGCCTTGAAACTTTTTCACTAATTTCGAAGTATTCAGAATGCATCCTATGATCTTCAATATTATTCGTTTTTATCGGTTGGTAGGTACCGGAGGCTACGTGTAGTGTTAGAAAACCTATCTTAACCTCTTTTTTTTTACACTCTGCAAAAAACAATTCAGTGACATGTAAGCCTGCCGTTGGGGCTGCTACCGCTCCTAACTTATTTCCATAGATCGTTTGATAGAACTCCTTATCTATTTTTGTTGGTTTTCTTTTTATATATGGAGGTAAAGGCACTTGTCCAAATTGTAAAAAGGTTTCTAATATAGAACCAGTTTTTGCTTCAATAATAAACAGGTCATCTTTTTTTGAAAGAACTACTACTTCAATTGCACGATCGACCACAAGTTTCTTCCCGATAAGATTTTTAGTGTTCCCACCCAACCGAACAAGAGCTCTGGCAGTATCGATAACTCTTTCTAAAAATATCTCCACTTTACCTCCCGAAATTTTATTTGTCATCAGTCGAGCGGGGATTACTTTGGTATCATTTAAAATAACAACATCCTTGGGTCTTAAATACTTTAAAATCTGATGGAATTTCGACGGATAGAAAGGTTCATTCTCAGGAACTACCAAAAGTTTTGATGAAGCTCTATCAGTTTTTGGAAACTGTGCTATTCGTTCTTGTGGTAACTCGAAATCAAATTCTGTTAAATCCATATACAAATACTTTCGATAGTAAGATGAAATTATTAGTATATAATAATTATATGTTTGCCGGGGTGGCGAAATTGGTAGACGCGCCAGATTCAAAATCTGGTATAGGTAACTATGTGTGGGTTCGAGTCCCTCTCCCGGCACTCACCAATTGTTTAGAACAATAATTAGAAGTTTAATTTATACAAAATTTTATGGAAAAAAAAATAACACTTACTGGCATAACTACAACGGGCACTCCTCATCTAGGAAACTACGTAGGTGCTATTCGACCTGCGGTCATTAGTAGCCGACGTGCTAATGAAAAATCATTTTTTTTTCTTGCAGACTACCACGCTCTTATTAAAAACAATGATAAAAATCTCATTTATACCTCGACAACAGAAGTAGCCGCCAGTTGGTTGGCCTTAGGACTAGACACCGAAAATGCCGTTTTTTACAGGCAATCTGATATACCAGAAATAGCAGAATTAGCGTGGATACTTAGTTGTGTTACCGCCAAAGGTTTAATGAATAGATCTCATGCCTACAAAAGCGCAGTTCAGAATAACATCGAAGGTAATGAAGATACAGACTATGGTATAACGATGGGATTATTTAGCTATCCTGTTCTAATGGCAGCAGATATACTCTTATTTAAAGCAAGTGTTGTACCTGTTGGAAGAGATCAAATCCAACACGTAGAAATGGCTCGAGATATTGCCCAAAGATTCAATCATATTTATGGTCAGATTTTTCCGCTCCCTGAGGTAAAAATTGACCAAAATGTAGACACATTGGTTGGATTGGATGGGAGGAAAATGAGTAAAAGTTACAACAACACTATCCCAATATTTGGGTCCGAAAAGCAACTTAAAAAAAGCATTAACAAAATCAAAACCAACCTTTTAGAACCGGGACAACCAAAAGATCCGGACGATTCAATAGTTTTTCAATTTTGGAAAGCTTTTGCTGGTCAACCTCAAATTGACGAGATGCGCAATAAATTTCTTAATGGCATATCTTGGGGAGAAGCCAAAAAGGAACTTTTCAATCTAATAAATACTGAACTGGCCGAACCTAGGGAAAAATATAACCAGTTGATGGCACAACCTGAAAAAATAGAATCACTCCTGATCGAGGGAGCACTTAAAGCGAGAAAAATATCTTTGCCATTTATAAAAGAAATTCGGAAAGCGGTGGGTATTAACACACTGCAAAACACTAAATTTTAAACTTAAAACATGATCAAAGGGGATTAAAATGGATTTTGGAATCACTTTTCCATCTTATATAAGAGCTTATCACGATGCTAAGATGGCAGAGGATTGCGGGTTTACTCATGCGTGGTTCTACGACTCGCAAATGTGTTACAGCGATGTCTATGCTTCCATGGCACTAGCAGCCCTTCATACACGACATATTAAAATTGGTCCACTAGTTGCAATTCTAGGAAACAGAATTGCCCCAGTGACTGCCCACTCTATTGCAACCATAAATGAGTTGGCGCCTGGTCGTACAATCTTAGGGGTTGGAACAGGTTTCACCGGAAGAAATGTAATGGGTATGCCACCTATCACACTAAAAACAATGAAAGAACACATTAAGGTTATTCGTGAGCTTTTGATTGGGAAAGAAGCTACCTATAGAGAAGGGAAGATCGAACGTACGATTAAGTTTTTAAATCCGACAGGAGGTTATATAAATGTAACCGATGAAATTCCAATTCATATGGCATCTAATGGACCCAAAGCCCTTGAATTTACCGGACAGATCGGGGATGGCTGGGTCACAATCGGCCTTGATCCTGAGCATATAACATCCGGAATAAAGATAATTCAACAAGCCGCAAAAAATGCCGGCCGAAAATTATCGAAGATATATACCACTAACCTTACATCGGGATGCATATTAAGACCCGGAGAGGATATAATGTCACCTAGAGTTATAAACCAAATCGGACCTTTCGCAATATTGTTGTTACATACTGCATGGAGCCCCGAAAATATGGGACCAGGTCCTTTTGCACCTACCCGATTCAGAAAACAAGCGGAAGAATATTTTAAAAATCATATAATGGGAATGAAAACACCTCTTGAAAAACGTTTCCAAGAGATGCATAAGGGACATCTAACTTTTTTGCAGGAAGGAGAAGAAAAGTACCTTAATCCAGATTTAATTAAAGCCGCAACTCTTACTGGAGAACCAGGAGAAGTACGGGACAGAATAAGACAACTTGAAGATGCAGGTGTAACAAATATAGCTCTCAACGTCTGTGGAACAGACGGAAGAGAACTTATTAGAGAATTTAGTAGTGAAGTGATTGCTAAATTATAGTTGTATGTCACTAAGAGATTAGGTACGTAATTTTTCTTATTTTTTTGGGTTTAATCTTCCCCGTTTCAAAACTAATTGTCGCGAAAATGAGGCATAACCTCTTTGGCAAAAAGACGCATACAAGCTTCCGCTTTTTTGGGCTCCATACCTGCTAACTGCATCCACATCACGAGGTGAGTAACTCTACTTGATTTTTGGTATCTCTCAATTTCAGCAATAGCGTCATCAGGAGTCCCAATCACTAAAGGGGCTTCAAAAAAGGTTAGATCTTTGTCATGTCTTAACTCCTCAGGAGATGGCATGGACGAAACTGACATTGTCTCTTGAAACCATTGGACATCTGCAGCTTCTTTCAGCCATTTATCGTAGGCCTCCATCATGTAATGTGCGTGATATTGCGCTTCATCCCAAGCTTGATCACGAGTTGGGGCAACATAAAATAATCGGAGTTGACCAACATTGAAATCTTCCGCTTTTTTTCCCTGTTGGGCCAATGCATCGTCAAAATATTGCTGCAGATTTTCTCCGCCTGTACCAGCAACGTGACAATTAAACTTAGCCGCTCTTTTAGCGGCAACTTTACTCATTGCTGCAGTCCACATTGGAGGATGAGGCTGTTGAACTGGCCGAGGAGATAAGTTTACATTTTCTACAGTAAAATGTTCTCCATGGAATGAATAATTATTGCTGTTCCACGCCCCATGAATAATTTCCAGTGCTTCATCCATTCGTTTTGCTCTGTCGTCGCGAGATATACCGAACCCTTTATATTCCGGGACTCGGTAGCCTAAACCAACCCCGAGGTCAAATCTGCCATTACACAAAATATCTACTGTTGTTGCATCTTCTACAACTTGAATAGGATGTTTCCCGAGAGGTAAGAGTAAAACGAAAGTCCCAATTCTAATTGTTTTGGTTCTTTGACCTAAAGCTCCAGCGATCGGAAAAAGCGATGGAGACCAGCCATCATCGCAAAAATGATGCTCTGATAACCAAATTTCATCATAGCCCAAGTCTTCCGCAATCTCTGCGAGACGCATCTGCGACTCGTAAAACTCACCCCAAGGCATTCCCCACTCCGGGGGATTTCTAAATGGAAAAAATAATCCGAAATTTAAGCTCATTACAGTATCCTCCAAACAGCCACTATAAGAATAACGTCTTTCGATTAACTTGTAAAAGCTTCCACAAGGAAAGGCAAACCATAATGTCTGAAAATTTTGTTTAAATTTTGTTTATAGTTATTTAGCTATATTTCGTGCACAAGTATGAATTGTTAAAGGTTTGACACCACTTGCTTTGCTTCCGACCAATTAGCTAATAACGATTCGCAGGCAGAAATCTGTCCTTTGGCCCTCACTAAATTGTGAGATGATGCACTATCAAAATTATTTGAATCCCAACCAAAATACTCTTCTTCGAGAGCATCCACTAAGAATCTCATCGCTAGTTCTAGAAAAATATGACCGGTCGCAGAGAGAGAGTTGGTGATTTCTTCGATAGGAAAGGCGTTTCCTATGGTTTGCACATATGAATATAGTGAGGTTTCAAATATTCGTAAATCAAAAGTTCCGGATAATTGATCCTCTGATAAAGGGTTACACCATGATCGAAATGCATCTGCCAACTCCCAAGAGAGTTCCGTCCATCCAACAGTATCAAAATCGATCATGCATTTAGCAACTAAACCATCCTCAGCGAACAAAAAATTAGAGACTTTCGGATCCCCGTGAAGTACATGCTCTGGAAAGATCCGAATAGGAGGAAGGTGTTTTTGATTTTTTTGGACAGCTTTCGCGCAAATCTTCACTTCATCCAAACTCTTGTGGCCAGGAAATTTGTCAAAAGCGGCGTATAGTTTCTTTAATTGAACTTCTGCTCCGCGACCCCTTCTCAATTTTTTTTCTATACCTTTACAATCTTGGATATTTAAATGAAACAGTCCTAAACATTTTGCGAGTTCAGCAGATTCCTCAGCAGAGTTAACGGTTTTTTTTGAAAACCCTCTAATGAATTTTAACAAACGCCAACTATCTGAAGATACTCTTGAAACTAGGTCTCCATTATTAGCTGGTATTATTTGTGGCGCATCGATCTTCTTGGAGATTAGATGTTTAGACACCAGATCTATTTTTTCAGTTACCGTGCTTTCAAAGTGATTGCTTATCCTTTGCAGTACAAATCGTGGTTTTCCAGAGACCTTAACTAAAAAGGATTTATTTATCAGGCCACCGTCCAAAGAAGTTATATTACAATCACTAATGTTGTATTGATCACTTAAAACCGATCGGCACTGTTTTATAACTTCATCCATAGGCTGAACCGTCATAAGAGCAGCTCCATTTGCAAAGAGTTAAATTTTATCAAAAACAAATTTATTTTTTTTCAATTCTTCAATGTTAGCATCATGGGAAATAATGGAAATATTCGGTTTTTGACCTGCTAAGTTTTCTGCCACTTTTATCAACTTACTAAAATCAGTATTCAACACATTGTTTCTAAAATTTGCTAGGCTATCATCGGATTTACCATTAAGAATACAGTTAAACGACCTGGAAGCTTCTGCGACTGGTCTCCTTGAGCTATCTAAATTTCTTATAACTCCTAAAATGGATTCCTCCAAACGGCTTGGATTATGTTTTGAATCTAGAAAAATATTAATAGAATCCTGAAAATCATTTATTGTTCCAGAAAGTCTGGGATCCCTGTAGGAAAAAAACTTGAATGATTCCCCAGAAGGGGAATAGACTGCGCCTGAACCATAGGCACCCCCCTTCTCTCGAATTTTTGAGTGTAAATATTCATCCTGAAGATATTTCCCTAAAACAGAATATACAGCTGCGTCTGGGTCATCTTCTAAAACTGCCTTAAAACTTGCAGCACAAAAGTTCACGTTTGACTCTATAAGCCAACTCATGGGTTTTTCAAATCTTTTTTCTTTGATTGCAATTTCACTAAAGACAGATGGTGAGGAATTGTAAAAAGACTTAATAGTAGTAACCGATTTTTTCAAATTTGGTCTATCAGTTGTTGACATAATTAGTGGCTCAGATCGCAACACTTTGTTTCTGATAGATTTAAAAATTTCGAATACTGTTCCGCACTCTATTTTGTCTTGGCCGCCAAAAACAACTTTTTTTAAGTCGTTAATAAAACTGCAACCACTCCACATTTCTTCAAGACCGCTCGATTTATTTAGATGTCTCGCACTTGAAAGCATCGCAAGATAGTGACCTCTTTGCACCATGGAGTGCTCGTATTCATTACTGGTTTGCTTGAGCAAATCAATCAATCTTTCGTTTTCATCAAAGCGCGCGGTCTGAACCAAAGTTGCCGCGACCGAAACGATCTCGTCAATTTTTCTATTTAGACCTTTTGCGCTAACCGTTATAAATCCGCATATCTTACTCGTTTCATCTGTTCTTGGTGAAAAATGGCAATTTACTTCAAATTCTCCAACGGCCGCTCGTTTCTGCTGAACCAACTTATAACTGTCTTTTCCTGCACCAAGCTGGGTGATAAATTCACACCAAATTGGTAATAACTTTAATTCTTGCTCATTGAGTTCGCTGAGCGGAAAGGCTAGTTTAAGTCTGAAGACATTATTAGTCAGGATATCGAATGCTTTTATGTTTTCTTCGCTTAAATCAGAGGGTTGCATTAAGAGCGCCCCCGCTGGAACATCATTTAGGGTGAGTCTTGGCAGAACATCATCATTACATTTTGCGTCCTGTCTTTTTTCCAGAAGATTGGATTCGGATTTAATCTTTTCTTTTTCCAATTCTGAAAAACTTGAAACGACCGCCTGCAATTTTTCATTAATCAATCGCTCCGGATTAACGTCCATACTTGCTCGCATTGTAATTCTGGTCCAGTGCTTATTATTGATAAAGAATTTTCTAATCAAGTTTGGAAAATAACTTTTATTACCTAAACGCAATCTTAAGTCTTCAATAATTGTTTCTAACCGAAATAAGCTTATAGGGTCATCCCGATAAACCGCGCTGGGCAAAATTCTCCCAAACAACTGGAGTCCAAGTGGGTAGTTCCCAGCACCCAAATCGGATTGATCTAGCTCCAATCGATCAAGTGATGCAGTCAATGTTTCAATATTCGGTGGATTGTCGACTAGTGATTGGAATATTTCAAAAATCTTATCCTCATATATATTGATTTTCTCTTCGCTGGCTGAAACACCCTCTAACCCACAAGCAAAAATAAGTTGTCTTGAAGAGTCATCAACTCCACTTAATTCTGAAGGAGATTTTGATTCCTTTATTGATTCAAGATAAGCCAGTAACGGACTGCCGCTGTGCCCAATTAGGATATCAGTTATCAAATTCATCTCTACGACTTCTATAGGATTTGTAACAGAGCCACATACCCATGCCCATAAAACGAAGTCAGAACAATCATCCATCTTCGACTGATAGTATAAATGTTCGGTTTTAGAAGGTTCGTCAAAAGAAGCTTGGAAATCAATTTTTGCAATTTCTGTCGAAGACTTAAATTCTTTAAGCACTAAATCTTCGAATTTTTCCTGATGTTTCTCAAATGGCAAATCACCATAGGTCAAGAAAACAGCATTAGCAGGACTATAATATTTTTTATGAAATGATTTAAGTTGTGCATAAGTGAGGTTAGGAATCTCCACAGGGTCGCCACCACTATTAAAACGGTAGTTGGTGTCTGGAAATAGAGAAGAATGAAGATGCTGCCAAAGTTGCGAATTAGGGGAACTCATTGCTCCCTTCATCTCGTTAAATACTACCCCCTGATATAGGAATTTAGGTTCTGTTCCAGACTCTTCCAAGTCATATCTCCAACCCTCTTGCAAGAAATCAAGCTCTTCCAGTAACGGGAAGAATGTAGCGTCCAAATAAACTTCCAATAAATTATAAAAGTCCTTTTTATTTTTCGTAGCAAATGGATAGGCGGTCATGTCAGGAGCAGTAAAAGCATTCATGTATGTATTAAGTGATCTCCTGAGCATCATAAAAAAGGGATCTCTAACCGGGTATCTCTTACTACCGCAAAGAGCCGTATGTTCTAAAATATGAGCAACACCTGTAGAATCTTCCGGAACTGTTGGGAATCCCACCATAAAGGCGTTGTTATCATCTTTTGCTTCTAAATGATAATGTCTAGCTTGGGTAGGGTTATGCGAAAATTCTCGTATCACTATACCAAGGTTATCTATTTTCGTGTTGTTTTGTTCAGTAAAACCGCTCAATACGTTCTCCTAGTCAAGATACCCTACAAAAATGAGAGCTTCGTCAATATGAATGGTAACTAAATTTAAACGCTCATTCTATAAAAGTTGATCAATAATTTTTTACAATATACCAATGGGATTTCAAACTGGAGACAAAGACCAAATTTTTTGGCATTTGCCACTAAAAAAAAGACTATTAAATAAATAAGCGTCATTGGGCAAGAAACATTTCATATAAGAAGTTAAAATTGTAAAATAAAAACTAAGTTAACCATTAGGCGCGAAGAATATGTCAGAAAAATTCACTGGAAGCGAAAAATATGTAGCCACAGAAGATTTGATGGTTGCCGTTAACGCTGCTGTAACACTAGAAAAACCTCTCCTAGTAAAAGGAGAACCCGGCACAGGTAAAACAATGCTAGCAGAAGAAATGGCAAGAGCACTCGGAAAACCTTTAATTGAATGGCATATAAAATCTACAACAAAAGCGACCCAAGGACTGTATGAGTACGACGCGGTGGCTAGATTAAGAGATTCTCAGTTAGGCGACGAGAAGGTCAACGACATATCAAATTATATTGTTAAAGGAAAACTCTGGGAAACGTTTATTTCTAAAGAGCAACCTATTTTACTAATTGATGAGATAGATAAAGCCGATGTTGAATTCCCCAATGACTTGCTTAGAGAACTAGACAGAATGGAATTTTTTGTCTATGAAACTAAAAAACTAATTAAAGCGAATAATAAACCGATTATTATTATTACAAGTAATAACGAAAAAGAGCTCCCTGATGCTTTTCTTCGCAGATGCTTTTTTCATTACATAGCATTTCCTGATAAAGAAACAATGATCGAAATCATTAGCGTACACTTCCCAAAAATAAAGAAAAAATTAATAAATGAAGCTCTCGAATGTTTTTTTGAGCTTCGTGAAATTCCCGGATTAAAAAAGAAGCCAACTACTTCAGAACTACTTGACTGGATTAAATTGCTTATCGCTGAAGATATTCCGCCAGACGCTCTTAGAGAAAAAGACACCCAAAAAGCAATTCCAAAATTGTATGGGGCACTTTTAAAAAATGAGCAAGATATGCACTTATTCGAAAGATTAGTTTTTTTGTCTAGGAGGAATAGTGCTAACTAAATTTTTTGATAATTTACGGCATGCCGATATTCCTGTATCCATTACCGAATTCCTCACACTCTTAAGAGCACTAGAAAAAAATATTATCAGTATCAATCTTGATAACTTTTACTATCTGGCGAGGAGCTGCCTAATCAAAGATGAAAAACACTTTGATCGTTTTGATATTGTGTTTTCTAATTATTTAGAAGGCAATGAATTCACAATTGAAAAAATACTTGAGTCAATCCCTCAAGAGTGGTTAGACAACCCCGAACACCTTCAACTTAGTAAAGAAGAAAAAGAATTAATCGAGTCCTTAGGAGGACTAGAAAAACTTTTGGAAGAGTTCAAAAAAAGACTTGAAGAGCAGACTAAGAAACATAAAGGTGGCAACAAATGGATTGGCACTGCTGGACGCTCTCCTTTTGGTAATAAAGGTTTCAATCCAGAAGGAATAAAAATCGGGGACCACACTAATGGTCAGAAAACAGCCGTAAAAGTGTGGGATAGGAGAGTTTATAAAAATCTCGACGAAAATGTCGAGCTTGGAACCAGAAATATCAAGGTTGCACTTCGCCAATTGAGGAGATTAGCGCGCCAGGGAGTAAAAGATAAGCTAGACCTAGACACTACAATCAGTTCTACCGCAAAAAATGGGGGATTCTTGGATCTTAAACTTGAAGCAGAAAAAACAAATTCCATAAAAGTCTTATTGTTTTTTGACATAGGTGGCTCAATGGATCCGTATATTCGTCTGACTGAGCAATTATTTTCAGCTGCAAAAAGTGAATTTAAATATCTGGAATATTATTATTTTCATAATTTCATTTATGAATCTTTGTGGAAGGACAATAATATGCGTATGAATTCTAGAGTGCCGACTGCCGAAGTAATAAACACTTATAATTCTACCTACAAATTGTTTTTCGTTGGTGATGCAACGATGAGTCCCTATGAAATAGGGTCAATCGGTGGAAGTGTTGAACATTGGAATGAAGAAGCAGGAGCAACGTGGGTCTCGCGTATTTTAAACAATTTTCCAAAAGCTGTATGGCTCAATCCTCAACCAATCCAATATTGGAACAGTATACAATCTATAGCTATGATAAGAGAGCTGTTTTCTGAAAGAATGTTCCCTTTAACAACAGATGGGATTACAAACGCGGTGAATAATTTACGCCGATAGAACATAGACCGGAATCGAAATGCATAGAAAATGCTATCCTTTTTTAATTCTATTTTCGGGGGTTCCCTGGCTTTGGGTGGAGCAATTGGAAATAACTTTTTTTGGCCTGCCTTTGTGGGTTCTAAATGCCATCGTAATGTCTGTACTCGCTTCAATCACAATAGCAATTTTGCTTAACGATAAGAACAATGGATAATCTTCCTTCTTTGGGGATAGGCGGTTCACTCTTTATTGCCCTTTATCTCGCCTCTTTGCTTGTTTTAGGTTTCATTGCAAAAAGATCCTTAAAAGAGAATACTCTGGCAGACTTCTATTTAGCGGGAAAAGGTTTTGGTTTCGGAATATTATTTTTAACATTATTTGCTACGCAGTACAGTGGCAATACTTTTTTTGGATTCACTGGCGCGACATATCGAAACGGATTTAGTTGGATACTTTGTCTACATTTTATGACAGCCGTGGTTGCAGCTTACCTCACATTTGCTTTAAAACTTTACAGGCTATCCGATGAAAAAAAATTTCTGACTCCCTGCGACTTCATTCAACATCGTTACAACAATCAGTTATTAACCTTATTAGTCTGCCTAATTATGATTGCTGTACTTTGCAATTTTGTAATAGCTCAGCTAATAGCAATGGGACGCGCGGTAGAGGGACTCTCCCCAATAGAAGGAACTAATACATTTGAATATGGTGTACTTGGTCTTGCCGCGATCATGGTAGTTTACGGTTCTCTTGGTGGAATTAGAGCAGTTGCTTGGACAGATGCGATACAAGGGGTAATTTTGTTTTTCGGGTTCTTTTTTTTATTAATTTTAATGTTTGAAAATTTTGGTAGCTTAGAACAAGCCACTAATATTTTAATCAATAGAGATCAAGCATCAGGGACAAATTATACAAAAATACCAGAAACGAAAACTCTAATTTCATGGGGAAGTTACATTATAAGCGTGGGATTTGGAGTATGCCTTTACCCACAGGCTATTCAAAGAATCTTTGCATCAAAGAGCGAAAAGGACTTGAGGAGGAGCTTATCTGTCATGGCTTTTATGCCTATCCCAACCATGCTTATAGCAGTTTCAGCCGGCATATTCGCATTAGCTTATTTCCCAGGGTTAGAAGGACCACAAACAGATAGAGCGTTTGGATTAATCCTCAAGGAAATATCGACTAAATCAGGCGTGGGTTACGTGATGGTCATTGTAACTTTATCAGCAGTGTTAGCGGCGATGATGTCGACATCTGATTCCGCCCTATTGTCGATATCTTCTATGTTAACGAAAGATATTGTTCAACGTTTTTTTTTACCACTGGAAACTCAGTCAAACTTAGTCAAGACCTCTAAAAAGATATCATGGAGCATAATTTCAATTCTGGTCTGCCTTTGTTTCATCCTTAAAGATAATACATCTTTAATTCAACTTTTAGACAGAAAAATTGACCTCCTAGTACAACTTGTCCCCGCTTTTATAATTGGACTTCATTGTAACAAATTGAATGGACAGGCCGTTTTAATAGGGATTGTATTCGGTTTGATAGTGTCCTTGGTTTTACCGTTTAGTGGATTTGACTTTGTTGAAAATGGTAAGGTGTATGGATTACACGCTGGATTAATTGGCTTAATACCAAATACCACCGTAGCTTTGTTAGGCTCCTACATTCCAAGAAACAGACACGAATAAAGGCTCTTGAAGATGACAAAACCCATTTCATTGGAACCGTCGGTTAAAAAAATAATCGCAGACACAGAAAGTCCACTTAGTGTTTATCTGAAGCTAGCTAATAAAAAAAATACGTTCCTTTTAGAGTCGGTAGAGGGCGGGGAAAAGTGGGGTAGATATTCGGTAATTGGACTCGCTTCAACAAAATGCGTTGTCGTGCGCGGCAATGAATTCAAAATTTTAGAGAATGACATCGCTATAAAAACTATACAAACAAAAGATCCCTTGAAGTTAATTGAAGATTACAAAAATGACTTTACCGTAAAGAACGCTGAAAATCTTCCTAGATTTTGCGGTGGACTCGTTGGTTACTTTAGCTTTGATACAGTGAGATTTACCGAGAAAAAACTTGGTTTTAAAAATCATAAAGATAGTTTAGAAACACCTGACATATTATTATTATTCGTAGACAACTTTGTGATTTTCGACAACCTAAAAAACGAATTAACCATAGTCAAATATTTTAAAGAGGGTGATCTTAGTGCAAAAGAGGATTCCGAAAAAGCTATTGCTGAAATAAGCCTGGCATTGAGTCAAAATGCCAGCCCAATTCAAACTTTAAAGACCCAAATTGAAAACGAATCATTAGAATCATTAAATGTCGAGTCTGAGTTTAAGAAAGAAGACTTTAAGACAGCCGTTAACACCATAAAAGACTACATAACCGAGGGCGATGCAATGCAAGTAGTTTTGTCGCAACGTTTTTGTACAGAATTTCGTGAAAATCCAATTAATCTTTATCGAGCTCTAAGACACTTAAATCCATCTCCTTATCTTTTTTATTTTGATTTTGGTGAGTTCCAGATTGTCGGCTCATCCCCCGAAATTCTCGTAAGATACGAGGATGGTGTTGTTACAACTAGACCGTTGGCGGGAACACGACCTAGAGGACAGACACCAGAAGAGGACGATAAATTAGAAATCGAGCTTTTAAACGATCCAAAAGAACTAGCTGAACATCTAATGCTAATAGATTTGGGTAGGAATGATATAGGGAAAATATGCGCAACCGGTTCAGTCGAGGTTACCGAAAAAATGACGGTAGAACGTTTCTCTCACGTAATGCATATTTCATCAAATGTGGAAGGCCTTCTGAGAAAAGATAGAAATGCATTTGATATCCTGCGAGCTACACTTCCCGTAGGCACCCTCTCGGGGGCCCCAAAAATTCGTGCCATAGAGATTATAGACGAACTGGAGCCATCGACACGAGGAATCTATGGCGGTGCAGTAGGTTATATCTCATGGAAAGGTGAAATGGATACTGCAATAGCAATTAGAACAGGAATAATCAAAGACAAGAAATTATTTGTGCAAGCCGGGTGCGGGGTAGTTGCTGATTCTCAACCAGAATCTGAATGGGAGGAAACAGTTAACAAAGGTAAAGCTGTGTTCCAAGCAGCGGAATTGGTTATAAATAATTTAAAATTGAGCCGTCAACGCAAATAATGAGCCTAACATTTGAAGATAAGATTAAATTACTTACGACTGGTGAAAACAGTCGTTTCCTGAATAAAGGTCTTAAAGGGCTTGAAAAGGAAAGTCTAAGAATTACGCAAGAGGGGTTTATATCAAAAACTCCACATCCAAAAAAATGGGGATCGGCTCTTACCAATCCACATATAACGACGGATTATTCAGAGGCGTTGCCAGAATTTATTACTCCCCCGTTTGAAGAAACAGATAAGACATTCAATTTTTTGAAAGATATCCACACTTTCGCAATGAGTACGATTCCGGGAGATGAAATTCTATGGAATAACAGTATGCCTTGCCGGATAATTGATGACAAAGATATTCCTATTGCAAAATATGGTAAGTCTAACGCAGGCAGAATGCGACACATATAC
>JAYYFI010000002.1:0-57317 GCA_036158955.1 Pseudomonadota bacterium
CTGCCTCCCGTAGGAGTCTGGGCCGTGTCTAAGTCCCAGTGTGGCTGATCGTCCTCTCAGACCAGCTACCGATCGTAGCCTTGGTGAGCCATTACCTCACCAACAAGCTAATCGGACGCGGGCTCATCTAGTAGTGGCCGAAGCCTTTCCCCCGAAGGGATTATGCGGTATTAGCTCGAGTTTCCCCGAGTTGTCCCCCGCTACAAGGTAGATTCCCACGCGATACTCACCCGTCCGCCACTCGTCGCCCGAAAGCAAGCTTTCGTCGTTACCGTTCGACTTGCATGTGTTAGGCATACCGCCAGCGTTCAATCTGAGCCAGAATCAAACTCTTCAGTTTAATAGTTGTGTTCTCGAAAAAATTGAGAACCAAGTTTGTTTTGAACTCATAAAAGACACGATGCATTTATGAGCTCTTATGTTTCGCAACATATGAGCTTGCATCAGTGCCCACACAAATTACTTGATGGAATAAATTGTTAAAGAATCCGAATATTATTCGGGAACGGTTTATTATACGCTTTAATTTAAATTAGGCAATTTCTTTTTACGAAAGAATGATTGTTTTCAGCTAACTACTACTCTCTTAAATCTCCGCTTACCAACCTGTATGACGAAGGTGTCTCCTTTTTTAACACTCATTTTCTCATCAGCAATAGTTTGACCATCAATTTTAATCCCTTTTTGAGCAACCAAACGCCTTGCTTCTGAAGTGCTTTGCGTCAATCCTGATGCCTTTAATACTTGTGTTATCGAGCTAGAACCGTTATTACTCTCAAAACAAAATTCATCGATTTTATCGGGCTGAAGGCCATGTTTGAATTTTTGTATGAACGCTGATTTGGCTCGATCAGAGATATTTTCATCATAAAGTCTGCTTACAACGCTTTCCGCCAGGTTATATTTTAGATCACGAGGATTCATTCCATTTGAAACACTCACTTTCATCTTATTTATTTCATCTCTTTTGGTTCCACAGACCAACTCAAAATATCTCCACATAAGAGAATCACTAATCGACATTATTTTGCCAAATATTTCATCAGGGTCCTCATCTAACCCAATATAGTTTCCTAGCGATTTAGACATCTTCATCTCCCCGTCTAAACCCTCTAACAAAGGCAAAGTTAAAACCACTTGCGGGTTTTGCCCGAAGGACTGCTGAAGATGCCTGCCCACTAGCAAATTAAAGGTCTGATCAGTTCCACCAATTTCAATATCAGAGCCAAGCGCTACCGAATCATAACCTTGCAGCAAGGGATAGAGAAACTCATGCATTGATATTGATTTATTCGCTTCATAGCGACTTTTAAAATCTTCTCTCTCTAGCATTCTGGCTACGGTGTACTTTGAGGTGAGCTTAATTAATTCAGATGGTTTTAGTTTATCTATCCATGAAGAATTAAACTTAATAACTACTTTTGACATATCAAGGACCTTTGTAACTTGATTTGTGTAAGTAGTAAGATTTTCTTTAATTTCATCCTCACTTAACTCAGGCCTTGTCTTAGTTTTTCCTGAAGGATCCCCAATTCTTGCAGTGAAATCCCCTACGAGGAAAACCACTCTGTGGCCTAAAGTTTGTAATTCTCTCAATTTCCTGAGTAGGACGTAGTGCCCAAGATGCAAATCCGGTGCGGTAGGATCAAAACCAGCCTTTACGGTTAAAACAGCCTTGTTATTAAGGTTATCCAACAGTTCGGTTTTGGAATAGACCTGTACTACCCCATCGCAAATAATATCGACTTGTTCTTCATTATCAATCATAAAATTAAACTAAACCCGATTTAAAAAAATTTGACGGGAACTAATAATCAAGATATCTTTCAAAATGATTATTTTCAATTACTTAAAGAATTTTTATAAACTATTATTTAATTTCTTATTGCAAATAAATATTATTTATACAAAAAATAAGTATGCAACCTAAAAAATTATTTTTCTCATTATCCGCTCTTGTCTTTGCAATATCAATGTTTATCGTAATAGACAATAAACAGAATAATACAATTGTAAAAAACCCTCATAATACCGAGCTGGACTTTGTTGAGTTAAAGAACGATAAAAATGATTTGAAGGAGCAATACTTACAGACAAATCTGCAGCTATCCCAAATTGACCCGTTATCCGAGGAAACCTGGAAAAGTGCCAAAGTAAAAAAAGGGGATTCTCTCTCGAAAATATTTAAAAGACTTAAGATCCCCCAAGAAGAATTAGTGAAACTCACCCGCTCTAACAAAGATATCGGAGCAATAAAACCGGGCCAAGTTTTAAGAATTGGCTACCGAGATGGTAACGTACGTTTCATTTCATTGAAAATCGATGAATTCAACACTTTAGTGTTTAAACGCACAAATAAGGACTACTCGTTTTACAAAGAGCAAGTAGAACCAATTGTTAAGCTTGAAACCAAAAGCGCAATTATAAATACCTCCCTATTTGTAGATGCAAAAAAAGTCGGCCTTGAAACAAAAATGATTATGCAACTCACAGAAATATTTGCTTGGGATATTGATTATTCTCAGGATTTAAGACCAGGTGACTCCTTTACAATCATTTATGAACGGTTATATATAGGCAAAGATTTCATTTCGACGGGAAGAATCCTAGCAGCTGAGTTTACAAATAAAAGTAAGACGTACAGAGCTGCACTTTTTCCTTTACATAAAAAAAATTCGGAATATTATTCAGAAAACGGCTCTGCTATGAGAAAAGCTTTCCTTAGAACTCCTGTTGACTTCACAAGAATTAGTTCCCGGTTTAATCTCAGACGTAAGCACCCAATTCTAAACAGAATAAGAGCTCATACAGGTGTAGATTATGCGGCTCCAGTGGGAACCCCTGTAAAATCCACTGCTAAAGGAAAAGTGATAAAACGCAAATGGAACGGCGGTTATGGAAAAACCATAGTTATACAACACGGGAATAAATACAGCACTCTTTACGCACATCTATCAAGCTTCAAAAAGGGGATTGCTGTTGGTAGTCTCGTCAAACAAGGTCAGGTAATAGGATTTGTGGGGGCCACCGGACTTGCAACGGGACCCCATCTGCATTATGAATTCCTAGTAAATAAAAAACACAAAAATCCTCTTAAATATCAATATCCCTCGGCAGAGCCCGTAGCCGTTGATTTACGAGAATCATTCGCCCAACAAGCAAATCCATTATTCGAGTTTCTTAGAAATAATATATCGAGAAAACAAACATTTAATGAGCCAAGCTTCACAACTATCAATCCTTAACCTAGAATAATGTTCAGTTGATTAGAAAAGTTCCGTAATGGTTAAAAAAGATAATTTTTACTTAGGGTTAATGTCCGGCACCAGTCGAGACGGAGTTGATATCGCGCTTACAAATATTAAAGACGATACGATAGAAACAATTGATGCTTTAACTACTGCTTATCCCGAAAAAATAAGAACATCGTTGAAAAGATTATGCGAGCCTAATGCGGACATTACTTTGAGGGAAATTGCTAAGATTGAATGTAAACTAGGGGAGTTCTTTTCAGAGAAAACTTTAGAATTACTAAAAAAACACAATGATTTACGCAATAAAATAAAAGCGATCGGAACTCATGGACATACCTTGTATCACTTGCCAGAGAACCCATATCCATACAGCTTCCAAGTCGGCGGAGCATCGATAATAAATGCAAGAACGGGAATTAAAACAATTTGTGATTTTAGAAGTACAGATATTGCGTATGGAGGAGAGGGAGCGCCATTGGTACCCGCATTCCATCAATGGGCGTTTTCTAAACCAAATGTAAATAGGATTATTATTAATCTAGGAGGGATTGCTAACATTACGATTTTGCGCTCAGAGAGCGGGGTGCTTGGGTTCGATACAGGCCCTGGTAACTGCCTAATGGATGAATGGTACGAAAAAATTCAACATAAAAAATTTGACCATGGAGGGAAGTTCGCAGCGTCTGGCCAAGTCAATAATGAAATTTTATCTGGCTTATTGGATGACGATTATTTCTCTAGAGAGCCACCGAAAAGTACCGCAAGAGAATTTTTTAATTTAGATTATATGTATTACAAAGTTGGAAAAAAAAAGATTTTGTCCGAAAAACCAGAAAATATCCAAGCAACACTACTTAACTTTACAGCGATAACCATAGCAAATTCTATAAAAAATTTTTCTGAAGAGAGTGGTTCAAATATTTATCTTTGTGGAGGGGGAATAAAAAACGATCAGTTAGTTAACACTTTAAAAGTAATATTGGAGCCGAAAAATGTTAGCTCAACTTCTGATTTGGGATGTAATCCCGACTACGTTGAGGCCGTAGCGTTTTCTTGGCTCGCTTACATGAGGCTTTCAGGTAACCCAGTTACAATTACCACTAACCCAAATCAAGAAGCTTTGATTCTCGGTGCTGTATATGGATAGCCGGAACGAACGCAACCCTCTAAACTGAAAAAGATGAACCACACCCACATGTAGTTGACGCATTCGGGTTTCTTATAACAAATTGAGATCCCTCTATCCCATCAGAATAATCAATTTCCGCTCCAGATAAATATTGAAAGCTCATTGGATCAATTAACAGCTTTACCCCATTTTTCGTAACCACAGTGTCACCCTCCTTCTCTGATTCATCAAAAGTAAAACCATATTGAAAGCCAGAGCAGCCCCCTCCTTGAATAAATACTCGCAGCATTAATTCGCTTTCACTGTTTTCTTCAGCGATTAAGTCTTTCACTTTCAGAGCAGCGGACTCCGAAAAAATGATTGGCAACTCTTCAATTGTGTCAGACATAAAATTATCCTCTTATTTATACTTAGCTTTTTCAAGCTTTTTTGAAGTTGTTTCCACTTTTTTATCTGAATCGATGATTCTTACCAGCTTTCCGTTAACTTCAGCCCCCATAGCCATCTCTATTAAACCATAATAAACATCGCCTTCAATTCTTGCGGTAGAGCCGAGTTCGACGTATTCTGAAGAATATACATCGCCTTTCACAGTCCCTGAAATTATTACATTAGGTACTTTTACGTGACCCTCAATAGTGCCTGAATCACTTACCGACAAAGTTGCCGGTTGGTCATCATCTGAAACGACATTACCCTTGATTAAACCATCAATATGCAGACCTTCTGAAAATCTGATTTCACCTAAAACACGCGCTTTTTTGCCTACCAACGAATCAACTCTTGATGTCCTTGGTTTACGTTTTTTTATTGAATTAAGATTCATTAGACTTTAGTTTACTACAGAGAGCCAATCATAAACATTCTTTTCACCTAGGGACCTCCCTCGGTTATCAGATAAAGATACTTCAATCTGCAAGGGGGTTATTTCTTGAGGAAGCTTAAGTGTCCCCTCAAATAGGTGAAAATGTTTGAATTTAAATTTCATATTCTTTCGACCGGACTCAGCTAATTCTTCATGAGAATACACAATTTTGTTTCCGTTAGAAATACATCGAAGCTCGAATTTCAACCGACCCTCGGCATATTTGTGCTGTTTATTAATATAAGTAAGTACGATTTTATATCTAAATCGGCTCTCACCTTGCAATTTTTTAATTCTTACACCCTTGACGCGCGGGCCCTTATCTACTTCTGAGGACCTTACTATAGCCCTGTAAAATTCAAGTTCGCCTTGCAGTTGAGAAATTTTTTTTTCACTATCAACTAATGCGGAATGATTGTCAGACCTAACTCTCTTTTCCGCATCTTCAGATTTTTTAAATCTTGCAATATCTAAATACAGACGTTTATTTTCCTTTTCCAAATCCGCCACCTCTCTTAGCAAGTTTTGATAATCTTGATTCTGAGCTACGATATTAGAAAGATATTTCCAAGAACCGTAATCAACAACTATCGCGGTTAACAAGCATATAGATACGGCGAAGAGCACTAAATAGATATATTTTTTAATTGGATTATGGGGCCTAATAATAAGCTTCATGATGGCTAGCAAATAAATAGAAATTTTTATCTAAAATTTTATAAAATAAAGTTTACCATAACTTTTCTATGATCGGGTATTATAGTCGGAGATTATAGGCAATACTGTATTATGGAACCTTATCAGTTATATCTTCTTCTTAAATCTCTCCATATTATTTTCATGGTAGCTTGGTTTGCTGGCCTGTTTTATTTACCGAGATTATTCGTATACCATTGTGATACTTTCGGACCTGACGGAAGCGTTTCAGACGAAGTCGGTAACAAACGATTTAAACTTATGGAACACAGATTGTTAAAACAAATAACCACGCCAGCCGCGGTCTTAACGTTGGTTAGCGGCTTTTTGCTCATCACAATTCAAGGGTTTCTTTGGTTTATTGAGAACAGATGGATGCATTATAAACTTGCAATGATTGCATTCCTCATCGGCTATCATTGCTATATTGGATATCATACCCATCTATTTAATATAGAAAGAAATAAAAAATCGAGAAATTTTTTTAGAATCATAAATGAATTGCCAGTCATCGCGCTTATAGTAATTGTGTTGCTTGCAGTAATCAAACCTAGTCTGGTGATGCAATAGTCGCGATGAGTGGATATCAAATTTCAACTAATACTTCATCTATTTTGTTAATTGGCGGACATGACCCAAGCGGCGCCGGCATGCAAGCTGATATTGAAACAATCATAATGCACAAATGTCATGCGATTTCGGTCTTAACATGTACAACAGCCCAAAACACCTCTACAGTAAATTTTGTTAGACCTATTTCTCCGGATGATTTTAGAACCAAAATTAGTACATTACTTGAAGAATTTAAACCAAAAGTAATAAAGATTGGACTCGTACCTAATTTTGAGCTTTGTAGAGAAATTAATTACTTTATCGAGAACATCGACCATAAAACTGAAATTATTGTCGACCCTATAATTCGAGCTGGCTCTGGAAATGAATTAACCGAAAAAAGCCAGTCAACAGGACTAAAGGCATTTCTGTTGACTGGTACAACCCTTTTAACACCTAATAGATCCGAACTTTTTGCATTAACCCAAACAAATAACTTTCATGCATCATTAAAACATCTGTTTGCATCGGGCGTAGAGAATATTCTAGCTACTGATATAACAAGTGACCCTGGCACTATAACTAATGCCCTTGCCTCAAGAAAAAACGAAAAGATATTTTACTATACACATCCTCGTATTTCTGGTGAGTTTCACGGCAGCGGATGCACTCTAGCAAGCGCTATTGCATGCGGTTTAGCAAAAAGCAAAAATTTAAACCGGTCAGTACTAGAAGCTATTCATTTTGCGAATAAAGCTATAGCTAATGCCCATAAGCTTGGGATTGCACAAAGAATTCCTGACAGAAGCGCCGGACTGACAGAATGATCGAACCATTTCCGCTTGAAGGTATTTATGCTATTACACCATCATATAAAAAAAACAAGCTTGCCTATTTGGAGAAAATTGAAGAGACTGTAAGGGCAGGAGTAGCAGCGTTACAAATCCGAGAAAAAAATTACTTGGAAACATCGGACTTCATTAGATTACTTAAATCCGTTAGGGATCTATGCTCAGACTATAAAATTAAATTAATTATTAATGATAATGTAAGAGTTGCGAAACAATTAAACTGCGGGGTTCATTTAGGTAAAGACGATCTAAGCCTTGAACAAGCTCGCCGAGAAATGGGTGAAAAAGCGATTATAGGCGTATCATGTTATAACTCCGCATTAAACGCCAAAAAATTTGCGGAATTAGGAGCCAGTTACGTAGCGCTAGGTTGTTTTTTCCCATCAATAACAAAACCAGACGCAATAAAATGCAGTAGCGTCGAGTTACAAAAACTAAATGGAAAGTTAAAAGTGCCAATTGTTGCAATCGGTGGTATTACAAACACAAATGCTAAAACAATTATCCAATATGGAGCAGACTTAGTGGCGGTTTCGAGTTATATTTATGATAGTGATAGTCCTTATGAAAAAATTAAGTGTCTTCAATCGGTCGTAAGCGAGGCAAAATAAATGGAAAAAGAAGTACTGTTTAAAAAGGCACAAAAAGTTATGCCAGGTGGTGTAAGTTCCCCTGTTAGATCCTTTAAAAGCGTCGGAGGAATTCCACCATTCATACGCGGCGGCCAGGGTGCAATTTTGACAGATAGTGAAAATAAGAAATATATCGATTTTGTTGGAAGTTACGGCCCTGCTATTCTTGGTCATTGTAACCCCGATGTAATCAAAGCGATCAAAAACCAATGTGAAAAGGGTCTTTGTTTCGGGGCTCCATCAGAGTTAGAAACTGAACTTGCAAGTCTAATTATCGAGGCTATAGATAGCATCGAAAAGGTAAGATTTACCAACTCAGGTACAGAGGCCGCCTTAACAGGAATTAGGCTCGCTAGAGGATATACAAATAAAACGAAAGTGATTAAATTTGAAGGTTGTTATCACGGGCATGTTGACTCGTTACTTGTCAAATCAGGTTCAGGTGCCCTCACACTTGGAATAGCCGCAAGCAAAGGAATCCCT
This sequence comes from Pseudomonadota bacterium, assembly GCA_036158955.1. Classification (GTDB taxonomy): domain Bacteria; phylum Pseudomonadota; class Gammaproteobacteria; genus TMED69. The sequence continues at coordinate 8,463 of JAYYFI010000002.1, forward strand.
AAAGAAACTGTGGCTCCCACAATCACACTCGAATTTAACAATACAGCTAAATTAATCGAAGCTTTTAAAAAATATGGAGGAGACATAGCTGCAATATTCATAGAGCCGATCGCGGGCAACATGGGCTGTATTCCAGCTTCTTTAGAGTTCTTGGAAACTGCAAAAAATCTTGCGGAAAGATATGACAGTCTACTCGTGTTTGACGAAGTAATGACTGGATTTAGAGTGGGCAAAGGTAGTGCTCAAAAATTTTATGATATACAACCGGATCTCACATTATTAGGAAAAATTATTGGTGGTGGTTTGCCAGTTGGCGCAGTAGGAGGTCGTTCTGATATCATGGACATGCTGGCTCCCAGTGGCCCTGTCTATCAAGCAGGTACGCTGTCCGGAAACCCAATATCAATGACTGCGGGAATCGCGACCCTTAAAAAGCTTAAATCAGACAATTTTTATCCAACTTTATTATCCTTTACAGAAAAATTAACAACGGGAATTCGGGTAATCGCTAACCAACATGATGTCCCTTTAGTGTGCAACCATGTTTGCGGAATGTTTGGATTATTTTTTTCTTCTGGTGAAAGTATTAATTGTTTGAAAGATGTGGAAGAATCTGACTTAGAGACATTTAATAGGTTTTTTCATTTAATGTTGGCTAATGGAATCAATTTTGCACCTTCTCCTTTTGAAGCGGCATTTGTGTCAATCGCTCATGACGAAAAAATTATTGACCAAACTTTAACTAAGACAGAATTGGTTTTTTCAAAACTAAAGTAACCATACTATAATTGACCTTCCCGAAATAAACCGACCTTAAGATCCTTTCCTTCATAAATCTTCTTACCATCGATTTCCATGTCACCATCTGCGATTCCGACAGTCAGAGAGCGTGACACTATTCTCTTAATATTGACCGTATATCTAACTAAACTAGCATCTGGTGTAACCTGCCCTGTAAATTGCACATTTTGGCTTCCCAGAGCCCTGCCTCTACCTAACCCACCCTTCCAGGCTAAGAAGAAACCTACTAATTGCCACATAGCATCCAAACCTAGGCAGCCGGGCATCACAGGATCATTATCAAAGTGACAATCAAAAAACCAAAGGTCGGGCTTGATGTCCAACTCAGCTACAATCATTCCCCTGTTATAAGTTCCCAGATCATTTTCAATAGAAGTTATACGATCAAACATTAGCATTGGTGGTAGAGGTAGTTGAGCGTTACCAGAACCAAAAAGGTCACCTTTACCACAATCAATTAGCTCTTGATAGGAAAAACAGTTAGCTCGTCTTCCGTTCTTTACAATAGGAGCTTCAGGATTTAGCACATCATTAATTGTTTTCATTTTAATCCATCTCCTGTTTAAAAATTTCTAAATGCTTGCTCTAAAAATATTGTCATTTAATAAAGAAGGTATCATTTTTCTGCACTTCTCAGTTGCGAGTGGATCTATTTCGGCTGTTATGAAACCCTCATCCGTTCCACCATCCGCCATAATTTCGCCCCAAGGATTTACTATTAACGAATGACCATAAGTTTTCCTACCCCAACTTCTTACCCCACATTGCGATGGGGCAAATATAAAACTTCCAGATTCAATTGCTCTCGCTCTAACCAAAACTTCCCAATGTGCCTTACCGGTCTTATAAGTAAAAGCGGAGGGTATAGTAATAAAAATAGCCCCTGATTGAGCCAACAATCTATATAAATGACTAAATCTTAAATCATAACAAACTGTCAACCCTAACTTCCCCCAGGGCAAATCCGAGACAACGATCCTATCACCAGACTGGACGTAATCGGACTCCCGATATGTCTGGCCATCTTTAATATTCACGTCGAACAAGTGTATTTTGTCATAATAATCACGAACCTCACCGTCCGGAGATAAAATAACACTACGATTTCTTACAGTTTTATAGCCCTCAAGGACCGGAATGGAGCCCATCAAAAGCCAAACATTATTATCTTGAGCTAATTTTTTCGCATGTGACAAAACATAGTGATTTTTCCAATTAAACTGTTCTGAAATATACTCATAATCACTTCTGTGTAACACACTATAAAATTCTGGTAGACATATAAGTTCAGACCCTTCTTTAGCAGCCGCGGTTACGAGCTCTGTAATCTTATTTAAATTATCCTGTAGGATTTCACCAGCACAATTCTGAACACAGGCAACTTTAAATTTAGCCATGATAAAATCCCCTATGCTAGTTGTTTGCTAGAAACAACAATCCCATCTAAATCGCAATAAATATAATAACCAGACTGAATTGAGACATCCGCTATTTGTAATTCAGTACCAATTTTACCAGTTCCATTTTTTTTACTTTTTCTTGGACAAGAGCCCAATGCTTTACACCCTATATCAACCAACCTAATCTCATGTGTGTCCCTCACACAGCCATAAACAACAATGCCAGCCCAACCATTATTTTCGGCTAAATTAGCTAGATTACCTCCTAATAGTGCAGTCTTAAATGACGCTCCACCGTCCACAACCAAAACTGAGCCATCTACTTTTTTGCTAAGCTTCTCCCTCACTAATGCATTATCTGCGTTAACCCGGAGCGTTTCAACGAACCCTTCGAAGATAGTTCTCCCTCCGTAATCGTAAAAAGGTATAGAAATCACTTTGACATCTGGGAATTTATCGACAATATCTGATGTATAATTCATTTAAGTTATTTATTATTTTTTTGGACGACGCCAGCGATCTATTTGCTTCTGCTCATTTCTACTAATAGCCAAAGAATTAGGAGCAACATTTTTAGTTATAGTTGAACCGGCTGCTATTGTTGAACCGATATCGACTTTTAAAGGTGCAATCAATTCAGTGTTTGAACCTATAAACACATCATCCCCAATAATTGTCTCATGCTTGGCTACACCGTCGTAGTTACAAGTAATTGTCCCCGCTCCAACATTCACATTTGTACCTAAATTAGCATCGCCCAAATAAGACAGATGATTTGCTTTACTATGACTACCGATCAAAGAATTTTTTATTTCTACGAAATTACCCACTGAAACATTATCATCTAGAATGGTCGACGGTCTAATTCTAGCAAAAGGTCCTATCCGGCAAGAGTCACCAATCTTAGCATTATTAATTATGCAATTTGGTTCAATCTTCACGTTATTCGAAATGTGAGAATTTGAAATAATCGAATTAGGACCAACTCGGACATTGTCACCTAAAAAAACATCACCCTCGATTATTACATTACAATCTATAACTACTCCAGTTCCAGCTTTCAAAGAACCTCTTATGTCCAACCGCATTGGGTCAATGATTCTAACACCCGATTTCATTAATTGCTCTATTCTGTTATTTTGATAAATTCTTTCAGCCTTTGCCAGTTGAGACATATCATTTATACCTATGACTTGATCTTCATTTTCAAGTTTAATAGCGTCAACTTCTATGCCATGTTGTAAAGTGATAGAAACACAGTCGGTTAAATAATATTCTTTCTGTTTATTAGACCTCTCAATCAACGGAATATAGGACTTTAATAAATTACCATTCATGATCATAAACCCTGTATTACATTCCTTTAACGACTCTTGTCCAGCTTCCAAATCAACAGATTCTATTATTTTAGTTATTTTATTTCCTTCGCGAATTATACGTCCGTATCCTTCTGGAACTTTTATTTCAGCGGTCAATAAGGTTAATTTTTGGCTCTTACCCTGTTTTCCTATCATCTTCTTTAAAATCTGCGTAGATATAAGCGGAATATCAGCGTACATAATAAGCACGATATCTGTGTCTTTGATATAAGGTAAAGCTTTGGCAACAGCGTGGCCTGTTCCGAGCGGCTTGTCCTGATACACCCATTCAAGCGAACCAAAAACAGTTTTATTTTTAACATCTTTCAGGTCTTCGCCATATACAATTATTGGTGGTACATCAGAAACTAGCAAGGCTTTATCGATGACATGTGAGAGAATAGTTTTGCCCCCAACTGTGTGGAGAACTTTAGGCGTATTCGATAACATTCTCTTGCCTTTGCCCCCAGCCAAAACGATTACTCTGACCATTGGTTCGTTCGCACATCCTATAGAAACGTCTTCAGGCATGCCCATACACTCCGAGATTCTTATCTTCCAGACTTCTTTCTCAACCTCTGGATAGTCTTTATTTGCGCAACTGTTTCTGCAAGTTCAGCTCTTGCCTTAGCGTAGTTCATTGAACTCGCCTCATTTTTTAAAGCTTCTTCTGCCTGCAACTTCGCTTGACTAGCCGCTTCTTCATCAAGGTCTTCCGCTCTCATCGCTGTATCCGAAAGCACTGTCACAACCGTTGGTTGGATTTCAATCAACCCACCCGAGACATAAAATGAGCTTTCTTCATCACCAGTTTGCACTCTAACCTCTCCGGGACCTAACAACGAAACCATGGGGGTATGTCCAGGGGCCACTCCAATTTCGCCCTCAATAGCAGGAGCGAATAGCATGGTTGCTTTACCAGAGAATATTTCTTTTTCGGCACTGACAATTTCTACAAACATTTTAAAGCAAACTCCAATTATTAAACCGTTTCTGCTTTTTCAACCACTTCATCAATTGACCCAACCATGTAAAAGGCTTGCTCTGGCTTATCGTCATGAACTCCATCCACTATTTCCTGGAAACCTCTGATGGTATCTTTCAAAGAAACATACTTACCTGGACTTCCAGTAAAAACTTCTGCTACAAAAAAAGGCTGTGATAAGAATCGTTGGATTTTACGTGCTCTGGCCACAGAAAGTTTATCTTCCTCTGAAAGTTCATCCATTCCCAAAATGGCAATAATATCCCTAAGTTCTTTGTATCTTTGCAAAGTATTTTGTACGGCTCTTGCCGTATCGTAATGATCTTGCCCAACTACTAAAGGATCAAGTTGTCTAGAGGTAGAATCTAAAGGGTCTACAGCTGGATATATTCCTAATTCGGCTATTTGTCTGGATAAAACGACTGTAGCGTCGAGGTGAGCAAAGGTCGTGGCCGGTGAAGGATCGGTCAAATCATCAGCTGGAACGTAAACTGCTTGGATAGAAGTTATTGAGCCCTCTTTTGTTGAAGTTATCCTCTCTTGCAAGCGTCCCATCTCCTCGGCTAACGTTGGTTGATAACCAACCGCTGAAGGCATTCTTCCTAGAAGTGCTGATACCTCTACGCCGGCAAGTGTGTATCTATAAATATTATCCACAAACAAAAGGACATCCCTACCCTCGTCTCTAAATTTTTCAGCCATTGTCAATCCGGTCAGCGCGACCCTCAATCGGTTCCCTGGTGGCTCATTCATCTGCCCGTAAACAAGGGAGACCTTGTCCAAAACATTTGATTCCCTCATTTCATGATAAAAATCATTGCCTTCTCTTGTCCTCTCACCAACACCGGTAAAAACGGAGTACCCACTATGCTCAATAGCAATATTTCGAATAAGTTCCATCATATTTACTGTTTTACCAACCCCTGCTCCGCCAAAAAGTCCTACTTTACCGCCCTTAGCAAAAGGACAGATCAGATCTATAACTTTAATGCCTGTTTCAAGCAATTCTGTCGCAGGAGATAGGTCAACAAATTTAGGCGCTTCTCTGTGGATTACCATTCTATCGTCCTCTCCAATAGGACCTTTTTCATCTATAGGTTCACCCAAAACGTTCATAATTCTGCCAAGAGTTTTTTCGCCCACGGGCACTGTTATTCCTTGACCTGTATTATTGACAACAATACCTCTCCTCAAGCCATCAGTAGAACCAAGTGCTATTGCCCTTACAACCCCGTCCCCTAATTGTTGCTGAACTTCAAGAGTTACCTCAATGGACTCTAATTTCAAAGCGTCGTAGACTTTTGGGACAGATTCAGTCGGAAATTTGACATCAACCACCGCACCTATAACTTGTACAATTTCTCCAGAATTCATTTTGTTGCCTTTATATAATTTATTAAACAAAATTGGGTGCGTACTAAATTAGACAGCACTTGCACCCCCCACAATTTCAGAAAGCTCCTGCGTAATAGCGGCTTGTCTAGCTTTGTTATAAACTAGTTCCAATTCTTCAATGAGTTTTCCCGCGTTATCGGACGCAGCTTTCATCGCAACCATCCTCGCCGCTTGTTCGCAGGCAATGTTTTCGACGACTGCTTGATAAACTAATGACTCAACATATCTTGTGAACAATATATCTAACACCTCGCTGGCCTCAGGCTCATAAATATAATCCCAATGATAGTCAAATTCTTCTGAACTATCTGGTCGCAAGGGTAACAGCTGCTCCATTTTAGGACTTTGTGTCATGCGATTAACAAAGTTATTGTACCCAAGATAAACTTGATCCAATTCATTCGAAACGAATGAATCAATCATAATTTTTACAGAGCCTATCAGATCGTCGGAAGAAGGAGTGTCACCTAATTGCGAAACTTTTCCAATTACCGATCCTCCGATTTTAGTAAAAAAATTAATCGCCTTATTGCCTATCAAAACAAGTTTAATATTAACACCTTGTTTTTCCCATTTTTCAAATGCTCTAAGTGCTAAACGAAATAAATTAGCATTAAGACCACCGCACAGACCTCGGTCTGTAGTAACTAAAATAACTCCGACATTTTTGGTCTCGCGATTTTCTAAAAAAGGATGATGGTATTCTGTTTTTGCTTTCGCGACATGTGCTATAACATTTCTAATTTTATCAGCATAAGGTCGAGCAGCACCCATCCTTTCCTGGGCACGCCGCATTTTACTTGCCGCAACCATTTCCATTGCCTTAGTAATTTTTTGAGTGTTTTTTACACTTGCTATCTTTGTTCTTATCTCTTTGCCAGCTGCCATTATTACTCTCTATTGTTACCAAGAACCAGTTTTCTTGAATTCATCTAGAATCTTGGTTAGCTTGGATTCTAGTTCATCGTTGTAGTCGCCTTCTGAGTCAATCATGCTTAGTTCCTCTGCGTAATTCGACCCAATAAAATCTTGCAGGGCTGATTCAAATGCATCAATACTATCTTTTTCAACATCATCCAAATATCCCTTTTCTACTGCAAACAAACTAATCGCCATCATTCCAACTGACATTGGCGTATACTGACGTTGTTTCATTAACTCCATAACACGCTGCCCTCTCTCCAACTGTTTCCTGGTTGCTTCGTCTAAATCAGAGGCAAATTGAGCAAATGCAGCTAGTTCACGATACTGCGCCAATGCGAGTCGTATCCCGCCTCCTAGTTTTTTAATTATTTTAGTTTGGGCTGCCCCGCCAACCCGGCTCACAGATAGACCAGCATTAATCGCAGGTCTGAATCCAGAATTAAATAAATCAGTCTCGAGATAAATCTGACCATCAGTAATTGATATAACATTCGTCGGAACAAATGCTGAAACATCTCCCGCTTGAGTTTCAATAATCGGAAGAGCTGTCAAAGACCCCGTCTTATTTTTTACTTTACCACCAGTAATTTTTTCTATGTGCTCTGAGTTTACTCTCGATGCGCGTTCAAGCAAACGCGAATGAAGATAAAATACGTCCCCAGGGTAGGCCTCACGACCGGGAGGCCTTTTAAGCAAAAGAGAAACCTGTCTGTATGCCATCGCCTGTTTAGTAAGATCGTCGTAAACAATCAATGCATCTTCTCCAATGTCTCTAAAATACTCACCCATAGTACATCCTGAATAAGGGGCAATATATTGCATCGCTGCTGAATCAGAGGCCGTCGCAGCTACAACAATTGTGTGCTCCATAGCGCCATGTTCCTCTAATTTCTTGATTACTGTATTGACCGATGATGCTTTTTGGCCAATTGCAACATAAATACATTTAATACCTGAATTTTTTTGGTTTATGATTGCATCTATTGCAACTGCAGTCTTACCAGTCTGACGATCTCCGATTATTAATTCCCTTTGTCCTCTACCTACTGGAACCATCGCATCTATAGATTTAAGCCCCGTTTGCACTGGCTGGCTTACGGACTGACGCTCTATGACACCTGGTGCGATTTTCTCTATAGGTTCTGAACCTGATGCTTTTATTTCACCTTTTCCATCAATAGGATTACCTAAAGCATCAACAACTCGTCCCAATAGACCCTCTCCGACTGGAACTTCCAAGATTCTCCCGGTGCACTTGCAGATATCACCTTGAGACAATGATTCATACTGGCCCAAAATAACTGCTCCAACGGAATCTTGCTCTAGGTTTAACGCCAAACCATATAAATTGTTTGGGAATTCGATCATTTCACCCTGCATGACATTACTCAAACCGTGAATCCGGGCGATACCGTCCGCCAGGCTAACAATTGTGCCTTCGGTTTTGACTTCAGTATCAACATCAAAGCCTTCGATTTTCTTTTTTAATAAACCGCTTATTTCACTTGCAGATATACTCATTTCAGTTCCTATATTAAATTAATGGTTACTTTTTTTGTAATTAACGCATGAAAGCACCTAAGACATAGCCTTAGCGAACGCTTTTAATCTCCCCTGTAAGGATAAATCGATGACCGAATCTCCAATCTTTACAATGACTCCGCCGATTACGGATGGATCGGTCACCACTTTCAAGTCACATTTTTTACCAAATTTATCGGTTAATTTTTTTTGCATCAACTGCTCCTGCTGATCACTCAAAGGAAATCTAGTAAACACATGAGCGATGTCGATACCCTTAGTTTCGCGTACTAACTGTTCGAATAAAATCTTAATGTTACTGATAATATCTATTCTTTTATTTTCAACCACTACTCTGATAAAGTTCTTTTGCTCTTCAAGAGGTTCTCCATAAACTTCACTAATGAAATTAATTAAAAAATCACTGAGATTCAGAGCACCGGATATTGCCCCCAGCTCAACGGACTTAAAATCGGGGTTATCAACAACATCACTAAGCTCATTAATGAATTTTTCCCATTCCTCAAACTGCCCGGTTCCGCTAGCTATTTCAAAGATGGCCGTAGTGTAGGGACGTGCTATAGTTTTCGCCTCTTGCATTAGAGTCTCTCTGATAACTCTTCGAGATATGATTGGTGGGTCTTCTGATCTACCTCTTTCATTAGTATCGTCTCGGCACCATTTAGCACAAGACCTGCTATTTCCCCCCTAAGACCTTCTCTAGCAGCGTTTTTCTCTTGCTCAATCTCTGCTTCAGCATTTATCCTTATTTTTTCAGCCTCCTCCCTAGCATCTGCTTTAGCCGATTCTATTATTTCATCAGCTCGTTTCTGCGCATTTGTAATAAATGTTTGAGCGTTGTCTTTAGCTTCTGTTAACAACTTTTCAACTTCTTTTTCCGCATTTAGCAGCTTTTCTTGGCCCTTTTCTCCTGCTGCCAGTCCCTCGGCAATTGTTGATGCTCTTTCTTCCAAAGCGCTTATGAGTGGAGGCCAAACAAATTTTACGCAAAACCACACAAAAATACCGAAGGATATCGCTTGTCCTATTAGAGTCAAATTAATGTTCATCGATTTCGAACCTCTTAACGTTTTCTTAATTTAACCAACTTGTCCCAAGAAAGGATTTGCAAACATTAACAAAGCGGCAAAGGCTATCGAGATAATTGGCACAGCATCCGTCAAACCTAACATCAAAAACATTCTTGCTTGAAGCATGGGTACGAGTTCGGGCTGCCTAGCTGCCCCTTCAAGGAATTTGCTGCCTAAAATCCCAATGCCTACACCTGCCCCCAAGGCGCCCAAGCCGATCATAATCCCTGACGCGAGTGCTGAAAATGCTACAATTTGTTCCATAAATAATCTCCTAAAATTAAAAATTAAAATCCGTTTCAAAGTCTAATGTGACTCATGGGACTGACCCAAATATACAATAGTCAACATCATGAAAATATAGGCTTGCAAGGTTACAACTAAAATATGAAAAATTGCCCACGGCACTGAGAGTAAAAATTGTAAATAGAACGGCACAAGAGCAGCTATCAAGACAAAAACTAACTCTCCCGCAAACATATTTCCAAATAATCTAAGCGATAAGGATAAAGGTTTTGCGATTAGGGAAACCAGCTCCAATACTAAATTAACTGGTAACAGCATTTTTCCAAAGGGATGAAAGGCCAATTCTCCAAAAAAACCACCAAGACCTTTAACTTTGATTGAGTAGAAAATCATTAGTGCAAAGATAGACAAAGACATTCCAAAGGTAGCATTGACATCAGTCGTTGGCACAATCTTCATATACTCAATACCTGCCAAATAGCTTGCATATGGTATGAAGTCCACAGGAACCAAATCAAGAAGATTCATGAGGACTATCCACACGAAGATAGTTAAGGCCAGCGGCGCAATTAGCTTGTTGTTACCATGAAAAGCATCTTTAACGCTACCCGAGACCATTTCGACTATTAATTCTACGAACAATTGGGTCTTGCTCGGCGAAGAAATTGAGACTTTTCCAGCAATCCATCTGAAGAACCAACAAAAAAGAATACCGCAACTGACTGACCAGAACATAGTATCAACGTTTAGGGCCATAAAACCCATATTTTTTGCCTCAGCAGCCGATCCGGCGAAACCTAATTCGCCCGAATCTTTGACCCCATAGGTTAAGTTTTGTATGTGATGGCTTATATATTCAGCTGGTGTTTGTCCCGCCATTACGCATTACCCTACAACTATTGTTAATACTGCTTTAAATTATTTGACAAATTATTGAAACATCGGTGACTTAAAATCATAGCCAGAAATGTCGCAGACAAATTTGCTATCAAAAACGCTGAAATCATCACGATGAAATCTATTTCAAAAATCAAAATAGAGACCAAAATAATAGACAATATGAAAAGAAATCTCAGCGCGGTTTTAAAAAAAAAGTTTATTTTCAATGTCTCTATTTTTCCCAAAAAATTATTTGCTTTGAAGCTTCGTGAAAAGTACCAATTTGGCAACCCCCAAGCTACAGCTCCGGCTAAAACAGCAAACCCAAAATATTGACCCCAAAGCATTTCAACGGCTATCGACGATATCAAAGCAAAGCCAAGATTTATAATAATAATTGTTTCAATAAAGGTAATTGCTCTTTTTTTCACCAATTTTTCCGTAACTAATTGAAAATTGCCTAGGATTCGACGCAACTCAGGTTTTCATTCGTAACAATTTTTGTATATTGATAGTTTCAAAGCCTAATTAAAATTTAGGTTGTTATAATATCGAAAAGTTGCCTTCACCGCTAGTGGATTATTCAACAATAATTTACAAAGCAGATTACTAATTAAAATCCGAATCTTACAAAGGACTGCGCCGACATTTTTCTAACAACCCATCTAATTCATCATGGCCAGAAAAATTTATAACTATCTTGCCACTACCATTTCTTCCGATTACCAGCGAAACTTTTGACTGAAAATAGTCAGATAGTTCTCGTTCAATTATATCTAAATCGGTATTTTTCTTCGCTAAATTTAACTTGCCATTTGCTTTTTGCCCGTTTTTTAAATTACTAATCATTGCTTCCACTTGCCTCACGCTCATGTTTTCTGAGACAATTTTATGAGCGAACTGTATAACCATTTTATCTTCAAGACCTAGCAAAGCTCTCGCATGACCCATCTCAAGCAAACTTTGAGTCATCATAGATTTTACTTCTAGGGGCAGTCCTAGCAATCTAATATGATTCGAAATTGAAGCCCTAGACTTGCCAACGGCTTTTGCAATATCGTCATGACTCATTTCAAATTCCTTAACTAATCTCTCGAACGCCGCTGCTTCTTCTATTACATTTAAATCCTCCCGCTGGATATTCTCTATTAGAGCCAAACTCATTGCTTCTCTATCACTCGCTTCCTCAATAATTACAGATACAAGCTTGAGTCCTGCCAATTTAGCTGCACGTAATCGTCGCTCCCCTGCTAAAATTTCAAAAAAACCTCCTGGCGACGGCCTCACGACAATGGGCTGTATTAACCCTTGCGCCCTAATTGAATCAGCTAATTCTTGTAATTTTTCCTGATTGAATTCTTTCCTAGGCTGATACTGACCAGCACGCAGAAGCTCTATTTTCACTTTTTTTAATAAATTACTGTCATTATCTATTTTGCTACTTACCGAATCACTTCCCTGACTCAACAGTGCATCCAGACCACGACCCAATCGTTTTTTGACCATAAATCCAGTTTCCTTAGGCTATTGAACTTCCTTTCTCATTAATTCACCAGCTAAAGCCAAATAAGCTATCGCTCCAGTAGATGTCTTGTCATATAGAATTATAGGCTGCCCATAACTTGGGGCCTCAGCCAATCTCACGTTCCTTGGGATTATTGTATTATAAACTTTGTCCCCAAAATAATCTGTCAGTTGTTTTGACACTTCATTTGCTAGATTATTTCTAGAATCAAACATCGTTCTCAACAAACCCTCAACATTAAGTTTTGGATTTAAAACACTTTTAATCTTTTCGATTGTTTCCAACAGCGCTGATAGTCCTTCCAATGCGTAATACTCGCATTGAGTGGGTATAACAACTGAATCAGCTGCTACCAAAGCATTTACGGTAAGCATATTTAACGAGGGGGGGCAATCGATAATGATATAAGCATATTTATCACGTATTTTTTCTACTTCCTTGCGCAACTGAATCTCTCTGTTTGTAATATTAAGAAGACCCACTTCTGCCCCCGTAAGATCCGAATTACTTGGAAGTAAGTCATATTGTGTATTTTCTAGAGATAGAGTCGCTTCCTCTATTGATTTTTCCCCCATCAACACATCATAAATTGAAACGGAGAGATCTTTTTTGTCTATTCCACTCCCCATAGTGGCATTTCCTTGAGGATCCAAGTCGATAAGCAGAGCTTTTCTTTTTGTCGCAGCAAGGCTGGCAGACAAATTGACACTAGTGGTTGTTTTACCTACTCCACCCTTCTGATTTGTTATCGCCAAAACTTTTCCCAATTAAACCACCCTATTTTCGTGACTATTTATATCGACGCTTAAAATTAACTAATATTCTCCTGTCAAAAGAAGAATTTTTTATATTATGAATATGAGAATATTCATAATAATCCAAATAATTTAACTCTCTATCAGTCAATTGAGACCTCATCAAATATACTTCAGCTCCATAATCTATAAAAGCACTTGAAGCGTCAACAAAACTTTCGATTTCGCCGAAAGCTCTCGAAACCAAGGTAAATTCTGAAAAATCTCGAAAAACTGTATCAGACCATGATAATTCCTGTATACGCTTATTGATAGGCGAAAAATTTCTAATGTCGAGCTCTATTCTAATTTGATTCAAAAACCGATATCTCTTTGATAAGGGCTCAACTGCAAAAACTCTGGTTTCAGGAAGTGCAATAGCTAAAATCAAACCAGGCAGGCCACATCCAGAACCAACATCGATGACGGATCTCTTTTTTTTAAAAAACGGAACAACTGACAAACAGTCAAGCACATGTTGTTCAAAAAATATAGTCGAATCTTTCGCGCCTGTTAAATTTATATATTGATTCCATTTAACAACCCTTTCTGAATAAATTTGTAGCTTCTTAATTTGGTGTTCAACCAAAATTTGATCATATTTTTTGAGGGCTTCAACCATTTGTTAGACATTGAGCCAAAATTTTAAACGAAGTGTCACGTAACTAGCGACTGTTCGGATTTCTTAAGATAAACGTTAAGCAAAGAAATCGCAACGGGCGTTATGCCAGAGATTTTAGCTGCTTGCGTTAAGGTGGTTGGCTGAAATTCTATAAACTTTTGAAGGGCTTCGTTTGAAAGACCTTTAACTGCTTTATAATTAAAGTTATCTGGAATAAAGACTTCTTTCCGATTCAAAGTTTGAGCGATTTCTTTTTTTTGCCTCTCTATATATCCTGCATACAGGGAATCTATTTCGACTTGTTCAATGACCGAATCTGGATAATCAGAAATAGAGAACTTAAAAATGTTACTCAATTTTTCTACCGTCATATTTGGTCTGACCAACAATTCTTTTAAAGATTTACATTGTTTTAAACTCTCACCAGTTTCCTTTAAAAGCTCTTCGCCACTTTCTGAATCTGGGTTAACTTTAGTAGCTGCCAGGTGACGATCCAACTTTTTTATCAATGCGTTTTTTGTAACAAAACTATCCCATCGTTCATTAGCAATTAGTCCGAATTCCTTTGAAAAACTGGAAAGTCGCCGGTCGGCATTATCTTCCCGCAGGATAAGCCTATACTCAGCCCTACTAGTAAACATCCGGTAGGGTTCAACGGTGCCTCTCGACACCAAGTCATCAATTAATACCCCGATATAGGCATCACTTCGTTTTGGTATCCAAAGATCTTTTGATTGCATTCTCAGTGCAGAATTTATGCCTGCAACAATGCCTTGAGCGGCTGCTTCCTCATATCCTGTGGTACCGTTAATCTGCCCTGCTAAAAATAAATTTTTTAATACTCTCGACTCTAAGGTAGGATTTAATTGCCTCGGATCAAAAAAATCATACTCTATAGCGTATCCAGGTCTAGTAATTATCGCCTTTTCAAACCCTCGGATGCTTCTTACCAACTTATACTGAACGTCAAATGGGAGGCTGGTGGATATGCCATTTGGATATAGCTCATTTGAGTCTAAACCTTCAGGTTCAACAAATATTTGATGCGCTTTTCGCTCGCTAAACCTCATCACTTTATCTTCAATTGAAGGGCAATATCGAGGCCCTTTTGTTTTTATAGTACCGTTATACATGGGGGAGAATTCTATGGACTCTTGAATAATTTTATGAGTGCTTTCATTCGTGTGCGTCATATAACAAGAAACTTGAGGCATAGAATTTTTGACATCAAGAAAAGAAAAAGAAGGTCGATGACAATCACCACTCTGCTTTTCCATCTTTAGAAAATTTACAGAAGAAATATCAATACGCGGAGGAGTGCCAGTTTTTAACCTACCAACTTTTAATCCAAGTTTTTCAAGATTATTTGATAAACCGAGCGCCGGGAGCTCACTGGCTCTTCCGCCACCAAACTTAGACTGCCCAACATGAATAAGCCCGTTTAAAAACGTGCCAACCGTGAGAATGACCATTTCTGAAGGAATTTTTACATCCAACTGAGTAATCACACCAAGCAAACAACCTTGCTCGATCCAAAGGTCTTTTACTTGTTGCTGCATGACGGTGATATTAGGTTCTCTGGACAGAATTAATTGTATTTGTTTCTTATATTGGTCTCTATCGATCTGAGCTCTAGTTGCTCTTACTGCAGGCCCTTTACTTAAATTTAGAGTTTTAAAATGGATCCCAGATTGGTCAGCTGCAACTCCCATGGCCCCACCAAGAGCATCAATCTCCCTAACCAAGTGGCCCTTGCCAATCCCTCCAATTGACGGGTTGCAAGAAAGTTGTCCGATTGCATCGATACTTTGAGTTAGCAATAAAGTTTTTATCCCCATGCGACCGCTAGCCAGAGCCGCCTCAGTTCCAGCGTGTCCTCCACCAACCACTATAGTTTTGAAGTCTTCAAAATCGAATTTCATTTAAGCACCTAATTTATGGCAGAATTCTATAGTAAAATTCGGAAATTTATAAATCTTCAAAGATTAATTTTTACTAGTAGACTATTTGCCGTTCTTTCCCGTTATTTTATAATATATACTTTAAACAGATCTACATCTTTCAATTATTTATGAATGGAGTAAATTACTTGGAAAAGCTGATTGAGGCAAAGAATCTCACAAAAAACTTCGAAAAAATTAAGGCGGTAAATAATATAAATATTGATTTAAATCAGGGAGAGGTTCTTGGGTTTTTGGGTCCAAATGGAGCGGGAAAATCAACAACCATGAAGATGCTCACGGGTTTTCTGACACCCACTTCCGGTAATATAATGCTGAACGGCGTAGACATGGCAAACAAACCTAACCTAGCGAAATTAGAGCTAGGCTATTTGCCTGAGGGAGCACCCGCTTACGGAGAAATGACACCATACAGTTACCTGAAATTTATTGCCGAGATTAGAAAGTTAGGTAAAAATAAAGTATCAAAAGTTCACGACACCCTTGAACGAATAAATCTCTCAGAGGTCGCAAACCAACCTATCGAGACACTTTCGAAAGGCTACAAAAGAAGGGTGGGGCTCGCACAAGCAATAATTCATGATCCAAAAATTCTAATCATGGACGAACCAACTGACGGTCTTGACCCAAATCAAAAATTTGAAATAAGAAATCTCATCAGAGAAATGGCTCCTAGGAAAGCAATTATTATAAGCACCCATATCCTCGAAGAGGTTGATACAATCTGCACACAAACTCTAATTATAAATCGGGGAAATATTGTTTTCACCGGAACTCCAAGGGGACTTTCCAGTCTTTCGGAGTTTCACAACGCACTCACCATCATTATGCTGAGGGATGACGCTGAAAAATTTAAAAATGAAACAAAGGATATAGTAGAATCTGGCGATTTGAATGAAGAGCTCAGGGGCAATGAGGCTAAATTAACTTATAAATTACAAGATGGTAACTTACAGGAAGATGAGATAAAAAAAATATTAACCCGATTGAACATAATACCAAAACAATACTACTTAGAACGAGGTAGTCTTGAACAAATTTTTCGGAAATTAACTCACTAAATTATTGATATGACTATAATCTATGCAATTATAAAAAGGGAACTTCTCTCTTATTTTTCAACCCCAGTGGCTTACGTTTTTCTCGTAATTTTTGTTGTAATGAACAGCCTTTGTACTTTTTATTTAGGCGATATCTTACAGAGAGGTCAAGCAGATTTAGTTCCTTTTTTTGAATTCCATCCATGGCTTTATATGCTACTAGTCCCAGCTCTTTCCATGAGACTATGGTCAGAGGAAAGAAAATCAGGAACCATTGAGGTACTTTTAACCCTTCCCATAACAACATTACAAGCTGTGCTTGGGAAATTTCTAGCCGCTTGGTTTTTTTCTGGTCTGGCACTGCTGGCAACGTTTCCAATCCCTTTAACCGTTAATTACTTAGGAAATCCGGATAATTTAATCATTATGATTGGTTACTTTGGAAGCTTTCTGATGGCCGGGGGGTTCTTAGCAATTGGGTCTTGCGTTTCTTCCATTACTCAAAATCAGGTAATTGCATTCGTTTTGAGCTTTATTATCTGCTTCCTGTTTAATATGAGCGGCTTTCCCATCGTGCTCGATTTTTTTAGTACCTGGGCACCTCAAACTATCTTAGAAGTAATAAGCTCGTTTAGCTTCATAACTCACTTCAAAACTATTTCAAAGGGTGTTATAGACTTTCGAGATATAATATTTTTCGGCTCCCTGATTATCAGCTTTGTTTTTGTCAATTGTATTCTAGTTGAATTAAAGAGAAATAACTAAAATGCTTTCCTCATTAGACTTCAATCAATATTTAAAAATCTTTTTAACACTCGTACTATTTTTCTGCATAAATATCATAGGTAACAACATTGCTATAGGTTATAGGCTTGATTTAACACAAGACAAAATTTATACACTATCAGATGGAACTGAGAATATAATCGAAAGTTTAAAAGAACCTTTAAAAATTACTTTTTATCGATCCTCTAAACTTTTTTCGGGATATCCTGAGCTTGAAAGCCATGGAAACCTAGTTAGAGATATGCTTTACGAATATCAAGCTCTAAATCCAAAAATGATTTCCGTGGTTGAAATAGAGCCTGAGCCATTCTCAGAGCAAGAGGACCTGGCTGAAAAAGATGGTGTTGGCAAAATTTCTTTGGGGGGTGGTCAAGCTGGGTATATGGGAATCGTATTTAATACACAGACGGAAATTAAAACCACGATACCAATTTTAAATCCAAAGGATCAAAATTCAGTTGAGTATGATCTATCGAAAGCTATTTATAACTTAGTTAATCCTGAAATTAAGACTCTCGGCCTCATGTCAGGACTCCCAATAATGGGAGTTTCTAGAAACGGGGAAGCTGCATCGAAGAATCGATGGGCAATCTACAATCAAATTACAAACAATTTCAAAACAAAACTAGTCAGCTTAGAGTCCAAAAACATTCCAAGTGACATAGAAGTGTTATTGGCAATACATCCGAAAGGGATAAATAGAGACACACAAGAGGCTATTTCAAATTTTGTACTAGAGGGAGGGAAACTCATTCTTTTCTCAGATCCAATGGCTGAAACTGATCCAGTTACCCCCGATCCATCCCAGCCTAACATTTTACCGAACCTAGAGTCGAATCCGAGTATTCTTTTTGAAAATCTGGGCGTCTCAATGAGGAAAGGTATCGTGCTTGGTAATGAAGAGTCAGCTGTTCAGGTAAATTTTAGTACACCGTCTGGACCTAAGACTATTCCTTACCTGCCTTGGTTTCAAATTCGGAATCCGTCAATAAACAATGAAAGTCTGATCACAAAAAATCTTGAAATAATTAACCTGGGGACTTCCGGATATTTCGAATTAACCAATAATAGGATAGAAGAACTGAGATATGAGCCTCTTCTATTTGTTCCAGAAAAATCAGGTGATTTAAAAAGCTCTGAAATTATAGAGACACGTAATCCGGAAGAACTCACTAAAGCTTTGCAACCAATATCAAAGAAAGCTTTTATTGCTTTAAGAATAACGCGTAATTCAAATTTTGAGGATAAACCTAATCAAAAGCCCATCAATGCAACCTTAGTTGCCGATACCGACATCCTTTCAGACCGCTTCTGGCTAAGGACCAATCCTGGAAAGAAAAGTAAATCCATTGCTGACAATCCAGACCTTTTAATTAATATTATTGATTTTTATATGGGCTCAGAGGACCTTATCTCCCTTAGAAGCCGAGGAGTGATTGCTAAACCGTTTGAAAGAGTAGAGCAATTAAGAAGGGAAGTTGAACGAGAGTTTATAGATAAACAAAGTTTCCTTAAAATCAAACTAGACGAAACTGAAAAGAGACTTGAGGAGCTTCAAAGCGAAAGCTTTCAAAACGATTTATTTTCACTGGAAGAAAAAACTGAAATTGAATCTTTTAGAAACGAACAATTTCGCATCAGACAAGAGCTACGTTCAATTCAACATGATTTATACAAAAATATAACGACATTAGAGAACAATATCAAAATTATAAACATTTTTGCTCTGCCCATCATAATTATGATTATCGGGATAATTATAGGAATATTCAAACCGACAAGACGGGTGAAAATTTCAGGAACAATTAGTTAAATGAGAACCGTAATAATTATGGCCACCTCGGCCATTGCAGCAATCGCTTACATCGTGCTTTTATCAACTGATTCTAACCAAGAGAAGGCCAAGCAACGTAACTTACTCTTTCCTGATCTATTTAACGTGCTAGATAAAGTCGACAAAATAGAATTTTTAAAAAATGATAACAAGTTAATTGTAAAAAAAATTGAAGGAGAATGGGTTGTAGAAAGTGCTGATAACTATCCTGCTAAGGTCGCAACGATAAAAAAATTCCTGCTCGATTTAACTGAAATTAGAACCATTGATATAAAAACAACTGATCCATCTCAGTATCGCAACTTGGCGGTTAATCATATCGGAGAAGAGGGGCAGAATAGATTTCAAATTACTATTTCTATTGAGCAAGGAAAAGAAATCGTAAAATTCATTATAAAAGAAAAATTCCACAGTGATAATAGAACTTTTATTAAAAAAGTTGGGCAAAAGGAAGTATTTGAAACACAGGGCGCTTTGTTTCTAAGTGCTGACAAAATCAAATGGCTTAACGCCGATATCATTAACTTATCAAGCAATGCAATCAAAAGAATTACCGTCAAACATCTGGATGAAAATTTTACATTAGTAAAGCTGGATGAATCCTCGATCCAATTCAAAATTGATGGACTTGATGAACACTTGATTGAAAAATCACCAACATTTACCTCCGGTATTTCTGCTTTTCTCGAATCTCTTAAATTCAACGACGTTAAAAGAAAAGAAATAATAAAGGATTCAAAAAAGCTAGTGAGTATCACGTTCAAAACAACAGACGGCGAAGAAATAAGAGTTCAAGATTTTGAAACGGTATCAGGTATTTTTACCGAGTTTAATATTGCCAAAGACCTTTCATTGGAAACTAATTCCATTTTTACCAATGCTGACTTAATCCAAAAATTCGTTTTTAAATTACCTAAATATAAAAGACGGCTCTTAGATAGAAAGTTATCAGACTTAACAAAACGAAAGAGTATCGAATAATTGCTGTTTCGCGGGAAAGGCTAGAAAAATTCAAAAAAGGAACTAGATTATTTTATCATTTGAAAATTTAATAACAACTCTCCAAGAATTTTGGAAAGATCGTGGTTGTATTATGATACAGCCACTGGATATGCACGTGGGTGCTGGCACCTTTCATCACGCAACTTTTTTACGAGCACTTGGACCTGAGCCTTGGGCATGCGTCTATGTGCAACCGTCCCGAAGACCAACCGATGGGCGTTTCGGTGATAATCCAAATAGACTACAACATTATTATCAACTGCAAGTGCTCCTCAAGCCTACTCCCAAAAAAATTCAAGAAGATTATCTAGAATCACTTGATTTAATAGGGGTCTCTTCTAGAGATAATGACATTAGATTTGTTGAAGATAATTGGGAATCGCCAACATTAGGGGCTTGGGGTCTGGGTTGGGAAGTATGGCTCAACGGCATGGAAATTACACAATTCACATATTTTCAGCAAATAGGTGGTATTGACTGCAATCCTGTTTCAGGCGAAATCACCTATGGCTTAGAGAGAATTGCAATGTATTTACAACAAAAAGATACCGTCTACGATATTATTTGGTCAGAAAATCAAAATAGAAAAATAACTTATGGAGACCTTTACCTTCAAAATGAACAAGAAATGTCCTTTTTTAATTTTGAACACGCTGATATTCCTTTCTTGATTGATAAATTTTCTCGATTAGAGAGTCAAGCTGAAAAACTACTAGAACTAAATTTACCAATCCCTGCCTACGAATTTATGATAGAGTCGTCTCATACTTTTAATCTGTTAGATGCTCGCAAAGCTATCTCGGTAACTGAAAGACAAAACTATATTCTCAAGATAAGAAAATTGGCTCAGAATATAGCTAAATTATTTCTTGAGAAACGGAAACAGTTGGATTATCCATTATTAAAAAAGCCTTAGAAAAAAATGAAAAAAGCAATACTTTTTGAAGTTGGTACGGAGGAATTGCCCGCAAGTCAAATTGGAAATATAACTGAATCTTTGCATGAGTCTCTATCACAAAAACTTAATCAAAACGAATTTTATTTTGAATCAAAAGATGTTTTTTCTACACCAAGGCGAATCGCAGTAATTTTTCATAATATCCAAGATAAAACCCAGGAAAAAGAATTAATCAAAAAAGGACCCAAGTTATCAGATTCATTTGCAAGCAGCGGAAACCCAAATAATGTTGGCAAAGGTTTCGCAAAATCTGTAAACCAGCGCATCGAGGATTTAATCACTATAGGTTCCGGCGCCGACGCACGACTAGCGTTTAAAACTAAAATTAAACCCGCATTACTTATAGAGCAAGCGCCATCGATTTTAGAATCGTGCTTAACTAAAATTCAAAACGCCAGAGGGATGTTTTGGGGGAGTGGAATTTTAAAATTCGCGAGGCCTATAAGATGGATAACTATAGTAATTGATGACAAGGCTTTAGATGGACAAGTATTTAATTTGAAAATTTCAGATTGTTCAAGAGGACACCGTATATTAGGGAAAGATCAAATAGTGATTTCCTCTGCAGATCGGTATCCTCAACTATTAGAGGAAAATAAAGTAATAGTAGACAGAGCTCTCAGAAAAAAAATTATAATCGAACAAATCCAAAAAATAGCTAGAAACGAAAAGTGTCGTCCTCTGAAAGCGGAGTCTTTGGTAGAAGAGGTTGTGGATTTAGTCGAGTGGCCGAAAGCGATGATAGGTTCATTTGATAAGAAATTTTTATCAATGCCAAAAGAAATTATTATTGCCACCATGCAAGACCATCAACGTTACTTTCCGGTAGAAAATACGGAAGGTCAACTTATAAATAAATTTATTTTTATCGCTAACAATAGCTCCGGAAATGACGACCTCATAGTAAAAGGTAACGAAAAAGTACTTAGGCCTAGGCTGGAGGACGCTAATTTTTTCTATAAAGAGGACTCTCAAACCTCTATCCAATCTCGGGTTTCGGCGCTGAAGTCAACTACCTATCATAATAAACTTGGTTCCGTTTATGACAAAGCCATCCGAGTGAAAAAATGCGCTGAAAATTTTTGTGCCGATTTCGGGGCATCTGAGAAAATGATATCTGAGACAGTCGTACTAAGCTATAATGACTTACCCTCCAGAACGGTAAATGAGTTCCCAAGCCTACAGGGTAAGATGAGCGCTCATTTCGCAAAATTACACAACTTTCAGGAAAGGACGGTAGAAGCAATATCTACATTTTATCATCCCCGGTTTCACGATGATCACCTGCCCCAGTCACCCGAAGGACTTTGCGCAGCTTACGCAGAGAAACTGGACACTGTTGCAGGGATTTTTACACTTGGCAAAAAGCCAACTGGAGATAAAGATCCATTTGGTCTAAGAAGGGCCAGTGGGGGTATAGTTCGTATTTTAATAGAAGGTGAAATAGATACTAGTCTATCTGAAAATATCACCATCGCTCTTTCAAATTTTGAAACTAATTTTGACCAGAATCAAACTAGAAAACTAATCATGCAATTTATTTTTGAAAGATTTAAATCTTATTTATTGGAAAAAAACATAGATATTTGCATAGTCAAATGCATACAAAAAAACTCTAGCGATTCTATTTTTGACAAATTTAGGCAAGCATTAGCCTTACAGGAATTTCTAAAACTAGATGACTCTAATCATATTATTAATGGACAAAAACGGATAAAAAATATTTTAAAGAAAAACCCTTATAAAGAGAATTTACACTTTAACGCAGAATTATGCTCTGAAAATGCAGAAAAAACATTATCTGAAAATTTTTATGAAACTCAAAGAGTCGGCGAGGTGTATTTAGAAAATAAGAAATATCTCGAATATCTATGCACACTAACTAAACTAACACAGAGTATCGAGCAATTTTTTTTGGAAGTTATGGTTTTTGATAAAGATGAAGAAACTACAAGAAATAGAATTAGCCTTCTATGCCGCATAAATGAACATTTATGCATTTTGGGAGATATTTCTGAGCTAAATGGGTAAGCAATTATGAAAGTTTTAGCTTTAGATAGAGATGGGGTTATCAATTTCGATTCAGACAGTTATATTTTAAATAAAAAAAACTGGCGTCCAATTCCTGGAAGCTTAAAGGCAATCAAAAAAGCCAAAAGCCACGGGTTTACGATAGCAGTCGTAAGCAATCAATCAGCCTTAGGAAGAAAAATGTTAGATGCTAATTCCTTCCATCAAATAAATAGAAAATTCTTCGCTCAGCTTAAGCAACATGGTGGACAGATAGATTTATACCTCGTTTGTCCACACACACCAGAACAAAATTGTAATTGTCGAAAGCCCAGGTCTGGCTTATTTGAAACCATCGCTGGTTTACTAAAAATAGACATCACTAAATTAATTTTTATAGGAGATAGAATAACCGATGTCTATGCCGCAGAAAATGTTGGGGCAAAATCAATCCTTGTTGAAACTGGCAAAGTTCTTGATAGTGCTGCTAAGGGCTATAATCGTTTCGAAAACCTGACAAAGGCTGTCGACTACGTCATACAAAATTATGAAAGTTTTTAAAGTTCTTCTGTGCTCTACCGCCTATCACATAGGAGTATTTCTCTTGACCGTGGCTTTTTCAATCATTGGCGTAATCATCTTACCTTTAACAAGAAAAGTTAGGTATCGAATTATACGAAATTGGGCTAAGTTTACACTCAGTTGGTTACATTTTACCTGCGGATTAAGTTGGGAAGTAGATGGCATAGAGAATATTCCGAAAAATTCGGGAATCGTTTTCGCAAAACATCAATCTGCTTGGGAAACATTAGCCCTACAATTAGTTTTTCCAGAACAATCTCAAGTTATAAAACGAGAGCTGTTACTAGTACCGTTTTTCGGATGGGGACTTGCGAGTTTAAACCCGATTTCAATAAACCGTAGTGATAGCATCAAAGCTTTTAAAAAAGTTCTCAGAGAGTCAAAGGTCCGAATAAAAAACGGCTGGTGGATAATTATATTTCCTGAGGGAACTAGAACTAAGTTTGGATCTAGAGGAAACTATTCTAGAACCGCTGCTGCAGTTGCAAAAGCAAATAACTGTCCTATTATCCCAGTTGCTCACAATGCTGGTCTCTTTTGGTCCAAAGCGAGTTATCTCAGGTTTCCAGGTAAGATAATTATGAAAGTCGGGCCTGAAATAATTACGAAAAATAAGTCGAATGATCAAATTACCCAGGAAGCCAGTGAATGGATTGAAACCACTTGCATGGAATTACCCTCTACAAGACAATCTAGTTAATCAATTTAAATAAAGGGAGATAGAAAAATGAATTTTCCAACGAACGGATATCCTATTATTCGAAAGAGAAGAAATAGAAGAACGGATTTCATTAGAGACCTTACTAGCGAGGTTAATATAAGTTCAGAGGATCTCATTCTTCCTATTTTTTTAACTCAAGGTAAGAATAAAAAGCAAAAAATAAAGTCAATGGACAATGTATTTCGTTACTCGATCGATAAAGCCGTTGAGGTACTATCTTCAGCTTTCGATTCAGGGATAACCACAACTATTTTATTTCCCTGCGTTGAGCCGCAAGATAAGAATTTGGAAGCATCCGAGGCTTATAATCCCAAAGGCCTGATCCAAGAAGCAATCACAAAGATAAAATTAGCTTTGCCGAAATTAGGAATTATCACCGACGTAGCGCTTGATCCATTCACTACGCATGGGCATGACGGTATTTTAAATGAAAATGCTCAGGTCGATAATGACCTAACAATAGAGATACTTAAGAAACAAGCCCTATCCCACGCAAACGCGGGAGCCGATATTTTAGCTCCATCAGACATGATGGATGGGAGAATAAGTCTGATAAGAAAATTTTTAGATGCTAATCGATTTGAGGACATCAACCTTCTTTCTTATTCCGCAAAATTTGCCTCATCATTCTACGGACCGTTCAGAGATGCTGTTGGTAGCAATACAAACTTGGGGAATGCAGACAAAAAGACTTATCAAATGAATCCTGCGAATATAAATGAGAGCTTGCATGAGGCTTGGCATGATATAAATGAGGGCGCAGATATGATAATGGTTAAACCAGGCATGCCCTATTTAGATGTTCTCGCTACGCTTAAAAAAGAATTCAAAGTCCCAACTTTTGTGTACCAAGTTAGTGGTGAGTATGCAATGCTAGTATCGCTTGCAAATAAGGACTTAAATGTCCTTGAAAATGTAGTAATGGAATCTATGATTTGCTTCAAGCGCAGTGGCGCTGACGCAATAATTACGTATTTTGCTGAACAAATATCGAAATGGATTAATCGTTGAAATTTTCGATATTTAAACTTATTAGCTTTTTAGTCAACGTATTTCTACCTACACCTAAAAGCCTGGCTGCTTCTTGTCTTTTCCCTTCAGTAGCTGATAGTGCGGCTTTAATTAAAATTTTTTCAAAAATAGGCTCAGCTTCTTTTAAAATATTGTTTTTACCAGACGATAACTGATCCATAGCCCACTGCTCTAGTCCAGTTTCCCATGTAGTTAAATCGGATTTATCCTCGGGCAGGTCATTCAAGATCTCATCGGGAAGATCGTCAAAGTCAATAATCAGTGTTGGAACGAGGGCTGTTAATCTTTTACATATATTTTGAAGCTGCCTTACGTTGCCAGGCCAAACAGATACGCGGAGTTTATCAAGAGCCTTATCAGAAAACCTCTTCGAAGGAATATTCAGTTCCTTAGCCGCTTTTTCTAGGAAGAATCGAGATAGCTCTTCAACGTCCTCAATTCTTTCTCTGAGAGGAGGTAACTCTAGCCTAATTACATTTAATCTATGAAACAAATCTTCCCTAAAAAGTCCCTCGGCAACCATTTCCTCAAGATTTTGATGGGTTGCAGCTATTACTCGAACATCGACAAATATAGGCTCTATTCCTCCCACGCGATATAGTTCCCCATCGGCTAAAACCCTCAATAGTCTTGTCTGTAGATGAGCAGGCATATCGCCAATCTCATCCAAAAAGAGTGTTCCAGTATTTGCCTGCTCGAAACGGCCTACTCTCTTGGAATCAGCCCCGGTGAAAGCGCCTTTCTCATGACCAAACAACTCTGACTCTAAAAGATCTTGAGGAATTGCAGCTGCATTTATAGCTATCAAAGGCCCATTTTTTCTTGGACTGTGCTTATGTAAAGAACGCGCCACAATTTCTTTCCCTGTGCCAGATTCGCCCGTTACTAAAACGGTCATATCACTGCTAGATAGTCTGCCAATTATACGAAAAACAGATTGCATCGCAGAGGAGGATCCGACAATTTCTTCTGTTTGCTCAAATTCGATTTTTGAATCAGAAATCGACTCTTTATCCTTTCTTTTCCTCTTTGCTCGTTTTACAATCTTTAGCATTTCCTCAATATCAAATGGCTTTGGAAGATATTCAAAAGCACCACTACTAAAAGATTCTACTGCTTTGTCTAAATCAGCATAGGCTGTCATAATGATTATAGGAAGAGAAGAGTGAATTTCTTTCATTTTCCGCAATAAGTCAAGACCGTCTATATCAGGCATTTTTATGTCGGAGACCACTACTTCCGGTTCACATTCATCCGCTAACTTCAACGCCTCCCTCCCATCGCTAAAAAGCCTCACGTTAATAGAGGATTTTAAAAAAGCTTTTTTTAAAACCCAACGAATAGATTCATCATCATCTACAACCCATACTTCAGACACTTTCATTATTAAACTCTCCAAGTGGAAATCTCACCACAAAGACCGTTTCCAGAGGGTGCGGTTCTATTGAAATTAGCCCATTACTGGATTTTGCTAATTTCTGAGCTATGGGCAGGCCTAAACCCGATCCATCGCTTTTATCAGAAACCAAAGGAAGAAAAACAGAATCTCGAATTCTTGGATCGATACCCTTTCCAGTATCGATAATCTTGGTTTCAATCGCCTCAGAATAATATTTTCGTCCAATCGTTGCACCCAGTTTAATCCTTGTTTCAATAGTAATTGATCCGTCGTTATTTTTTATTGCTTGAACGGAGTTCCTTAAAATATTAAGAAAAATTTGGATTATTGCGTCTCTATCGCCTTTTAGAAAAATTGGAGGCTGATAGTTTTTTTTAATAGAAATTTTTTGACCACTCTCCGAGCAAGCCAAAAAACATACGTGGTCAAGAATCTCGTGTAAATTGATAGATTCTTTTTTAACTAACTTAACTGGCCCCCCGAGCATTCTTTCTACCAACTTCGAAAGTCTGTCGGTTTCCTGAATTATTTTTGCTAAATAATCGTCATACCTATTTTTAGGTAATTCTTGTCCAAGTAGTTGGGCAGCACCTTTGATTCCAGTCAAAGGATTTTTTATCTCATGACCCAACTCTTTAACTATTTTATCCCATGCGTCACTTTGTTCAGTTAGCTCAGTTGCCATCTTTATTTCTTTAAATTGTTCAACATCGAATAACTCAACAAAGACTCCTGCAAAAACCCTTTCACTGGAGTAATAAGGCGTTATTGAGCAATCAACGGTAAGGCTTATTCCATCACTTCGTGTCAAAAGAAGCTCTCTTTCAGTAATCGAGCGTTCTGACTTCTTTACTTTATTCACTATTGTTAGTATTTGCATCGGTAGAGGAAGGATGCTGGAAAGTTTTACAAAATGCTTTTTGCTGTCTGAAACCCTTAATAAATGTTGAGCCGCTCTATTCATATTGAGCACATCATCTTGTGAAGACAACTTGATGATCGCAGTATTAATCTTATCAATTTCTATAACGACTTCAGGGTTAGTCTTGCTAACTTTATGTTTTAAATGATTTAGCGCCAATCTTTATCACCTACAAATTCATTATCATTGGATAATAGAGTGTTTATGAACATAGATAGTTAAATTTTCGGACTCACCTAGCAACCTGCCTTTAAAATCTACTACCTCAGCTTTGAGCTTGTGTGCACCCCTTACGATATTACTTAACTCGAATGTATTTCCGCCAACATTAACAGGTTGGACTGTTTTTGCATTAAGAAGCAATTTTAACTTTTGCCCCAGATCGAGTCTAACAGGGGGTGCAACCGATACTTTTATTTCTAAATTCTGTATGTTTCTGAATGTCTGTTCATTTATTATATTCAGAATTTCAACATTATAACCCGTATTAATATTTGAGGAAGTTTGACTATCAAAATTTGGTCGGTTCTCAGTCGGTTCTGTTGATATTAAATTTCTTTTATTATCTAGGATGATAATTTCTGATTCCGCTGTTTGACGGTCTGAAAAGCTTGTAATTCCATTGATTGAATTTTTATACATACTTTTCTCAGCAAAGACTAACGGACATCCTGAGATACAATAAATACATAATAAATAATAATAAAAAACCTTTATCTTCATGGATTCAAATTAATTGTATCTCGTTTGCGAGCAGCTCTTCTAGAGTCTCTCGCTTCCTAATGATCTTAAGGGCCTTTTGTTTGTTCACCAACAATTCAATAGCACGGGGTCGCGAATTATAATTACTAGACATCGAGAAACAGTATGCTCCCACATCTAAGATCGCGACATAATCGCCCTGTCTTATCGAAAAGCTTTTGTTTTTAGCTAACCAATCGCCTGTTTCACAAATTGGCCCTACAATATCGAAAGGTTCTCCGTTTTTAAAACTTTCTTTACAAGGTAGCACCTCATGGTCAGCTTGATATAAAGAAGGTCTAATGAGGTCGTTCATAGCAGCGTCCACGATCACAAAATTTTTTTCAGAACCAGGTTTAATATACTCGATTTTTGTTAAAAGC
Source organism: Pseudomonadota bacterium (assembly GCA_036158955.1). Classification (GTDB taxonomy): domain Bacteria; phylum Pseudomonadota; class Gammaproteobacteria; genus TMED69. Next base: position 37,375 of record JAYYFI010000002.1, read on the forward strand.
ACACCGCTCTTCCCAACAATTGAGCGCCCTGGCTCAATAGCGATAACGTATTTCCCAGGTATTTCTTTTTTCATTATTGAGACTAACTCCGAGGCACGTGGTAAAGTCTCACCGGAGTAGCTAATTCCCAAACCACCACCGCAGTCAATTCTTTGGATCTCTATTCCATTTGCTTCCATTTTTCTTACTAATTGCATTATTTCTTTTACAGACTGCCTGAACGGGTTTAATTCTTGTAACTGAGAGCCAATATGACAAGCAACACCAATAATTTTTAGATACTCATTTTTGGCCATCTTATCGTAAATAGATAATGCGTCTACAATTGGCACTCCAAACTTGCTTTTTTTCAAACCTGTAGCAATATAAGGATGAGTCTTAGGATCAACATTTGGATTAACTCTAAGAGATACAGAAGCTTGAATTTGCTTATGTTTCGCGATTTGGGTCACTAATCGCAACTCATCATCCGACTCTATATTAATTGAGCCAACACCATTCACAATCGCAGTTTCAATCTCATTTGAAGATTTCCCGACACCCGAAAAAACTATTTTTTTCGGATCCGCTCCAATCTGAAGAACACGATGCAACTCGCCACCAGATACAATATCAAAACCCGATCCAAGATTTTTTAACAATTTTAAAATTGAAAGATTTGAATTTGCTTTTACCGCATAACAAACTAAATTATCACTATTTTGAAAGGCAGACTTATATTCAAGAAAATTACGTTCAATCGTATCTTGGCAATAAATAAAGGCAGGTGTCCCAAACTGATTGGCGATGGACGTCAAATCCAGTGACGAGAAACAAAGTTTATTATTAATATAATTAGTTAAAGACATGAAAAAATGTTCGCATCTAAACTGATTCTAGCCAAGTTTAGATAAATTGGAATTAAAAACATCATACCGCAAATATAAATCACCCTTTTGGCCGCACCCAAGCAGGGCTAGTGCCAAAAGGATAAAGAAAATGAGGCTTCGTTTATCTAACACTATAATAACTACAAATTTTTAAAATTTTATCAAGTTAAATTCTATAATAAATTAAAGGATAAAACTTGCATTTTTTAACTGGTTTTTGCCAAAACCCCTTCAAATTGAAATTTAGATTCAAATTAGTACTTGCAATTTCGACTAGAATCGTTAAAGAATAAGCTTTAAATAATAAAGGATTAATATTTTAATTATGAGCGCTAATTTACTACACGTTACTGACGAATCTTTTGAAAGTGAAGTGATCAATTCTGAGCAACCAGTACTCGTTGATTATTGGGCCGAGTGGTGTGGTCCTTGTAAAATGATAGCTCCCATCCTAGATGAAGTAGCTGAATCCTACTCAAACAAAGTAAAGGTTGCAAAGGTCGATGTAGACAAAAATACTCAAGTTTCCGCGAAATACAACATAAGAGGTATACCACATTTAATGCTGTTCAAAGAAGGCCAAGTAATAGCAACTCATACCGGGGCTCTTAATAAGTCACAACTTACTGAATTCATAGACAGCAATCTATAGCACGCCAAAGTCAACTCTAAAATTTTTAATTTGATTTGCTAGTGGACGCAAGGGTGATACTGTGATAATGTTTTATCAAGCTTTCTCGAGCTTTGCTCCCGCTAAGAATAACAACATACTTAATCCATATTGAAATTATTTTAGATCAAAATCATGAATTTAACAGAGCTTAAAAGAAAATCGGCTTCAGAGTTGGTCGAATTAGCTGATCAAATGGGAATCGAAGGAATAGCTCGTTCCCGCAAACAAGATGTGATCTTTAGTATTTTGAAAGCCCATGCGAAGAAGGGAGAGAATATAATGGGCGACGGGGTTTTAGAAATCCTACAGGATGGCTTCGGTTTTTTAAGGTCTTCTGACTCAAGCTATTTAGCAGGAGCAGATGATATCTATGTTTCGCCAAGCCAAATAAGAAGGTTTAGTTTGAGGACTGGAGATACCATATCGGGCAGAATTAGACCCCCCAAAGACAGTGAAAGATATTTTGCTTTACTGAAAGTTGATGAGATCAATTTTGAAGCACCGGAAAATACGAAAAATAAAGTCGTATTCGAAAATCTTACTCCTTTGTTTCCACAAGAAAGGCTTCAATTACAAATGGGAAACGGTAGCACAGAAGACCTTCCACCCCGTGTAATAGATCTGGCTGCACCAGTCGGTAAGGGGCAACGTGGTCTCATAATCTCTCCACCAAAGGCAGGGAAGACAATGATGTTGCAAAGCATTGCACACTCCATAAACTCGAATAACCCTGACTGTTATCTAATCGTTCTTTTAATAGATGAAAGACCTGAAGAGGTCACAGAAATGCAGAGATCAGTGCGTGGGGAAGTCATATCTAGCACATTCGATGAACCTGCTGCTCGTCATGTCCAGGTAGCAGAAATGGTGATAGAAAAAGCTAAAAGACTTACAGAACATAAAAAAGACGTAATAATTCTACTTGATTCCATAACAAGACTTGCGCGGGCTTATAATACCGTTGCGCCATCATCGGGCAAAGTTCTTACGGGTGGTGTTGACGCTAATGCTCTTCAAAGACCCAAGAGATTTTTTGGAGCAGCAAGAAATATTGAAGAAGGAGGTAGTCTAACCATTATAGCAACCGCCCTTGTTGACACCGGCTCAAGGATGGATGATGTAATATATGAAGAATTTAAAGGAACCGGTAATATGGAAATTCACCTCGACCGCAAGATTGCAGAAAAAAGAATTTTTCCGGCAGTCAATATAAACCGTTCCGGTACGAGAAGAGAGGAAATACTAACAAAACCCGATGAGTTGCAAAAGATGTGGATTCTAAGAAACCTTCTTCATCCGATGGAAGAAATTGCAGCTATTGAGTTTCTACTTAAAAAAATGAAACTTACAAAAAACAATGAAGAATTTTTTGATGCAATGAAACGATAAATAATCAACCAGGGGGCCAATTCAGATGACGCCCTGCTAATACATGAATGTGTAAGTGAAAAACCGATTGGCCAGCTTCAGCTCCATTATTAACAATTATCCTAAATTTATCTTTATATCCCTCTTTAGCAGCTATCTCTGCAGATTTAATAAGAAGATCACCCAAAAGCTCTCGGTGAAGATTGGGGGATGATTTTGATAACATACTGATTGGCTCTTTAGGACATACTAAAATATGAAATGGAGCCTGAGGATTAATATCCCAAAAGGAAATTATATTATCGTCTTCATAGACTATATCCGCTGGAATCTCCCTACTTATGATTTTTTCAAATAATGTTTTCGAATCACTCAATTCTTTTTTTCCTTATAGTATGCACCCAATACAGCGGCCACCTCGGGTCTAGCGAATTCTGGTGGTAAAGTTTTCCCTTCTTCAAGAATGCTTCTAACTTTAGTTCCTGACAAAATCATAAAATCATCTAACTTATGATTTTGCGCATCCTTCATCATAACAATCCTACCAAGTTTTTTGGAATAAGCAGTGTGGTCCGCCTCAAATATTTTAATTTTTAGAGATTCTTGGACCAAATCCGAATGAAATATCTCTTGAGCCTCAAAAGCTTGGTAAAAGTCGCCCACCCCAGCATGGTCTCTACCAATGATTAAAAACGAACAGCCACAGTTTTGTCTTATTATTGCATGAAGCAAAGCTTCTTTCGGACCCGCATAAAGCATATCAAAACCATAGCCACTAACCATAACCTTATTTTGATCGAAATATTTTTCCACCATTACGCGAATCGCTTCGTCTCTAACGGACGCCGGAATATCACCCTGTTTTAATTTTCCTAGCAGCATATGGATCAGTAGTGCGTCGGATTGCGTTTCTTCCATCGCAATTTTACACAATTCCTCATGCGCTCGATGCATGGGATTTCTGGTCTGAAATGCAACAACCCGCTTGAATCCGTTTTGAACAAACCGCGACCTAATTTCAGATGCAGTCATGAAAGTTTCAGGAAAATCCTCAGAATAGTAACTATGATTATTTATCGCAAGGTCGCCACTAATTAAAAAGTTCCCCATTTTACTAATCATACTTACACCTGGATGTGATTCATCTGTGGTTCCAAACACTGATTCGGTTATCTTCGCTTTTTCTTTTTGCGTTATCTTATGAATTGACCCAATTAGTTGCTGTCCAAGAATTCGTCCGTCCTGGAAGTTTGGATCAATTAGATTTACAGTCATTCCTACTTCTAATTTCCCTACATCATCTATAATATTTAACAAAGGTATAGGCCAGAATAGTTTATTTTTCATTTGCATTTTGTCACAAATAGAAATAGCGTCCTCAATATCGTGAAAACCTGTTAAGGGTCGAAAATAATCTGAGCCAATCATGACTGCCGTAGCTGCAGCTAAAGAAGAAATTTTGATAGAATTTGGAGAATTTGAGGCAGGGGGTGATTCATTGTGTAATTTACTTTTTACTCTAAAATCTTCTCCGTAATAGGATATTTCCATTGTTATTTCCTCAGTAGCTGTAGCTAGATAAATTCTTTAACTTACTTTTAGATTCTTCTCTAATTAGGTCGCCTATATGCATCGAAAACTTCCCAGCTGTTCTATCTTTAAAAAATAGTTGCAATGAGTAGGTTATTGTTGGAAACGCGATTTGGTCCCAAGGAATCTCACTTTCCAAACACAGTTTGCAATCTAGACTTTCCTCTCCTGCTTCGAATACAGGCTCGGTTAAATGTGAAAGAAACATCATGTAAACTTGATTAATTTGAGGTAGATTAAAAAGAGTATAAAGCTTACTACGAGTAACCAACGTTCCTGCCTCTTCTAAAGTTTCTCGCTCCGCTGCTTCTCTTGTAGTTTCGCCATTCTCCATGAAACCTGCAGGTAAAGTCCATAACCCATATCGAGGTTCTATCCCTCGCTTACATAATAGGATTTTATCTTCCCACACGGGTATACAACCAGCGACAATCTTAGGATTTTCATAAAATACACTGTTACAATTCAAACAGTGATACCTTTTTCTATTATCTCCTGAGGGTATCGAATAGCTAATATTCTTTGAGCCACACTGGCTACAAAATTTCACAATATTTAATCTCCTAAAGACCTGAATGCAATACTCGTATTAAAATAAATTAATTGACTACGTTGTTTTAAGTACAGAATGACAACTTTTTAAAATTCTGGCATTATTCCAGATCGAAGTAAAATGATTTAATACTTTAGACGCTTTTTTTCATATAATAATTCTTTAAATGGAACTAAATATAAAAATATCAATATAATGGAAAAACTGAAGGGGCAATCCAAATTTAAACACGGCCGAGAGGTAAAGACAGGAATACTTCTTTGTAATCTTGGTACTCCTTCCAACCCTGATAAAAAAAACGTAAAAAAATATTTGAAACAATTTTTATCAGACCGGAGGGTTGTAGAATTACCAAAAATTCTCTGGTGGCTAATTCTCAACATCATTATCCTAAATACTCGGCCAAAAAAATCCTCACACGCATACGCGAAAATATGGACAGAAAAAGGTTCCCCTCTTCTTTTTTATAGCGATAATTTGGCCAAAGCTTTAGATCATCATCTTGAAAGAGAAACGCCTTGGGTAACTGTTAGGCTTGGTATGAGGTATGGAACTCCCTCAATATTAGATGTTCTAGAGAAGTTAATTGCTGATGGAGCTAGACAAATTATATTAATACCGATGTTTCCACAATATGCTTCAGCGACTACTGGATCTATCCTAGAGTTGGTTTTCAATTATCTCTCAAGATTACGATGGATACCTAAAACTCGTTACACTACCAACTATCATAATCACCCGATATATATAAAGGGCTTATCTGAATCAATTAGGAACCATTGGGAAAAAAATGGACGACCTGAAAAATTACTCTACTCGTTTCACGGTATCCCTGAATCAACCTTTTTAGAGGGCGATCCCTATCATTGCCAATGTCATGAAACGGCGAGGTTGGTCAGCCAAGCCTTAGAATTAGAAGCAGATTTCTGGTCCGTATCCTTTCAGTCCCGAGTGGGGTTCGCTAAATGGCTTTCTCCTTATACTGATGAAGAAATAGTAAAATTAGCAAAATCAAAAACTAGGGTGCTCGATGTAATTAGTCCTGGTTTTGCAGTAGATTGTTTAGAAACAATCGAGGAAATTAATATGCAATATAAAGAGCTCTTCGTTCAAGAAGGCGGTAAAAATTTAAGGTATATCTCCTCACTAAACGATAGTGAATCAAGTGTAGAGTTATTCAAAAACATAATAATCGAAGAGCTCGGTTCTTGGGCTAAGGAACCACCCTCAAAACCAGAAGAACAACTTGCTGCCGCGCAACGCGCCAAAACTATGGGAGCCAAGTAACGTTACGACTTGAATCTCTAGCTCTTTTTTCTGGGATGGTATTCGGCAAACCAGCCCATAGCAGACCAACTACTACTTCCTCGTTAGAATCAAAACCAACAATGTCGGGAAAATCTGGATAACGGGTAACTGGCCCAGTAGTCCATTTTGTCCCGTAACCGTTAGACCAAAAAGTCAACATCATGTTTTGTATCCCACACGCACAAGCCGCATAATCTTCTTGAAATCTAATTTCTTCTTCGCTAATAGTACAATTAACCAATATCCAACAGGGGACTTTTGCCCACCTTTCCCTTTTTATTTGAGCAGCTTTCTCACCCTTATCAATACGAACTCTCGACGAATTAAGCTCTACTATTTCGGTCACACATTTTTTACCCAAAACGTAGATTCTCCAAGGCTTCGTCAAAAAATGATTAGGGGTAGCCGCAAATGATAACAAAGCCTTATCTATTATTTCCCGGGGAACAGCCTCCGTTTTAAAATCATGTATAGTAACACGCGAATTGATGACGTCTTCAAAAGAACGGGCTTTCTGTAGGAATGAACTTTCCATCATTATTTAAATTTATTACTTCAGTGAATTAAGATATCATAACACAAAACACGATCTCAAAAAAAATTACGGGTTAGCTCACCCCTCAAGAATCAAACAGAACATATTTCTGGAAACCGGCGAAACAAACTTATGGACAGGATCTCAATTAAACTGATTTTTGCATTATTTTTTTGTTTGATATCGTCAACAAGCTTTGCCGATGGTAACGAAGAAATTTTATTTAAAAAGTCACTAGCCCTCATTAAGTCAGGAAATTATATATCCGCTAAAAAATCCCTCGATAAACTGGAGAATAGCCCCCTTCATTTATATTTAACATATAAACTAATTCAGAAACGTCCGTTTTTAATTTCGACTGATTATCCTCAAATTTTTCTTTCCAGACCCGAAGATTCCGTTTTTCAGGATCGATATCGAAAAGAGTGGTTGAATACCCTTTTTCGTAGAAAAAAATTCAAAGATTTTATAAAAATTTATGAAGCGAAACCAGTCGAACTCACTAAATTTCAGTGCATGTATTATCAATCACAAATTAGAACTAAATCTCCTTCCATAAATAGAAATGAGATAATCAAAACTTGGACTACAGGTAAATCCTTGCCAAAAATCTGTGATTATTCATTCAATTATTTATACAAAAATAAATTAATATCATCGAAGCAATATTGGGACAGAATATTGAAAAGCGTAGACAAAAAAAATATTAAATTAGCTCAATATCTAGCTAAGAAAAGCCAAGATAAGCGTATTTTAAAAGCAATAAACGTTCTTAAACGCCACTACTGGAAGCCCGAGCGATACTTAAGAACAGAAATTAATAAACCTAATTTATATGAAAAAGATATCTTATTAGTTTTAATCGAAAGAGCTATGAGAAGGAATTTGCAAAAGGGATTGAATTTCAAAAAAGAGGTAATCAAAAAATTTAATTTCAACCAATCTCAAATTCAAAAATTACAAATAAGGGCGGCAGTCATTGCCTCTTCAAAACGAAGTCCTGAAGCAATCACGTTACTTGATTCTATCAGTGGGGATTATCTAGATTCAAAAATTCAGCGGCTTCAGATTCAACAAGCCATAATCCATAAAAGCTGGTATAAATTGGCCAAATGGACAAAAAAGGAAGCATCCAAAGAAATTCCAACCTCCCGATGGCTATACTGGAGAGCATATTCACTTAACCAGACAGATGCCAGAACAGAAGCAACATTAATTCTTAAACAGCTTGCAGAGAGAAGAGACTACTACGGTTTTCTAGCCGCTGATCAATTAGGAAAGCCCTACAGCTTTAACAGTAAAAGAATAATGATTGAACAATCAGATTACGAAAAAATTATTAAAAGTTCGAACCTGATTCTCGCGAGTAAATTATTTTCTGCCGGTAGGGAGCTCGATGCAAAAAGAGAATTCCTTTATAGCATAAAAAAATTAAATGATTCAGGACTGCACGCTGCCGCTTTGCTAGCTAATTCTTGGGGGTGGGCCAAAGGAGTCATATTTGCTATCGGCAAAAGTTCCAGTCTGCATGATATAAAATTAAGATTTCCAATTTTATATGAAGATGTAATAGATAATTATTTAAAGCCAAAAGCAATATATAGGGTTAGGAAAGGAGATTCTCTATGGAAAATCTCAAAAAAACTTAACATTTCTATTAAAGCAATTTCGAAGCATAATCAATTAAAGAATAATTTACTCACCCCTGGTCAAGTGCTAAGGCTTCCGACCGTAGGCAAAACGCCCTATTACGGTCAACCGGTAGTTTATAAAGTTAAATCTGGTGATACTTTATCAGCAATAGCCCAAAAATTTAATTCCTCCGTCATATATTTAAAAAAAATCAACAATATAAGAAATAGCAATAAAATCAGATTAGGCCAAATCATTAAGATTCGTAATAAACAAATTAAGCGCAAGTTTAGGGTGTCCAAACATCAAATTCTTGCTATTATTCGTGCAGAAAGTGCGTTTGACAGATTTGCGCGGTCTCCCGCAAATGCTAGAGGTCTGATGCAATTAATACCAACAACTGCTAGAGCAACTGCTAAAAAACACGGAATTCTTTATAAAAGAAAATCAGATCTTTATAATGCAGAGAAAAATATCCTTCTGGGCAGCTCTTATCTTGAAGACTTGTATAATCGATTCAGCGGAAACTTTGCTATGGCATCAGCAGGTTACAATGCAGGTCCTCACAGAGTATTTAAATGGCAAAAAAGGTACTGTGGAAATCCAATCTTGTGGATCGATGCAATTCCAATCAATGAAACAAGGAGATATGTTAGGCGAACTTTATTTTATTCATTAATCTATGAGTGGAAACAAACAGGAAAATCGAAGAGATTAAATGATATGCTTAAGCAAATTCCTGCAAATAAGTCAGATAAAAAAAGGATTTGTGAACTATGAATAAATTAACCATTGGGCTACAAGGGGGGACCGGCTTCATAGGTAGTGTTTTAGCAAATGCTTTAGTCAAGCGCGGTCATAAAATTAGGATATCAACAAGAAATATTAACCATGGGCGTCATCTATGGGTGCTACCAAATACTAAAGTAAGCGTGATAGATCTAAATAAACAAGAAGAAATTGACTCCCTTTTTAAGGGATGTGATGTGCTAATTAACTTAATAGGGATTCTTAACGAAAAGAAAGATGATGGTAAAGGTTTTACCTATGCTCACACAGAGCTTACTAGTCGCGCAGTCCAAACGTGCAAAACAAATCACATCAAACATTTTATCCAACTTAGCTCTATTGGCGCTGATGTCAATTCGATCTCAAACTACCAAAAAACAAAAGGCAATGCAGAAAATATTATACTTTCGGAACAAAGCTCTCAGTTCAAAGCCTCGATAATCAGGCCATCGGTGGTTTTTGGTCCAAAAGACAAATTCATAAATAAATTCGCTACATTGGTAAAATTATTCAATGGAAGAATTCCTTTAGCTTGTCCGCAAAGTCTACTTCAGCCAATTTTTGTCAATGACTTAGTAGACGCAATTGTTGCGATTATCGAAAACCCACAGCATAAAGAGTCGATTTATGAGTTAGGTGGACCAGAAATTAAAACTCTTATAGAAATTGTTAGATATATTTGTGAAATTTTAAACATAAAAGACAGGGTGATACCCTTAAACTATTTGTTCTCATCGATTCAGGCAGGATTATTGGAATTTGTACCGGGAAAACCACTATCAAGAGATAATTTGAGATCTCTAAGAAGCAACTCCATCTGTTCCGAGCTTCCTGGTCTGCAAGATTTAGGAATCAAGGCAACTACTATGAACGAAATTATTCCGAGCTATCTGTTGAATCGCAAATACAAAGATCGCTTTGCACATTATAGGAACAACTCGGGCAGATAAAGAATGCAAATTTATCAAGTTGGGGGAGCAGTAAGAGATTTACTTCTTGGTATAGAGCCAAAAGACAGAGACTGGGTAGTAGTTGGTGCAGAGCAAGACGAATTAATAACTAAAGGTTACAAGAAGGTGGGACGAGCATTCCCTGTTTTCCTTCATCCTAAAACAAAAGAGGAGTACGCACTGGCTCGCTCGGAGAAAAAAAAAGGCAGCGGTCATCAAGGTTTTGACATAGATTTTCATGCAAAAATAACTCTTGAAGAAGATCTCGCGAGAAGAGATTTTACTGTAAATGCGATTGCATTAGATGAGAACGGAAAATTCATCGATCCTTTTGGTGGTATCGGCGACCTGAAAAAAAGAGTATTGAGGCATGTTACCGATGCTTTCGCAGAAGATCCCTTGAGAGTACTACGTGCGGCACGGTTTGCTGCAAAACTAGAGTTTAAAATTGCGACCGATACTATGAAACTTTTATCCAAAATAGTGGATAGCGGCGAGCTATGTACTTTGTCGGAAGAGCGCATACAACGCGAATTGATACTTTCTTTACAAACTAAAGCACCTAATAATTTTTTTAAAACCTTATATGATTGTAATGCCTTATCAAAATTACTACCAGAGTGCAACTTGTCACAGCTTACAGATCCGGAATGTGAAGTCTATAAGTATTTCAAAAAACTAAATAATGCCTTAGAGAACGACTACCTGATTCTCATGGCAATCTACGTTTCAAAAGAAGGTAAAAACAAATCGACAAGTAATTTTCCTAAACTGGTAAGGAGACTCAAGTTCTCAAAAATAATACAGGAACAGATCTCTATTACATCAGAAAACTGGAAGGAAATAGCGAATGTTTCAAAAGCCAGCACTGATTCGGTCTTGAGTTTATTAAAAAAAACAGACGCATATAGAAGGATTAAAAGATTCAAACAAATATTAACTAGCATGGAAGCAATGACTTCAGAGTATGGAGTTGTATTAATCAAAAGTCTTGCGCTATTAAACCATATAATAGACAACCCCGTGTCTATTGAAGATGCTCTAAAAACAAAAGAATATGATAACGGTAAAGTAGCAGATGAGATCAAGAAAGCCCTAGACAAAAAAAGAAAAGAACAAATTAACGAAGCGAGAACCCTCTATGTCATTAGTAAATAATAGTTTAAACCAAAAAGATAAAAATTAAACAACCCAAAACTATCCTATAAATAACAAAAGGTAATAAACCAATTTGAGTTATAAATTTAAACAGCAATATCAAACAGAAATAAGCACTAAGCATTGAAACTGTAAAAACAAAAATCAAATCTATTAAATCAAATTTTGGCACCGTCACTAAAAAAGCCCCTAACTCGGAAAAAGAAGCAAGAATAATTACGGGTATTGAAAGCAAGACCGCAAACTTTAGGGCATCCACCCGAGAAAAACCAAAGAATAGGCCTGCGGCTAAAGTTATTCCGGAACGAGAAACCCCTGGAATTAGTGCTATACTTTGCGCTAGCCCAATTAAAAATGCTTCTTTATATGACAACTCGTTGATTTTTTTTGCACCTCGTTTTTGATCCGCGATGAATAAAACGATAGCAAAAAAAATCGTTGTAATTGAAATAATTTCGGCATTTCTAGCATAATCCGCAATGACATCTCTGAATAATAGACCAATAATTATTGCCGGAGTTGTGGCAATTACTATTTTTTTAACTAATTGAGTATCAAACACAGTCTCTGAGAATTGAAAGAACCCATTATCAGTGTAATCTTCAGGTCTGTTAAAACAAATGTATAAAAAAAACGCAAATAAAGAACCAAGATGAGCCATTGTGTCTATCACCATACCTTGATCCTTCCAACCGAATAATTGCGAAATCAATATTAAGTGCGCGGATGATGACACTGGTAAAAACTCAGTTACCCCCTGGGTTACTGATAAAACTAGTAACTGTATTATTTCCATGAATAACTCATTTTTCTTTAATCTACACTTCTTTGAATCCCAAAAGACTTCCTTCAAAATTCTTTCCTAGAGCGATAGCCTTGACCGCATAACCCATTTCGTTTGGCATCAGTAACTGCTTCGCCTCATGTGACAGAGAAAAATCTTCTTTGGGAGAGTTTTTCATTTCACCGCTAAATATTTCCATAATGCCTAAGTTAGTAAGCAACTTTTCTAGTGGAACAAAACCTAGCACATCAAATCCTAATCGTGTGGCGTAATCAAGTAGCAGAGAAAAATCAATCGAAACGGTTATATCTTTAAGCCCTGGTGATGACAAAGGATCATAACTTAGTTGGTGTTTATAATGACACTTGATTGTTCCATCTCTTCTATTATCATGATAGAACTCTTCTCTCAACGATCCATAGTCCAAAATTATCAAGACAATTTGTTCCGAGTGCTTAAAGATATTTTCCAACCAACCATATAAGCCGTCAATGTATTCCGTACAATGTCCTATTCTCTTTTGAGCCAATTGATCTATTATATACTTTGGGACAACAGAATTTTTTGGTTTCCAACATAGCTCGTCGTCAATCAACGCCACGCCTAATTCAGTCACACGATTCTCTTCTTTTCGAAAGCATCTAGCAGGCATAGCATCAAGCAACTCATTTGCTATCAAAAACCCGTTAAGTTGAGTGTCATTCAATTCATTCAACCAAGTGACGGGGGAGTCACATCCTAACAATCTTTTTTGCACTTTCGTAAGATTTACCGATCTCTCTATTATATTAAAGTTAGGCGCGTAATCTAATTGAAATCTAGACGAACATTCGAGAATTGTTTTTGAAAGTCGTCCACTACCAGCCCCCAATTCATAAAAATTTCCCCCAATTTGTTGTAGTACATTTTCGACTTCATTTTGAATACACTTCGCAAAAAGATTCCCCATTTCAGGCGCTGTAGTAAAATCGCCGAACTTTCCAAAAATTTTTCCTAATTTTTCATAATAACCATATTTGTGAGTATATAGCGCTATATCCATGAATCGGTCAAATGGTAATATCTCATCAATCTGCTTAGAGATTTCTTCGATGATTTTCTGTCTGACACAATCTAGTCTAACTTCTTCTTCTTTTGGAATTCGCATATTTGATAAAAAGATTCAAGCTTCTTACAATAAAACATCCTAACACTATTGAGCAAAAAAATACGATGAATTATCTCACTTCAGGAAATAAGGTCGCACTAATTACCGGCTCTGCCATTCGTGTGGGGAAAGAAATAGCGCAAAAACTACATATAAATGATTATAATATTTGCGTACATTACAATCATTCTTCATGCAAGGCCGAAAAACTTGTAGACAAATTAAACGAAAAAAGAGCTAATTCAGCTTTTTTGATTCAAGAAAATCTTGCTTCAAAAAACTCGGCGAAGGAAGTCATAAAAAAATTCTTAAAAATCTCTCAGCGACTTGATTTATTAGTGAATAATGCCTCAGTTTTTTACAAGAACGAACTTGATGCGCCGGTTGAAGTCTGGGACTCCATTCATGCAGTGAATCTAAGATCAATTTATTTCCTCTCAACTGGCTTAAGGTCGCTCCTTAAACAAAATGATGGGTCTATTATTAACATCTCTGACAGTAATGCCGACTTTGCCCGAAAAGGATATTCAATATATTCAATTTCCAAATCTGGACTGAATTCTTTAACGCGATCGCTAGCCTTAGAGTTAGCTCCTGAAGTTAGAGTCAATGGCGTCGGCCCTGGCGCAATCATTTGGGCAGATAGCGAGGACGATACGGCAAGAGAAGAAATAATATCAAAAATTCCTTTAAAGAAAATAGGTCATCCAAACGACATTGCAGAAGCGGTAATATTTCTAGCAAAATCGAACTATATTACCGGGCAAACATTAAACGTTGACGGAGGTAGATCAATCAGCATTTAACTTTTCTTCAAACAAAGGGAAAGGGGTTTTTAAAAACCACTTATTCCTTATCGGGTTGTACCACCAATTTTGTTCGAAAATAGTTTTTCTTAATTTACCCTCATCAATTTGGTAATACTTAAATTCTGATACTACTCGCGCAGTTATGCCGTCGTCAGATAAAAGCTTTGACAGATTTTTATAATCTACAATCCTAAAACTCGACAGTTGCTCAGATTTATAATCAATGGAATTACCAGCAGGCAAGCGTTGGAATCGAAAAATTTCGTCGTAATATGCGAATTTTACTGCGCCAGAAAAAGCCTTGATAGTTTCTTCTAAGGCTACAATTCTATGGCTTCTGTTTGTTCTCTCTAAATTTTTATTCTCGTTAGTAGAGCAACCAGTAAAAATGATAAAGATAAGAAACAATCTACAAAACATGGCGATTACCATTAGAAATTTCAAGGATAGAGACTAGATTTATCTTCCTACGTTTGACTTGAGACACTAGTTCACACTTATCACTAAACATTTTTTTAATATTAATTTTCTTCGGCAAGATATCTTGTAACGATAAAAAAGAATATAACGACTCGTCAATATTTTTAGCTAAAATATTACATTCTGCACTATTAGATTGAAACAAATAAACTAAGGCTATGTCGATATCGAGTGCAATAGTCTTTTTCATTGAGCCCCATTGTCTCCCGCATTCTTTTTCTATCTCTACCAATTCATATTTTAAATCGACGGTTTTTTTCATTTTCAACAACAAAGCTAAATTCCAATAAAACCTTCCTTTTTGTGTTGTGTCATCCGATTTGTAAATCCTAGATATTTTAAGAAGCTTATATTTTTTTTCGATTAATTTTATACCTTTTTTAAAATTTTTAGATCTCTGGAAGTTACTCCCCAGTATCAACACAACATAAAAATAATCGGAATTCAAATACTTCCCCTTTCCACAGTGATGCCAATTTCAGTTACATTGGGAATAATTCCAATTTTATTAACCTTTAATTTTATCCATGGCAAAGAGAATTCTTGCATCAATTTTTCGGTTAATTGAACAGCCAGTGACTCAACTAACTGCAAACTATTATTTTGAATAAAGTATTCAATCTCAGAAACAACCCGACTATAGTCTTTTGTATCAGAAAGTTTATCACTCTTTGAAGAAATCGATGTGTCTACAGCAAACTCTAAGTCTAAACTGATATTCTGGCTAATTAATTTTTCCCAAGCCCAAACACCAATTTTTGTTTTAATCTGAATGTTTTTAAGATGAATGATGTCCATGCCACTGACTTAACGCTTAAAATTCATTATTATATCAAAATTAAATAGCACATGGATTAAAGATATAATTATGCACCATCTTTTTTCTCTTACTTTTGTCGGATTAGCCTATCTAATAGGATCTTTTTCTACTTCAATAACTATTACGAAATGGTTAAAACTTGAAGATCCTCGAGGGAAAGGATCTGGAAATGCTGGGGCTACTAATGTTTTAAGATATGCTGGGAAATGGCCAGCTATCGCAACCTTAATTGGCGATTTTTCAAAAGGCTTTATTATGGTTTCAATTGGCAAGTATTTTATGCTGAGCGAATTTTACTTAGGAATGATCTGCTTCGCAGCTGTATTGGGTCACATATATCCTATTTTTTATAATTTTAAAGGAGGTAAAGGAGTAGCTGTTTTTATCGGGGTTACTGCGGGATTAGCTCCTCTCACAGCACTATCATTCTGTTTAACCTGGTTGATAATCGCCAAATTCACCAAATATTCCTCATTGTCCGCAGTCTTAGCCACTATCCTTTCGATACCAATCATCCATATTGAACAGAGTTCAATAACTCAAACAATTATTTTTATCATAATCGTTAGTCTCATTATTGCTAAGCACAAGGACAATATAGCAAGACTTAGAAAAGGAACAGAAAAACGAATAAACTTTAAGGCGGATTAAGAATATCAACCGACCATCTCGCCCTAACAACAAACCTTTCGGGCGGACATTGCCCTTGTTGAATTCTCATTGAACCAGCAAGTGCTATCATAGCTGCATTGTCAGTAGAGTATTTAAGAGGGGGGAAGAAAACAGATACCCCCAACTGATCACATTTTCTTTTAATGTTAGTCCTTAAGAATTCGTTAGCACTAACCCCTCCAGAAACAACAAATCTCTTAGCCTTGGTTAATTTTAGTGCCATCCCAATCTTCTTTACTAAAACTTCCGACACGGCCTGAAGAAATTCAAGAGAAATATCCGCTCTAACTTGGTCATCCAACGTTAAATCTTCGATTGCTCTCATTACACCTGTTTTAAGCCCACTAAAGCTCATATTTAAACCATTTTTATTTAGCATTGGCCTCGGAAACATAAAACGTCCGGGCAAACCATTTTTCGCTAGTTTCTCTATAATTGGACCACCGGGATAGCCTAGTCCAATCATCTTAGCGACCTTATCAAATGCCTCGCCAGCTGCATCATCCACGGATTCTCCAATAATTTCGTAGCAACCAAACCTTTTGGCTAAAATAAACTGCGTATGTCCTCCAGACACAAGGAGTGAAAGGAAAGGAAATACAATGTCTCCTGTAGTCAAAAAGGGAGAAATAATATGTCCCTCTAAATGATTAATTGGAATACATCTAATATTCCTACTCCATGCAAGAGTTTTAGCGAAATCGGACCCTACCATCAGAGCGCCTAGTAGACCTGGTCCCGCAGTATAAGCAATACAGTTAATATCATTTAAGTCTTTTTTCGCTTCAATTAACGATTTTTCGACTACTGACACAATTTTACTTAGATGATCCCTTGAAGCAAGCTCTGGAACTACTCCTCCGTAAGGAGCATGAGTTTTTATCTGACTATAGACCACATTTGATAAAAGCCCCTTTACTGAATCAAAAATAGCAGCAGAAGTTTCATCACAGGAGGTTTCAATTCCAAGTACACAGATATTACTCATTTTTGCTAATAATTACTCGACATATCGAAAAAAGTGGTTATACTTCATTACCACTAATAGAGAACAAGAGTATGCCATCAGTAAGAGTAAGAGACAACGAACCTTTCGATATAGCCATAAGACGTTTTAAGCGCGCTTGCGAAAAAGCGGGTGTATTAGCCGAGGTTCACAGACGGGAGTTCTACGAGAAACCAACTTCAGTTAGAAAGCGAAAAGCTGCGGCAGCTATAAAAAGATGGCAGAAGAAAAAAGGCAGGATTTTGCCCAGACAAAGACCGAGAATATAGAGAATTAGCGCTCAAGTGTCCCTGAAGAGTAAAATTACCGAAGAGATTAAAAGTTCTTTAAAAAATGGCGACAAAGACCGCGTGTCCGCGCTACGTCTACTTTTATCAGCTATAAAACAAAAAGAGATCGACTCAAGGTCAGATTTAAGCGACCAAGACATCATACAAATCATCACCAAACTTGCAAAACAACGAAAAGAATCAATCAACCAATATTCAAAAGCAAATCGAACAGATCTTGTTCACAAGGAAGAATTTGACCTCGAAGTATTGTCTAGTTACCTCCCCTCACAACTTGAGGACGGAGAGCTGAAAACAATCGTTGAACAAACACTCCAAGAAATGGCTGCAACAAATAAAAGTGAGTTAGGGAAAGTTATGGGCGTACTGACTAAAAAACTGAAGGGTAAAGCTGATATGGGAAAGGTTAGTACATTAGTTAAGGAAAAACTTAATTAATCAAAACCCTTCTACAGAAGCCTGCAAAGTGCAATTTATTATAAACACCTATAATATTACGGCATGTCAAAGAAAATACCAGAGACAACTATTGATGAAATCCTCAAACGTACAGATATAGTTGAGCTGATTAGCAGTTATTTATCCCTAAAACAGGCTGGCAAAGATCACGTCGGACTTTGCCCTTTTCATAATGAGAAAACACCTTCGTTTTCAGTAAGCGCCCAAAAACAACTCTATTACTGCTTCGGTTGTGGTGCAGGTGGGAATGCAATTCGATTCATGATGGATCTCAACGGAACGAGCTTCATAGAAACGCTTGAGGATTTAGGAAAACGTGTCGGTATAAATCTAGCCACAATAAAAGAAAATAAGAAAGAAACATCCTATAAAAAACTTTATGACATCATGGATTTAGCCAATAATTTCTACAATTATCAATTGAGAAAATCAAGCACGAAAGAAGCACCGATAGAATATTTGAAAAATAGAGGCTTTAGTGGTGAAATTGCTAAAAGATTTCAAATAGGCTGGGCTCCGCCTGGTTGGGACAATATTCTTAATCACCTCATAAATCAAGCGATACCAAATGATTTAATAATGAACTCTGGATTAATCAATGAGAGCCGCGGAAAAAAATTTGACCGCCTCAGATCCAGGATTACTTTTCCAATCAAGAATCGAAGAGGTCAGGTGTTGGGATTCGGGGGTCGGACTATCAATAATGATAAACCAAAATATCTAAACTCACCTGAAACCAATATTTTTAACAAAGGGTCAACAATTTACGGGATTCACGAGGCAACAACAGCTCAAAAGATAAACAATTTAATCATTACAGAAGGCTATTTAGATGTAATAAGTCTTAGTCAAGCTGGATTAACCAATGTGGTGGCCACGCTGGGAACAGCTATCACTAAAAGCCAATTAAATTTACTTTTTAGAGAAACAGAACATCTTATTTTTTGCTTTGACGGAGATAAAGCAGGTGTAAATGCTGGAATTAAAGCATGTAAAATTAGTCTCGAGATGCTTTCAGACAATCGACAAGTTGATTTTTGTTTCCTAGAGGAAGATGATGACCCCGACCAATTGGTAAAAAAAGTTGGGCCAAAAGAATTTTTTAATCACACAAAAAAACAACAAATTTATGAGTTTTTGATTGATAGCGTAAAAAAAGAATTAGACCAAGGTGGTTCGGAAGCTCAAAATGTAAGATTGGTAGAGAAAGTGAAGCCCTTCATAATGCAAATTTTAGGTCAAAACCAGAAACGTATGGCAATAAAAAAATTAGCATTCGCCACAAGCTTCGATGAACAAATTTTATATAAAGAAATTATACAACCAACGAAATATCGCGCAGACCTAAAATTTGGCAAATTTACGAACAAGCCTCTCACAGAGCGTTTAGCTAATCTTGTTATACAATATCCGGATTTGACAAAATTTATTAACAATAAAGACTTTGATTTTCTTAATAAATTGAAGAATAGCTCCAAAAATATTAAAACAATTATCGACATCACGGAGATTTATCGTATTAAGCCCGCCACGGCTAGTGATATTTTTAATTATTTAGAGGAATCCAATTTAGATAAAGAACAGCTATTTGGACCACTTACCTTGTCGCGGTTAGATGCAGAGAAGGAGTTTATTGACGGAATGGCAAAATTGATCGAGAAAACCACCCATTTAGAGATTAGTGAAATTTACAAAATTCCATTTGAAAGATGGACAGAAGAGCAAAAAGAAACTGTAAGAAAATTTACTTCTAGAAGACAAAATGAACCTATGAATTGAGGTTGTCGTACGATATAATGTCTGGTTTTAATCAAAAATGTAACATGCATAAAGGAGCAGGAGTTGAGTAGTAAAAAAGGGAACCCCTCTTCAAACAGAACAACTAAAAAGAAAGTAGCAACAAAAAAGAAAACACCTGCTAAAAAGAAAACACCTGCCAAAAAGAAAGTAACAACTAAAAAGAAAACACCTGCTAAAAAGAAAGTAACAACTAAAAAGAAAACACCTGCTAAAAAGAAAGTAACAACTAAAAAGAAAACACCTGCTAAAAA
>JAYYFI010000003.1:0-44616 GCA_036158955.1 Pseudomonadota bacterium
TCGTTACGTTTTTTAATATCATCTTCTATTTGTGGGTATAATATTTTGATCTTTTTCAACGATAAACTTTCCTCATGAACACTAAGGTTATCTTCAAATATAGCTTGATATTATATCTGCAACAGCCTCGCGATTACTCGAGACTTCAAGTAATTTATTTGACTTGCTATTAATTATAATGTCGGGATCCTTTAAACCATGGCCAGTCAATGTGCAAACCACAGTGCTCCCTTTTGGAATTTTTCCCTCCTGTATATCGGCTATCGCTCCTCCAAATGAGATCGCAGAAGCAGGCTCACAAAATATTCCCTCATGCTCAGCTAATATGGATTGATTTTTTAAAATTTCTTTATCACTCAACATTCTAAACCATCCATTTGAGCTAAGCGAAGCATGCTCCGCAAGCAGTTTAGATTGAGGAGCTCCAATTCTAATAGCAGTTGCTACTGTATCAGGTTTGTCAATTGTTTTCTTTTCTATAAAAGGCGCTGCCCCAGACGCTTGGTAACCCAGCATCCTTGGTTTTTTACATATTTTTTTTTCTATCACATACTCCATATCTTCAGGAATACTGTCGAGTCGCTCTCCCGCATACTCAGAGTAGCCCATCCAGTAACCACTAATATTACCTGCGTTTCCAACCG
Organism: Pseudomonadota bacterium; assembly: GCA_036158955.1. Classification (GTDB taxonomy): domain Bacteria; phylum Pseudomonadota; class Gammaproteobacteria; genus TMED69. The sequence goes on from JAYYFI010000003.1 coordinate 645, forward strand.
GCAAACAATGAAAATCGGGAGCCACACCAAGTTCATCCACGACTTCGAACGCAGCCGTCTTTTGTCCTTGTAAACGAAATGGATTAATTGAGTTAACGATAGCTAATCCATTGGTGTCAGCGAGATCTTTAACTACTTGCATTCCAGCATCAAAATTACCGTTTATTTTTAACACTATCGCACCATGCGCCATTGCTTGAGCTAGTTTACCTAAGGCAATTTTTCCAGATGGTATTATTACAAAACATGGTATTCGGGCTCTTGCCGCGAAAGCAGCTGCCGAGGCAGAAGTGTTTCCCGTAGAGGCGCATATTACCGCCCGTGCTCCCTCCGAAACGGCTTGGCTAATTGCAACAGTCATTCCTCGATCTTTGAATGAACCTGTAGGATTTGAACCTTCGAATTTAGCATAAATTTTTATATTTTTCTCCAAACACAACGGAATATTTTCTAGAGGTAAGAGAGGTGTTTGCCCTTCGTAAAGCGTTATAACTTTAGCTGATTTATTAAGTGGTAAAAATTTCCTGTATCGATTAATCAGCCCTTGATGGTTCATGGTTTTCCCTTTTCATAGTTTTCTACACGGTACTTTGTAACTGTACCTAAAATTCCATCTTTATTCGATAATTTTTCACAAACTCGATCAATACCCTCTCTTGACGACCTACTAGTCACTATAGCGATTGGAACGTGTTTAGCTTCACTTTCTTCTGCTTTCTGGATAATCGCTTCGATGCTAATTCCCTCTGACGCCAACGTTTTGGTAATTAAAGCAAGAGTACCCGCCTGATCGTGAGCCGTAATACGAAGATAATATTGAGATATTGGTATACAAAATTCAACTTTAATAGATGGATCAAGTAAGGGTAAGTTTTTTAAGTTTGAACCTCTCGTTTGCGACAGCAATACTCCAAGCACATCAGCTATCACAGCCGAGGTCGTTGGGAACGCGCCGGCACCTGGGCCCGAACAAAGGATTTTTTCAAATAAATCTCCATATGTAAGTATCGCATTCATTTCATTATCTATTTTTGCCAGAGGATGTTCTTCAGGGAGCAAAGCTGGGTGAACACGGAGATTAATATTCTGGCCATCCCTAGACGCTATCGCTAAATGCTTAATTTTATAACCTAGCTCTTTTGCTAGCATGATGTCTTGTACCTTTATTTCTTCGATACCTTCGCAATATATTCGATTCATATCTATAAATGCGCCGTAAGCTAGATAAGCTAAAATACAAATTTTATTTACCGCATCTAAGCCAGAAATATCAGCAGTCGGGTCTGCTTCAGCAAAACCTCTATCTTGTGCCTCCAAAACCGCCGAAGCAAGACTTAAACCTCTTTGCTCCATCCCAGACAATACATAATTCGTAGTGCCATTGATGATTCCTTCAATTCGATTAATATTGTTCGCTAAGAAGCTTTCACTCATTAATTTAATGATTGGAATTGCTCCGGCCACCGAAGCTTCAAAACGTATGGACACATTATTTTTTTGCGCTTCCTCAAATAATTCGATGCCACATGATGCGATTAGGGCCTTATTGGCCGTAACAACATATTTCTTATTTTTAAGAGCCGTAAGAATTAATGTTTTTGCTGGCTCTATACCCCCAATCAGTTCTATAACAATATCGATATCACTACTGTTGACTATTTCTAATGGATTGTCTGTTACCTTTGTACTACCAAAGTCAATATTTCTGTTTTTAGTGATATCCCTGACGCAAACAACTGAGACATCGTAGTTACTAGCAGATTTACGAGAAAGACTTTTTTTATCTTTAGTAAGTGTCTTAAAAACACCAGCCCCAACGGTACCAGCACCTAAAAGACCTATTTTAAATTGTTTATGCTTATTCATACTCATGTTGTGCAATACGCCTTAATTATCTGTATCGATAGTTTAACAATAAATTTGGATTTATTTTTGTAGTCGATATAATAAAGCTTTACTGTAATCTAAACAATTTTAAGCTTCAAAATGATTGAGAATAAACTAGATATAGCGAACTACAATCCGGGGAAGCCTCTGGTTATCGCAATGTCGGGGGGAGTCGATTCGTCGGTAGCAGCGGTTCTACTGAAGAACGCCGGATATGAATGTTCAGCATTATTTATGAAAAGCTGGGATGAAAAGAATCCCGGTGGAAGCTGTCGTTGGGAAGATGATGTTACCGATGCTCTTCATATTTGTGAAAAATTAAAAATCGAGATAAACACTGTTGACTTTACGGCAGAGTATGAAACAGAAGTATTCAAAGATTTTATAAAAAGCTATTCTCAAGGTCTCACACCTAACCCAGATATTATCTGTAACAAAAAAATCAAATTTGAAGTGTTCGCTAAGCTTGCTCGAAAAATAGGTGCTGAAAGAATAGCAACTGGACATTATGCAAACATTGAAACCACTGATTCTTCGATCCTATTAAAAAAAGGCAGAGATCCTGAAAAAGACCAAAGTTATTTTCTTTCTGGACTAAATCAAGAACAATTAAAATTCGCCATGTTTCCATTAGGGGGAATGAAAAAGAAAGAAGTCAGAGAAGTGGCCAAACAATATAATTTAGTAAACTCCGATAAAAAAAGTACAAGTGGAATTTGCTTTATAGAACAGAAATCATTTCGAGACTTTATAACAAACTATATCGAGGACAAGCCAGGATATATCCAAACATTAGATAAAGTTATCATTGGTGAGCACAGAGGCCTACATCTTTACACGATAGGCCAAAGAAAAGGGCTTGGAATCGGTGGATTGAAAAACTCTCAAAATTCACCTTGGTTTGTCGTTAACAAAGACATTAAACAAAATATCCTTTATGTCGCACAAGGCGAAGATCATCCAGCCCTTTTAGCAACTAAGCTTTTGGCATCAAATGCTTTCTGGATTAAGGGTAAGAGTCCTAATTTTCCACTTTGGTGTAGTGCGAAAATCAGGTACAGGCAGGCGGACCAAGTTTGCAAGATTGAACTTTATGAGGATGGAAAACTTTGTGTAACATTCAAAAGCCCTCAAAGGGCAATAGCTCCTGGTCAGACAATTGTTTTTTACAAAGGAGATCTTTGCCTAGGAAATGCTATAATCGAAGCAAATTGTAATTTAAATAACTTTTATTAATAAATTTGAGTAAAAAAAATGAATCTAAAACAAGCATTCGTGAAAAACTTTCTAGGGAAATCACCAACATGGTTCAAATGGACTATTGTTTCATTCCTGATAATAAATCCCCTACTGCTACTTATACTTGGTGATATTAGCGTAGATAGCGATGGGCAAAAATCAGGAATAAATGGACCCTTCATAGTTGGCTGGATTTTAATTTTAGAATTTATTTTCTGTCTGGCGATGGCTCTCAAATGCTATCCACTACAACCGGGCGGTTTACTCGCAATAGAAGCGGTTGCGCTTGGCTTGACATCACCTAAAAGCGTATATGATGAGACATTAATGAATTTCCCAGTGATCATGTTACTCATGTTTATGGTAGCTGGCATCTATTTTATGAAAGAATTATTACTGTTCACATTTACTAAAATACTTTTATCGGTGCGTTCAAAAATCATTTTAAGCTTTCTTTTCAGTTTAGTAGCAGCAGTATTGTCCGCATTTCTCGATGCCCTAACAGTAACTGCAGTCATAATCACGGTTGCCTATGGCTTTTACGGTGTCTATCACAAGGTTGCCTCAGGAAAAACCTTCGATCAAACACATAATATTCTCGAAGAAAATGAGGACCAATTTAGCGAGGATACAAAACAAGAACTCGAGTCATTTAAATCATTTCTAAGAAGCCTTATGATGCACGGCGCAGTCGGAACTGCGCTGGGCGGAGTTTGTACTATAGTAGGCGAACCTCAGAATCTTCTGATCGCAAAGGTAGCAAACTGGGAGTTCATCGAATTCTTTTTGAGGATGGCCCCTATATCAATGCCAGTCCTTGTGGTTGGACTTATAACCTGCATTTTACTAGAGAAGTTTAAATTCTTCGGTTTTGGTTCGGAATTATCTCCTAAAGTGAGAAAAGTATTAGAAGAATATGATGAATCCCAAAGCAAAGCTCGCACTAAACAAGACATAGCCAAATTATGGGTACAGGCAGGAACCGGAGTTTTTTTAGTAATAGCCCTTGGATTGCATATAGCAGAAGTTGGTGTAATTGGTCTGACAGTAATTGTTATAGCAACTGCGTTCACAGGAATTGTTGAGGAGCATAAACTAGGTCATGCCTTTGAAGAAGCGCTACCGTTCACTTCACTGTTAGTCGTCTTTTTCGCTATTGTAGCCGTAATCCACGATCAACATCTGTTTAGTCCTGTTATACAATGGGTATTGACCTTAGAGGGTACGGTTCAGACTAGCGCTTTTTACCTCGCTAACGGTTTTTTATCGATGATCAGCGATAATGTCTTCGTTGCTACGGTCTACATAGGTGAAGTGAAACAAGCTTTGGACAGCGGTCAAATAAACCGAGAAACTTTTGATCTACTAGCAGTTGCTATTAACACAGGAACAAATATACCCAGTGTGGCAACGCCAAATGGTCAAGCTGCATTTCTATTTTTATTAACTTCCGCACTAGCGCCTGTAATAAATTTATCATATGCAAGAATGGTTTGGATGGCTCTTCCATATACCATAACTATGTCAATAACCGGATTGCTAGCTGTGATTTATTTGCTCTAGATGCTAGGCCCTAGCATTAGATGAAGATCATCTAAAAACCGATAACCCAGAGGTGTAGGTCGAATAATACCCTTTTCTTCCCTTAAAAGACCTTTGTGCTTGGCTTTTGTAATTTTTTTAGCCCATTCGTGAAGTGAAGCACGAGAATTCTTTTGGTAAAAATCTTGAAGCGAAAATCCTTTTTTAAGTCTTGTAAGGGAAATAAGATAATCGGACGCTTGTGTTTCATAGTCCTGGGACACCATATAATAATTTAAATAGTTTGCTTCCACTAAAAATTTTTCTATATAGCTCCTTGGGTCACTAGGTCGTGTCATTAAAAAACTCTCTTTGCCTTTAGACTGCCGACTGACAGCTCCGGCCCCAACTCCTAAGTAATCACCAAAAGTCCAAGTATTTAAATTATGCAAACATTGGAAATTTTTCTTTGAATAAGAATTTATTTCGTATTGAATATAACCGTTTTCAAATAATAATTGTTGTAGACTAAAAAATATTTCTGACCACGATCCGTCTCGTTGATTGTCTAGGTTCATTGCATTAATTGTCTCTAGTGTGTTGATTTCATATAGTGAAATATGTTCTGGATTGAATGAGATCAAGCAATTTACATCATCAAATGCAACCGTTGAACTTGCCAAGTCTGAATTATTAAATAACAAATCAACGTTTAAGTTGGTAAACTCAGCCCGTCTTATATTTTTAATAGCATTTAAAATATGACGTCTCGTATGGTTGCGACCAAGACTTTTCAAAGCAAAATTATCAAAACTTTGAACACCGAGTGAAATACGATTGAACCCTAGTGCTTTTAGCTTATGTAGATATTTCAACTCAGCATCTTCTGGATTAAGTTCGATTGTGATTTCGCATTTATCAGAAATTGAAAAATTGTTAAATATCTGTTCGACCAAACTGGTTAATTGTTCGAGTTTAATTATGCTGGGAGTTCCACCCCCTAAATAGATAGACCTTATTTCTTTTTTAAAATAATTGGGCGCCTCAAACTTTAAATCTTTGATAACAGCCAGGAAATAACGTTCCACAATGGTGCTATCAACGGCTAAATACTTATTAAAATCACAGTATCTACACAAAGACTTACACCAAGGATAGTGAATATATAGAGCAAATGAATCCATGTTTTAATACTATTGTTTCAAAGCTAGGCTCTTGTAAAGATTTCGCAAGGCCTTGCCACGATGACTATAACTCATTTTAGTTTGCGGGCTAAGTTGAGCTGCAGTTTTACCGCTTTGTGGTTCTATAAAAATTGGATCGTACCCAAAACCGTTCTGACCGGCAGACTTATTTCCAATCAAGCCCTCCCAACACCCTTCAGCTATCAGCGGAGCAGGGTCAGATGAAAATCGCATAAATACTAGAACACAAACAAAATAACATTTACGATCCTCCGCTGGAAAATCCTGCATCTTTCGAATCAATTTACTATTATTCTGTTCATCTGTAGCCCTTATTCCCGCATATCGCGCCGAGAAAACACCTGGCTCACCATTTAAAGCCGGAACAATCAAACCTGAATCATCGGCAATCGAAGGCAAATTAGCCTCTAAGGAAGCATGACGAGCTTTTATAATTGCATTTTCGATGAATGTAGTACCTGTTTCGGTTGGCGATTCGACTCCTAGTTCAGCCTGACCAATTACGTCGAATTCAAGGTCCAGAAAAAATTCAGAAAATTCTTTTATTTTCCCAGGATTTGAGCTTGCTAGAATAATTTTTTTCAACGCACCAACCTTGTTATTTTCAAGAAGAAATATATTTCCTTTGAATTTCCAAGAGCTCCTTAATCCCGGCTTCGGCCAGTTCAAGCATTGTGGCAAGCTCACTTGCACTAAATGCATGCCCTTCTGCAGTCCCTTGTATTTCGACATAGTGCGCCATATCATTCATTACAATATTCATATCTGTTTCAGCAACAGCATCTTCGGAATAATCTAAATCAATAATTGGAACTCCATCGTAAATTCCGACAGAAACGGCTGCAACCATACCATGTATAGGATTTTTTGAAATGCGGTTGTTCTTAAGCAGATATTCTACTGCACGCGATAAAGCAACGTATCCACCCGTAATCGAAGCAGTTCTAGTACCGCCATCTGCACTTAATACATCGCAGTCGACAACTATGGTTATTTCCGATAATTCTTCCAGCGACACAACAGACCTAAGTGCGCGGCCAATCAAACGTTGGATTTCGATTGTTCTCCCTGATTGATTTCCTGAAACAGCTTCACGTCGATTTCTAGATGCTGTGGCACTGGGCAGCATTCCATACTCGGCTGTGACCCACCCTGAGCCCGAACCTTTCAAGAAACCAGGAACTCGATTTTCAATAGAGGCACTACACAGTACTTTTGTCTCTCCATATGCGATAATAATCGAACTCGGAGCGGAAGAATTAAATCCCTCCACAATTGAAATTTTTCTCATTTCATCAACTTTTCTAGCGCTTGGTCTTAAGTCCATCAGATCACCTTTAGCAAAATAAGATTAACAATTATAATATAGTGTCTAAATAGACTCTAAAAAATTTAAGGATAAAAAATATAATGCTATCAAGTATGACAGGTTTTAGCCGAGTCACGCTACCGGAAAGTAAGGCGATTGGCGTCATCGAACTTCGATCTCTCAATCATAAACAATTGGACATCAATCTGAGAATAAGCGAAAAGGCTAGGTTTTTTGAAGAAAAAGCAAGAATTATGTTAAAAAAGAGTTTCAACCGAGGCAGAATTGATTGCTACATAAGCATAGAAGATACAGGTGAAAATTATGAATTCAAACTAAACCCAGATGTATTAGCAAACCTCGCCAAAGTAAAAACGAAAATCGAAAGTGATACTAAGATTGAAATGAATTCTAACTTAATCGACTTTCTCCGTTGGCCAGGTGTCTGTCAATATCAGGATCCTAATATCACCGAAATCGATAAGGTTTTAGAGGATTCATTCAAAGAAGCAATAGAAAACCTAAGGGATAGCAGATTTTCAGAAGGTAAGGAATTAACCAGAGTGATTTCCGGAAGGCTTAACATCTATGCCTCGAATTTTTATAGAATTAAAGAAAAGCAACCACAGATTAATGAAGAGATAAGGAGTAAATTCAAACAGAGGATTCTTGATTTGGCGCAAGAATGCGATACCGACAGACTTGAGCAAGAATGTGCAATTTTATTGCAGAAAACGGACGTGGTCGAAGAACTTGATCGTATCAATTACCATTTAGAGTCGCTCGATTCTATTTTAAAAGCAGGGGGAATTGTTGGAAGAAAACTTGGCTTTATTTTACAGGAGATTCAAAGGGAAACTAACACGCTCGGCGCAAAATCAAGTCAAATCGATGTAACCAACGCAATTCTTGAGATGAAATTATGCTTGGAACAAATAAGAGAACAAATCCAAAATGTTGAGTAACCATCAAAATAAAGGGTTACTATTTATTGTCTCGGCGCCATCGGGGGCGGGTAAAACCTCATTGATTAGAGAATTAATGAAGACAAGAGACGACCTGCAACTTTCCATTTCACATACGACTCGTAAATCTAGAAGAGAAGAAAAACATGGGGTGGATTATTTTTTTATTTCACAAAAACTATTTTTAGAAATGGAAAATAACGGAGAATTTATAGAGACAGCAACTGTTTTCGGAAATAAATACGGAACGAATAAACAAATAATTGAAAAGACTCTCGATTCTGGCCAAAGTATGGTGCTGGATATTGATTGGCAAGGTGCGCGTAAATTAAAAAAATCTTCTTATTGTAGTGTGTCAATTTTTATACTTCCGCCATCTCTTAAAACACTGAACGAAAGATTACAAAAAAGAGGAGATCACCCAGATGACATTAAAGGAAGAATGCAAAAAGCAATACAAGAAATATCCCACTATCACGAATATGACTATGTAATCACTAACGAGTTGTTTGTAGATAGTTTAAAAATCATTAATGCGATTATTACTGCAAGTTTTTATCGTCTGGATTTGCAAAAAGATAAATTCAACCGATTGGTATCTGAGATAATAGAAAACGAGTAAAATGTTTGATAAAATCAAGAAAAAAGGATGTTTTAATGGCACGACTTACTGTAGAAGACTGTCTACCTCTTATAGGCAATAGATTTGACATTGTTTTAGTTGCTAGTAGAAGAGCTCGGCAATTAGAACTAGGTGCGGAACCTCTCGTGAAACCAGAGAAAGATAAACCGACCGTAATCGCCTTAAGAGAAATAGCTGCAGGTTTAATGAACCAGGAAATACTTGACGAAATAGACGCCAAACAAAAAGCCGAAGAAGAATACGAAGCCGCAGTTGAATCCGCTGAAAGACAAGCTAATCAACCAGATAGAAATAATCATCTTTCAGACTGAGTAATCAAATTTGTAATACTTTATAAAAGTGGCAGTAACCGAAGAGTATCATCAACAAGCTCCGCGTTTCGAACACCTTCGAAAGCAAATCTGCAACTACATGGATCAGGAACAGATTGACCAGGTCTCCCAGGCCTATAAATTTAGTGCCGACGCGCATTCAGGACAACTCAGAAAAAGCGGCGAACCTTTTATTGAACATCCACTCGCCGTGTCAAAAATACTAGCAGATATGAGAATGGATCACGAAACACTAATAGCAGCTATGTTGCATGACGTTATAGAGGATACTAGCGTGGCAAAAGCTCAAATTAGACGAAATTTCGGAAGTGGCGTTGCGCAAATTGTAGATGGATTAAGCAAATTGACACAAATTGAATTTGACTCCTATGCAGAAGCTCAAGCCAAAAACTTTCAAAAAATGCTTATGGCGATGGCTTCGGATATTAGGGTTATCCTAGTTAAACTTGCAGACCGTATGCACAACATGCGAACAATACAGCATCTTTCTTTACAAAAACGAAAACTTATTGCTAAAGAAACATTAGAAATTTATGCGCCAATCGCGCACCGCCTAGGTATAAATTCGATTCGTTTGGAGCTAGAGGAGTTAGGATTCAGCACTCTCTATCCGTTACGTCAAGCTGTACTGAGTCGTGTAATAAGTAAAATTAGAGGTAACAGAAAAGAAGTAATAAAAAAAATAGGTAACAGGCTTAAACGTAATCTACGGCAGGACGGTCTGGTAGCTCACGTGATTGGTAGAGAAAAACATCTATACAGCATTTACAATAAAATGAAAGAGAAGAACCTCCATTTTAATGAGGTAAGAGATGTTTATGCCTTTAGGATAATCGTAGATTCGGTTGATACATGTTATAGGACACTAGGACTGATTCATGGCTTGTACAAGCCGATTCCGGGAGCATTTAAAGACTACATTGCTCTTCCCAAGGCCAATGGTTACCAGTCTTTACATACCGTTTTATTTGGACCTTTTGGAGTCCCAATTGAAATTCAAATTCGAACAAATGAAATGGATCACATGGCTGAAGCTGGCATTGCGGCGCACTGGAGTTATAAAACTGGCGACAGGGCAAAAAAAAATGCAAAAAAACTCGCGCACGAGTGGTTAAGAGGGGTTCTAGAAATTCAACAAAAAGCAGGTAATTCGTTAGAATTCTTGGAACATGTAAAAATAGATCTATTTCCTGATGAAGTTTTTATTTTAACGCCAAATGGTGATGTATTTAAGTTACCGCGGGGGTCTTGTGCAATAGATCTAGCATTTGCGATCCATACAGATGTAGGCAAACGGTGTGTTGGATGTAGGATAAATAAAAGAATAGCACCACTCAGGACAAAATTGCAAAATGGAGATCAAATTGAAATTGTCACAGCTCCTAATGCAACCCCTAATCCAATGTGGTTAGGTTATGTAGTAACTGCAAGAGCAAGGGCCAACATCAGACATTATTTAAAAAATCAACAAAGGGATGAAGCCATTCGGCTCGGGATGCGAATGTTGGAAAATACGTTTATTTCAGGCTCGATCTCAATAAAGGATTGTCAAGACCAGGAATTAAAAAACATTTTAACTAAATTAAATCTTACAAACCTTGATGACCTATATGCTGAAATTGGGCTTGGCAATAAATCACCTCTTTTAATAGCAGAAACCTTAAAAAATGAAATAAGGAAAGCGAGCCATAATAATAAAGAAAAGATAAAGCAAACTGGACCATTGCTAATTAGAGGGACAGAGGGAATGGTTATATCTGTTCCAAAATGTTGTTATCCAATACCAGGCGACCAAATAATGGGGGTTCTTACATCTGGAAGAGGGATCGTCATTCACCGACCTAACTGTAAAAACACTAATGAATATAGAAAAGCGCCAGAACAATGGGTTGACGTCGATTGGGCGGAGGTGGTCGATAAAGAATTTAGTTCAGAGATTATAATTGATGTGCGAAATGAACGAGGAGTACTAGCAACGGTTGCTGCCTCCTGTGCTGACAGAGAGGTCAATATTGAAGAGATTGATCTAAGCGAAAGAGATGAATATTACATGGTAATGAGATTGACAATCAGCGTAAAGGATCGCAAACATTTGGCAGATCTCATTAGAGTTTTACGAAAGATTAAGACAGTTGTCAGGGTGAATAGAAAATTATAGCTTTAAAGGATTAACTAGATAATGAGGAAAATTGCGATTTCAACAAATGAAGCACCAAGACCAGTCGGGAACTATTCTCAAGCAATAAGCACACAAAATCTTATATTCATATCCGGCCAAATTGGATTGGAACCCAAAACGGGGAGGATATGCAGTTCGGAATTCGAGAAACAATTAAACCAAGTTTTTCAAAATCTCTCCGCTATTTGCGAAGGAAGTGGACACACACTTGATGACATAGCAAAGATGACAGTTTACCTGTCCGATTTAAATAATACCCAGACACTAAATCTATTGATTCCGAAATTTTTTAATAGCCCCTATCCAGCAAGAGCTGTTGTTGGTGCATCAAAACTTCCCCTTGACGCGCTTGTTGAGATCGACGCGATAATTGAAAAAGCGTAATGACCCAGGTAGGAGTTGCGTTAACCAGGCAACTGCAAAACTTAAATCTTGAAAATTCAGTCATCGATTTACCCGGCGTAGGGCCGAGTATAAAAGAAAAATTAGAGAGACTTGGAATCTACACCATTCAAGACCTGCTATTTCAGCTACCATTAAAATATCAGGATCGCACAACAATTATCCCTATAAGTGAGTCGACATCATACGAAGAAGTTCAAATAGAAGGTGAAATCATAGCATCAAAGATTGTCTTTAGGGGCAAGCAAAATTTAATTTGTAAAATAGAAGATAAAAGCAACACTCTCACTGTAAGGTTTATAAACTTCAATCGCTCCCAAAAAAAGCAATTAGAAACCGGAAAATTGATACGTTGCTTCGGAAGCACTCGAACCACTAATAAAAAAACACTAGAAATGATACATCCTGAGTATACAGTATTTGATAAAGATAAAACGCCACCTTTACCCATGAATCTTAGCCCAGTTTATTCGCTAACCTCAGGTGTTTCTCAAAAAATGTTAGTCAAGCTAAAAAAATACGCATTAATAACTTTAGCCGCTTGCGAAGAACATGATATAGAGTTGTTCCCACTTGATTTCCGTAAAAGACTTCAATTAAAAAGCATTAAAAAAACATTGCCTGCCATCCATTTTCCAAATGCAAGAATTGACAAGCTTAGCATTCAAACTCTAAAAGATACTTTGGCTTTCGAAGAGTTACTAGCACAACAAGCGTATATAACCAAATTAAAAGCAACAATGGCTAGAAAAATAAGTGTAATAATCGATAAAGGCCAACTAAGAGATAAATTTATAGACTTATTAGATTTTTCCCTCACGGAATCACAATTGACTGTTTTGAAGGAAATTGATTTAGACCTAAAATCGGGGACTCCCATGCAACGTATAATCCAAGGGGATGTAGGTTCAGGAAAAACTGTAGTTGCCGCAGCAGTAGCCGTTACTCTTATTGAAAAAGGTTATAAAGTTGCATTAATGGCACCAACGGAACTTCTAGCTGAACAGCATTTTAAAACCTTCAAAAATTGGTTTGATAGATTGAATATCGAAACTCATCTTCTATTAGGAAAAACAGATAAAAAAAATAGAGCAAGAATTTATAGTTCTCTATCAGGCGAGAAGCCAATGATAGTCATAGGAACACATACCCTATTCCAAGATTCGTTAACAATTAAAAATCTTGGATTATCAATTATCGACGAACAACATCGATTCGGTGTTCAACAACGAAAAAAATTAGAAAAAAAAGGATGGGTTAATGATTGGCAAAACCATATGCTTATGATGAGTGCTACACCAATACCCAGAACACTTTCCCTCACGATTTTTGGAGCATTAAAAATATCAACAATTGATAGTGTTCCTTCAAACAGAAAAGATATAATCACTTTACTAATACACGAACAAAGAAGACAAGAAATCATAGATAGAATTGATAAAATATTTAAGCAAGGGGAGCAAGTCTTCTGGGTGTGCCCTTTAATCGAGACCGATACAAACATGCAGAAACAAGCAGCCACTTCTATCGCAGCTGAACTCATCAAGCGATTAGGAAAATCAAAAATTGGTCTTCTTCATGGAAAACTTGAGAATACTGAAAAAGAAAAAATTATGAAATCCTTCGTAAATAGGGAGATAGACCTGCTAGTTGCTACAACAGTTATTGAAGTAGGAATCGACGTGCCAAATGCAACTTTAATAATCATCGATGGACCGGAAAACATGGGGCTTGCGCAATTACATCAACTAAGAGGTCGCGTCGGGAGAGGTTATAAGCAAGGTTTCTGCATTTTGCTTTATGGAAAAAATCTTACTGATAATGGTAAAAAGAAGTTAGAAATATTACGCAACTCTAACAATGGCTTTGATATTGCGGAACATGATCTAGAAATGAGAGGGCCTGGTCAGTTATTAGGCAGACAACAGTCTGGACTTCCCAATTATAGAATTGCTAACCTTGTTAAAGACAGCCACTTGCTAGAAAAAGCTATTGCAATCTCCAATTCAGAAAGTTTTAAAAATGGGAGGATTACGGACAAATTAATTAAAAGATGGAGGCCAGATCAACTTGAAATGGATTCTTTTTAAACTGAATAGCTATATTAGGCTAACGAGACTAAATCAACCAATTGGAATATTCTTATTGCTATGGCCTACTTTATGGGCGCTGTGTCTATCTAACGAGGGCCAAATTAGACTAGATAGATTTTTAATTTTTGTTATTGGCGTAATCACGATGCGTTCAGCTGGATGTGTGATAAACGATTACTTTGATAGGAATATAGACGGAAAAATAGAAAGGACTAAAACTAGGCCATTGCCATCAGGTGAAATTTCCCGAATAGAAGCAATATCCCTGTTTATATTATTAATTTTAGCAAGTTCCTCTTTACTTACTTTCCTAAACCAAAAAACATTTTGGTGCGCTTTCTTTATTTTACCCTTCGTTCTATCCTACCCTTTGATGAAACGGCTAACTTTTCTGCCGCAACTGCACCTTGCTTTTACCTTCAGCTGGGGCATACCGATGGCTTACTTTTCAAATAATGCTTCATTTGATTTTACTTTTTTTCATTTGTTTCTTGCAAGCATGACGCTTATTCTGATGTACGATACACAGTACGCTTTGGCGGATCAGCCATTTGATGTTAGAGCCGGTGTAAAATCATCTGCTATATTATTTGGTGAAGATGCACCCACAATTATATTAGTTCTTCAGGTTCTTTTTTTATTTTTCATATTTCAGATTAAAATATTAGAAGGACTTAGTTTTTATGCATTAATCGCTTTGGCCTTAACCACACTAATATTTTACTATCAGCATAGACTGATCCGACAAAACACGGCAAAAAGTTTTATTAAAGCATTCAAAACCAACAATATTGTTGGATTGATCATTTTCTGTGGGTTATTTATCGGTTATCATGTTTAATAATTTAAAAAATGGAGCAACAAGCATATGAACCCATTAGATTCAATTTTAGGCACCATAGTGACCGGTCTAATTCTCAGCGTAGTATTAGTTTTTCTAGCAAAAGCCATAGCCGGCGTTTAAAAAATAATAATTTATTGAAGGAGAGATTATGGACATTTTAATGCATTTAGATAGATGGCTACATCTTGTGGCCGGAGTCATGTGGATCGGGCTACTCTACTATTTTAACTTCGTACAAGTCCCCGCGATGGCCGAAGCAGGAGCAGATTCAGATGGGCCTGGGCCAGCAGCAATAGGTAAATACGTCGCTCCAAGAGCATTATTCTGGTTTAGGTGGGCAGCGCTTGCAACCTGGCTGTCGGGAGCATACTATCTTTGGGCGGCTCCTTATTATTCACTCCATGGAGCTTTCACGCTAGGAATAGGGCTTAACAATGTACAATTAACCTCAATTGGCTTAGGTGCATGGCTTGGAACCGTAATGCTTTTAAATGTTTGGGGAATAATTTGGCCCAACCAGAAAAAAGTTTTAGGCTTAAAACCTGCTACTGATGAAGAAAAGGCAACAGCAAAGAGGTTGGCCTTTTTAGCATCACGAACTAATACAGCCTTATCTATTCCTATGCTTTTATTTATGCATGCTTCCGTCAGAGGTCTGCCCTTTTAGTCAAGAAATACTACATTTGATTTTGATGGATATAATTTTTAAAAGGATAACCCTTTGACCGATAGACCGCTATCCGGTCTCAGGGTTATTGAAGTCGGCCAGCTGTTAGCTGGCCCGTTTGCTTCAACAATTCTTGGTTACTTTGGAGCAGAAGTAATAAAGATTGAGCAACCGGCAAAGGGCGATCCTATAAGAGGCTGGAGACACGTGGTAGATGGAACATCTCTCTGGTGGTCGAGCCTTGCTCGTAACAAGAAATGCATCACTTTAGACATAAGCAAAAAAGAAGGACAGAAAATACTCGTTAATTTACTCGAACAAGCTGACATACTTGTAGAAAATTTTAAACCTGGAGTTATGGAGAAATGGGGGTTCAGCAACTCCTCAATCGAAAAAATAAATAAAAAAATTATCTACGCAAGAATATCTGGATACGGGCAAACAGGGCCCTATGCGGAAAAAGCTGGATTTGCTTCAGTTTGCGAGGCATTTGGCGGACTTAGATTTGTGAATGGTGTTCCTGGAGAACCTCCGGTAAGGCCCAATCTTAGTATCGGTGATACACTCGCCGGAATCCATGCAGCCTTAGGTATACTTTTAGCCATAATACAAAGACAAAAAGACGGGAGTGGACAAGTTATTGATGTCGCGATTTTCGAAGCAATATTCAATCTTTTAGAAGCAGTAGTGCCAGAATACAGCGGAGCGGGTATTATCAGGCAACCAAGTGGCACAACTATTACCGGCATCGTCCCCACAAACACTTATTTGTGTGCTGATGACGTGCATATAGTTATCGGAGCTAATACCAATCCTATGTTTAAACGTCTAGCACAATTGATAGGAAGAGATGATATGGCTTCAGATCCGGAACTTGAAGAAAACTCTGGACGAGTAAAACACCAAAAGAAGGTAGACTTTGCGATAGAAGAATGGACAAAACAAATCCCTTCAAAGACAGCATTGTCAAAATTAGATGCAGCGAGTGTTGCAGCAGGTCCAATTTTTAGTGTAGAAGATATGTTTAATGACGAACAATATGAGCATCGCAAATTGCTTGAAACCGTTTCAATCAATGGAAAACATCTTAAAATACCAGCGATAATTCCAAAATTATCCCGCACTCCAGGGAAAACTACCCACCCCGGGACAACACTAGGGGAATATAATCAAGAGATTTATAAAAATTTACTTAACATGAACCCTGACGAGCTCAAAGAATTAGAAGAAAAAAAAATCATTTAGTAAAAGGGTAAAAAATGAGTAAAGACAAAAATATAATTGACTTAGAAATTGAGCTTCCTTCGCCCGAACAATTACCTGAAGGGCTACAGAAATATTTTGCAGTCTGTAAAGAAAAGCTTGGCCTGATACCAAACGTTTTGAAAGCATTCTCGCATGAACCTAACCAACTAGAATTTTTCAGTAAAATATATAATGCAATAATGTTCGCTGAAACCGGTCTAAGTGCCTTAGAGAGAGAAATGATTGCTGTCGTAGTATCATCAAAAAATCATTGTTTCTATTGCCTCACCGCCCATGGGCAAGCGGTAAGACAATATTCAAAGGATCCGATTTTAGGTGAAAAACTTGTCATGAATTACAAGAGCATAGAACTATCACCCCGACAAGCTAAGATGCTTGAATTTGCTGAAAAACTAACACTCAATCCTGCCGATATAGATAACACCGACAGAAAGGCACTGCGTGATGTCGGCTTCTCTGAGAAAGAAATTTGGGATATATCACTGGTAGCATCATTCTATAACATGACTAATAGATTAGCTTCTGCAACAGATATGCAGCCTAACGCTGAATATCATTTCAAGGATAGAGACAGAGCTGACAAATAAAAAACAAAACATGCACTGGCGTTTATTTATTTTATCAATTCAATTCTTGATTTGTAATGACATACATGCTTCGATTAACGAAGAAAAATTCATAAATAAAATAGACGTCATTCTGACGGAAAGTAAAATCAATAAAGACGATTTCAGTCTTTCGTTGCAAAAGGTTAATAGTGATAATTCTCTCATATCAATTAATAGTCAGAAACAACGTCATCCTGCATCGTTAATCAAGATTGCGACCACCTTAGGGGCACTAGAGATACTTGGTCCTAATTACTACTGGGAGACTTTATTTTTCACTGATGGCAAAATTATCGGTAACAACCTAATAGGGAACCTGTTTATCAAAGGCAAAGGGGATCCATTTCTCACCATTGAGGATTTATGGAAGATCGTCTATGAGTTCAGGAAACTAGGTATTCTTAATATTGAAGGTCAGATTTTTATTGATAGTACATTCTTTCGGAACACTAATATAAATAAAAAACAAACAAGGAATAGGCTATATGAAGTAGAACCAAATGCCTTGATGACTAACTTTAAACGAATTGATTTTCATATACAGATTAAAAACAAAAGAGCAGAAATATTACATTTTCCCCCTTTGGAAAATTTAAAGATAAAAAACCAAATTAGACCCTCCAATAAATCTTGCTCATCAAAAAATATAAAACTAGTTTTCACTGAGAATTCTTATTTGAAGAACGTTTTGATTTCTGGAGAAATTCCACATTCCTGCAAAGATTACAAACTCTCACGATCAGTTTTGTCAGCAGAAGATTATTTCTTTTACTTATTTAAATATATCTGGGAATCGACAGATAACGGAAAGTTAACACCAACTTATTCATTAAAAAGGTTGCCGACTGATGCAACCCCATTGATTACCTGGAAATCTAAGAAATTAGGTTCAGTGGTTAAGTCTACTAATAAATGGAGTAACAATTTAATGAGTAAAACTTTAATCTATTCTTTGGGCTATGACCCTACACTAGGACAAGCTTTGCCAGAACTAGGTATTAAATCAATCCAGAATTTTTTATCGACGCATAAACTATCCTCAAACACTCTAAACATTATTGATGGCTCCGGCCTTGATAAAGACGTAAGAGCATCAACAGAGGATATAATCCGTATACTGAATTTTGCTTGGACAAGAAACATAATGCCTGAATTTGTAGCCTCACTTTCCATTGCGGGAAAAGACGGAACAACCAGAAACCTCTTTAAAGGAATGGAGCTGGGAAATGCTGCAAGAGTAAAAACTGGTACACTTAATGACGTAATCTCAGCAGGGGGTTATATTTTTTCGAACAGTGGTAGCATTTACAGCCTGGCCGCTATTATTAACAAGCCGTATTTAGATAAAAATAATGCAAGGAACGTGCTTGAAAGAATTATTAAATTAATAACCGAAAAGTATTAATTAGCCTTCATCACTTTATCCATTCGCTTAATAACGCTAATGAGCTCGTCTCGGTTGCGAGCGAAGTTTAATCGAATGAACCCTTGCCCCCCATAACCAAAATCAGAGCCATCTGAAACCGCAACTCTTGATTGCGCTAGAAGTTTAGAAGGCAGCATGGAACTACCTTGAATTTTCCTACAATCTAACCATGCTAAATACGTCCCCTCACCTGGGAAATAATCCACATCAACCCAATTTTCTAGAATATACTTCTCCAGAAAAAGACGATTCCCTCTCAATATAGCCAATATTTTTTTTAACCAAGATTCGCCTTCAGTCATCGCGATTTTTACAGCGTGAAGTGCAAGAATATTATGGTTTCCGTAAATTGCTTCAGCTTTTGCATTGAATAATTTTTGCAACTTTTTATTTGGAAGATATGCGAAAGCCAAACTCGTTCCAGCAATATTGTATGCTTTACTTGCTGACATTAAAGTAATGGTTCTTTCAGCTATGTCCAAATTTAACGAAGAAAGAGGAATATGAGGTTTTGACTCTAGAACGAGATCAGCATGTATCTCATCCGATACGACAATTAAATTATTAGCAACGCAAAGTTCTGCCAACCGATTTAATTCGTGTCGCGAATAGACTCTTCCTGTAGGGTTTTGGGGGTTACAGAATATGAATAACTTTGCTTTTTTTGCTTTGCTTTCGAAATCAGCAAAATCAATTTGATAGCGATTGTCGCTTTTCACTAAAGGATTTACCAATAAGTGCCTGTTTGTCAATTTGACAAGGCTATGAAATGGCTGATAGACAGGTGGCTGTATTAAGATGTGGTCGTTAACATCTGTAAAGGAATAAATACATCGACATATTCCTTGAACGACGTCTTTTAGAAAAGCCACATCTTCGGATTTTATTTGCCAATCAAAACGTCCGCACACATAGGATTTAAAGATTTCATGCAACCCCAAATCATAGGGGGTTTGAGGATAACCGCAAACTGAGTTCTCAACCATTTCTATCAGCCCTGCTTTAATAACGGGGGCAATGTCAAAACTCATGTCAGCAATCCAAGCTGGAATTACATCACTCTGAAATTTAGAGTCTTTAATTCCAGCAATACCCTTGCTTCTTAAGTGTTTTAATTTTACCTTATCCAATTTGACACCAATAAAAATAATTGCGGGTAAAGTTCTATGAATATTTTCCTAACTGGGCATTCAAGCGGCTTTGGAAAAGCATTAGCCCTTTATTGTTTAAATAATAACCTAAGAGTTTTCGGCTTGTCACGATCAGAATTAAATAATCAGAAAATAATCCAAGAAAAATGTGCTTTTGAAAAACTAGAATTAATTCCAAATGCATTAAGAAAATTGAAAATTTCAAAAACTTTAGATCTTGTCATTTTGAATGCTGCAGAATTAGGGACATTTGTAGAGTTCGAGCAACAAAAAGTTGCTGATATAAAAAGGGTTCTAGACGTTAACACTTGGTCAAATAAAATAATTATTGATTTCCTCATTGAAAGTAAAATAAAGATCGATCAATTAATTTTTATAACCTCCGGAGCTTCACAAAGAAATGAGTCCGGTTGGGAATCATACTCTATTTCCAAATTAGTAGTGAATAAATTCGCAGTGTTGTATGCTAATTTACTTAAAGAAACTCATGTCTGTGCGCTATCTCCAGGTATTATCGATACAAAGATGCAACATAAACTTAGAGATTTAGACAGCATGCGTTTCCCTTCCCTTGATAAATTAAAAAAAGCACATAAGGAAAATCGTGTTCCCTCTGCAAAAGTGACCGCGAAACTATTATTTTCAAAGTTAGATAATTTACGCCAATATGAAAGCGGGAGCGTTGTCAGCTTAAAAGATCTCTAACCTTAAAAACAAGCTCTTAAGTCCAATCTGGTTCCTTTTTTCTCTTGAACGCGTCTAATCCTTTTTTCGCATCTATGGACATTCGTTGCTCCGCATGTGTTTTTATAAAGGTCTTTTTTAAAATATCCCAATTACTACATTTTAATAACTCTTTTTTCGTCAACTTTACCGCAGATGCAGAACATCTCATAATGGAGTCAATGATCATTTCTAGGCTCTTGTCGAGTAAATGTGGCTGAGTTATATCACTTATTAGTCCGATTTCCAAAGCTTTTGTAGCATCGAATTTATCTCCCGTTAACGCATATCTAGCAATATTCTTTGCACCGATACTGGAATAAAGGGCTGGGAAAATTATCGAGGGAGTCATCCCCCAGCGTACCTCACTAATGGAAAAAACAGAGTCATTTGATGCAATAGCCATATCACAAGAGGCTACAATACCAGTTCCACCTCCACCGCAAAATCCTTGGATTTTAGCAACTACCGGTATACTAAGACGCCTCAAACAGTCAAAAAATTCGAAGCTATTTTCGGATAGCTGCAAATTAAATTCCGCATCTTTATTACTAGCTTTCCTTAACCATTCTAAATCAGCTCCTGCCTGAAAGTTATTACCGTCCCCGCTAATAACTAAAACTTTGGTCCTTTCATTTAACCTAGATAGCGCATTTAATAACTCATCAATCATTTCATTATTGTAAGCATTAGAGACTTCGGGTCTAGACAAGCAAAACTCAACAACATTTTGATTTTTTTCTATTATTTTAATCGTTTTATACAACCCTTCCTCCTGAGAAAACTCTGAAAACTCGACTAACACTGGTATTAATTACTCAAAACCATTCTACTCAAATAAAGAAATGTTATAAACTTAAAAGTATGAAAAAATTTCTAGAATTAAAGGAACTAAAATGACAATAAAAGCACCTTCTTCTGCTGAGATAAAAGAGATCGCAAAGTTAAAAGGACTAAATTTAACGGAGGCCGAACTAGAAGTGTTTACCAGTCTAATGGAGGGGCCCATCGAATCATATAATCATATTGACTCAATGACCTATAATGTCAAAACGAACAAGTTTCCCAGAGATAGTGGATATGAACCTGACCCTTCGGAAAATCCCTTTCGTGCATGGAGAAGAAAATGTGAAATTAAAGGAGCGAAAACGGGAAAATTAAAGGGTAAAAGGGTTGCTATAAAAGACAATATTAGCGTTGCGGGAATCCCAATGAACAATGGAACATCACTATTAGAAGGCTATATACCGGAAAATGACGCATCAGTAGTTACATTACTTCTAGAGGCTGGCGCTACAATCGTTGGAAAAGCTTCGTGTGAAAACCTATGCTTATCTGGTGGAAGCCATACCAACGACTTTGGTACAGTATTAAATCCTCGAAATCCAAATTTTTCCAGTGGAGGGTCGTCAAGTGGTTCTGCTGCTTTACTTGCAAATGACGAAATAGACATTGCCATTGGGGGAGATCAGGGAGGCTCAATACGTATTCCCTCAAGTTGGTGTGGAGTAGTTGGTTTGAAACCGAGTCACGGTTTAGTTCCATATACGGGTGCTTTTCCGATAGAACAAACACTCGACCATCTCGGGCCGATGGGAAAAACAGTCGCAGATGTGGCTTTAACCCTTGACGTAATTAGTGCACCGGATCAACTTGACCCAAGGTACAAACAGACGCGAAAGAAATATTACCTAAATGCCCTTAACGATGATGTGAGTGACCTAAAAATTGGTCTTGTTTCCGAAGGTTTAAACTGGCCAAATATCTCAGATCAGGACGTTGATATGGCGATTAAAAAACTCGCTAAAGATCTTAACCGCTGCGGAATACAGACAGAGGAAGTAAGCATTCCTGCGCACAGATTAGGTATGCATATTTGGAATGCCATAGCAATTGAAGGCGCACACAGTCAAATGTTTCAAAACCATGTGAACGGAAAAAATTGGAAAGGATTATATGAAGTGGAATTAGGCACGTTTTTCAGTCAGGCATTAAACCAAAACACCGATCTACTCTCTGACACCGGGAAGTTGATATATTTATTAGGCACATACATGTCTAAAAAATACAACGGGAAATACTATGCCAAAGCACGAAATCTGGCGATATGGCTTACAAAAGTATTCGACGATAAATTGAGTCAGTTCGATGCATTATTAATGCCGACTACTCCAACTTGCGCATTTCCCGCAATCACAAATGATTCTAATATTGAAGAAAATGTGCAAAATGCCCTTGGAATGATTCATAACACAGCTACTTTTGATGTAACGGGACATCCCGCACTTAGTGTCCCTTGCGCTTACAAAAGTGGAGGTCTTCCGATAGGGGCAATGGTGGTTGGAAGTCATAATAGTGATGATATGGTGCTTAAAATTGGAAGAGAAATCGAAAAACTAGGTTCTAAATAAATATTAGTTTTGACCCCTCGGCCTATAGAAAATCGTGACGATTAGTATACCTCCAACGGTTATGATAGTACCTATTGCCATCCTTATATTGATTTCTTCTTTTAGTATCAGACTCGCACTTATGACTCCAAACACTGGAACCAAATTTAAAAAAACCGAAGTAGTAACAATACCAATTTTTCGGATAGCCTGTTGGTGCCAGAAAAAAGTTAATGCTGAGCTCACTAGCCCAGTAAATACAAGTAATAACATTGAAACAGGATCAACAATAAGTTCAGCGACTAGATCTGATTGAACGAGTGGCACAGGAGTAAGAAGTAGAACAGCAAAAAAAGTTGCATACGTTAAAACGACAATCTCATTATGCTGTTTGAGAGCACCCCTACACATAACCGTGTAAATAGCCCAAGACAACGCTGAAAGAAATATAAAAAACTCGTCAAAAAAATTTATATTCGAATCAAGTGAAAATCTATCGAACACAACAAAATAAACCCCAGTTATGCTCAAAGTAATCCCTAAAATCACTTGCAATGAGGGAATGCTTTTCAGAATCACCCAATCAATTAACACTACTAATACAACAATCAACGACATTATTACAGAGGTCAAACCGGCAGAGGTCCCTTCTAAGCCTTTTACCATCATTGCGTTATGTAAAACAAAGCCAAAAAAACCAAGCCAAAAGAATAATAATAAGTTTGATTTACCTACGGTGACTTTTTTCCCAAGCGACTTAAGAAAAAAAAAGAAAATAAAAGCAGCAAAGAAAAATCTAAAAAAGGTGATCAGAAAAGGTGAGTCATAATGTGATAGTATCTTGTTAATTGAGGGAGTCAGGCCCCAAACAACGGTCGCCAATATTAATTTAAAATAGATCATTAATCCGTAGAATTTTTTTTGTTGTTAAAATATCAAAATTCATCATATTTTAGGAGACCTAACATGAACCAATTGGCAAATTTTGGTGTCTGTATTTTTCCTACAGAACATATCCTTACGCCTAGTAAGATCGCGATAATCGCCGAAAAAAATAACTTGGATTATCTGTTCTTGGCAGAAAACAGTCATATTCCCATCACAAATACAGCAAAAAAATATTATAGCAAAGAAACATTTAAATTATTCGGAATGATGTATGACTCCATAATTTCATTATCAGCATGCGCTGCGGTAACTAATCGTATAAAACTGGGCACTGGAGTATGTCTCCTTACCGAAAGAGATCCAATCATAACAGCTAAAGCAATTGCTACCCTAGACCACTTATCCAAAGGAAGAATATTATTCGGAGTCGCGGGTGGCTGGATCAAAGAAGCGATGGAAAATCACGGAGCCTGTTTCCAACACAGATGGGCCATAGTTGAGGAACATATTGAGCTAATTAAAAAACTCTGGACAAGCGAAGAAATAATACACGAAGGTCGATTTTTTAAATTGCACGGTCAAGTTAAACAGTATCCTAAACCCTATCAGAAAGGCGGCCCTCCGATTCTTATAGGCTCTAATCATAAATCAGTTACTGAAAAAGTGGCTAGATATGCCAATGGTTGGATGCCAATTTATAATCGTTACGAAGGAAAATCTGAGCCCTTACTTGATTTAAAAGACGAATGTCAAAAACAAAGTAAGAGTTACCAAGATATGATGACCATACTTTTTGACGCCCCAAAAAATCCAAGCGAACTAGTTTCTTTATTTGAATTAGGTTATAAAAATTTCGTTTTTTTTCCAGCGAAACAAAATGACTATAATTGTAAAGAATTCTTAGAAGAAACTAGTGATATTAAAAAAAATTTTTTCAAACTTATGAATTCTT
Organism: Pseudomonadota bacterium; assembly: GCA_036158955.1. GTDB lineage: Bacteria > Pseudomonadota > Gammaproteobacteria > TMED69. The sequence goes on from JAYYFI010000003.1 coordinate 25,335, forward strand.
AGCAGACCAGTTTTCCAAAGTCTTTTTACCTAAAAATCCCCAACAACTAGTAGATTTTATATCAAAATTGATGAACGTGCTCTGATCTGCTTCGTTGCTCAGCTGCGTAACTTGATACTGCTCATATTTTTTTTTAAGGATGTTCTGATAACATTTTGTATAAGAGGGGTCAGTAACTACTTCCGATACACAAACCAGCCTAAGCCACCACAACTCTTCCCAATTTTGCGAATAATGATCAATTAACAGCATGGTATTAGAATTTGCGTTAATATTTTTGATTCTAGCCAGATTTGATGACCGCTTGGGCTTTCCATCTACTGGGCTGAAAATAGTATCTTCATGCCTAGCAAAAACTATCGGCATAGCTTCGGGCAAATTTTTCCTATTAATAAGCGCTAATCTAGCAACCTGTACACTGTCAAGTAATTGATATAAAAATTTTTTTTCTAATTCCATAAAAAAAACTAGTTGAAACCAAAGGTAAACCCAACGACAATTATCACATTAAAACAAATTTTTGGAAACCGACGATATGTTAACTATTCTACGAAAATGTGGCTCTGGACTCTCTTCTTTTACCGAAAAATGGGTCCCTGACGCTTGGGTTATCTGCATGATCCTCACGTTAACAGCAATTTTCTTATGTATTTTCGGGGTAGGCACATCAATCGAAGAAACCATTCTAGCTTGGGGCGAAGGAGTTTGGTCTCTCCTTGGCCTAGGAATGCAATTTACCATAGCAATGGTCGCAGCACATGCGTGCGTGTCCTCTCGACCGATTTACAAACTTTTCAGTTGGCTATCTTCTCTTCCAAATAAAAGCGAACCCATCCAAGCCCTTATTTTGGCAGGTTTATTTTCATTAGTTACTGGTTATCTAAACTGGGCGCTTTGCCTTGTGGCCTGTGCTCTCTTCACCCCTTTTATGTTACAAAACAACCCAAAAGTTGATGTTAGACTTTTAATTTGCGCTTCTTATTTGGGTCTGGGTACTGTTTGGCACGGAGGGCTATCCGGCTCAGCACCTTTAATTTTAGCCACCCCAGAAAATCCTTTGCTGTTACCCAATCAGGAGGGCGTGTCTGTCGTAGAGAGACTTTACCCAGTCACAGAAACCCTATTTAATACGTTTAATCTAATTTTCTTGTTTATTATTGGTGCTACAGGTTTGCTTATAACTTGCATCTTACATCCTAAAGAAAATGCGCGAGTTTTAACAAAAGAAGAGGTGGAAAAGATAATGCCGAAACCACCAGCAAATCTACCAGCACCTTCAAGGCCGGCTGACTACATAGACCGATTTCGTGGTTGGGTACTACTCGCAGTTATTTTATTAGCTTACCCTCTTGGCCACTCTATACTCACCGAGGGTTTCGGAACAAGTTGGACTATTAATGCATATAATATTACGTTTTTAGTAATTGCATTACTTCTCCATGGAAATGCACCCTCATTTTTAACAGCTGTCAGAGAAGGAGTAACTTCAGCCTGGGGCATAATAATTCAATTTCCATTTTATGCAGGCATTTTTGGCCTACTCCAAAAAACTGATCTAGGCGATTGGTTAGGCCACTTATTTGCAACGATTTCATCTACAGCAACTTATCCTTGGGTCGTTTATACTTACTCTGGATTTATGAATCTTTTCGTACCGTCAGCTGGAGCAAAATGGATGATCGAGGCACCATTTTTAATCCCTGCTGGAGAAGCGCTAAATGTTTCAGTGATTACGACATTATTAGCTTATGCATACGGAGATTCAACAAGCAATTTAATACAGCCTTTCTTTGCCATCCCGATATTGGCAGTTACTAGAATGCGTTTTGGTGATGTTGTAGGATATACTTTTATCGTAGCAGCGGCATGTTTCTTGGTTTGCTCCGTGGCAATGTTTACAATACCTTCTAATCTATAATAGACAAGCAAAGGCACAATAAAATTATGTTAATTTTAATATCACCGGCAAAACGAATGAACCTTGAAGATGTTATTGAAACCAGTAAAGTTACCGAACCATTTTTTATTGATGAAGCTGAAACTTTAGTAAAAAAGATGAGAAAAAGAACACCGCAGGAGATAAGTAAATTGATGGGTATTAGTGAGACTCTCGGCAAACTTAATTCTCAGAGATTTCGCGACTGGTCAAAGGATCAAAATGGAGCAAGACAAGCAATCTTTACCTTTGATGGCGATGTTTATTCAGGACTGAACGCATATGACCTCAGCGTAGATGATCTAAAAATTGCTCAAAAATATTTAAGAATACTATCCGGACTATACGGCGTGCTTAGACCGTTAGACCATCTACATCCTTATCGATTAGAGATGGGGACAAAGATTAAAATAGGTCAATATGAGAACCTATATGGATTTTGGTCCAAAGAAGTCACAAAACGGATCAATCAGGAAATCATTGAGAGTAAATCTGAGTTAATTTTAAACTTGGCTTCCAACGAGTACTCAAAAGTTGTAGATCGCAACGCCCTTTCTAAAAGAATTATTGATGTAATATTTAAAGATAAAAAAAACGGAACATATAAAGTCATATCATTTAACGCAAAAAAAGCTCGCGGAATGATGGCAAGGTTTGTTATCAAAAATAGAATTAAAGATTTAAAAAAAATAAAAAATTTCCGTGAAAATGGTTATATTTTTTCATCAGAATACTCATCCGCTAATACATTAACATTTCTAAAAGACTAAGGAAAATTCATGAAATTTTTTACCATTTTATTAATTCTAATATCACCTTTTTTTATAATATACAGTAAGGCAGACAGTCACATGGAAGAAGAAAAAACAGTTATAATTCATACGAACAGAGGCGATATTACGATAGAGCTTGACCTAGAAAAAGCACCTTTAACCTGCGAAAATTTTCTTAATTACGCTAAAACTGGTTTTTATAACGAGACAATCTTTCATAGGGTCATCAAAGGATTTATGGTTCAAGGTGGCGGTTTTGACAGTGATATGAAATATAAAGCGACTAACGACCCCATACAAAACGAAGCATCTAATGGCCTATCAAATGAGAGAGGGTCAATAGCGATGGCAAGAACGTCGGCTCCTCACAGTGCAAGCTCACAATTTTTTATTAACCTTGTAGATAACGATTTTCTAGACCACAGAGACAAGTCAAGTCAAGGATGGGGCTATGCAGTATTTGGTAAGGTCACTAATGGTTTGGATATTGTAGACGATATTGCAAATGTTGAAACACATAGCAAAGATGGCCACAATGATGTCCCAGTAGACGTTATTACTATAACAGGTACTACAATTAAATAGCGGCTTTTAATTCACAAATTTTGGAATGATGCTACTTAGTTTAAAAGACGTATCACTTAAATTTGGCGAACAAATTATATTCAACGAATTAAATTTTGAACTTAAGAAAAATCAACGAGTCTGCCTTCTGGGCAGGAACGGTTCGGGCAAGTCCACCCTCTTTAAGACAGTGATGGGACAAATACTACCCGACTCAGGATGGGTTACCTGCAAACCTAATTTAAGAATAAAGTTATTAGATCAAGACCTACCAAATGATTCAGATGTTTCTGTTAGAGACTATTTAGCAACAGGGCTTGAAGAACATATAAAATTAATTGACGAGTACAATATAACTTCAGAGCAAATCAAATCAAATGAGGCTATGACAACTCTTGAAAAGCTTCAAACCGAGATTGAGTCGGGACCAGGTTGGAATATAGAAAATTCTATCGAAAAAATTGCAACAGACCTAAACTTACCCCTTAAATTTAAGTTAGACAAATTATCCGGTGGATGGAAAAGACGAGTTGCATTCGCAAAAGCAATAATTAGTGAACCAGAGGTCTTGCTATTAGATGAACCAACTAATCATCTCGATATCGAAACGATAGAATGGTTGGAGAAAAGACTCGTTAATTTTAGGGGTAGCTTAATTTTTACCACACATGACCGGCATTTTCTTAGAAATGTTTCAACAAAAATCATTGAGTTAGATAGAGGTAAAACATTCGAATGGAGTGACAACTTCGATGATTTCCTCAAACAAAAAAAACTATTTCTTAATATTGAAAAAAAAAGAAATGAAAAACTAACCAAGAAATTATCCAATGAAGAGGCTTGGCTGCGTCAAGGTGTTAAGGCAAGAGGAACAAGAAATGAAGGTAGAGTAAAAGCAATCCATAAACTGCGAGAAGATCATTCTAAGATTACTAACCCTAATCAACGGGTCAAAATAACTATTCAAGATGGTCAGTTATCATCCCGAAAAGTTATTCAAATTTATAACTTATGTTTCACTTATGAAGAAAACATAAAATTAATCAATAATCTGAATCTAATTGTACAAAAAGGTCAAAAAATTGGATTGGTTGGTAACAATGGAGTAGGCAAGAGCACTTTACTTGATCTTATTACAGGAAAACTACAGCCCCAAAAAGGAACCATTAAAATCTCAGATAGCGCCTCGATAGGTTATTTTAATCAACGAGGAGAATTAGGCGATTTGAATAAGAATGTTGCTAATTTCGTGGGTGAGGGGAAGGACTATATATCAATAGAGGGAAAAGATCGACACGTTGTCGGCTATCTAAAAGGATTTTTGTTTTCCGCAAAAAGAGCTTTAACTCCAATGCGGTATCTCTCAGGGGGCGAGAGGAATAGGGCCAAACTGGCTAAATTGTTTACAAAATCAGCTAATTTACTGATCCTAGATGAACCTACTAACGATCTTGATCTAGAAACAATGACTGCTCTGGAAGAACAACTAAGGTGCTTTAAGGGGACCCTTATCGTATCTAGTCACGATAGGTATTTCCTAGACCGAATTGCTTCTAATATTTTAGTATTTGAAACTGGAGATGTAATTAAATCCTATTCAGGAGGTTATTCACAATGGATGAACAGCGGTAATTCTTTAAAGAATAGCAACCAAGTCGGACAAGAAAAAAATAACGATAAAAATATCAATATTAATAAGAACAAAGAAATTAAATTATCCTATAAGCTAAAACGCGAACTTGAAGAGATCCCTCCAAAAATATCTCAGCTGGAAAACGAACTTGATTTAATGCGAGAAAGAGTAAATACCGTAGACTTCTTTAAATTACCCTTTGATGAAACAAAAAGCATTCTGGAATCAATAAAGAATCACGAATCTGAGATTGAGGCTTTAATGAAAAGATGGGAGGTACTAGAGTCGTTATAGATAAATAAGAAATAATAGTATTGGTGCCGGCTGTCCGACTCGAACGGACGACCTGATGCTTACAAGGCAACTGCTCTACCAACTGAGCTAAGCCGGCTCCATTTTAAACACGAACGAAATTAGCCCACTGCAACCATTGGCATGCCCAACATGTCTTGATAAGCCCTAACTCCGCTATTTTTAAATTGCACAGTTGGTTCCGTGATTTCTCCAGAGCCTCTAATTCTCATAATTCCAGCAGTGTCGGCAAAATTTGGACCGCCCGGTTGAGCAGATTGCTCAGAATACCCTCTGATACCAGCCATTCTTGGGCCATTATTATCGAAATCCTCGTCTTTAAAACCTCTAATACCCGCCATTTGAGGTCCGTCTATTCTAGCTGAGTCTTCCGCAAAACCTCTAATACCAGCAAGGCTCGCTCCATCAAAAGCTGTTTTGAAAAGCTCTTTATTGCGATTAGTTTCTTGGAGGTCTGGGTTCTGACCAGCTTTGGACCGGTCAACTGTTTTACCTTCGGTTGATATTGCTAAATTTGAGGCTGTCGATGCCATTTTTCCGTAAATTCCCTGTTTAAAGCCAACAACGGCAAAATATTGCCGCTATATTAGCGCAAATCTGCCGCTCTTGACAGTAGAATTGTTACTTATTTTTTTATTTAATCGACAAAAGAGAGAAAATTGTTAGAATTAAAAGTCAATTAACTATGATGCTACTCCGTTAATTCCCTACTAACAATCAAAGCGCCCTCCAAAACTAGTTGCTTATTCACGCAAAATGGTGGTCGCAGATGTTCTCCCACTTTTTCGTAATCTCCTCCCGTTAAGATCCAGCTCAATTTATCAGATGATATGGACAGATTATTACTAATAATAGTCTCCTCAATTTTTCGAAAAAATCCTGATATCATCGCCCAATTGCCTAAAACTAAGGCGTCATTCGTGTTAGTGGGAATCGAATTAGCCGTTTTCAATGTTGAATTATCGAAACATAGACCCGTAGATAACCTGATTGTCTGACCCAAGCTAGCCATCCCTGGGATAATGTAACCTCCAAGATGTATTCCGTTGCTGGTTACAATATCGATGGTTATCGCTGTTCCAGCATCAATCACCAGAACGTCTTGCTGGTACGTGCGATGAGCCGCCAAACAAGCCAGCCACCTATCAACCCCAAGAGTTACGGGATTATAAAGAGTTTTAAAACCATTAAACTCTTGGCGCACCTTTATGTTCTCGTAAATGAACCCTTCCTCTGTTAGTTTTTCAAATAAGATTAGATTGCTCGATTCCTTGGCTACACTTGCAATATATAGCTTTGAATCACTTGAATAATAATTATCCAAATACTTTATTGGGTTTTTAACAAAATCAATTGATGGGACTCTGAGACCGCCCTCTAACTTCCCATTGTGTAGTCGAGCTATTTTTGCGAAAGTATTACCAATGTCTAAAAAAATCTGCATGGGACTAATGAATTAAACTGACATGACCACTATAAAAGCGGCTTACTTTACCGTCTACATCAAGTAATAGAGCCCCATCCCAATCCACTCCAGCAGCGTATCCAGTGACGATATTATCCCTGACGGCGATATTAATTTTCTTTCCATACAGTAAATCTTTCTCGATGAATTTATCTCTAAAGGAACTGAAGCCGTCTTTTTCAAAATTTGTCAATGCAAGATTCAAAAATTTTATAAGATTTCCTGCCAAATTGTTTCTAGAAACATTAGTACCTAAAATATCATAAAGGTCTGCAACAGGTTGATTAATTTTTTTCTTTGCCTCTTGATTCATTTTAGTATTAATACCGATCCCTATTACCACATATGAGAATCCACTCAATTCAGTTTTTAGGTCTATTAAACTACCTGCTATTTTTTTCTGATCGAAGAAAACGTCATTTGGCCATTTAATTTTTATCGAAGGGCAACCGAGTTTTTCTAAAGTATCGATAATAGTCAGACCAACAACCAACCCTAAGGAAGGTATAGTGGGAGGCAAGCTAGAGAATTTCCAACCCATTGACATGCATAATCCACTACCCAACGGAGAAACCCAAGGCTCATTTCTCCTTCCCCTTCCTTTGGTTTGATATTCGGCTAGAAGAACGGCCGGCAATCTAACCTTATCCACTGTTGAGAATAGGTCACTATTCGTGGAAGTAGTATTCCAAACGATATCCAGAGCAATACTATTCGGGGAAATTTTCTTTATTGCAGCTGCATCAAGTTTTTCAAAATCAGACTGAAGTTTGTACCCCTTTCCATGATCGCTCAAAATTTCAACTCCCAGGTCTTGCAGATGCTTTATACGCCTCCAAACCGCAGCTCTGGTTATGCCTAATTCTTTTGCAATCTGAGTACCCGAAACAGAAGACGTAGAGCTTAGTCTATTGAGCACATCAACTAATCGTTTCATAATTCACTAATAAGACGGCAAATCAATTTTTTCTAAAGTGCGTTTCAGTTCTTTACTTAAATCTTTGCTAAGCACACTAGTTACGATTTCTCTGGAAAGATGAGGCGCAAATGATTCAATAAAATCATGCATATAGGCTCTCAATAGAGTACCTTCTCTAAAAACGACTTGAGTAGTACATTTTTCGTATAAATGGCCTACGTCTATTGAACTTAATTCTTGATCTTCCTCAGCGTCAAATGCAGGAGAAGCTATAATTCCAACTCCAAATCCTTGCTTCACATAAGTTTTTATAACGTCCGTATCAGAAGCCTCTAACACAACCTTTGGCGATAAACCAGCGGACCTAAATGCCTCGTCCACTTTTGTTCTTCCGTTGAAACCAGGCAAGTAAGTTACCAGTGGGAAGTTAGCAATGTCTACTAGCTCAAGATTTTCAAGCCCCATAAGCTCATGATTTTTTGGTACTACAACTTTAGGGACCCAATTATAGCAAGGCAGGGCTATCAAATCAGAAAATAAATCAGGATCCTCTGTTACAATTCCAAAATCTGCTACCCTATTCTCCACGAAATCTAATATTTGATAAGGGGTTCCCTGTAAAATCCTTAATGACACTTTAGGATAGTTAGAAGTAAATTTTTTGACCATCATTGGCATAACATATCGAGCATAAGTATGAGTTGTTGCAATCGATAAAGTGCCTGAATTAGAATCGTTAAAATCCCTTGAAATATTCTTTATATTCTCAACCTGTTCTAATATTGTTTCTGCTATCCTGACCACTTCTTTACCAACAGGCGTGACTTCTGCCAAATGTTTCCCTCTTCTTTCGAAAATTTTTATACCAAGCTCATCTTCGAGCTGACGAATTTGTTTGCTTATTCCTGGTTGAGATGTATATAAGGATTCGGCCGCCATAGAAATATTTAAATTCTGGCGCACTACTTCTAATACATATTTAAATTGTAGTAATTTCATTGAATTTTTATTAGGTTAATCTACCACATTTGTCTTGCACTGCACCAATTTATTTTCATTATTGTTTTGAGAAAAAACTTCTCCCAGTCCAATGCCCAAAAAAAACCACAAAATCGATGCCCAATAGGAGCCATAGAAGGCAAGATGTAAATTCAATGGAAATGCAGCAACAATACTTGACAGGAGCCAAGGAGCTGGGCGTCTACGATAATATTTGAATAATTTAATATTTACGAAACCGAAAAGTAATAAACCAAACAAGCCTGTTTCACACAAGATTTCAATCAAAAATATATGAGGGTGAGTTTGGACATTTCCATACCTATTAATCCAGAAATCGTCAGAAGAGGCATAGTCTATATAGACGTCTCGATAAACTCTAGGCCCAACACCAAAAAACGGATTGTCTTTCGCTATACTAAGCCCGGTCTTCCATAAATCGTATCTTCCATTGGAAGCATCGTTGAGCTTCCTTTCATCAGCCGAAAAAAGACCGGCAGATTTATCAAGCAAATTTTGTAAATCGTTACTCGAATCAATAATAAAGAACGCACTGACTACAAAAATAATTATCGCAACAAAATGTTTCCATAAAAACATTGAACGAATTGAATTAAGATTAAATATTGTTACCAAAACGAAGAGATAAGACATCATCAGCCAAGCGCTACGTTTTAATGTCAAAGCAAGAACTAAAATGAAAGAAAAACATAAAATAAAACTTAGGATATTTTTGGTCTTGGAAGGATTTAATCCTAATAGCAAAAACACAATTATTGGAAAAAACAATACAAGAATGATTCCCAATCGTTGTTTCGGATAAAAAATACTTGTAATTTTTCCATCAACAAGGGATTGACCTAAAAGGTTCCGACCTAAAATATACTGGACTATCGAATCAAACAAAAGAAAGATGAAGAAAATTAATACAACGTAAGATAGCATTTTTCTAAGATTAAATTTCAATCCTGCTTTTAAAAGAAAGTAAGTTGAAGGTAAAAAATGTAAATATGAAATTGTTTTTTCAAAAGATCTTTCCATACTTGGAGAAAATATGGTTGCCGCAACCATAGGCGCCCATATCGAAAAATATAAAAGAAAAAATGTTTTATACCTCCAAGCATTTTCTCTTCGTATGTCTTTATAAAGCATAAAACATCCCAATATCGACATTAATGCGTAGGGATAATGGAAATAACTTTTCGTGCAAAACAAAACCAAAGTAAGCGAAATAATACAAAAGTAAATTAGCTCATCTTTTTCAAGAACGAAATTTTTAGTGATCAAAGTAAACATGGATTATCATAATTAAATATTACTGAACAGTTTTGCTCTCACAGTTTTACGATATTCATTCGGTTTCACCAACATTTCTTTTTTAAATAAAGATGCGAAATAGCTCGCATCACTTAGTCCTACATTCCACGCAACTTCACATATTGGCAAATCGGTTTGACTAAGCAGATCTTTAGCGAGTGAGATCCTTTCTTTCTGAAGAAAACCTCCCACCGTAACTCCTGTTGAGTTTTTGAATCTGCGATCTAGGGTCCGCCGAGAAATTCCTTTTGATCTTGCAATAGCATTAATCGAAATAGAATTAGAGATATTAGTTTGAATATAATTCTTTACTTCGAGTATTACTTCATCGGTAGAAGGCGACTCAGAATCAATTGAAAATCGTTGCGATACATAATTTCTTCTTATTTCATGGGAGAAATTTCTTTCCACATGGAGCGCAATCTCAATACTTATGTGTTTCTCAATTAAGAAAACTGTTACATCGGCTAGGGAATTTATACTCGCGGCACAGTGAAGTTTGCCGCATTGGGTTGTGAAAAAATCAGGCTTCAGATTTACGTTTGGAAATTGCTGGGAAAATTCTTCAAAATAATGCCAGTGGGTAGTTGCCGGTTTTTCATCTAATAATCCCGTTCTTGCTAAAAGCGAAACGCCGGAACCAACAGCCGCGATTTCAGCACCTTGTTTAGCATTCTCCATAAGCCATGAATCTAATTTGTAAGATACTCGACTCAATACTTTTCTTGGGTTTCTCCATAAAGCAGGGAGGTAAACAATGTCCATTGGAGGAGCCTCACTCATAAGAATATTTGGAGCAAGAGGCAATCTATTATTGCTGATTTTTTTAGATGTCGCGATCAAGTATAAATCCACTGGTCGTTCAGATTTTTTAGCGGAAAGCATATCTTTTGCCGCAAGCCACATTTCATATGGATAAGCGGTACCCGTAGTCAACATGCCCGGTGTTAAAATAAATCCAACCTTCATATTGCAAAGTCTCCCAAATAAAGCAAAATCGATGTTTAAATGTCGATAATACCATATTAAATGTCTAATTCGTCTTGTTTTCCTAATTAGAAAGAATATACAATCCCATTCTTATTCAATAAAGGGGAACACTCATGAAGCCTTTGCCATTAATAGTGGGGTTCGGTGGCATAAACTCAGCTGGAAGAAGTTCTTTTCACCACTCATATAAACGGATTATTTATGACTCTCTCGACAATCATGAAAAAAAAACAACCATAGGTTCTTTAGCAGTATTAATGGGACTTGCGAAGTATAAAAATGGGAAATTTTATAACGAATCCAATCAAGTCATGCCCAAAAGTGAACTAACGATTCTAGAAAAGAAAGTTTTGGAAGGAACACTCATTAGGACATTAAGTGCCAGCCACTTTAACCCTAAAGAAGTCAAAAAGTCTCTTGATATATCGGCGAAAGGTAATATTTTTAATCTAAAAACCAAAACCTTACCAAGCAGAATACCCAGTTCTTGGGAAATAATATCCCAGGATGATAATGTAACTACAATTAAAGTTTCAACCGAATTAAAACTTAAGACAGATGTCAATTATTCATTGTCAGTACAAGCAGCGAGTAGCCTACCGGAAGGATTTGATCCCTCTATTTTATACAAATCAAATTTTCATCCGAGAGGTTTGCAACTAGCAATAATCGGCGCATCAGATGCTATTAAATCTATTGGTATTGAATGGGACAAAATTAAACAAATAGTTTCCCCAGACCAAATTGCTGTCTATTCAGCAAGTGCAATGGCACAATTAGACTCTAATGGAATGGCTGGGATGCTCCAAGCTAGATTAAAGGGTAAAAGAGTTAGTTCTAAACAACTTCCGCTTGGGCTAAATACGATGCCCGCTGATTTTATTAACGCATATGTACTTGGAAATGTTGGAGTTACCGGAGCAAATGCAGGCGCTTGTGCAACATTTCTTTATAATCTAAGGTTGGCAGTGGATGATATTCAGCAAGGCAAAAGGAAAGTAGTAGTCGTAGGAAATTCCGAAGCCCCACTTGAGCCCGAAATTATTGAAGGGTACGCTGCCATGAGTGCTCTTGCTACTGATGCAAATTTATCTAAATTCAATAGAGATGGGTCTCCTAGTCACAGAACGGCAAGTAGACCATTCGGAGAAAATTGTGGATTTGTTCTGGGAGAAAGCAGTCAGTATATAGTTTTGATGGATGACAAATTGGCAATTGAACTAGGTGCGAACATACATGGCGCCGTTACAGAGGTCTTTACTAGTGCGGATGGATTTAAACGTTCAATCTCTGCTCCAGGACCAGGTAACTTTATTACGCTCGCTAAAGCGGTTGCAAATGCAGTAGCCAACTTTGGAGCCGAACATGTACGGTCAAAGAGTTTTATACAAGCTCATGGCTCCAGCACTCCCCAAAATCGAGTAACTGAATCAAAAATATTGAGCGAGATCGCTGGATCTTTCGGCATAAAAAGCTGGCCTGTGACTGCCATCAAAGCATTCGTTGGTCATTCTTTAGCACCAGCTAGTGCAGATCAGCTTATAAACACAATCGGCATTCTGACACACAAAATAATTCCAGGAATTAAAACCATTGAATCAATTGCTCCCGACGTTGAGCAAAAGAATCTATCTTTCTGCTTAAATGATACTGACTTAAAAGACTCTGCGGAGATAGGATTTCTAAATTCGAAGGGATTTGGAGGAAATAACGCGACTGGAACAGTATTATCACCTACTCTAACTAAGAAAATGCTTTTGAATAGATACAGCAAAGATTGTATTAGCCAATATGAAAAAGTTAATAGGGCTATCGCTGATAATGCAATGAACTATGATTGCGAATGCTTTGAAAATGGGCTTACACCAATCTACAAATTTGGCAAACAAACAATTGAAGAAGAAAACCTTAAGGTAAAAGCCGACAAACTTTACGTGCCAGGTTACGATGTCCCCATTGAATTAGGATTTGAACCAGATTATCAAGACATGTTTCATGAAAAATAAATCACTAGTAGCGGCAGATAACTGTTTTGTCTGTGGTACTAACAACCCCATTGGCCTGAAACTAAAATTTGAATTGAAAGAAGGAAACTGTGTCAGCTCATTTACCCCAACAGAGAACCATGTGGGTTTTTACGACATAGTCCACGGCGGAATATTATTCACTGTACTTGATGACGCTATGGCAAATTGGTTTTACTTACAAGGAATGGTTGGCTATACAGCAAGATCAGAGATAAGATTTAAGCAACACCTTAAGGTTGGAGAAACTGCCTTGATATCCTGTTATCTTGAGAATAGAAGAGGCAACCTTCTTTTACTAAAAGGACATATGATCAACTCAGAAACAAAAAAAATAATCGCAGAAAGCGAGGGCAAGTTCCTAATTGAGAAAACCAGTCAACAAAACCAAAGTTAAATCAATTTTCATCCTGCAACACGATAAAGAGAGCTATATCGAGCCGTTCCTAAATTTCATTGCCTCAAAAAATATTGTTTCAAGCCGTCTTTTATTGACAAAAAAAACTAATCTTGGGAATTTTGACAGTTTAAACGAAGCAAGTGCTTTGATCCTAATAGATCAACCAAAAGATCCATCAATACAACAGAAGAGCGAAGAACACATTAAATTTTTTTTTCAACAAGAAAAACCGATATTAGGTCTAGGAGACGTTTCCTATTTGTGCTTTAAAGCTTTAAAAATCAAGGTAGACTACGGCGAAAGACTATATGGCTGGAAACGGGTGTTTACAACAGCAAATCCGATGCTTAGCAAAATCACACTACAATTCCCACAAAAAATATTGATTTTAGGAAATAGATTTTTTTCATCCGAAGTTGATTCCCATACTTATTTCCTAAGAATACTAAATCAAAATTTTCCAATTGTTATCAAATATCGGTCTCTCTCTATTCTCAACTACACAAATTGTATATCCGCGAAACAACTACTCGAAGTAAGCAATAAACTTAAATATACCCCTAGCCCTCTTAGGCAGACTAAAGAAGAATTGATCCATCAAAGCCCAGAGCTAATATACCAACAAAATCAATTTTCTGAAAAAATTTGGAACGACTGGTGTAAACAATTAATCTAAACTGGGATAATATAATAGGAACAAAATTACACAGCATGGACAAACAAATGAAGGTTTCTACATACTTACTACTAGTATTACTAATCCAATCTTGTATTCCACAAAAGACATTACAAAAAAAGGATGTTTCCCTGCAGCGTGCTCCAGAATTAAACAGACCCGCTCAGAAAGATATTGCTGAGGTTGAAATTTTTGTAAAAGAGGTTAGTCCTAAAGACAGAAAAAAAGACATTAATTCCGACAGAGCAAAACAGAAACAATTAACCACTAATAACAGCAAGTCTTTTGAAACAGCTTTTGATATTGATGGGCAAAAACAGAACCAAAATAATAAATCTAGTCAAAATCAAAATTCGTTGTCAATCCAAAAAAAAATCACGGCACGATCGAAATCGCCTCTGTCATCGCAAGAAAGACAAGGTTCAACGTCTATTAAAACCGCAGAAGAAAGCAAACGTTTAGAAACAAAACCAGAGACTGAGAATATAGGCTCGAGTTTGCAGGCCAATCAAAGCGATAATTATTATCATAATAAAGAAATAAATTCTTCAAAATATGGAAAAAAAAGCGCTTACTCTCAGGGTTTTCAACCAACTCAAGAAGAAACGGAACCAAAAAAAGAAGATGATATAATAGCAAAACAGCTTAAAGATGCTGCCACTAAAGAGACCGATCCTAATTTAAGAAAAAAACTTTGGTATGAATATGAGCGCTATAAATCGAACCTGTAGCACTATTATAACAAGATAATGCTAGTTGCTAATTACAAATTGCCCGATGAATAAGAAATTACAATCTGAATTGGGTCAAGAATTTAGCATTCTGGAATCACCGACCGGAAATAACAAATTAAAAATAATTACAGCCGTAGGACTAACTTTATTCGCTGCAATTATTTTTTTCTCTAATATAGATTATGAGGGTAAAGGAAAAAAAAATGCTAGCGAATCGAAAAGTACCGACATTCAAGTTCAAAAAAATCATAAAGAAAAGATCGTTAAGACTCAACGAGAGAATTCGCAACATTTTTTAAAAACAGCTAAAACCGCTTTAAAAGAATTAGAAAGTTTTAATTTAAAGGATTGGGATCCTATCAAACATCAGGAATTACACAGTTTGTTCAAAAATGGTGAGTCAATGCACCGACTTAGACGCTACTTTGAAGCTAACGAATTGTTCAAAGAGATTATCCACCAATCCAATAATATAAATTCATTGGTGCCAAAAGTCCTAGAGACAAAGATTCAGAACGGTTATCTTTTGCTTGAAAAAGATAGACCTCTAGAGGCAATAAAATCATTCAGTTATGCGCTAAAAATACAGCCCCAAAATGAGAGAGCAGTAATAGGCATGAAAACAGCAACAAATTTTAATGAGGTGCAGTCATTATTCATTCAAGCGGACGAATTTGAAACTCTTGGTCAAAATTCTGATGCTTTGGATACTTATTACAAAATTATTCAACTAGACCCCAGCGCAACCAAAGCCCAATACGCAATAAATAGAATCAAGCTTAATGAAAAAGAAATAAAATATATACAATTTTATAATAAGGGGCAAACACTTCTACAACGTAAAAAATTCAAAGAAGCTGGAGAGTCTTTTCAAGAAGCACATAAGGTTTTTCCGAACAGAAAAGAAATAAAAGACGCGCTATCGGAAACCCTAAGAGCGAAAACAGACTATCTTATTAATAAATATATAACAAGAGCAAGAGTGGCATCAGAAGAAAATGATTGGCCCAATGCTATAAAAGATTACAACAAAGCACTAAAGCTTGACAATAGCTTAATAGAAGCAAAAAAGGGACTAACTTATTCAATTAAGAGAGATAAGCTAAATCAACAAGTCGTCGATATCTTAAATAATGAAGAGCAGCCTTTGAAGTATAGTACGTTTGAGCATACAAAAAATATTTTAAAATTAGCATTAACCTACAAAGATGAACCAGCTGTAGCTTCCCAGATAGACAAACTAAATAATATTCTTGATGAAATGAAAAGAAAAGTTCCGGTTCTTATTATTTCAGATGGGAAGACTTATATACAATTAGAAAACAATCTTGATTTAGGTAGTTTTAAGTCTGAGAAAATCATGCTAGACCCAGGCAAATATCTAATCGTAGGAACACGAACAGGCTTTTACGATGTATCCAAAAATTTTATCATCTCAACTGACAAAAAAGATATTCGGGTGTATATTATTTGTGAGCAGAAACAACGGATATGAAGGATAGATATGCCTAAACCTAATCGAGGCTTTATCAAACCAAGAAAATTTTATCCGGTGGTAATTGACCGGATAGTTGAAGAAAATCAACCTATTTTAAAGAATAAATGGTCGCTTATGCTGCTTACTAGTCTAGTGTTACTACTAATATATATTTTAGCGGTAAGATTCGTTTACGTTGAAACCAATGTGGCAAACTCAAATGTTGAGATTGAATCATTTTTTCCTATCAAACTTTCCAAATATTTTTTACTCCTACCTGGTTCACACAGAATAAAGATATCCGCTGATGGTTATTATGACCTAAAAAGTAAATTATTAGTCTCAAAAACTAAATATCAAGAGCATGTCCTTAATTTAACAAAGCTTCCTGGAAAAATTGAATTAAATATAGAACCCGTCGATAAAGTGGATGTGTTAATTGACGGAAATAAATATGGCAGCACCAATAAATTTATTCTTAAAGTTCCTGCAGGAAAAAGAGTTATTGAATTTTCGGCAAAAAGATATCTTCCAAAAACGATGAACGTCGATGTGTATGGCATGGGTAAAACACAGCAACTTTTTCTTAAACTTGAACCAGCCTGGGCAAATATAAACATTGATTCATCGCCTGAAAATGCGCAAATAATGATTGATGACAACTCAGTCGGTGAAACACCTTTTAGTTTTGAAATAATGCAAGGGCGCAGAACGATTAGGTTGAAAAAATCAGGCTATAAAAATTGGTCGAGAACGATACAGGTAAAAGCAGGCACTGCGATTAATCTGAAAAATATTATTATGGAAAAAGAAGACGGTTTTTTGCAATTATCCACTAAGCCGGCAAAAGCAAAGATTCTCGTTAATGGAAAGTTTATTGGTAATTCGCCAATTAAAGTACCAATGCCACCCGATGCCACCAATCAAATACAGATTATAAAAGAGGGATTTAAACCCGTAACTCAGAAAGTGAAAGTCAAATCTGGGGTGGTTGATAATCTTGATATAGTCCTAGAAAGCGAAAAAGCACGACTAACTTTTAAAACTTTTCCAGAAAGCGCCCAACTTTTTGTTGATGAAAAGTATGTGGGCGGTGCTACCCAGTCACTTCTTTTGCAAACAAGGCAGCATTTAATTACCATTCAAGCACCCGGCTATGCAACTTATGAAACAGCTATCTCCCCAAGAGTTGGCTTCGAAAAAGTTATTCAGGTAAGGCTTAAAACAATAGAAGAATCAATTGCCCAAGAAAATAAAACCGACACAAAGAATTCAAAAAACTCAATGGCAAATAAGATGCGGCTATTCGATATTAAAGAAGTCACGGTAGGTTCACGTTTAAACGACCAAAATAGACAAACTAATGAGTTCACTCGAAAAATTGCTATCGAACGTCCTTTCTACATATCTGAAAGTGAGGTTACCAATGCTGAGTATAAAAATTTTCTTGCGATGCATTCATCAGGAGAATTTAATTCGATTTCCTTGGATCAAAAAGAGCAACCGGTTGTCAATGTACACTGGTCAGACGCGGCAAAATTTTGTAATTGGTTGAGTAGAGAAGAGGGGTTTGAGCCATTTTACATCATAAAATATGGGATAGTAACAGGCGTATATCCAAGCTCAACGGGGTATCGACTCCCGACGGAAGCTGAATGGGAAGCAGTAGCTCAAAACGGGATAACAAGGTTTGCTTGGGGTAGTACTTTTCCACCCCCAAACTCAACGGGTAATTTCTCCGACAAGCAAATAAATAGCTCTTCAAAAGACATAAATAATTCCTATAGCGATGGATATGAGGTGTCAGCACCCATTAAAAGTTTTAATCCAAATTCTAATCAAATATTCGATCTTTATGGGAATGTATCAGAATGGGTTCACGATTTTTATATTGAAAAATTCGGTGAAAACTATACCTATTCCAACCTTGGACCGGTTTCGGGAGAAAATCACGTTATAAAAGGAGGTAGTTGGATGAGTAGTTCAGCAGTCACTTTAGGTATTCCTTACAGGGATAGTGGAACTTGGGGTAAAGTTGATTTAGGATTTAGAGTGGCAAGGTATGCACAGTAAATTATTATACTTTATACTAATCTCGTTAATCGCCAGCAAATCCGAAATGATGGCTTTAGAAATACAGGAAGAGGATAAAATAAAATCTGAAAAAATAAAGCCTGAGACTGAGTTAAAACCAATACCTGATAACACATTCAAATCCACGGATGAATTGTCAGAAGACGTCCCAGTATCACTACCAAAAGACATATAAAATTAAATATGAAAGACAACACTACATCAGAATTTTATTACCAAGTTATATCATTACTCATTTCAATAATTATAGTCCATCTGTTCTATATGACAATTGTTAGGCCGGAAGCAAATTCAATTCTAGAAAAACAACGTGAAACTCAAGAGCAAGGTCTTTATGAATCGCAAGAGACATCATTTTACATAACTATCAAAGATTTTGAGCAGGAAACATGTTTTATACTCATGTTTTGGTCAATAGCCATTATAAGTTTCAAAGCTAAAGAAGCTAATAAGCAAAGAGCAATATTAAAATATAAACTAATCGATACTCCCGATGAAACCAATATAATTAAAGAAGACACAAATAAATTCATTCGTAGAATTCAAGCCGCCCCCAAAGAAACACTAGATTATCTTTTACCAAGAGCACTATTAAGCAGTCTACATAGATATTCCTCGACTGGAAATATTCAGGAGGCGTCGCAGGCAATTAATGAATGTTGCGAAAATGAGGCTGAACGGTTAAATGCAGAACTTTCGATGGTGAGATATATTACATGGGCTATTCCTTCAATAGGTTTTATTGGTACCGTTAGAGGCATTAGCCTTGCTCTAGGGCAAGCGCACGAGGCAGTGCAAGGAGATATTCTAGGGGTAACTTTAAGTCTTGGTGTTGCGTTCAATTCAACATTTGTAGCCTTAATAATCAGCCTACTTGTTATGTTCTTAATGCATCAGCTTCAATTAATGCAAGAGAGATTAGTGCTGGATACACATGCCTACTGTGATAATCATTTTATACGGAAACTC
>JAYYFI010000004.1:0-57638 GCA_036158955.1 Pseudomonadota bacterium
ACAGCTAACGGAAAACCAGGAATTCATCATGTTCTTGGGAGAACAATAAAAGATGTTTTTTGTAGATTTAGAACGCTAAAAGGTTTCTACGTCGAAAGAAAAGGAGGATGGGACACCCATGGCTTACCAGTAGAGATCGAAATTGAAAAGAAATTAGGCATTAAAAATAAAACTGAAATTGAAAAGTATGGAATTGAAAGATTTAATAAAGAATGTAAAACAAGTGTTCTGAAGTATAAAAAAGATTGGGATTATCTCACAAAAAAAATGGGTTACTGGGTAGATTTAGAAAACCCTTATATAACTTTCGACAATAATTATATAGAGTCCGTGTGGTGGCTGGTTAAAGAACTACATAAAAGAGAACTTCTTTATAAAGGTCATAAAATACAATGGTACAGTCCAGGAAGTGGTACAGTACTATCTTCTCATGAAGTATCACTGGGGTATAAAGAAATCACCGATCCAAGTGTATATGTTCTGGTTAAGTTATCTGATATACATGATACATATTTATTAATCTGGACTACTACCCCTTGGACGCTACCCAGCAACGTAGCGATTGCTATTAATCCACAAATTGATTACGCATTAGTACATGAAGGCGACAAAAAAATATTTGTTGCTGCCTCAAGAGTAAATTCTATTTTTAGTGAACCAAAAATCATTAAGAGTCTCAAAGGAAGCCAACTTAATAATCTTTCTTATGAACCAATCTATAAGATAGCAGGAACAGACTACAGTAAATCATGTTTTAAGACTTACCTTGCTGATTATGTGACAGCTGAAGATGGAAGCGGTGCAGTTCATATCGCACCAGCCTTTGGCGCGGAAGATAACGAGGTTGGAAAATCGCATGATTTAACCACGGTTATCCCAGTTAATCAGGAGGGTTACTTTAACGATAAGTCGCCCGAGTTTATTCGTAACCAATGGTTTAAAGACGCAGATTTACCGATTATAAAAGACCTTAAAATACGTGGCTTACTCTATAAAAAGGTTCCTCACCAACATAATTATCCTTTTGATTGGAGAAAGGGAACGCATCTACTAAGTTACCCCGTTGATAGTTGGTTTATCAGGACTAGTTCCATTAAAGATCAATTAGTTGATGCAAATAAAAAAATTAATTGGCATCCTAAAAATGTAAGAGACGGTAGGTTTGGAAGATGGCTCGAAAATAATGTTGACTGGGCATTATCTAGAAAGAGATATTGGGGAACTCCTTTGCCAATATGGGAATCTGTTAAAAAAGAATCTGATACTTATGATGTAATTGGATCATTCGCCGAATTGAAAGAAAAAGCAAAACTTTCAAGCATGCAAGACATTGAGCTCCATCGTCCTTATGTCGACAACATTATTTTAGAAACAGATAGTGGAGAAAAACTTAAGCGTGTCCCTGATGTCCTAGACGTTTGGTTTGATTCTGGTGCAATGCCTTTTGCACAATGGCATTATCCTTTCGAGAATGAAAAATCACTTAGCACAAAAATACCAGCCGACTTTATTTGCGAAGGGATTGATCAAACACGAGGGTGGTTCTATACCCTGCACGCCATATCCGTCCTCTTGACAGGAAAGCCGATATATAAAAATGTAGTTGTAAACGGTTTAGTGCTGGATAAAAATGGCGAAAAAATGTCAAAATCTAAAGGCAATACAATTGAACCTTTATCAGTATTAAACGAATACGGTGTTGATGTAGTGCGCTGGTATTTAATTTCAAATTCATCCCCTTGGGACGATATGAAATTTTCATATGAAGGCTTGAAAGAAACAAGAAATAAAGTCTTTGGCACTCTTGAAAACGTTTATCGCTTTTTTGCTGCGTATGCAAATATAGACGGTTTTAAGGTCCAAGATTTTTATGAAAAAGATGTTCATTTCACAGAGCTCGATCAGTGGTTGATTAGCCGAATGAATAGCACTTTGAATGAAGTTAATGAAAAGCTCACAAATTATGATTGCACAACGGCCGCTCGGTCTATAGAAATATTCATAGACGAACTTTCTAATTGGTATATAAGACGATCAAGAGATAGATTTTGGGCTGGTAAAAAAGTAACGGATAGCACAGAGGGATCAACGAACAATAAATTAGCAGCTTATATTGTAACCAGGGATGCTTTGATTAATCTCTCTATAATGATGTCATCATTTGCTCCATATTTTTCCGATTGGTTGTTTAGGCTATTGAAGTCTAAAGTTAATGAGTCAGTTCATTTGCAAGACTACCCTCAAATAGAATATGACCAAATTAACGAAGACTTAGAGTCGCGAATCCAATACGCTAGAGATATTGTCCAACTGATCCTATTAATACGTAATCGAGAAAAGCTTAATGTTCGTCAACCCTTAAAAAACGTGACCGTGGTTATCGATGATAAAGTTAATAAGCGTATTTTCGAGACCATCGAACCAATCATTCTCAAGGAAGTTAATATTAAAACCCTCCAGCTTGAGTCAAATACAAGTGGATTAGTAAAGAAGAGAGCAAAAGCTGATTTTAAATTACTTGGACCCAAATATGGTTCCAAGATGAAGGATATAGCTAACAAGATAGGCCAACTGGAAGAAAAAGAGATAAACGATCTACTTAATGATGGAGTAATTAACCTTAAAATAGGGAGAGATAATATAGCAATAAATCAATCCGAAATAATCATTATATCGAGCTCGATTGAAGGCCTATCGGTTGCCCAAGAGGGGACATTGACAGTTGCGGTTGACACAAGGCTAGATGATGAACTAATTAAAGAGGGTGCAGCTAGAGAATTTATTAACCGAGTTCAATCAATTCGTAAAAATAAAAATCTAAATCTTACCGATAGAATTTCAATAAATATTATGTCCGACTCTTTTCTTAAAGAGACAATTGTTACTTTTAATAAGTTAATTAAGAATGAAACTTTAGCAAATGATATTAATTTTTTTATCACTGATGAGTTAGCGGGTGATAATCACGTAATAAATGGAGCGGAGATCGTTATTGAAGTTGTTAAACAATAATCTCATTAAAATGATGGATTATTTTAAATGCAAAATCACCATCGGTCTCATAGCGATGGTTATTCTAGGAATCAATATAGCAAACAGCAATGAACTAAAAGCTATAGATAGAACAGTGGCACTTCAAGTCGAGTTAAAAAATTTTTTTTCTCAAAACCTCCCACAAACTGAATGGCGTAATCTTCGGGATCTTTTAACTCCTTTTTTTGATTTGAGGAGCACTAATCAAAACAAATGGGAAAAAGTTTGGATAAATGCATCAGAACTCGAAAAAGAGCGTATCCTCGGTTATTTGGCTCAATACATTATTATTGAAGCAAATAAGTACGATTTCGATTTTAGTTCTGATAACGTTATTTATTTAAACCAACACAATTCAAAAGATCGTGCAGTTGTAGATACTTTGATTAATATAGGAAAATCGCGTAAGCCTATCAGTGTGAGATTGAGACGCTCAAATGATTCATGGATGATATATGATATTTTTCTCGATGAAATAAGCCTTATTGAAACTTGGAAGAAATTAAATGATGCTATCAATTCATCCGACTCCTTCGAAATAATATTAAAAAATTTAAAATCAAAAAAAAGTTGATAATTTAATAGTTTTTAAGTTAAACATGAGTGACATAAAATTAGAAAGAAGCGAAATAAATGTCTTATCAAAAGCGCTTGAATGGCACGAAAAGGGTAGGAGGGTCTGTATAGTATCAGTAATAAAAACATGGGGGTCTTCTCCTCGACCAGTTGGAGCGATGATGTCAATTAACAGTGACGGTCTGTCAATAGGTTCGGTGTCTGGCGGTTGTATAGAAGACGAATTGTTGACTAAGATAGTGAATAATTTCCCAAAAATATCTTCATTATTGAGCTTCTCCTCCGAGGAGCATAGAAGCCTCCCTTGTGGTGGGCAGGTTGACCTTTTAGTTGAACCCATTACTGACAGTAATGAATGGTATGAACTCTTAAGTAGGCTCAAATCGTTTAAAAATATTTTTAGGCTTATAGATAAGGAAAACCCAAACAATTGCGAATTAAAAGAGGTAAATATTAACCGAGATAATCTAAAAGAAAAAATTGTCATTAATTATCCTCCACCGTGGAGGCTATTGATCATTGGCTCAGGAGATCTTTCTCTGAGCGTGTTTAAAATTAGCTCTTTAATGGGCTATAACGTATCAATATGTGATCCGAGAAAAGAATTCACTGAGTCGTGGATAGGTTCTAACATTTTGATTCATCGAATGATGCCAGACGATTTTATAATAAAACAAAATTGCGATAGCAAAACAGCGATAGTTGCACTTACACATGATCCTAAAATAGATGATCTCGCGATGATTGAAGCTTTAAAAACCAAGGCGTTCTATATTGGAGCCTTAGGCTCTATTCGCACGGCAAACGCAAGACGAAAAAGGTTGATAGAGCATTTTGATTTTACGGAACACGAAGTCAACAAAATTAAAGCTCCGATTGGAATTGATTTTGCAACAAAAAAAGTTAACGAAATAGCGCTCTCTGTTATGGCAGAAATTACCATTGTCAAAAATGGGGTATCGGTCTCAACAAATAGAATAGAGAGAAAGCAGCTTGATAATTAAAATCGCAGGTATCATTTTAGCCGCTGGCGCTTCAAACCGGTTCGGTTCCGACAAATTGCAACAAAAATTAGGGGACGGTAGTTATCTTGGTGTAGTCTCAGCAAAAAAGTTACAACCTTTTGTTGATGAGTTAAAAATCGTAGTGCCGAGAAATAATGAAAAAAGACAAAAAATCTTTTGCGATTTTAATAATTTGATAATCTCAAAAAAATTGCCACAATTTAGTGATAGCCTAAAAATGGGTCTTTCTGCAGTCCAAAATTATGATTACTGTATAATAGGGTTAGCTGACATGCCATTTATTTCAACAGCCACCTATGAAAGTCTACTTAGCACTTTAAGTTTGAAGCGTTTTGATTTAATAGCACCCAGTTTTGACGGCCAACGAGGACATCCTGTTGCCATATCCTCGGATGTCATAAATCACTTTCTTGATTCTAAAGAAAAGGTCTTGATTAAGGACTACTTTAAAAAAAATGAATTTAAGCAACTTATCTTTTCAACACAAGATGCTGGAATTTTACATGATGTTGATTATCCAGAAGATTTATCCTTAAAGTAAATTAAAGATGACAGACTCTACAAAAATAGTAAATTTTTTGTTGAGAATAACTTCTTCAATATTCTTTTTGAGTATCTATCCTTGTGCGGGATTAACGAGTCAAGGGGAAGGAACAAATTCTCTGTTAAATTATGATTTAAAAGGTTACGTTGAATACGAACATAGGTATTTCCCGAAGAAAGATAGAAAAAGATTTGCAAACCAAACAAATCAATCTGTGGCTTTAAGTTTTGAACTATTTTTAGAGATTGAGAATCATGACTTATCTTTGTTAATAGCACCTTTTGCACGACTCGATCAGAGAGATGCGTCTAGAAGTATTTTGGATCTGAATGAATTTTACCTAAGTCTTAATAAATCAAATTGGGAGCTGAAACTTGGTAGCAAACAACTTTTCTGGGGGGTTCTCGAAAGTAATCATTTAGTGGATATAGTAAATCAGACAAATAGCGCTGAAAACTTTGACCTTGAAGAAAAATTTGGTCAACCAATGCTCAATTTAACTTCTATCAATGATTGGGGGTCAATAGACTTATTTCTATTAACACTTAATCGAAAAAGACGATTTGTTAGTCAAGAGGGGAGACCTCATACAAACATTGAAAATATTTTAAAAAATGGAACTTTTGATACAAAAAAAGACGATTTTGATTTTATCGTGAGGTACGAAAATAGCGGTGATTTATTTGACATTGGCGCTTACTATTTCGACGGTTTGGCAAGAAGTCCAGAGGTAATAACAGAAATAACCGATCAAGGGACGCTCCTAACGCCTTTATATCCCACGATAAAGCAAATAGCGATTGACCTACAATTAACCTTGTCAAGCACTCTCTTTAAGCTTGAAAGTTTATATAGGGAATCCAGTAGAGAAGACTACAGTGCTTTCGGTTTAGGTTTTGAGCATACTCTATACAGCGTGTTAAATTTGAAGACTGATTTGGGCTTTCTGGTTGAGTACCACTGGAATAGCAGAAATGAAAATAGGGACTTACAATTTTCAAACGATTTATTTTTAGGGTTACGCGTGCTGACTAACGAGGCAAGTGACGGGCAATTTCTTTTTGGTGTTTTGAATAACTTGAATGATGGTAGCATTGTGCCATTTTTAGAAGGAAGCAGGAGATTGCCAAGAGATTGGAAGCTCTATATAGAAGGACGAGTATTCTCACATATTGAATCCGATAATCCTCTTACTGGATTGACTGATGACAGTTATTTACAACTAGTTCTTACCAAATACTTTTAGTTGTATTCTGTATTAAAAATATATTATAAAATGTTGTTTTATATATATATTTTTTTAAAATTTCAAACGATGCTCGATTGGGAGAGATGATCAAATTATTTCGAAAACTTCTAGTGAATTTTCTTTTCATGAAAAACGTTGGCTTGTTAGCGATATTGTCATTTTTGAAAGCGCAAGATTGAGAGGAAATAAGTTATTTTTAGTAATTGTATCCGTTGATTTTTTTATTATAATATTATCTTAATCTCGCATTAAACATTAGAGAAATGCAACTATAAAATAGTAGCTATAAAAATAGTAGCTATTCAATAAATTTTTGGCTACTTTAAGTATTTAGGAAAAAAAATTGAACCCTGATGACCTAACACAAGAAGTAAAGAATAGATATAAAAAGCTAATTGATGAGGGGGCTGACCCTAATGAGTGGGCCTACTCATGGCGCTCCGAGTATAATAGGGGCGGATTCAAAGCAGTCGATATGCTTAACGATGAGGTCATAAACCAAGATAAATGTGTTGGATGCGCGGCTTGTGTCACGATATGCCCCGTTGACGTTTTTGATTTTGTTGACGAAAAGCCAGTTGATACAAGGCATACAGCTTGTGTTTACTGTGAACTTTGCGTCGATGTATGTCCTGTTTTAAGACCAACTGACAATGATTTAGGAGAGCAAATAGGATTATTAGAGCCAAAACTAGACTCTGGATTCGGTCCTTATGGCTACGGATGTTATGCGCGAGCCACGGACAAAGCTATCCTAGAAGCTGGGCAGGATGGGGGTGTTTGTACGGCTTTATTATTACATGGCATGCAAAACGGTACACTCGAGGGCGTAGTTGCGGGAGAGGAAATAGCAGATAATCCTCAAATGGGTTCTTCTATGCTCCAAACGACGCCCGACGAAATTATTAAAGGTCAAAGATCGCGCTACACTTATCAACCAAATACTCTGGCACTTGTCGAGGCTATGAAAAAAAATATATCACCGCTAGCAGTTGTGGGAGTTCCTTGTCAGGTAAATGGAGTGAGGCAAATGCAACATTCTGCTATATCTCTAGACGTCGCAAAATGGTATCGAAATAACGTTAGCCTAGTCATCGGGTTATTTTGTTCAGAGGCGTTTACTGAAGAAAGTATAGACTGGCTAGCAGACAAACTCGAGGTTAAGAAAAGTGATATAACAAATATTAATATCAAAGGAAGAATCGAGGTAAAACTACGTGACGGCAGAGAGGAGGTGGCATCTTTAAAGGCAATGGGAAAACTTGCAAGACCTGCTTGCCTTTATTGTATGGATTACTCAGCGGATAATGCTGATATAGGTTTTGGTGGAATTGGAATGGATAAGTGGACATACACGGTCATCAGGACTGAAGCAGGGCACAAAGCCTGGACTGCACTGGTGGAAGACGGCTGGGTAGAGACCAAACCTTGGGATGAAGCCCCAAAAGGTAAGGAATTAGTCGAACGACTTTCTATCTATAAAAGAAATAGACCTTTGCCTGCGCTAATGCCAAATTTAACAGAACGAGAAGAAATTGGTAATTTAGACCCTAAAAATTACTATCGAGGTTGGGAGCAAGGTAACGACGCTAAATCTTGGAGGCCGCTACCGCCGCCGCCACCAAAAAAGAAAAAACTGACCGCCGAAAAGACGAACGGTACAAAAAAATGAATGAAACTAAAACACAGCTAGAAGATTTGAATGTAATTGTATCTGGTCAAGGAGGAGACGGTTCACTAACCGTAGTAAATATTCTGGCTGATATTTTGAGAACCTACGGGTTGAAAGTCTACACAGAAAGAGACGTTTTATCTCGGATTAAAGGTGGAATCACTGCGGCTAACCTTCGCGCATTTAACGGAGATCGTCTTTGTATAGGAAGCCAAATAGATTTGTTAGTAGCTTTCGATCAATTAGCTGTAAGTAAATACGCTTTCAGGTTAAACGAAAAAAGTATTGTGATTTATGATAGCTCCGTTGGCAAATTAGATAATGTTAAAAATTTACCACCCGAATTAAGGATGATTGGTGTTCCTTTGAGTAGACACGCGGTCAAAAATTTCAGACGAGACATATACAAGAATAGTATATCTTTCGCCGTTATTGGAAGGGTAATCGGCTTAGATGATGAGGCCTTAAAGATCGCTTTTAAAAAGCAATTTGGGAAACGAGGTAAGCAGATGCTCGAATCTAATCTGCAGGCGCTTGAAATAGGATTTGAGTTGGCTGAAGCAGTCGAACTGTTTAAAGAATCAGGACTATATAAGGTTGGAGACCTCGGGGTAAATAAAGATGAAAGACAAATGCTAATCACGGGAAACGAGGCCACAGCCCTTGGATTTGCGGCGGCTGGTGGGAAATTTTTTGCTGGTTATCCTATTACCCCTTCAACAGAAGTAATGGAATGGTGCGTACAATGGTTGCCAAAATTCGGGGGGCTGGTAAAACAAACTGAAGATGAGATATCTGCTATAAACATGGCAATCGGAAGTGCGCTAACAGGAACAAGAACGATGACCGCCACCTGTGGTCCGGGAATAGCTCTTATGCAAGAAGGAATCGGACAGCTAGGGATGGGAGAAATTCCTGTCGTTATAGTTGACGCGCAACGTAGTGGCCCAAGCACAGGAATGCCTACAAAACCTGAGCAGAGCGACTTTAATTTAATGGTATACGGTGGTGCTGGCGACTTTCCACGAGTGGTTTTAGCACCGGGTCATCCAGAGGACTGTTTTCATATTGCCGCTCTTGCAACTAACATTTGTGAAAAATATCAATTACCCGTTTTTATAGCCTTAGACCAAGGACTTTCTCAAAATACGGCCACTGTTCCACCTCTTTCTTTAGATGATGTAAAAATAGACAGAGGAAAAAGGATGACCCGAGATACGCTTGCGAAAATGGAAGTTTATAAGAGATATGAATTCACAGATGACGGTGTATCTCCGTTTTCTCCTCCGGGAACACCCGGTGGGATGTCATTAGTTACAGGAAATGAACATGATGAATTCGGTTTGGTTTCAGTTGACCCCGTCAATCGAATAAAACAAGTCGAAAAAAGGGCTAAAAAGCTTGAAACGCTAAGACCTGAGTTACCTAAAGCGGTTTCTTATGGTGTCGAAACAGCTGAGATTGGCTTTATTGGAGTGGGGATGACTTATGGGGTAATTCTTGAGGCCATGGATATATTGGCTGAGTCAGACATTTACACGCAATATCATCAACTGAGAACTATTCATCCCATGCTAGAGGAAACAGCTGCTTTTACTAACCGATGTAAGGTTGTTTTTGTTTTAGAGTATAATGCTGGTGCCCAGTTAGCCAATATAATTATATCAAACGGCGGAAATGCGAAAAAAATCAAAAATATTCTGAGGTTTGATGGAGTTCCTATGAATTCTAAGGACGTTGTAAAAGAGGTGTTAAATTATTTAGGAATAACAGAGGTTAATGTAGCATGACAAAAACTTTCACTCCATCACGCCCTATTTGGTGTGCCGGCTGCGGGGATTTTGGGGTCCTTCACGCTCTAATTGGCGGTTTTGAAGAATTGGACGTTCCAGAGCACGAACGCTTTGTAGTGGCTGGTATAGGTTGCTCAGGGACTCTTCAAAACAATTTATCCTGTTATGGATACCATACTCTTCACGGGAGAGTGCTACCTACATGTACTGGTGCAAAATTAGCAAATCCAGATTTGACGGTTGTTGGAGTGGGTGGGGATGGAGACGGTTATGCTATTGGTGGAGGGCACTTATTACACGCTTTCAAAAGAAATCCAGGGGTAGCCTACATCGTTATGAATAACGGTACTTATGGACTAACAAAGGGACAGGCTTCGCCAACTGCTCCCGAGGGTTGGAAGAATTCTTCTTCCAAAGGCGTTGCTCAGAATCTTGAGGAAGATTTAGATCCGATCATGTTTGGACTAAGTATTCCTGGCAGCACATATTTAGCCCGAGCCTATGCAGGACAACCGGCCCAATTACAAAGATTGGTAACAGGTGCGTTGGAACATAGCCGGCAAGGACACGGAATGGGGTATGTAGAGGTGCTCTCACCGTGTGTGACTTATAACGATAGTTATAGAGATTGGCGTACCCGAGTGTATGACATTGATTCTGAGGAAAATTATGATTGCACCAACAAATCCAGTGCTTTCAGTCGTATGTCTGAATTACGAAATGAAGGCAGGCTTCCATTAGGTCTTATATATAAGGGGGAGCATCCATCTCTAGAAGCGGTTTCTCTTAATAACAATTATAAAGCCCCGGCCTTACACGATTTAGAAAATGAGCGATTTGAAAGTGCGTTTGAGGAGGCATTAGAGTCATATATCGTTTAATGGGTATCCGTTCCTCATTATGAAGCGTTTCTTTAATATTTAACATAATATATATTATGCGCAATTATGTGACACCTAATAAATAATGGGTAGCAAGTTAAAGATAGTAATTGTCGGTGCTGGTTTCGGTGGGACTACTGTCATCTCCAATATAAACCGTTGGAAAATACGGAATAATCTCGAGCTAACGTTGGTAGAACCAGCTGAATGGCATTATTATCGTAACAGCTGGTTAAAAAGCTCTATTTCGGGTGATTCCAACAGCTTCAAACCTATCCATATCGCCGATCTTATTCCTTCTGATTCAGTAAACTGGTTAAATGAGCCCGCTGCTCAGTTTTATCCCGAACAAAACTATTTATTGACAATTAATGGCACTCGAGTGGACTATGATATTTTAGTAGTTGGTGTCGGATTGAAGCCGAAATGGGAATTAATAGAAGGTATTCATGGTAAACTCGGTCGAGATTGTATTACGACAGCATTCAATTTTTCTTCTCTTGATTGGAACAAAAAGTTCTTTAATGAAACTCGGAAAGGAAAGATCCTTTTCACCATTTCTGGTGGAGTTTCAAATGGTACTATCCCCTCCAAAGAAATATTGTTAACAGCTAATGAGTTTTTCAAAAGGAAAAATATCCGAGATAATCTGGAAATTAGCTATCTTGACGGCAATCAGTTTTTGTTCCCAAATAAAAAAATTTCAAAATCTTTATCTTCTATATTAAACGCTGAAAAAATTGAGCAGAAAGTATCCACTACATTGCTAAAAGTCTTTCCTAAGTCTAAAGAGGCTGTTTTTTACGATGCCTTTAACGATAAGGAATATTCAGAACATTATGATTTGCTTCATATTGCGCCAAAAATGGCACCGCCAAAAGCGATCTCTCAAAGCCAACTGTCTGATAAAGAAGGGTTCCTAGCAGTGGATAAAACTACTTTGAAACATAAAAATTACGATAATATATTTGGGATAGGAGATATTACAAATATACCCTGCGTGAAAAATTTATCGGCCATCACGGCTCAACTTCCGGTCTTACTAGCCAATATTGGTGCCTCGATCACAGGCCTTGGAGATCTGAAAGAGTTCAATGGTGAACATAATTTTTCCCTACATTCCTCTACTTTTAAACGATCAAATTATCGATTGAAGTTTCTTGAACTAGATGATTCACGAGTATGGCCCTCTATTACAACAGATTCTATTTTAGGTTACCTAATGGCAGAAAAAGGCAATATTAAGAAGTATCGAAATTCAATTATAAAATCCAGGCTGGATAATTTAGTACCAAGCAAGATTAAGTAACCAATAAGTTAACAAAGTCACTGACGAGCATTTCTTCCAAATTTTTTTGAGAAGAACAAATTTCAAATATCTCAGCGCATTTTCCGGCAGGAAATCTTGTAGCAAGGTTACTTTTAAATTTCTTTTCTAGAACAGGAATACCCTCTGCTCGTCTATTCTTGTGCCCAATAGGGTATTCTACCTCAACTTGATTAGTCGCGGTTCCGTCTTTAAACTCAATTTTTATGGCATTAGCGATAGATCTTTTGTTGGGGTCAAGATAATCGATTGAATAGCGCTTCTCTTCATTAATCACCATTTTAGAACGTAATTTATCGATCATAGGGTTTCCCAGGTGAAATGAGTCTTCATAATGATCCGCGGTTAGGCCCCCTGTTATTAGTGGCACTGCGATCATATATTGCAAACAATGATCCCTGTCAGCAGGGTTTGCCAGAGGCCCTTCTTTAGAAATTATTCTAATCGCAGATTCATGAGTGTTTACGTGGATTTTCTCGATTTCATCAAGCCTATTTACTACCTGTTGATGAAGAGTTACAGCCGCTTCTACAGCTGTTTGTGCGTGAAACTCAGCTGGATATGAAATTTTAAATAATACATTTTCCATAACGTAGCTACCATAATCTCGGTCAAACTCAAACTGATTACCTTTAAAAAGAACGTCATAATATCCCCATTTAGGAGCACTGAGTACAGTTGGGATACCCATCTCCCCCTTCAATGTAATCATGGCTAACCTAACTGCTCTTGAAGTGGCATCACCCGCAGCCCAGGACTTCCTGGAGCCAGCATTCGGCGCATGTCTATACGTTCTTAATGAACACCCATCGACCCACGCTTGGGAAACTGCATCGATAATCTGCTCAGTAGAGCCCCCTAGTAATTTTGTTGCGACTGCTGTTGAAGCAACACGAACTAGCAACACATGGTCAAGGCCCACTTTATTGAAGCTATTTTTGATAGCTAGGACACCTTGAATTTCATGCGCCTTTATCATAGCCTCTAAAAGATCTTTTATGTAAAGTTTTTTGTGCTCAAACAAGTCAGGATTTCTACAAACATAGTCGCTGACAGCTAATATTGCCCCTAGATTATCAGAGGGATGCCCCCATTCCGCTGCAAGCCACGTATCATTAAAATCGAGCCAACGAATCATACAGCCTATGTCCCATGCTGCTTTTACTGGATCTAGCTCAAATGAGGTACCTGGCACTCTGGAGCCATTGATTACAAAAGAATTTGCCATAATCGGCCCTAGATGTTTACTACACTCTGGAAACCGTAAAGCCAAAAACCCACAACCGAGCGTGTCTATCAGACAATTTCTAGCTGTTTCAAATGCTATTTCACTTCTTTGCAGGTCATTTGAAACATACTCGGCGATTTTTATAAGTTCATGGTCAGGATTTGGACGTTCATTAATATCTACGTTTGTACTCATGTCAATAATTCCATATATAATTTTTAATGTCTATCAGCAATATCAGTCCAATTTTGAGTTTCAGGACCTGTATAATCTGCACTAGGACGAATAATTCTGTTGTTAGCTCTTTGTTCAATCACATGAGCAATCCATCCCGTAACCCTCGAACAGACGAATATAGGGGTGAATAGCTTAGTAGGGATACCCATGTAATGATAAGCTGATGCATGATAAAAGTCAGCGTTAGGAAATAGTTTCTTTTCTCGCCACATTATTTTATCTACTCTTTCTGATACCTCAAACAAACTTTTATTGGTACTCTCTTCACTTAGTTTTTTAGACCATTCTTTGATGATATCGTTTCTTGGATCAGATTCTCTGTATATTGCATGCCCGAAGCCCATAATTTTTTCTTTGTTTGATAATTTTTCCAGTAGCTCCACTTCAGCTTGTTCAACTGTATTCCAACCAGAAATCATCTCCATTGCTGCTTCATTGGCTCCGCCGTGTAGGGGGCCTCTTAACGAGCCAATTGCACCAGTAACACATGAGTGGATATCTGATAGTGTTGAGGCACAAACTCTTGCAGTGAAGGTTGAGGCATTAAATTCATGTTCGGCGTACAAAATCAGTGACGCATTGATTACCTTTTCGTGTAAAGCTGATGGTTCCTTATCATGTAGGCAAGTGAGGAAATGGCCAGCTATTGAATTACATTCTGGATTTGTTTTGATTTTAATCCCCTCATGAGAGTATCTATACCAATAAGTGATTATTGACGGTAGCAAAGCGACAAGTCGGTCAGCTTTTTCATATTGTTCAGAAAAATTTGCCTCCGTTTCTAAGTTACCGAGGACCGAACAGCCTGTCCGCATTACATCCATAGGATGTGATTCAGCTGGAATTAATTCCAACGCTTGCCTCAAAGCTGGAGGCATTTCTCTTAGTTTACTAAGTTTGGTTTTATAATTGAGTAATTCAGTGCTGTTGGGTAATTTTCCGTATATCAGTAAAAATGCGACTTCTTCAAATTCAGCTTTTTCCGCTAAAATCTTTATATCGTAGCCCCTATAGGTTAATCCTGAACCAGATTTGCCAACGGTGCAAAGAGCCGTCTCCCCAGCAGATTGACCACGCAAACCTGCGCCTTGCAGTTTTTTATCATTCATTCCCCTTCGCCCTTTTATTTTTTTCCTTAGATTTAAATAATTCGTCCAATTTGTTTTCATATTCATGGTAATTCAGATAGTCGTAAAGCTGTTCCCTGGTTTGCATATGAGACAGAAGGCTTTCCTGATTGTCTGAAACCATTAAAGTGTTATAAGCTAATTCTGCCGCTTTGTTCATTGCTCTAAAGGCTGATAAAGGGTACAGCACTATCCCTACACCCACTTCAAACAATTCGTCAGTCTTAAATAGAGGTGTTGCACCGAATTCGGTGATGTTTGCTAAAATTGGCACATCCATTGATTTTGAAAAAATTGAATATTGTTCAAGCTCGCTTAGAGCTTCGGGAAAGATCATATCGGCTCCTGCTTCAACGCACGCTTGAGCTCTATCTATCGCAGACTCAATCCCTTCTACAGCCAAAGCATCTGTTCTTGCCATAATGACGAAGTCAGAGTCCTTTCTTGCATCGACCGCTGATTTTATTCTATCGACCATTTCGGATGTAGTCACAATTTCTTTATTCGGTCTATGACCACATCTTTTTTGGGAAACTTGATCCTCTATGTGAATAGCACTCGCGCCCGCTCTTTCCATTTCTACAACTGTTTTAGCTATGTTAAATGCCCCACCCCACCCCGTATCCGCATCTACAAGTAGAGGTAATTGAGTTGCTGAGGTGATTCTTCGAACGTCTTCTAACACGTTTTCGAGAGAGGTAATGGCTAGGTCCGGAACTCCGTAAGACGAAGCAGCTACACCTCCACCCGATAAATACAGCGCTCTATGACCAATTCTTTCTGCCATTAAGGCGCAATAAGCATTGACTGCTCCTACCACTTTCAGAGGTTTACCTGAATTAATTTCGTTTGAAAGAACTGATCTTAAGGACATGTCACTTTTACTATAAATTAAATTTCAATTTTAATTGTTTTAGGGTTCTTAAGCAATTAACGGGATAACATATTTTTCATTAAAGGCGGAATAACCTATTAAAATTTTTAGTAGTCTGTTCACTCATGAACCCCTCTTCTTCCTCTCTCAAATGAGCCAAAAATCTTAATGTATGGATTAGATGTGCAGGCTGATTCGTTTTCCCTCTGAGTGGAGCCGGACTTAGCCACGGAGAATCTGTTTCAACCAAAATTCTATCAAGAGGAATTTTTTTAGAGACCTCTTGTAAATCTTTCGCATTCTTAAATGTTAAAATCCCTGAGAAAGATATATAAAACCCGAGATCCATTGCAGCTTTTGCTGTCTCCCAGT
The DNA here is from genome assembly GCA_036158955.1 of Pseudomonadota bacterium. GTDB lineage: Bacteria > Pseudomonadota > Gammaproteobacteria > TMED69. Next base: position 15,939 of record JAYYFI010000004.1, read on the forward strand.
CTTCAACAAAACAATGCATTATTCCACCAATTTTTTTAGCATCCTCCTCCTTTAGTATTTTAAGCAAAGAACTAGCTGCGTTACGACAATGCACGATTAAAGGCTTATTTATATTTTTTGCGCACCTAATATGATTCCTAAATTGCTCTTCTTGTCTGGCAGAATCGTAATTTGGCTGATAAAAATCTAAACCAGTTTCTCCAACCGCTATGACAGTGGGGTCCTCTGCAAGCGTCGCAATTTCTTCCACAGATGCCAATTTTCCTTCAACGTAAGTTGGATGAACTCCTACTGATGCCGAAACTTGTTTGTGATTTCTAGACCAGTACAAAACATCTTCAACCGTCTCTAGGTCAACCGAAATACAAAGCATATGTGTTACCCCCACTTCAACTGCGTTTTTAATTATAAGCGCCTGATCCGATTTATTATCAGAAATTAAGGGAATATGGCAGTGAGAATCTATAAGCATTGTTCACATCGTGTGATTTTTTCTATCTGAACTAAGAGCCCCAGCAAGTAATTTTTCTATCTTATCTCTTGTAGCACCCTTGTCCAGAGAATTGAATTGAACACCTACGCCAGCCGTTTTATTATTCTGAGCACCTTTAGGAGTTATCCATACAATTTTACCTGAAAGGGGAATTTTTTCATTATCATCGACTAGATTAACCAACATAAATACTTCCTCTCCGAGCTCGAAGGTTTGTTCGGAAGGGATAAAAATGCCACCGTTTTCCAAGAAAGGCATATAAGATGCGTATAACGAGCTCTTATCCTTAATACTTAACGATAAAACTTTATTTTTCACAAAATTTCCTTAATAGCATTAGTAAATATTAGGTCTGAAATATCTGAGGCTTTAACACCTTGCATATTAAAACACAATCTTTTCAGATAAGCGATATGCCCTAACAAGTTAAAAAGCTTTTCTGTTTCGATTTTTTGTCCCAGAATCTTCAATTCGTTTTTCTTTCGCTGATCAACAAAGATGGTGCTTGGCTTCTGTTGATATTGGGCCAAGATAATCAGGTAAATAGTTAATTCAACACCACTCAGAATTGAGTCACAATCATAATCATTTATCTTTTCCGGAAAGCTGTCAAAGTCATCTGTTTCATGACATAGGCTCCAAAGAAACCCGGTCATGATATCACCTACTCTGTAAAGCTCACTATTTCCGTCATTACATTGAGGTGCTAAAAAATACGAAGCTGAACAGAATCCATTTATACTTTGGTCATTGATTTGTTTTGAAAATTGGCTCTCATACCATTTTTTAACCATTTCACATGTCGGCTGAGCCACATCCAAAATCTGACATCGGCTAATGATGGTTTTGGGTAATTTTCCTAAGTTATCAATTCTAATAACTAAATAACTGTTGTCCGGCGGTTCCTCTAAAATTTTTAAGATTGCGCTGACAGCATTATAACTAAATCCCTTATTCAGATTTATACATAATAATTTACGTTTCGAAATAATTGGCTTTGAACCAAGAAATTCTGTGGCACTTCGAATATTTTCTATATTAACCTCTTTTTCTCTATTTTCATCACCTAACCAAAATAAATCGGGATGAGATGAATTAATAGTTAACAAACAACTATTGCAAGAATTACAAGATGTCAAAGCGTCAGTTTCACAAATTACGCCCTTTGCCAATGAATCTAATAAATCTTCTAGACCTATATTTTTTGGACCAGAAATTATTATTGATTGGGGAAAGCGATTATTTTTATTCGCTTTTTCTAGTTGACCCCAAACTTTTTGTATCCAAGAGTAAGTTGTTATTGGATGATTTGTTGAATCAATTTGTTCAAAACTGTTTTGCATACTTTTTCAAAATCCTTGTCACAATTGATTATTAGGAAACGGTTAGGCTCCGCATATGCTCTTTTCAAATATGTATTTTGCACTTTTTTGAAGAATTCGAATTCTTCTCTATCAAATCTATCACTTTTTTCGCGATGTTTAAGTCGCTCAAGGCAGATATCGATAGGTGCGTCTAGCAAAAAGGTTAAATCTGGATAGAAATTAAGCCCAATTAACTCATTCAATTTTTCAAGGACCGAAGTTGGCAGCCCTCTTCCCCCGCATTGATAAGCGTAGGTAGCATCAAAAAATCTGTCTGAAATTACCAAATAACCTTTTTTCAAGTGCGGCCTTATGAATTGCTCAACATGCTGTTTTCGTGCTGCAAGAAGTAACAATAACTCCGTCTCAGGTAGAATTAATTCTTCATCATTGTCCAAAACTAAATCTCTTAATTTATTAGCCAAATTCGTGCCGCCAGGCTCTCTTGTAACAACTGTCTTTATATTCTTTTGTTTAAGTTTTTCAGAGATATATTGAATGACACTTGATTTACCAACTCCTTCAATCCCTTCAAAAGTTATAAATTTATTCACTTCGTTTTTTTCTCTGATAGTAGTCGACCGCTTTATTATGGTCTTTCAATGTTTTTGAGAATTTGTGGCTACCATCATTTTTTGAAACAAAATATAGATAATCCGACAAAAACGGGTTCAATACAGCTCTCAGAGCCGCAAGCCCTGTAGCGCCTATAGGAGTGGGTGGTAAACCCTTTTGCATGTAAGTATTAAAAGGAGAATTAATTTTTAGATCAGAGCGTCTAATGTTTCCATTATAGTCATCACCCATAGCATAAATCACTGTAGGATCAGATTGCAACCTCATGTTTTTTAACAATCTATTTACAAAAACACCGGCAATTATTGGTTTTTCTGCATCCAAAACCGCTTCTCTTTCGACTATTGATGCTAATATCAAGGCGTCATATGGCGTTTTGATAACAGAACTTATACTTTCAGATCTTTTTTTCCATTCTAAATTGAGTACAGTCTCCATCTTCTTTAAAGCAAGCAATAAAATTTCAGATGAACTTGTATCTGATTTATAATAATACGTATCTGGAAAAAATAGCCCTTCCACTCCATGCGTTTCAAAACTAAAGGTTTTTGATGTAAGGTCTTTGTCGAAAATATCTTCCCTTAAAAACGCACTGCTTTGAATTGTTTTTGTTATTTGGCGAAAAGTCGAGCCTTCGATAATAGTAATCGGCAAAAGCTTTTGCTCTCCTAGCGTAAGCTTTCTCAAAACCTCCCATCTAGAATCACCTACGTTAAATTCGTAAATTCCAGCTTTTACTTTATCTTCGAAACCAAATATTTTGAGAAGAAAACGCGTCAGATAAGCGTTATTTAAAACTTCCAAATTATTCAATTCGTCTGCGACTTTTACAATACTTTGTCCTTGAGCTACTTTATAGTAATTCACCCCTTTTTCAACGCTGGGCCGGTTTAAAACAAAAAACATAATAATGCTCGAAAAAATGATGACTATTAGTAATGAGAAAGAAGAGATATATAAAAGATTTGATTTTATTAATCTCATTCTGTCTATAAATTTAAATCGATTATTCGGAGAAAGGCCCCAACTTATCTTAACCGTTAAATCGTTTAAATAAGAGGGTCCCATTAGTGCCGCCAAAGCCGAAAGAGTTTGTCAAGGCGTGGGTTATCTCCATTTTACGAGCTTCATTAGGAACGCAATTAAGATCGCATTCAGGGTCAGGAGTCTCATAGTTGATTGTAGGTGGGGCGACTTGGTCCTTAATTGACATTACCGTGTACACTGCCTCTGCTCCGCCAGCGGCCCCTAACATGTGGCCTACCATAGATTTAGTGGAGCTGATCGCCAATTTGCTGGAATGCTCGTTGAAGAGACTCTTGATCGCATCAGATTCTGCTTTATCTCCCGCTGGAGTAGATGTACCGTGAGCATTGATATAGTCAATTTGGTCAAGGTTTAATTTACCATCCTCGATAGCCAATCTCATACATGCTGCTGCTCCTACCCCAGATGGGGATGGTGCCGTCATATGATAGGCATCGCTATTAATACCAAACCCACTTAATTCAGCATAAATATTGGCTCCTCGAGATTTCGCATGGTCTAATTGCTCAAGAATCAATATTCCTGCCCCCTCACTGAGTACAAAGCCGTCCCTGTCCGCATCCCACGGTCTACTTGCTTCCGTTGGACTTTCATTTCTCGTAGAAAGCGCTTTTGCTGCCGCAAAACCGCCAATACCCATAGGGCTCGTTGAAAACTCAGAACCTCCCGCTATTATTATATCCTGCTCTCCTCTCTCAATTGTCCTGGCTGCCTGTCCTATACAATGGGCTCCTGTAGAGCAAGCGGATACTATCGCATAGTTAACGCCAGTGAGGCCGTATCTTATCGATATATGACCAGCTACCATATTGATTATGTTCCTGGGCACAAAAAATGGGGAAATCTTTTTAGAGCCCCCGGAATAGAAGGATTCATAACCTTTCTCAATTCCAGGTAGCCCACCGATACCGGATCCTATGATAGCACCGATTCTATGGGCGTTTCCCTCTTCAATAGCGAACCCGGAATCCTCTATAGCTTGCATTGAGGCTGCCAAACCATAATGAATGAAAGGATCCATTCTCTTGGCTTCTTTAGCAGGTATATATTCCTCTAACGAAAAATTCTTAACTTCTCCGGCGATTCGCACAGGAAAGTCGGATGCGTCAAACGCTGTGATGGGGCCGATTCCACTTTTACCATTAACAGTATTTTCCCAAGATTCGGATACATTATTCCCATTTGGAGCAACTATTCCTAATCCAGTGACGACAACTCTATGCATATTTTGTCTTCATCCAAGCAGGTGAAAATGTATAAGTTGTAGGTCCCGCACTCCCTGCGACGCACAAGACCTACAATAGACTAAACAAATAGCCCTTTTAGCAACTTTGAAATTATGATTCGAGATGTTCGTTTATGTAAGAGATTGCCTGATGGACCGTTGTAATTTTTTCGGCTTCTTCGTCTGGAATTTCTGTTTTAAACTCCTCCTCTAAAGCCATTACCAATTCAACGGTATCAAGGGAATCTGCACCCAAATCATCAACAAACGATGCCTCATTTGATACTTCGTCTTCCTTTACCCCAAGTTGCTCAACAACAATTTTTTTAACACGTTCTTCAACGCTACTCATTGTCAATTTTCCTCCAAAGATGCTGAATCATCAGCAGAGATAGTTTAATAAAAATAATTTATACACAATATTGTTAGCACTAAGCGGGCTAACAATTTGTCCTCGAAAGCATTTTACCACCTTAGGGTTCATCACTCCAAGAATTTTTTATGTCATTAACATACCGCCGTTAACGTTAATAGTTTCACCTGTTATGTAGCGACCCTTTTCAGATACTAAAAAACCAACTAAACCCGCGATATCAGAAGGTTTCCCCATGCTTTTTATTGGAATCTTGCTCAAAATAGCCTCTTTTTGCTCCTTTGATAATTTATCAGTCATCGATGTTTCAATAAAACCTGGTGCGATACAATTAACTGTTATTCCTCTTGAAGCCACCTCGAGGGCCAGGCTTTTTGTGAACCCAAACAGACCAGATTTAGCGGCTGCATAATTAGCCTGTCCGGGGTTTCCACTTAGGCCTACGACTGAGGAGATATTTACTATCCTTCCAAATTTACTTTTCATCATTCCACGGATTAAATACTTGGATAAAACGTAGACGGACGATAAGTTAGTTGCAACTACAGTGTTCCAATCATCTATAGACATTCTCATCAGTAAATTATCACGAACAAGTGCTGCATTGTTTATTAAAATATTTGGAAATGGAAAGGAGTCTCCAAGTATACTAAGGCTTTCCTCTAGATTTATCGGGTCCGAGATATCTAACTGCATAGGATACAGTGTGGCCCCATCGGTAGTCTCGCGTGCCGCAATCTCTTCAATTAATTGTTTATCGCGCGAAGTTCCAATTACTGAAATTCCAGATTTTATTAACTCTTTAGCAATCTCGAGCCCTATGCCTTTAGAAGCACCAGTCACTAACGCAATTTTCTTTTCAATCATTATAGTCCTTACTTTTGTTCGGTTAATAGCAAGTAGGAATCAATTTTTATTTCTTTATTTATCCGCTTCGCTATGTTTGTTAAAACTTTACCGGCTCCACATTCCATGAACTCATGACAGCCCATCTCAATAAGCTTAACCATTGTCTGGTGCCATCTTACTGGCATGTGGAGTTGAGATAATAGTTTACTTTGGATTTCATCGGTAGTTTTAGAAGCCGCCGCGTCAACATTTTGGATAAAGATTATAGTATCGTTCGGTTTTGAAAATCGCTCAGAACTTAAGGCTTTTTTAAAATCCTCGGCCACGGGCCTCATAAGGGGGCAATGGGATGGTACGCTCACATCTAACTTAATTGCTCTTTTCGCTCCGATTGACTTTGCTCTTGCGCACACCATTTCAACAGCCTCAATATCTCCCGCTATAACTATTTGGTCGACTGTATTAATATTTGCACAACCTACCGTAAGCCCTAACTCTTTTGCAATCGAATCACACAATTCGGTTAATTTCTCAATATTTAAACCTATTATTGCAGCCATCGCTCCTTGGGATTTGATTTCTGACATCAACTTCCCTCTTGTAACAACCAGTCTGAGCGCTGCATCAAAATCAATCGCCCCGCAAGCTACTAAAGCGTTGTATTCTCCTAGGCTATGGCCTGCAACATAATCGGGCAGAGCTCCACCTCTCTCTATCCAAAGCTGAAAAAGAGATGCGTTTAAAGTAAAAATTGCAGGCTGAGTATATTCAGTCTTATTTAAATTTACAGGTTCTTCTTCGGTTATAAGTTTCCAAAGATCTAATCCGAGAAGTTCGGAACCCAACTCAAAATTACCTTTGAACGCATTTATTTCTTTTTCATATGGTTTGCCCATTCCAGGAAACTGGGAACCTTGACCTGGGAATATTACTCCAAAATTTTTATCTCTATTCACGTATAAATTACCTTTAACTGTAAATTTTCATTCTTCTGCTAATTGTGCTCCGATTATCTTGGGCACTTCTTGGGAAGCCTCATTAACAGCAACCATTATCGCCTTTTGGAAAGATACCGAGTCTGCACTTCCGTGGCTTTTAACCACTGTTCCTCTAAGACCTAGGAGACTAGCTCCGTTATAATTTCGATGGTCAACTCTATTTTTGAGGTTAGCAGTCACTTTTTTTGCCAACAAATAGCTCATTTTTGTGAAAATATTTTTACTAAACTCCTCTCTTGCTATGCCGGATAGTAATTTAGCGGCCCCCTCTCCAGCTTTGAGCGCTACATTACCTACGAACCCATCACACACAATTACATCCACGCTGCCTTTAAAAATATCATCTCCCTCTACAAATCCGCAATAATTTAAATCACTGTCTGCCAAAAGTTCTGCGGTAGCTTTTATAACATCGTTACCCTTTACCTCTTCCTCACCTATATTTAGCAGGCCAATTGTAGGTTGTTGGATCCCACCAGCGCTTCTTGACAAAACTGAGCCCATTATGGCGAAACTTCGCAGGTCTTCCGCTGAGCACTCTATGTTAGCCCCCAAATCGAGAACTCTGGTGACTTTGTTTAAGCCAGGAAGCACTCCGCATATGGCTGGTTTAGATACTCCTGGCAAAGTTTTAAGTACAAATCTAGCAATACCTAAGAGAGCACCTGTATTACCGGCACTGACGCACGCAATGTTCTTATGTTCTTTAATCGAATTTATAGCCAGTCTCATTGAGGACTGTTTCTTCGCCCTCAAAGCAAAACTTGGCTTATCATTACTATTAACCACTTCTTCTGTATGAATAAAATTTATATTACTACTGCTCAAAAGGTTAAATTTTTCTAGGAAAGGTTTTGCTTCATCAAAATTTCCAAACAATTCAAAGTTTATGCACTTGTCACAATCAAGTGCTCTGGAAACGGCTTCAATGGTAATTGACGGACCGTAGTCGCCACCCATCGCATCGATTGCAATCTTCATGGTTTATATAACAGTTATTTTGATCTGTTTTTTAAACTAATTTGATAATTCTGGAATGGCTAATTTGCCTTTGTAATAACCATCTTTAGACACCTGGTGCCTTCGGTGCTTTTCGCCACTGCTAGGCTCGTCTGATAAAGCTGGCTTCTTTAGCGCATCGTGCGAACGTCTGTTGCCTCGTCTAGAGGGACTAGGCTTGTTTTGTTGAACTGCCATGAAATAAGTTTTCCTTTATTTAAAAAAATTCAGTATACAGATTTATTCAATTCTTATCCTTATTCTTTAATAACAACGCAAAAGGACTTGGACTACCAATTTTTTCCCTGAATTCACGGTATCTGGGTTGACCGCAATCGAATTCGTGTTTAGGTACCATTGGCAAAGCTAGTATTAACTCATCCTCGCACAACCGTAGTAAATCCAGTTGGCTATTTTTACAATATGTGTTTTCGATGTCAAAGATTTCTTCACGAGAAAAATAAAAATCTTTATCTTGGGCTGTCTTTTTTTCCCCGGAAACTGAAAAAGTTATTTTTTTTGACATTTTATCCAAACATCTTTGGCAAATCGTCCTGAATTCAACATCAAACGAAATATAGAGACTAGTTTTATCTCCTGTTTCTGATTTATTGACTATAGATTCGATTTCCGTCACAACATCTTTGACCAAAGAACACCAATCTGGGAGTCTAGAAAAATTTTTTTTTGACAATACCGCCTTTACTTTCCCCGATTTAGGTATCTCCATCAAGGACACAGAATCTTGAATATACATTATATTTATGCCATAAAATATTGTTTTTAATATATAAAGATACTTTTATCGTTTAACATATGAAAAATATGCTCTTTCAATCCGTCAAAAGCTCGCCGAAACCCAAAATTCTTTTCTGTGTAGTCGACAATATTGTCTGAAGAAAAAATACTCTCACTTAATGACCTGTAAGAACCTAATCCATCTATTAATCCGAGCTCTAGACTCTTTTTTCCGCTCCATACAAGCCCTGAAAACACCTGTGAGGATTTTAGTTTATCCTTCCTTCCCTTCATCACTGCCTCTATAAAGGTTTCATGTAGATCGGCCAATAGTTCTTCGGCAACTTTTTTATCGCCATCTTTTAATGGGGAGAAAGGATCGAGGAGTCCTTTATTTTGCCCCGCGACAAAAAGTCTTCTCTCTATACCTATTTTATTCATCGCCTCGTCAAACCCAAACGAATCTAACCTCACCCCTATTGATCCTACTAAACTGGAGCTGTCGGCGTAGATCTCTTGCGCAGCACTGGCAATGTAGTATCCTCCCGAAGCACAAATGTCTTCAATAACGGCAATTATTTTTTTTTCAGGGTTTTGCTCTCTATAATGCCAAATTGCTTGATTTATTAAACTAGATTGCACCGGTGTTCCTCCGGGGCTATTGATTAGGAGTATCAATCCTACAAGCCTTGGGTTTCGAAAAGCCCTATCTAAACTATTAGAAATGCTTTCAGAGCTGACGCCAACATTGCCACCTATAACTCCATTAATTCTAATGAGCCCGACAGCTGGACCAGAAAAGTCGTCTGCCGAATAATTAAAATCAATAAACTGTCCCACAATAATTATTACCAGCGGGATTAAAAACGCCGCTTTAAAGAAAATTCCCCAACGTCTCTTTAATTTCATTTCACGAAGAAATTCTTTTGAGAGTTCCTCAGAAAAGTTTAGGTTGTCGTTAATATTATGATCTTGTTTGGATTTCATAATCAAAAAGCCTCCATGTGAGCGTGAGTTCTAGTCTGCTTCAAAAATTGATGAAGCTCATTAGGTAATTCAGACTCAATAAAGAGTTGATATTTACCAATTTCCAATCGTAACGAAGAACAATGTAGAAACATCCTGTTCAAACCAAGTTCTTTGCATCGAACGTTAACATCCGAATCTCCGTAAATCTGATCGCAAAGCACTGGATGTCCTATATACGAAAACTGCGCCCTGATTTGATGCATTCTTCCGGACTTTAATGATAATTTTAGTAAGCTATAACTATTAGAAATCGGTCTATTTGAAATAATTTCGGTCTCGCTGACCTTACCGGCATCTTGATTTGACCGAATACTTTTTCGGATTTTATTGTGTCTTTCTACCTTTAAATTTGTTTTAATTGCGGTCAAATCTTTGGGAACGGTACCACTAACCAAAGTAGTATAGACCTTCTTAACACTATCAGAGTTCCAAATTTTATGCATATCTTTCAAAATTAGATGATTTTTAGCTAGAACAAGGCAACCCGAAGTAGCTCTATCTAGTCTATGTACTAAATCAATCCGCTTTTCATCCTGTTTAATTTGTCTGATAGTTTCGATAACTCCAAATTTCAGCTTAGAGCCACCATGGCTAGGTATGCCGAATGGCTTATCTACAACAATCACATGATTATCTTCATGTATAATCGAATTTTTGAGTAAATTTTTTAGCCAATTTGGCGCCACGCCCTCAGATTTATTCTTTAATAATTTCGTGGGAATTTTTACGGTATCATTTTCCCAAACGCGGTCTAATGCTTTCGCTTTTTTACCATTGATCCGGATTACTCCTTTTCTAATCATACGGTAAATTAGTGATTTAGGAACATTTTTTAATATTTTAATCAGATAGTTATCAAATCTTTTTCCATTATCTTCTATATCTGCTTTGAATGTTTTAAGCATATTTTTTTATAATTATTCTCCAAAATTTCAGCTTATGAACAATATTAAATTTGCCCCATGCATTGAAGATTGCTATATTCTTTAACCAAACTATTTAGTTGCGTAAATAACGTATCTTCGCTATCTGGGATACAATTGCATCCATTTTAGCAAAGGGCCTAAATTTTGGCGCCTTAAATACGGCAGAATTGTAAAGTAACATGAAAATATTAATAAGGTCGATTTACAATTAGTTAGACAGAGCAACGAATATATTAAAGTAGAAGTATAAACAGAGAATACAAAGATAATTATCGACCTTTTTTATAACAATTTAATGATAATTTTATTCAAAAGTGATTGCTTTTGAAAACGACTTAGAGCTAAGAACTCTCGTCACAAACTAACGTCGAAGTAATTGACGGTTGGTGAACTCTAGGTTGAAGGGATTTTAAAATGAAAAGAATGTTGGTTAATGCTACGCAAGCAGAAGAATTGCGTGTTGCCCTAGTAGATGGTCAAAAATTATATGATTTAGACATAGAGGCAACAAACCGCTCACAAAAAAAATCGAATATTTATAAAGCTAAAATAATAAGAACCGAACCTAGCCTGGAAGCAGCCTTTGTAGATTATGGCGCTTCGAGACATGGTTTCCTTCCATTGAAAGAGATTTCAAAAATCTATTTTAATAGCAATTACAAATCTGGCTCAAAACAAAACATTAAAGAAATTATTACCGATGGTACAGATATCATCATTCAAGTCGAAAAAGAAGAGCGGGGAAGTAAAGGAGCCGCTTTAACTTCTTTTGTTAGTCTGGCTGGTAGGTATTTAGTGGCCATGCCACACAATCCCAGAACAAGCGGAGTTTCTAGACAGATTGAGGGTGAAGATCGAGAGGAAGCCCGGCAGGCTATGAATGGCCTTACGATACCAAATGATTTTGGCCTTATACTAAGAACAGCGGGAGTTGGGAAAACTACCGAAGATCTTCAGTGGGACTTAGATTACCTGGTGACCCTGTGGAAAGCAATACAGAACGCGTCGGATGAGCAAAGCGCTCCGATTCTTTTGTACCAAGAACGGAATGTAATTATCAGGGCTATCCGGGATTACCTGAGAAAAGATATCTCAGAGATAGTTATTGATGATGAAGAGTCTTTCGAGATTGCGAAAAATTTTATGGAGCAAGTCATGCCTCATAATCTATCGTTACTCAGGTTGCATCAAGACAGTATTCCACTCTTCACTAGATATCAGATCGAGAGCCAGATCGAGTCTGCGTTTAGTAGAACCGTGAACCTGCATAGCGGAGGTTCCATCGTTATTGAAACAACAGAAGCGCTAACAACTATCGATATTAACTCTGGTAAGGCGACCCAAGGAGGCGACATTGAAGAAACTGCACATAAAACAAATCTAGAGGCAGCGGAAGAGATAGGTCGGCAATTACGCCTTCGAGATTTGGGTGGATTGGTAGTTGTTGATTTTATTGACATGCTCAATTCAAAAAATCAGCGCTCAGTCGAAAACAAGTTAAGAGATGCAGTAAAAATCGATCGAGCCCGAGTCCAGACCGGGAGAATCTCTAATTTTGGTTTGCTTGAACTAAGCCGACAAAGACTAAGACCTTCTTTGGCTGAAAGCAGCCAAGAGGTATGTCCGCGGTGCAGTGGAATTGGATCGATCAGAACGATCAAATCAACCGCTCTTAGTATCCTACGTCTAATAGAAGAGGAAGCAATGAAAAACGGCACATCAAAAGTTATGGCGTTAACCTCTTTAGATGTCGCAACATTTCTAACTAACGAAAAAAGAACCGATATAATTGGAATTGAAACAAGACAGAACGTTAAAGTAATTTTAGTTCCAAACCCTAACATTCAAACACCCCACTATGAAATCCAGAGAGTCAAAGATCAAGATTCTCAAATGAAAAAGTCTGATAGCTTCCAATTTTTACCAAAAACAGATGTTGCTAATACCTTCGAATCTGTAAGTACGGAGGTAAAACAGCCAGAAGCTGCGGTTAAGGATGTTTCTCATATAAGGCCGCATCATAATAAGAAAAGAAAAAACTATTCGTTCCTAAAGCGGTTATTCAACTGGATTTTTGGCAAAAAAAATAACAAAAATTCAAGGAAAAGATATAACAATCGGAATAAGAAAAACTTTCGAAGTCGAAACAATAGCTACAGGCAAAATAGGGATTCGAAAAGAGATAACAGATATAAGTCAGATAGAAATAATAGGCAATCTGAAATAAACAATCGGGATCCCAATAGAAGAAGGAGAAATACTAATAGTAAAAATGATAGGACGAATGAAAGAAATCATAATTCTAAAAAAGATCGCCCCAGCCATAATAATTCTGTAACGGAAATCAACATGCAAGCCAACGAGCAGACTAACTTTGACAGGCAGAACGGTAAAAAAGACGACCTAGAACACAAATCAAACATGACTGCCAATAACTTTAATCAAAACAGGACCGAAGGAACTCAAGAAATCGACACGTTAGGAAACTCCGCCCATTCCGACTCTAATCAGGCTAATTTTGACCAGCAGAAAACGAATAATGAGAATTCCGAATCCAACGAAGGCTATTGATATCAGGAAATTTTATTTCGAAAGCACAACAAATGCTATCGTCAAGCCTCGATCATGACTCAGGGTAACATCAGCATAAAGCGCGCCTAGTTCTATAAATGTTGAGCTAGCCTTATTTAAAAATTTAACTTTAGGGCTACCTACAGTGTCATGGTACAAAACGATATCTTGAAATTTTATACCGTTGCGGAAACCAGTTCCCAAAGATTTGGCAGCGGCTTCTTTGGCAGCAAAACAACTTGTTAAAAATTGCTGTTGCCTAAATGCTGATAACTTATGATACCGTTCCTGCTCTATTTCATTTAAAAACTTTTTCCGGAAAATGCTGCCAAATTTTCGTTCGATTTTTAATATTCGCGAGTTGTGAATTATGTCTGTTCCAATTCCGACAATCATATCTTACGCTCTATCAGAGCTTTCATTTCAGATACCGCAGCTTTCATGCCTACAGTAACTGCTCTGCTGACAATTGAGTGTCCTATATTTAATTCACTTAGGCTATCTAGATGAGCTATCGATGAAACATTGGAATAGTCAAGACCGTGCCCCGCATTTACGATTAATTGATTTTTTTTACCATAGTCAGCCGCTTCTCGTATCTTTGCTAATTCGATATTTCGCAACTCCTCCTTTGTATTCGCATAATTACCTGTATGTAATTCGATAGATGTTGCTCTTAAGCTTTTCGCAGCATCAATAAATTCTTTGACTGGTTCTATAAATAACGAAACGGCAATTCCCGCATTACTAAGTGACGCTACAGCAGATTCAACTTGGTCATAATTATTGATTAAATCTAGCCCACCTTCTGTTGTAAGCTCCTCGCGTTTTTCTGGCACTAAACAACAAAATTCGGGTCTGTTCTTGATCGCAATGTCCACCATTTCGCCCGATGGGCAAATCTCTAAATTTATATTGATATTTTTTTTTAAAAGTTCTACTAAATCGAAGTCTTGAATATGCCTACGATCTTCTCTTAAATGAATTGTAATATAATCCGCTCCTCCATCCAGAGCATCCAAAGCCGCACGTGTGACTGAGGGATTAATAGAGCGTCTGGCTTGACGCAAAGTCGCGACATGGTCAATATTAACACCTAAAACAATTGGCTTTACTTTTGTGCTCATAAATTTTTACCTTTAGACTTAAATAAATTACGAGTTGAGAGCTCTTTTCCGTCAAGGAAATGCTCAATTAAACCCCTCATCAGATATTTTGACTCTCTTAACGCTGTTTTATCCAACCTATTTCCTTCGCTTAACTGCAACAGAGTATCTCCACTTAATGAGTATGTTGAACACTCCATATCTCTAAAAACACCGCCACCAGGAACTACTTTATATCTTAATTCTGGTAAAACCGGTTCGCCTGAATTAGTCGCAATTAAGTCCGAAATAACACCTGAAGAATATAAAAAAGAATATTCAAATTTTCTTAGGGCTGTTTCAAGACATGAATCTACGTTTGATATCTCTTTCAAAGCCTTAACATAACTATCAAATATCAAAGGAGAACTATCCTCTTTTAAAAGGCCTTTGTAAATTAGCTCATTAATATAAAAAATTGATAAAGTCTTTGAACCCATACTTATGTGATAATTTTCTATTAGGTCAACTGATTTTAAAATAGGAATGGTTGATCTTTCATGCAAAGTAAAATCAAGCAAGCACAATGGTTGCAGGTCTGATCCTAAATTAGATTTAGGTCGATTAGCCCCTTTAGCTAAAACAGAGAGACGTCCTCTACATCTCGTAAACAACTCAAGGAAAAGACTTGTTTCTTTATATTTCCTTTGATGAATAATAAACCCATTCATTGGTTAGTCTTCAGTCCAAGTAGTTTTAGTTTGTCCGTATCATTTGACCAACTTTCCGCCACCTTTACCCAAATACGAATGTACACTTTCTTTCCAAGCAACAACTCTAAATCTTGCCTGGCTTTAATCGAGATTTGTTTTATTAAGTTCCCTTTCCTACCTAAAATGATATGACGCTGTGATTCTCGCTCTACATAAATGACCGCGTTGATTTTAGCCAGCTTTTTAGCATTGGTGTACTGCTCTAAGACCACACACGTCTCATAAGGCAACTCATCTCCCAAAAACATTAGCAGTTTCTCTCTGATAGATTCACATATCCTGAAATTTTCAGATTTGTCTGTTTTTGTATCATGGTTATAAGCAAACTCACGGTCAGGACAATAGCTAAAAAGAACGTTATTTAATGAATCTAAATATTGCCCTTTCTTTGCAGATATAAAAAGGTAATCATCGAACAAAACACCTTCGTCTCCTAAATGCTCAACGTATTTAAGTAATTTAGACTTGTCCCTCACTAAATCAACTTTATTGATTATTAACACTTTTGGTTTTGATGCACAAGAAATAGATTCGACAATCATTTTGTCTTCGTTTTTCCAAAATCTAGCATCCGAAATCATCAAAATACAATCAACTTGTTCTATCGACCAATCGATAAATTTATTCATATATCGATCAAGAGCCCGAACTGGCTTTTTTTGCCATCCAGGCGTATCAATAAAAACAACTTGATGTTGTCCAGCCGTGTGAACACCCAGAACAGAAGTTCGGGTTGTGTTAGGTTTCCTAGAAATTATACTAACCTTTTCATGAATCATGGAATTCAATAAAGTTGACTTGCCTACGTTTGGTCTTCCTACAATTGCAAAAAATCCACATTTCATATTTAGTTTATAAGACAAAGGACAGCCTCTGCTGCCCGTTGCTCCGCATTTTTTTTTGATTCACCTTGTCCAATTTGGGGTGGAAATAATTCAGTCCTGCAACTAACGACAAAAGTTCTAGCATGATCTTTACCATGTATGGCATCCAGCGTATAAGTGGGCAAACCGAGCCCCCTAGACTGGAGTTTTTCTTGCAATCGGGTCTTAGGATCTTTTAATAATGGCTTATCCTCTAACTCTTTGAAAGATGATTCAAATCGTTCTTTCACTAAAGTTCGACAATTTTCGTATGAGGAATCCAGAAAAATCGCACCTATAATTGCTTCGAACACGTTGGCCAAAATAGAAACTCTTCTCCAGCCGCCGCTCTTTTTTTCGCCCTCCCCTAATATTATAAATTTCTTTATATCATCTTCTAAAGCTAATTGAGAGAGTTTCTTTCTGTTCACAAGTGCGGAACGCATTTTTGTCAACTGACCTTCCCTAGCGGAAGGAAATCTTTTCATAAGCTCTTCTGATACAATTGCAGAAAGTATGCTATCACCCAAGAATTCAAGCCTCTCATTGTTCGAACCAGAAGAACTTCTATGCGTTAAAGCTAGTCTGATTAATGATTCATCCTTAAACTTATACCTAAAAATTGGGTCTACATTAACCATGCAGATTTTACTATTCAAGAATTATTGATTTTTCATAGTCATAAATAACACGCAAACCCTCGAATAGCTCGACCTCGATTGGGTAGTTCAGCGTATATTGCCGTCCAGAATTTAGATTTTTTACTGAAAGCAACTTCTCAATACTTTTTCTCCGCAACTGATTCACTCCATCCAGTTGAAACTGGGTCTCCAAATAAAGAGCAAACTTTTTCACGCTCATCCCACTTTCGAAACTTTTTGATTCAGCTGATGATAGAATTTGATCAACTTTGATCTTTTCCAGAAACATTGGATAACACTTCATGCCAATTAGAAAAATAAACAAGAAAGCAGGCAAAATAACGAAGAACGAAAAAAAACCAAATCCTCTCTGGGATAATACTTGATAGTTAGGATGGTTCATATTCGGGTCTCTCTTATTGAATATTTAATCAATTTTTCTTCCAACTCTATCAAAATTAATACCTTGATCCCAGTTCATCCAGATAAAAAATGCTTTACCCATCAAATATTTTTCTGGTACGAAGCCCCAAAACCTAGAGTCACGACTATTGTCTCTATTATCCCCCAAAACAAAATATTGGTTTTTAGGAACTTCAAATTCCATGTTCGCACTTAACCGCTGCGGGTCGATCAATATTCTGTGTTGGGTGGAAAGATGCTTTTCAAAATATTCGGTAAAACCGGTATATTTCCTCATGGAATTTTTACCAATATATGTCCCTTTTTTATCATAGGCAACTGCTTCGCCATTTATTAAGAGCTTTTTATCCGAGTAGAGTACTTTATCGCCAGGTAGACCGATAATACGCTTTATGAAAGGAGTCTTTGGATCCAACGGGAACTTAAAAACAGCGACGTCTCCCCTTTTTGGCTTTTTTGTTTCGATAATCTTATACGAGTTGATCGGCAGCTTAATGCCATACGCAAACTTATTAACTGCAATGAAATCACCAATCTCCAGTGTTGGAATCATCGAACCAGAAGGTATTCTAAAAGGCTCAACAATAAAAGATCGAATTATTAAAACTATGAGGAATACTGGGAAAAAAGAGCCTAGATACTCAAAAACGCTTAAAATATTAACCGGTTTTTTAAAATCATCTTGAGTGGGTCTTTTAGTTAGCTTCCCTATTGCCCAAGTATTGCGTTTCCTTTTAAACAACAGTGAGAACGCAAACATTAAGCCTGTTATTCCAGTCAAAACTACAAGTATTGCTTCAAAATTGTTCGCCATAATTATTTTCCAGAATCCAATACAGCCATAAAAGCTTCTTGAGGTATCTCAACTGAACCGAACTGCTTCATTCTCTTTTTCCCTTCTTTTTGTTTTTCTAGAAGCTTTCTTTTGCGGGTTATGTCTCCACCGTAACATTTTGCGGTGACGTTTTTCCTTAAAGCCTTGACATTTTCCCTAGCAATAATTTTTGCGCCTATAGCTGCTTGTATGCTGATTTCAAACATCTGGCGCGGAAGTAGTTTTTTAATCGTCTTTATTAACTCTCTACCTTTATATTCGGATTGAGATCGATGCATTATAGACGATAGAGCATCAACTTTATCACCATTGATATAAACATCGACTTTAACTACATCAGTTTCTTGATAACGCAAAAAGTCGTAGTCCATGGACGCGAAACCCTTGGAAACGGACTTTAATTTATCAAAAAAATCGGTTACTACCTCATTCATCGGCAACTCGTAACTTAACATCGCCTGAGTTCCTGAAAAGT
Organism: Pseudomonadota bacterium; assembly: GCA_036158955.1. GTDB lineage: Bacteria > Pseudomonadota > Gammaproteobacteria > TMED69. Next base: position 34,222 of record JAYYFI010000004.1, read on the forward strand.
TCATTCTTTTTTGCACGCCCCTCCTTTCTTCACAAAGTTTGATTATATTACCCAAAAACTTTGGAGCAACTAGTATCTCGACGCCTATGATTGGCTCTTCGATGCTTTTTATGCTTGAGTTATCAGGGAGTAATGATGGATTATGTATTTCTAAAACTTGATCATTTTGAAGAATCACATGATAAATTACAGTTGGGGCTGATTTTATTATTGATACATTATACTCTCGCTCTAGACGTTCATGAACGATTTCCATATGGAGCATTCCGAGGAATCCACATCTAAAACCGAAACCTAGTGCTGAAGAATTCTCCGGCTCAAATTTCAAAGCGGCGTCGTTAAGACTCAGCTTTAGCAAAGCTTCTCTAAATTGCTCGTAGTCGGAGGAGTCTATTGGAAACAGCCCCGCAAAAACATTTGGCTTTACTGTTCTAAAACCGGGCAAACAGTCGCTGGTTGGATTGATTTCAGCATTGACGACGGTGTCACCGACGGGAGCACCTTTAATTTCCTTTATCCCTGCTACAAGATAACCAACACTACCCAAATCTAGCTTTTTTACTATTTGTCTTTTTGGAGTAAAAACTCCTATTTGCTCTACTTTGGCAGTTAAACCTGTGGACATAATTTTTATGCGATCTCCCTGATTAATTTCTCCGTCGAAGACTCGGATGAGTGACACAACCCCTAAATATTTGTCAAACCAAGAGTCTAATATGAGCGCTCTCGGAGAGGCTGAATAATTACCTGACGGTGGAGGAACTTTCTTGATAATCTGCTCTAAAAGGTCATCTACTCCCTGACCAGTTTTTGCGCTAACTTCAATAGCTTCTTGAGCATCTATACCAATAATCTCTTCGATTTCTCGCCTCACTTTATCAGGATCTGCCGACGGCAAATCTACTTTGTTAAGAACAGGAACGATTTCTAATCCTTGGTCAATCGCTGTCAGACAATTAGCAACAGATTGGGCTTCGACTCCTTGAGTAGCATCAATTACAAGGAGCGCTCCTTCACAAGCTGCGAGTGAACGAGAAACCTCATAACTGAAATCCACGTGACCGGGAGTATCAATCAAGTTAAGCGAATATTCGGAAGAATCTTTTGACCGGTATTTTAAAGCAACGGATTGCGCTTTAATTGTTATACCCCTCTCTTTTTCAAGATCCATTGAATCTAAAACTTGCTCGGACATCTCCCTAGCTGAAAGACCACCGCATAAACTAATGAATCGATCCGCTAGGGTTGATTTTCCGTGATCTACATGAGCTATTATTGAGAAATTCCTAATTTTATCGATAAAGATTTTCGACATCTTCTTTCCCAAAACTGACCCGGTGAAAACAATGCGAATAAATGTCGAAAATACAGATCAATTCTCGATATCCAAAACGATAAAAAGCTGGCCATTCTGTCTTTTGATTAGGATTGGAATTTTACGAGCGCCCTTTATATCCTCAAAAAAAGATACAACTTGGTCAACGGACGTTACTTTGTCGTTGTCAACCTGCAAAATAATGTCTCCCTTTCGCAAACCTGCAGTGAGACCCGGACCTGCTTCTAAGCTGTCAATCATAACCGCACCAGAAATAATTCCGAATCTTTTTTGCTGTTCTTCGGTAAGCGCCTTTACGCGAATTCCAATCTTCTTTACAAAACCAAAATCTGATTGCTCAGAATAAATTTTCGCCTGTGAATCATTTTCAGGGAGTTCGCCAATGGAAATACGAATTGTTTTTGACTTTCCTTTACGAACAATTTCAACCGGAACTTTATCACCAACCTTTGTGGCTCCCACGAGAGGTGGCAAGTCAGATGACCGTTCAATTGTCTCACCGTTGAATTTGATGATGATATCACCAACTTTCAACCCGCCCTTGTCGCCAGGACCATCATCAATAGTGTTGCTGATGAGAGCCCCCGTTGGCTGCTCCATACCGAAGGACTCAGCAATTTCCTGACTTACTTCTTGGATAAGAACACCCAACCAACCTCTAGTAACAGAGCCTTTATCCTTTAATTGTTCATAAACGTCTAAAACAACATTTATCGGGATTGCAAAAGATAACCCCATGAAGCCGCCTGTTCTGCTGTAGATTTGAGAGTTGACACCGACAACCTCTCCACTAAGATTGAATAGTGGTCCGCCAGAGTTCCCTGGATTAATGGCCACGTCAGTTTGAATAAAAGGTACATAATTATCTCTCGGTAGATTTCTACCCATAGCGCTAACTATGCCTGCAGTCACCGAATAGTCAAAACCAAATGGCGAACCAATCGCAAGCACCCACTCCCCAACTTTGAGCACATCTGGTTTGGCAAACTTAAGTGTTGGGAGGGTTTCATTTGATTTTATTTTTAGGAGAGCTATATCCGACCGACTGTCAGAGCCCACAATTTTTGCAACATACTCCTTTCTGTCTTGCAACCGGACAATTACCTCATCGGCCTGTGCTATAACATGATGGTTGGTAATAACATAGCCATCTGGAGAAACAATAAACCCCGATCCCAGCGATTGGGCGGGGTTAGGTTGTCTAGGTATACGCCCCTCTTCCTCAAAAAATTTTTTAAAGAATTCACCGAACGGCCCTTCAAATTGCTCGAATCCATGGGGATTTTGTTTCCAGCGCCGATTATCAGGCTTAACGTTTTCAACCTTTTTTGTTGTACTAATATTTACGACAGCTCTGCTGCTTTCTTTGGCAAGCTCCGTGAAATCTGGCAGGCTGCTTGCAAATGATGAAGTAGCCCGGAAAATAAATGCGATAATTAAAAAAACGAGGGAGTTTTTTAATATGTTGTTAGAATTTAGAATTATTTTGCTCATACGGCTTCCTATTAAATTTGTTTAGACGAATATACGTAATTACTAGTTACCATTTGATGAACCTAGGATTAAATTTTGTTAATGATTCGAACGACTCGCTTTACTATAGTATTATTAATACTTAGCCGGTTGAAACTTATACTGGTTAACATACGTAACAGCCATAAAAAAGAGTTAATTTAATTGAAGTATAACAGACCCACAGTTATCTGGTAAATTTACAATGTCAACTGATTTTAATTGTGATGTACTCATAATTGGCAGTGGTGCCGCAGGACTCTCTTTAGCCCTTTCACTGTCTCAACATACCGACGTAATTGTGTTGAGTAAAGCTACCATTGAGGAAAACGCAACATACTACGCTCAAGGCGGCATATCAGCCGTTGTGGACGAGTCGGATAGTTTAAATGCACATTTAGAAGATACAATCAGAGCTGGAGATGGTTTATGCGACCGTAAAACAGTTGAATTCATAGTTGGTCGTGCAAAAGAACGAGTTCAATGGTTATCGGATAAAGGTGTCCAGTTCACAAAAAGATTGTCGAAATCCGGCAAAACAGAATTGCATCTTAGTCAGGAAGGCGGACACAGTATTCGAAGAGTGGTACATGCCGCAGATCATACTGGCCAAGCTATAGAGAGTACATTAGTAGAAGAATTTAAAAGTCAAAAAATTTTGTTTCTAGATAACCATATCGCTATTGATTTAATAAGTCGTTCCGATACTGGAAATACTACATGCGTTGGAGCCTACATTTTAAACAAAAAAACCAACAAAATCTGTTCAATAAAATCACGGTTTACAGTGCTCGCAACAGGTGGTGCTGGAAAAGTCTATCTTTATACTAGTAATCCTGACGTATCGACAGGAGATGGGATCGCAATGGCTTGGAGAACAGGATGCAAAATAGCGAATATGGAATTCGTTCAGTTCCATCCGACCTGTCTTTATCATCCTCATGCAAAATCACTTCTCTTAACTGAAGCACTTCGTGGTGAAGGTGGTAAGCTAATCTCTCCAACCGGAGAAAGTTTCGCACACAAATATGACAAAAGAGCGGAACTTGCTCCTCGGGATATTATCGCAAAGGCTATTGATCATGAAATGAAAAGAGTTGGAGCAGATTGTGTTTATCTGGATATCAGTCATCGCAAACCAGAGTTTATAAAAAAACATTTTCCTAGTGCCTATAGAAGTTGCTTGAATTATGGAATTGATATCACCAAAGAACCAGCGCCAATAGTCCCCGCTGCGCACTACCTTTGCGGTGGTATTTTAACCAACATCAGGGGAGAAACAAGCATTAACAATTTATATGCTATCGGAGAAGCTGGTTGTACCGGGCTGCATGGAGCGAATCGAATGGCAAGTAATTCTCTTCTTGAATGCCTTGTAATAGCCGACTCCTGTGGTGAGTCAATTTTATCGAAGATTAAACAAACCGGAAATCTAGATTATTCGATACCAAAATGGGACGAAACTAAAGTTACAACTTCAGAAGAAGATATAATGGTAGCGCATAATTGGGATGAGATTAGAAGAACTATGTGGGACTATGTCGGAATTGTTAGAACAAATAAAAGATTAGGTCAGGCCGAAAAAAGAATCAAAAATATTCGGAATGAAATAGATGAATACTACTCAAAGCATCGAGTAAATAGCGATTTTATTGAATTGCGAAATATTGCACAAATAGCTGACCTAATTATTAAATCAGCACTTTCGCGGAAAGAAAGTAGAGGTCTCCACTTTAACTCGGACTATCCCGATAAAAGTGATCTATATAAACATAATTCTATTTTGATAAAGTCCAATAATGGTTAACAAACCACTAAAAAACAAAGCATTCGTGATTACTGGATGCGCACAAGGTCTAGGCTATGAGCTAGCAACAAAGATGAATCAACTAGGCGCATCTTTAATTCTAATGGATAAGCAGCTCGATAAATTAAATTTTTTAGAGAAAGAAATTTCATACAAAGCAGAAGGCAAGCATCTTTCTATTGGAATGGATTTTCTTGATGCTACTTATGATGACTATGTTACTGTTTCCGACAGGATAAAAAACAAATTTAATACTATCGATGGAATTATTTTTAATGCGACATCACTTGGTATTCTGTCTCCTCTAACTCATTACGAACCGTTAACCTGGGCAAAAACATTCCAAATTAATGTTCATAGCAACTTCTTAATGTACAAAACAATGTTTAAATTATTCAATCAAATTGAAAACTCAACCTTGTTATTCGTGTTAGCACCCGAAATCGAAGAGTGCAAACCAAACTGGGGGGCTTACTTCGTGACTAAACACACACAGAGAGCAATACTTGAATTAATTGCTAGTGAAAATGAGGGAACAGCGGTTAGGACCTACGGCATTATTCCAAGACCAATGAATACGGATTTGAGAAGGCAAGCATACCCTGGTAAAGAAAATGCCTCATTGCCCTCACCGAAAGAAAATATTGAAATAATTTTGTCAATAATTCTTAAACCTTCCGATTTTAAAAACGGACAAACGGTCAAAGTATCATCATGAAAACCCTAAGAATTTAGTATTACTGCTTAAGTTTTGAGAGGAAATCAGCTTCTTCTATAACTTGGACATTTAATTCATTGGCTCGTTTCAACTTAGAACCTGGTTGGTCTCCACAAATCAAAAAATCAGTCTTTTTACTTAAGCTACCTAAAACTCTAGCTCCATGTTTTTCGAGTAATGAGATAATATCGCTTCTATTCAATGACTCAAATTTCCCAGTTATTACAACCAATTTGTTTGAAAAAAAACCATTTTCAATCACATCATCAACTTCATTATTTTCGATGATTTTTACGCCATTTTCTATTAATTTTTCGATATCAATAGCCGACGGCGATCGGAAAAAGTCGTGTATGCTTTTAGCTATGATGTCGCCTACGTCATCAACCTGCTCGAGCTCCTCGATTGAAGCCGATCTCAAATTGCTCAGTTTTAAAAACTTAGCAGCAAGATTTTTTGCTAGCACTCTTCCAACACCCAATATTCCTAAACTGTATAAAAACCTATCTAGTTCTATTTGACTACTTTTTTTTATAGAGTTAATTAAATTGAAAGATGATTTGCTAGCAAAACCATCAAGTTTTAATAGCTGGGTTTCATGAAGAGTAAATACATCTGAAAAATTATTAATAAGACGCTTCTCGACTAAAGCGTTTACCGTTTCATTTCCTAATCCCTCAATATCAAACGCATGTTTGCTCGACGAGTGAATTATCATTCTTATTAGCTGAGCTTTTTTAAATTGTGCAGTACTAAAATTTTTCGCAAGCTTAAATGGTTTGGAATTTTTAGGTCTCTTATCAATATCAACGCTTACAATTTCGGGTATAACGTCTCCCGCCCTTCGTACTATAACCGAGTCACCTATGCGAACATCTTTTTTTTCCAACTCGTCAAAGTTATGCAAAGTCGCTTTACTAATATTTACTCCGCCTACAGAGACAGGCTTGAGATGTGCCACCGGAGTAAGCGCACCAGTACGACCAATCTGAACCTCAATATCTCTTACCAGCGTACTCGATGTTTCGGCTTGAAATTTATATGCGATCGCCCACCTTGGGGCTCGAGAGACAACACCTAAGGAAATTTGTGCACTAAATAAATTTAATTTGAACACAACACCATCAATTTCAAATGGCAAATTATCGCGACTGCTTACAACAGTTTTGTAAAATTTTCTACATTTCTCTAAACTATTTAAACATTCACTCTGCTCCACGACCGGAAATCCCAAATCACGCAAATATTGGAAAGATTTTATCTGGCTACTGTAAGATTTTTCGATCCCTTCAAAATGAATTGAGTAGGCTCTGAATGAGAGCTTTCTTTGAGCCGCAATTTTTGAATTTAATTGGCGCAAGCTTCCTGCAGCTGCATTGCGAGCATTAGCAAAAGTTCGTTCATGATTATTTTTTGCTTTTTGATTCAAATGCTCAAAGGTAGTTTTAGACATATAAACCTCACCCCTAACTTCTAACCGTCGAGGAAGATTAGTTCCATCTATTTTTATCGGAATGGATTTAATAGTTTTTATGTTGTTAGTTATATTTTCTCCAATATTCCCATCTCCTCTTGTTGATCCGGTAATCAGAAACCCTTCCTCATAAATCAAACTAACTGCCAGCCCGTCTAATTTTAATTCTCCAACAAACTCGATTTCTCTCGATTTTAGACTGCTACAAGTTCTCTCATAAAAATTGGAAAATTCATCATCGCTAATTGCGTTATTCAAAGATAGCATAGGGATGCTATGTTCAACCTCCTCAAATCCATCAAGCACTCCTCCAGAAACACGCTGGGTTGGAGAATAAGGGTATACAAGTGATGGGTGATCTCGTTCCAGGGATTGAAGTTCTCGGTAAATTCGATCATATTCGTCATCAGTAACAAATGGGTCATCTCGCACATAATAACAATAGTCTAAATGATTAATTTTTTTTATTAACTCTTTCACGCGTTTGCTAATTGTATCGGACATAATTAATCTTCTGACAAAGTTAATTCGTAAGCGCTAAATTCTCGGTCTGTAAATACATGCTCATCGAGAAACAACTCTCCTTGTAAGGCAGTGCTTATTTCGTAAGAAAGCTCGAAAAACATCGACAACAGTTCCCGGTTCCTAGGAGGATACATTGTCGCAAAAATTACTAAGCCTCTAAAATAACTACTATCTATTGTGTTAAGGTCGACTATTCCGGGCTCATACATGTCTGCAACGTTAACAACTATACTTTCTTCTTTTATCAAAAGTTTTTTGCAAAAAACTGGTAGTTGTTCAACGTGCATGCCTTTTGATTCTAGAATTTGCCTTATTTTTGAACCAGGGAATACAACGTCAAACTTTGGTCTGATAAACAATTTGTATACTATCTCATTTGGAGCTATCTTTTGTTCAATATTTTGCTCGTCAGCACCATTAATACCACTTTCTTCAAATAGATTTAGTTGGTTATCACCCTCTTCCTGTATTGGAAGATTTAGCTGGTCTAAATTTTTGCTATCATTTTCTGCTTGCAAGTTAACGTCTAATTTAAAATTTTTTATGCTATTTTCGGAGGGTTGATGATAATCCAAATCTTTATCATCTAATTTTATTTTTTTTAACCATACCGGTATACAGACACCTACAACTACAATCACCCCAATCAAAGCTAAAGTAATCTGAAAGGAAGTCGCCATAAGGAGTGGAATCAGGCAGGCTCAGCCAGTTTAATTGCATCAACGATGTTTACGTCTACTAGTCGTGAAACACCAGCTTCTTCCATAGTGACCCCCAAAAGCTGTTCGGCTGCTTCCATGGTTATTTTATTATGAGTAACATACACGAACTGCACATAACTTGACATTTTCTTCAGCATCGTAGAAAACCTTAAAGTATTATTATCGTCTAAGGGAGCATCAACCTCATCTAGCAAACAGAAAGGCGACGGTTTTAATTTAAAAATTGTGAAGATAAGTGCGAGCGCTGTAAGAGCTTTCTCACCACCTGACAATTGATGTATGCTGGTGTTTCTTTTTCCAGGAGGACGTGCGACTATAGATACACCCGCTTCTAACATATCATCCGAAGTCAATTCTAATCTAGCATTACCTCCGCCAAAAAGTTCCACAAATGTTCCCTTTAGGTCGCGATTGATATCCCCATACATAGTAGAAAATCGGGTCTTTGTCTCTTGCTCTATTTTACGCATAGCAGAACCTAGTGTCGACAGCGCGGCACTCAGATCGCTAATCTCTTTATCTAGTTTCAGCCGCCGTGATTCCAATTCATCAAACTCATCAATAGCCGCAAGATTAATTGGCCCCAATCTCTCAACTTTTTTTGATATTCGACTTAATTGATCATTTAAATCATCAATATTCACGGATTCAAGCGCAGCTTTGTCGTTTAGGAGTCCGGGATCAAACTCCTCTGTCTGAGCCAAGTTTTCTTGTTTGGTCTGCAAGGCGGCTATCTCAACCTGCAGCGTAACTAGATCATTTTTAATCAAATCAATTTTAGCAAGTAATTCTTTTTTTCTCGCGTTGATCTTTTTTTGTATAATTTCTATATCATTCAGCTCTGCGCTTTTCTTTGAAAGTTCTTGGCTTAATGTTTCCCTCAAAATTATTTGATCCTTAATCTCCGAGGGCTCTTCTTCTGAAAATTTTGGTAGTCTGTTAAGCTCGCCTTCTATTTTATTCTTCTCAATAGCGAACTCGTCCATCCTTTTATTTTTTAAACTAATAGAATTATTTAACGAGTTTATACTTATATTAATTTTGTCAATTTGGTTCTTCTTTTTTTCTAAAAGATCAGTAAGTGATTCAATCTTCTTGTTTAGGTCCCCTTGCTCACGTACTAACATCTTATTTCGGTCAATCGCGGTCTGTTCGTTGACTTGAAGAGATTTTAATTTTTCATCGCACAGCTTTGACTTATCGCGAAATCTATTCATGTTTTCATTTAATTGAATCATTTCATTTTCTATTTGAGAAAATTTTTCTTTTGCAAGATTAGACTCTCTTTCTAACTCAGTTATTTTCGTCCTAGTTTTTATATAAAGTTCTTTTTCTTTCAACAAATTACTCTCTATCTCGCTTATTTGATCATTAAGTTTTGTTTCGGCTTGAAAGAGTTTCGTAAGTTCAAGGTCTATATCAGCCCTTCGTGCTTCTAGTTTCGCTAAAACGCCACTTAATTCCTCGATTTCCCTTTTTAATTTTTCAATGTTTGTATTCTGAAGGATTAAGCTGGGGTTATTCACAGTCGAGGCTGGTAATTTGAACCAGTTTTTCCCAAAAACTAGACCGAGCTTAGACACTGCCACCTGCCCATATGATAAGTTTTTTGAAGCTTGGTACGCTTCTAAGTTAGTTTCAAAAAATTCAATATGATTGGATAGATCGCGAACCGAGTCAGACGCCTTTTCTATTATATGATTTAATGAATTCGCCGAGTCTAACTGAACTTTGGAATCTATATTAGCTGAATCTTGTATCAAAATATGTACATCGACAGGTATATCAGTTACATCGATTTGCGAGAATTCAAATTCTTCCTCCTTTACCAAAAATGTATTTAAAGGCAAACTGAAGGATTTTTCAAAAGCAATCTCCCAACCCCGAGTAATTTTTATACTTTCTAATAACTTTTCCTTATTTTCAAATTTATTATTTTTAATCCAATCTGATACCTGACTGTCGTTTTCTCCTAAGGCTTGCGCCTGTATAGCTTTTAACGAGGATAATTTCCCTTTTTCTTGCTCCAAAACTTTTTGTTTTTCATGAATATCCGTCGATATTAGTGAAAGCAAATCTCGCGTTTTCTTTATTTCTGATCTACATTCTTTTAATTGATTGAGAAGCTTCTCTCTATCAAGATTTATTTTACTTATTTTTTCTTCTAAAAGAATTGAATCAGATTCATACTTATTGGCTGAATTATCCTTAATTAGTTTGGAAAGTGTCTCGATCTCACTTGTTTTCTGCACTTTAATCTGCGCAGCAAATTCAATTTCTAATGAAGTAGTTTCTTTTTCCTGAGTCAGAGCGCTTTTTTCTCCGTCGATTTGCCTAATCGCGTTAAACGATTCGGTAACTTTTTCTGATACGCTTCCAAGCTTTTCTTTGTCTTTCTTGAACTGTTGATACTCAATCTCATAATTTCTGTCTGCATCCTCAATCATCAGTTTAAATTCTTTTAATTCGACTCGCTCATTAGCAATCTCTTGTTCTAGAGAATTCAAACTACTAGTTTTTTCTAAAAGCTGATTTTTCAATTTGACATGAGATTGCTGATTCATCTCATATTGACTTCTTAATTGAGATACCACTGCGTCTGATTTATACGACTCTTCCTTCAATTGATTAATACTTTCAAGAGTTTCATTTAATCTCAAGTTGTTAAGGTCGAATTCAGTTTCAAGCTGTTTGAGCGAATCTTTCTCTTCAGTTAGGCTCGTTTCAGATACATGCTTTTTTTTAAGCATCGCAGACCGAGTGTTGTCATATTCGTTCCACATACAGCCACTTAAAAGCGCTTTTATTCGCGCTTCTTCGGCTTTCAGTTTTTTATAGGACTCAGCTCCCTTCGCTTGCCTGTCTAATCTTTTTAACTGCTTTTCTACCTCAAACTTTATGTCTTTTAGCCTCTCTAAATTATCATTCACGTTCTTAATCTTATTTAGAGTTTCTCTCTTTCTTTCCTTGTATCTAGATACCCCTGCAGCTTCCTCAATAAATAATCTGAGATCATCAGGTTTAGATTCAACAATCTGGCTAACTGTTCCCTGGCCAATGATAGAGTATTGCTGTTTGCTACCTAAACCAGTACCTAAGAATAAATCTGCAACATCTCTTCTTCTACAACGCACTCCATTAATTGAATAATTAGATGCCGCATTCCTATCTAACTCTCTTTTTACTGAAATCTCACTAAAACTAGCATATTTATTAATAAAAAGATTTTTTGTGTTCTCTAAAATGAGTTCGACAGAGGCACGTCCAATCGGATTTTTAGAGTCATTGCCATTAAATATAACGTCGTCCATCATTCCGCCTCTTAATTGTTTAGCAGACGTCTCACCGAGAACCCAGGTCAACGCTTCTATTACGTTTGATTTCCCACAACCATTTGGCCCAACGATTGCTGCCATATTTGTATTCAGATCGATGGCTGTGGGCTCTAGAAAAGATTTAAATCCATTTATTTTAATTTTCTTTAATCTCATACCAAAAGGAGATTAACCCAGATGATGCACTTAAAACAACCTCTTAAAATTTTTACAATGAAACAAACATTAGAATTACACTATAGAATAATGCACAATAGGCAAGCTGTAATTTAACTACCTAGTCCACACTGGGAGAAAACAAAAATGAAAACGCATCAAAGTGACTTATTGAACACTTTTCCAAATCCCAAAAAGGAGAGGGATTACATGATAGAGATTGAAATACCGGAATTTACATGCCTCTGCCCAGCTACCGGTCAGCCTGATTTCGCCCTGATCGAGCTAATTTATTTTCCTAACAAACTTTGTGTTGAGTTGAAGTCTTTAAAACAATATATTGCCTCTTTCAGAGACGTCGGATGCTATCACGAAGACGTATCAAACAAAATTTTAGATGACTTAATCAGTCTTCTAGACCCGAAACTTATGCAGATAAATGCGAAATTTAACGTTCGAGGGGGTACCTATCCAACGATTAGGTGCATTCATAAGAACCCAAACTTGGAGCTTAACGACATGACTAACTACCTTAGCAAGAATGATAGGATAGTTTGAGGTTATTAAGCTTCCCTTTCAAAGAAGGTTTTAAGTTCTGAATAATTCCCTGCAATTTCAAATTCAGGGTAATCTTCAATTACCTTTTTTGGAGGGTTGAAAAGTATACTTTTATCAGCTTGCTTGAGCATACCTATGTCATTGTAAGAATCACCGGTTGCGACTACCGTGAAATTCATTAGTTGAAAGCCTTTTACAACAAAATGCTTTCCATTCGCTTGTCTCAAAGAGTAACCAACCAATTTATTATCTTCCACATTCAACCGGTGGCACAACATCATTGGTTGGTTTAACTGCTTAACTAATGGTTTACAGAGTTCATAAAAAGTATCCGATACGATCGCTACTTGAAAATGTTCTCTCAACCACTCAAGAAAGTCTAGGGCTCCATCTAATGGCATCAATTGTCTGGCTACATCTTCTAATTCATTGAACCCAATACCAGCATTATCCAAGGTTTTTAAACGATGACCCATTAATTCGTCATAATCCGGAATATCTCTAGTTGTGAGCTTTAATTCCTCTAAACCGGTCTTTTTAGCTAAATTTACCCAAATTTCAGGTACAAGGACACCCTCAAAATCCAGACATGCTATTTTCATTCAACTTAACCTCAACTTTTTATTGGCCATCAACGCCACTTATCTTTCCCACATTGACTCTATCACCTCATCTTGAGAGCCGATTATTCTGGCCAAAACAAAGAAATAGTCTGAAAGTCGGTTAATAAACATTCTCGATTCGACCTTGACATACTCTGATTCCGAAAGTCTCACTAATTTTCTCTCCGCACGTCGGCACACACTTCTACATAAGTGCGAAAATGCAACACCTTTCGAACCAGCGGGTATCAAAAATTCTTTCAACGGAGGTAGAATTTCATTATACCGGTCTATTTCGACCTCAACCTTTTCAATAATCAATGGTTTAAAAATATCAGACTCAGGTATTGAAAGCTCGCCACCTAAATCAAACAAAGCGTTCTGAATTTGCTTCAACAACGCATCAATTGGCTGCGGCAGTTCTTCAGCCCTTAACAAACCAATGTTACTGTTAAGCTCGTCAAGATCACCCATAGCTTCCACTCTTAGAGAATCTTTTTTAACTCGACTACCATCTCCTAATCCGGTAGTCCCGTCATCCCCTGTCTTAGTATAAATTTTGGATAATCTGTTGCCCAAGCTTAACCTCTGTTTACTGAATTTACTCTAACAATATAAAACGATATAATTTTCTCAAAGATAATACAAGCAATAAACGTTAATCCAAATTTAATTTATGGTCACAAAATATTGATTTTTCGCAATTTATTATATAGAAGCATCTTGCAAACCTCAGGCCTAATGATTACGGTCTTAGTAGCTATTTTTCTAACCACAAGATTTGGAAATTCTTTGAGTGAGGCGGTAATTGGAAATATTGCAACAAAAGACATATTTAAAATAGTTGGGCTTAAAACCATTATATCTGTCCAAGATATTCTGCCAATCGCGCTTTTTATTAGTGTTTTTGCTGTAATAACCAATTTAGTTAGCAATAGGGAATGGTTAGCCCTCCAATCTTGTGGTATGCCTCAGTCTAAATTATTCTTTTTAGTCTTCAGGATATCGTTTCTTACCGCATTATTTGTGGCAATATCGAGCTTAATTCTTAATCCCGTATTGGAAACTAAACTTAGAGAGCTCAAGGAGGAAACCAAAAATCGCGCTTCCATAGAGGGAATAAAATCTGGGATGTTTATAAAGTTCGGCAAAAACCAAACGTTCTATAGCGAGTCTAAATCAGAAGATAAAAAGTTTACTAAGCCTCTAATTGTGAAAGGAAAAAAGACAGATAAAGAAGTGCTTCGTAGTAAAATAGCTTACATAGAAAATCAAAGAAGTACAGGCGATAAATTCGCCGTATTCGAAGATGGGACCACGATATCGACGAATTCTTCCGATAATTCGTTCAGCAAAACAGATTTTGATAGATACTTAGTCAGAATTGAACAAAAAAAATTTTCGGATCACGATAAATATCTAGACTTCATTCCAACTGTTGAGTTACTAAAGTCTAATTATTTACTGCATCGTATCGAGCTTCAATGGCGCCTTGTTCCTATTTTTTTGTGTATATTTATGGCGCTTACTGCGGTTACAGTAGCTGTAAATAGTTATAATAAATCATGGCACAGCGGGTTGCTTATTACGATTGCGATATATTTTATTTATTCGAACTGTCTTGGAACATTAAAGTCGATGCTTCGAAAAGGAGAAGTTCCGATGGAGGTCGGATTATGGCCTATACACGTATTATTTGGTATAGGTCTACTATTCTTAATATTTTGGAAGAATAATATAAACTTATTCACATTTATGAATAAAGCGTAATAATTAGTAAACAGAACATGAGCAAACTAAATGAATACTTAACCGGAAATATCCTCGTTCTGGATGGGGCTATGGGGACAATGATTCAGGCGCTTTCGCTTGAAGAGGATCATTTTCGCGGGAAACTATTAGAGAACCACCAAATGCCTCTTAAAGGCAATAACGATATCCTAACTCTCACCTACCCTGAAAGTATTATAAAAATTCATAAAGACTTTCTCGATGCAGGGGCTGATATTATCGAAACTAACACGTTTAATTCAACATCATTTGGTCAAGGGGATTACGGAACAGAGCATCTGGTTTACGAGTTGAACAAAGTAGGAGCGGAAATTGCACGCAAAGCAATTCAAAAACATCATGATGAATCTAAATCATCTGATGGGAGGCCAAAGTTGGTTGCTGGCATTCTCGGTCCTACAAATAGGACGGCATCTATGTCAACGGACGTCAACCGACCTGGTTCGAGAGCGGTTACTTTTGATCAACTAGTAGAATCTTACAAAGAAGCAACTCTTGGATTAATTGATGGGGGCGCTGACATAATTTTTATAGAAACTGTATTCGATACTTTAAATGCAAAGGCGGCGATTTTTGCGGTAGAGCAATCTTTTTCAGAGAGTTCGAAAGTCCTTCCTATTATGATTTCAGGTACAATTACTGATAAAAGTGGCAGAACATTATCAGGTCAGACCTCAATTGCAATGTTGAACTCACTTCGACATGCTAACCCACTGGCAGTTGGTTTCAACTGCGCTCTTGGTGCTGAGGATTTAAAAACTCACGTGAAAGACTTATCAAATCACTGCGATTCCTTCGTTTGTGTCCATCCAAATGCGGGCTTACCAAATGCGTTCGGTGAATATGATCAATCACCAAGTTACTTTGCCGAAGTGTTAGAGCCCTATTTTCAAGAGGGAATTGCGAACATTTATGGGGGCTGTTGCGGAACAACTCCCGAACACATCAGTGAGATTAGAAAATTAAGCGAAAAATATCCACCTAGGAGAATACCTAAAATCAAAAAGCATTGTCGACTCATTGGAATAGAGCCCTTACACATCGACGACAATATAAATTTTGTCAACGTCGGTGAAAGAACAAATGTCACTGGCTCCCCAAAGTTTTCGAAACTAATTAAAGATGGAAAACTCGAAGAAGCATTGCAAGTAGCGCGACAACAAGTAATTAATGGTGCACAGATTATTGATATCAACCTCGATGAGGGGATGCTGGACTCAAAAAGCCTGATGCGAGAATTTATGAATCTGGTCGCGTCAGAGCCCGAAATCAGCCGTGTGCCAATTATGATAGATTCATCAAAATGGGAGGTGATCGAGGCTGGGTTACAATGCATGCAGGGCAAAGGAATCGTTAACTCCATCAGTTTAAAAGAGGGGGAAGAAGAGTTTCTGGAGAAAGCCCGATTGGTTAGGTCATACGGAGCTGCAGTAGTGGTCATGGCCTTTGATGAGGAAGGTCAAGCAACCTCGACTAAGAGAAAACTGGAAATATGCTCGCGTAGTTATGAATTACTAACAAAAAAAGCTGCTTTTCCACCAGAAGACATTATTTTCGATCCTAATATTCTTACCATCGCTACTGGGATGGAAGAACACAATGAATATGCGCAATCCTTTATCGAGGCGATAAAAGAAATAAAAGCGAATCTTCCTTACGCAATGGTAAGCGGAGGTTTGAGTAACATTTCTTTTTCCTTCAGAGGAAATAATCACGTCAGGGAAGCAATGCATTCCGCATTCCTCTATCATGCCATCAAGGCGGGCATGGATATGGCTATCGTGAATTCTGGACAACTAGGAATTTACGAAAATATCGATAAAAAATTACTCAAGGACAGTGAGGATGTTCTTTTTAACACTGATTCAGGAGCAACGGACAGGCTCATAGAAACAGCAGCGCAGTTCAACTTAGAGAAAAATACTAAAAAAAAGACCACAGATGAATGGCGAAAAAAAGAACCTAAAGACAGACTGATCCACGCATTAATTCACGGCCTAAATGAGCATGTGGTGGAGGATACGGAGGAGGTAAGACAACAATTCGAACGACCATTAGAAGTAATTGAGGGTCCGTTAATGGACGGAATGAATATAGTAGGAGACTTGTTTGGAGAAGGAAAAATGTTCTTACCTCAAGTTGTAAAAAGCGCTCGGGTAATGAAACAATCTGTGGCTCACCTAATTCCGTTCATAGAAGCAACAAAAGCTCAGGAAGGAAACACATCAAATAAAGGGGTGGTTTTGATAGCTACTGTTAAAGGTGATGTACACGATATCGGGAAGAACATTGTCAGCGTAGTATTACAATGTAATGGATATGAAGTTATCGATTTAGGAGTTATGGTATCTTGCGAAAAAATTCTTGATGAGGCAAAAAAACATAAGGCTGATATTATAGGTTTAAGTGGTTTAATAACCCCATCGCTTGACGAAATGATAACCGTCGCTAGGGAAATGGAAAAAGCTAAATTAAACATACCTTTAATGATCGGGGGTGCGACTACATCAAAAACACATACAGCGGTAAAAATTACACCCCAATATAAGAATGGTTTTGCTATCCATGTTAAAGATGCTTCCAAAGCCGTTGGGGTGGCAACGTCATTATTAAGTGAAACTTTGAAAGAAGATTTTATTTCTGACACTAATAAAGACTACGAGAAAACAAAAGCACGACATTTCTCGCGACAAAAGGAGCGCGACATTATTTCTATTGAAGAAGCCAGAAAAAATAAATTAAAAATTGATTGGTCTGATGACTATATTACCAAACCCAAGGAATTAGGTCCTTTGACCGTGACGAGCAGTTTTGAAGAGCTTATTCCTTTTATTGATTGGACTCCTTTCTTTATGACTTGGGAGCTCGCCGGTAAATATCCGCGAATTCTAACAGATGAAATTGTCGGAAACCAAGCCAGCGACCTTTTTAAAGATGCTCAAAAAATGCTCGGGATAATTTTAGAAAGAGTAAAAGTACAACCGAAAGGTCGATTCGGGATATTCGAAGCGAATTCCAATGGCGATGATATAGAGATTTATGAGCAATCAAATTGCTGCTGTCAGAAATCTACCCATTTAGTAAACTTACTACGACAACAACAAAAGAAGCCGACCGGACAGGCAAACTTTTGTTTGTCCGATTATATAGCACCAAAAACGAGCGGCCTGACTGACTATTTAGGGGCTTTCGTAGTTTGCTCAGGGTCAGGACTAGATGAACTATCAAGTTTCTATGAAAAAAATAACGACGACTACAACTCAATTATGGTGAAAGCATTAGCTGATAGATTCGCCGAAGCTTTCGCAGAAAAACTGCATCAAGACGTTCGTAAAAGTTACTGGGGTTATGCAAAAAATGAGCAATTCAATAATGAAGAATTAATCAAAGAGTGTTACGCTGGCATTAGACCGGCGCCCGGTTATCCCGCCTGCCCGGATCACACTCATAAAGCTATAATTTGGGATCTTTTAAATGTTGAAAATGAAATAGGTGTAAAGCTAACTGAGAGCTATGCTATGCACCCAGGCGCATCGGTTTCCGGTTGGTATTTTGCTAATAAAGAAGCTCGTTACTTTGGAGTAGGAAAAGTTGATGAATCTCAAGTGTTAGATGTTTCCAAAAGAAAAAATAATTCGCTCGAAGAAGTTGAAAAGTGGTTAGCTCCCGTATTAAGTTACACTAGAGGTTAGTATGTTCCTTCAAACAAAACATACTTGTAAGAATCTTTTACTTAGGGAAGATTCGTTACCAGAGATAAGCATAGAAGGCTGGATCAAAACAAAACGAATTTCAAAAAGCATTGCATTTATAGAACTCAATGATGGAAGTTGTCAATCTAATCTTCAAATAATAGTAAACGATGAAACGACACTATCTGAGCCTTTAGAAACGTTTTCAACTGGAGCCAGCATTTTAGTGAAAGGCGCTTTGATCGAATCCGAAGGCGCCAATCAAAAATGGGAAGTTTTGGCTAAATCAATATCAATGCTTGGATACTGTGACAATAACTACCCTCTCCAAAAAAAGCGCCATTCTGACGAATTTTTACGAAGTATAGCTCACCTGAGAGGAAGGACAAACAAATATGCTGCACTGGCTCGAATACGCTCGCAATTAAGTTTCTCTATCCACAATTATTTTCACCGAAATAATTTTGTACAAATACATACGCCAATCATAACTGGTTCAGACTGTGAGGGTGCAGGCGAGATGTTTAATGTTGAGCATTTATTGGGCGATGAGAATTTTTTCGGCAGACCTGCCCATTTAACTGTATCCGGTCAACTGCCCTTAGAGACTTATTGTTTGTCACATTCAAGGGTATACACCTTTGGTCCGGCGTTCAGAGCAGAAAATTCAAATACGGCTCGTCATGTCTCTGAATTTTGGATGGTAGAGCCCGAGATAGCTTTCGCTGATTTATCAGACGATATGGATTTAGCGGAAGACTTTGTAAAACAGATAACAAAAGAAGTTTTGGAAGAATGTCCTGATGAAATGACACTATTTAAAAAATATGTTGATAAAAATCTAGAAAAACATCTCCAAACGCTCGATTCAAAGTTCCATAGATGTACTTACTCGGATTGCATAGATTTATTAAAAAACTCTAATAAAAATTTTGAATTCAAGCCTCAATGGGGTAAGGACCTCCAAACAGAACATGAAAGGTTTATTACAGATGATCATTTTAATGGTCCTGTTTTTATTACTGATTGGCCTAAAGAAATCAAACCCTTTTATATGAGGCTAAATGATGATGAAAAAACGGTATCCTGTATGGATTTAATCATGCCGAGAGTTGGGGAGCTTATTGGAGGTAGCGCACGAGAAGAGAGGTTAGACGAATTAAAGATGCGGCTTGGAAATATTGAAGAAGCTATGAACGACTATTGGTGGTATTTAGAAACGAGACGATACGGTACGGTAAAACATGCCGGATTTGGAATGGGCTTCGAGAGGCTAATTATGCTATTGACAGGAGTAACCAATATTCGGGATGTCATCGCTTACCCCAGAACACCCCACTCACTAGAGTTTTAGCCGTAAATGAAAGTTATGATTGATCTTTGTATTGTCCCCATGGGAAAAGGCGTTTCTGTTTCGGATGAAATAGCCGCTTTAGAGCGATTGATCAGGGAATCCGGTTTGAAAAACCAACTTCATCCTTACGGAACAGTAATAGAGGGAGAATGGGAGGAAGTCATGGGCCTGGTTAAAAAATGCCATGCTCTTTTGCATGAACAAGGCACAAAAAGAATTTTTACTAATCTAAAGATAGGCACAAGGGTTGACAAAGAGCAGACAATGGAAGATAAAGTTAATGTTGTGGAACAAAAATTAAACCTAGATGCAAAAAAAAAATAAGATATTAAGCTACGTTAATGGTGCAAGCGATAAACCCCTGTTATTCAAAACAGTTTGGGAAATTTTAAAAGAAGCGGCTGACTCCCATCCTGAAAAAGCAGCTTTAATTAGTCATCATCAAAACAGAACTTTAAGCTATAAAGAACTTCTCAAAGAATCGGATAAAGTTGCCAACGGTTTATTAAACGCAGGATTGCGTAAGGGAGACAGGATAGGTATTTGGGCACCTAACTGTATTGAATGGGTATTGCTTCAGTTTGCAAGCGCAAAAATCGGAGCCATTTTGGTAACCATCAATCCTGCCTATCGAAAAAATGAACTTCGGTATGCTTTAAATAAGGTTCAATGTAAAATCCTCGTGATGGCCTCCTCTTTTAAAACAAGTGATTATGTGTCAATGATAAAAGAGATAGCTCCTGGGACAGTCAATGAAACAGGCATTAACCTGAACCTAAAAGAACTTCCACATCTAAAGTCAATTTTTATTATTAACAAAGATACAAACACAAACATCGATTCCTTTGAATATCTTGTCAATTCAAAACAAACAAGTTCGATATCTGATATTGAGCTAGATCCCGATGAAGACATTAATATTCAATTCACTAGTGGAACCACCGGCTCTCCTAAAGGTGCAACCCTTACTCATTTTAATATAGTAAATAATGGTTTTTTTGTTGGTGAAGCTATGCGCTTCTCTCACCAAGACATCCTTTGTGTTCCTGTTCCTCTATATCACTGTTTTGGAATGGTGATGGGAATCCTCACTTGTGTTTCTCACAAAAGCACAATCGTGCTCCCTGATTATTCTTTTGATGCTAGCACCTGCCTTGAAGCAATCGATAAATACAAATGTACGGCAATTCATGGAGTTCCAACTATGTTTGTAGCTATGCTGGAAAACCCTGCTTTCAGCCACTACTCGTTCAACAGCTTGAGAACAGGAATTATGGCAGGGGCACCTTGTCCGATAGAGGTAATGAAAAAAGTGCAAAGTAATATGCATGTGCCAGAGATAACCATTGCTTATGGTATGACAGAAACCAGTCCAGTAAGTTTTCAATCAGCAACTGATGATCCACTTGAAAGACGTGTCTCTACTGTTGGTAAAGTACAACCACATATTCAAGTTAAAATCATTGATGAAAATGGAAAAGTGGTTGCTCGTGGAACCAAAGGTGAATTATGTACGCGTGGCTATAGTGTTATGAAAGGCTACTGGGATGACTACGATAAGACCAATCAAGTTCTTACAGAATCCGGTTGGATGAAAACTGGCGACCTTGCAATCATTGATGAGGCGGGATATGGGAATATTGTTGGTCGAGTAAAAGATATGATTATAAGGGGAGGAGAAAATATTTATCCAAGAGAAATTGAAGAATTTTTGTATACCCATGATAGTATTCAAGACGTTTCGGTGTTCGGCTTACCTGATACAGAGCTAGGAGAAATAGTCGCAGCTTGGATAAAATTAAAGCAGAATAAAAACTTAAAAGAAGAAGAGGTAAAAAACTTTTGTAAAAATGAAATAGCACATTTTAAAATTCCTGCACGCATCAAATTTGTCGAAGAATTTCCAATGACTGTATCCGGTAAAATAAAGAAATTCGAAATGAGAGACGCAATGATAAAAGAGTTGGGTTTAGAAACTGCAGCTACCGCCTAATTAAGTTAATGAAACCCCGCCCTAAATAAACTTCCCATTTTTTTCATACAATTCAAGAATCAAAGGCGCAGGCTTCCAGTATTTATCTCCATATCGTTTTTGATATTTTTGAATAGTCTTAATTACATTATCAATTCCTTTTGTATTTGCAAAGTGCATTGGGCCTCCACGGTATCTTCCCATTCCATACCCATGTACAAATACAACGTCTATGTCGCTAGCTCGAGAAGCTATTCCTTCGCCTAGAATATGTGCGCCCTCATTAATCATCGAATATAAAAGCCTCTCAATAATCTCATTATCGTCGATGTCTCTCTTTTTAATTGAGAATTTCTCAGCCTCTTCTTTCGCTATTTCAAGGACTTCATCTTCTAAAACTGGTGCTCTTCCCACGTATTTGAAAATACCACTCCCCGTTTTCTGTCCTAAACGACCAAGTTGGACTAGGCGATCTATAAGGGTCCACAACGAAGGATCCTCCGGTCTGTCTTTCCACTCGGATTTTACTTTTTGCAATACATCTAATCCGGAGAGATCACATACACCGTTTGGCCCCATTGCCATCCCCCAGTCGAAAGCGACTTTATCAATCCGTTCGGGGCTTGCCCCTTCTAGAATCATTTGTTGTGCCTCTCTTACGTAAGGGAAAAACATACGATTTCCAACAAAACCAAAACATACACCAACAAGAACTGGAGTTTTTTTAATTTTTTTAGCTAAACTCATTGCTGTTGCGATAACCTTATCACTAGTTTTTTCACCTCTGACCAACTCTAGCAGCGTCATTACGTTTGCGGGGGCAAAAAAATGCCAACCCATCACATTTTCAGGGCGATGGGTTGAATCTGCTATCTCATCAATGTCTAATGTGGAGGTATTGGAAGCCAATATGCATGTCGCCTTCGCAACGGAATCTAGCTCTGCGAAAATTGTTTTTTTTAGTTCAAGATTTTCAAATACTGCCTCAACTATTAGATCACAATCTGCCAAATCATCGTAGGCCGTTGTCCCTGAAATCATAGACATGCATTTAGTTTTTTGATTTTCAGATAGCCTGCCTTTACTAACAGTATTCTGATAATTACCCTCAATGATACTCAAGCCTTTGTCTAAGGAAGCTTGATCTATTTCCTTTAATACTGTGGGTATTCCCGCATTTGCAAAATTCATTGCAATACCCCCTCCCATTGTTCCGCCACCAACAACTCCAACTTTAACGACATCCAAAGGTGTAACAGTGGGATCCAAATCAGGCACCTTAGTACATGCCCTTTCAGAAAAAAACATATGTCTCTGAGCAATTGACTGCTCCGACGCCATACATTCTTGAAACAAATTATTTTCGATTTCTACACCCTCGTGATAGCGCAACGTTGCTGCCTCAACGCACTGAATTATTTTCTCGGGAGCGAAAAATCCACGTGTTCTACCAGAAATCTTAGCAC
This sequence comes from Pseudomonadota bacterium, assembly GCA_036158955.1. Lineage (GTDB taxonomy): Bacteria > Pseudomonadota > Gammaproteobacteria > TMED69. The sequence goes on from JAYYFI010000004.1 coordinate 57,242, forward strand.
GATATTCAGCAAACATATCTCGACTAAAAAGGGTATCATCTACATAAAGATCCTTTATCCTTCGAGGTTTAGCTGCGCTATTGATTAATTCTTTACAATAATCGATGGCCCCTTGAAGAAGGTCACCTGAACCAATTTTATCAATAATGCCATCGGACAATGCATCAACTGCTTTAATAGGTTTCCCAGAAACCATGATATCTAGAGCCCTTTTAGGGCCAACTAATCTTGTAAGTCGCTGCGTGCCGGTAGCTCCTGGCAATAATCCCAAGCTCACTTCCGGCAAACCGACCATAGCACTTTCTAGAGCAAATCGATAGTGACAACCCAGTGCTGTCTCAAGCCCCCCGCCAAGGGCTGTTCCATGAATAGCAGCAACTAAAAGTTTCTCAAGTGA
>JAYYFI010000005.1:0-59135 GCA_036158955.1 Pseudomonadota bacterium
TATTTAATTCTGATTCTGTAAATTCTATCAATCGCGATTCAAACAATATGGTAATAGTTTGATATAGGTTAATGACAATAAAAATTGAAAGCCAGAAGATTACGAGCCACAGAGGCTCAGCTGCAGCAAAAAAGTTGTACACTATCCCTAACAAGCTTGACAGAATGGCGATTACTCTAAGTAAGATTATATCCTTCATTAAAAAAGACAAGGCTGCTGCAGCAAAAGATAAATGTCCTGCCATTGTTATACTGATACCGTCCAAGTCAGCCCCCTTTGTCTAATTAAATTTTGATATTTGATTGTAATTTTGTAAGGGTTTTCGCTATACCGGAATACAATTTTTCTGGTGATTGTTTTTCGCAGGAATATAGAGAAACTCCCTTTGCCTCAATTACTAAATCAAGGTTGACTCGATTTATTTTAATAACAGCATCACTGAGGGGATCGACACGAGAAAAAAATAACTCCGTTGTGTTTGCTTCTACAAGAGTTCCCCAAAAAGACAAGTCATTAACCTTTGTTAATTTATTAAATTTGTTTGAGTACCACGGTTCTTCGAAGATTGCATGAGGTTGCTTGCTCGCGAAGCGTTTCTTCACCATAAACCATTTTTCAATATTGTCGAATTCCAAGTGCGTGCATTTTAGACTGTAGGAATCAAATAATTTTTTTTCATAAATATTATAGAATCCAACAATAATAATGACTGTGGCAAAAATGGCTGGGAGTATTCGGACCATACCAGTTTTCCTAATTCATTCCATCCATGAAATTTATTATTTCCTCAAAGTTTTCCGTCTTCCCCAGAGTTCGATAGTATCCCCTAACCATTTCATGAAAATTAATTGTGCGTGAGATTTGATCGTAATTCAATAATCGTTTCAAATAAGATGGAATATTTTTAAAGTCTTCAAGGAGATAACCATTTGTTAAAAATAACTTTGAGTAGACTAAATCGAATCTAACTAAGGTTACAAAAAATTTCCAATCGGGCACGGTCGGAATATTACCTACTAAGTATTTCTGATCTTTCAAAATTGAATCCAATTTGTACATCGCCTTTGTGAAATTTCTCTCAGCAACTTTTTTTTTAGGGGGAGTTTCAGAGAGTAAGCATTGATAGATTCCATCGTTAATTCTTGTTGAGACAAATTCATCTAGTTTTTTTTCTTGGGAACGACGTTTCGTTGAATAAAGAGAGTAAGAGTTTTGTTTATCGGCTTGACTAAACCCGCTCTCAAACATATGCAATATGTCCGACGAGTTATTGTTCACGATTGTTTTTCCTAAAGTATCCCAGAGAATCGGGATTGTGACTCTTCCAGTGTATTTGTTATTGCTATGGATATATAACTCGTAAAGATGATTTGCGTTAATTTCCGGGTCTGGTGCTTTTTCCGAAAACCGCCATGATCTGGGACCCATTACAGAATCTAAATAAATTATCCCAATCGACGACTCAAGGTTTTTAAGTAGTCGAGCAATTATCACTAAATGTGACCAAGGACATGTATGATTTACGTATAGTAGATATCTCCCAAAGTCAGGTTTGAAATTAAGGTCATTTTTACTTATAGAATTGTTAAAACCTCCAGAGAATCGAATATTTTTGCTGTTTCTTTTTAATTCCTCCGGTTCATTGTCTGTCCATTTCCCCTCTAATATTAGACCCATGGGCAATCCTAGTTACTTTTTGTTCTGTTTTTTAATGTTAGCAACGCGGTAAATACTTCCTGATTATTTTCATCAAAAAAATACAATTGAATTTTACGGTTGTGCTCAAGTTTATTCTTAGGTTTAAAAAGCATTAAATGAATGCCATTGGGCTCTAGTTTAATTTCATCATTTGCTGGGATTATAAGTTTTTCAAGTTTCTGCATTGATGACATGCCGTTTTTAATGGTGGACTTGTGTAGCTCCACTCTTTCAAAATCCTCGCTCGTTACACTGTGTATCTCGAAATCTTTATTACTTTCGTTATGGATTGTTAGGTAACCTGCTGATGGCAATTCAATATTGGGTAAAAATTTTATTACATCAGCATATGACGCAAAGCTGATTAAATATAAAATTGTTATTAATGGTATGGTTGCTAATCTTGTTATGAACATTTATTAAGGAGCCTCATTATTCGTGCTATATTCAATGCGATGTTTTAATTTTTTAAACTAAGGTGTACTAAGGAGTATATATGTCAAACTTGGATCAAGCAAAGCTAGAGAAATTACAAAAGCAATTGATTGGCAATATTGGCGGGGCTGTTGGACTTCTCATGGCCTATATGGGAGATCAGGCGAGTGTTTATAAAGTACTTGATGAAATTGGCCCGTGCAGTAGTTCTGAATTAGCAAAAAAATCTAATATTGATCCCAGATATTTAACTGAGTGGCTCTCAGCAAACGCGGCTTTGGGTTACATAGGGTATGATGAAAAAACAAACAATTTTTTTTTAACGCCAGAGCAAGCTGCTATCTTTTGTAAAGAAGGAGAGCAAACATGTATGCAAGGTTTCTTTCAAGCCATTGTCAGTCAGTTTGAGAATTGCGATAAAGCAGTAGAAACTTTCGTTTCCGGAAAAGGGAGAGAATGGGGTGAACACTCATCGTGTCTCTTTTGTGGTACGGATAGGTTTTTTAGGCCAGGGTATGAGGCTAATCTTTTGTCAAACTGGATACCATCTCTAAATGGGATAGATGAAAGGCTTATATCCGGAGGTAAAATAGCAGATATAGGGTGCGGGTATGGCTCTTCCACGCGACTACTAGCGCAGAATTATCCGAATTCTGAAGTAATTGGCTTTGATTTCCACGCCCCATCTATTGAATTGGCTTCACAGTTAGCAAAAGACGAGGGGCTAGATAATATTGTCTTCTTACAGTCTGATGCAAAAGATATATCGCAAACCGGGTTTGATTTGGCGTGTATATTTGACGCTTTACATGATATGGGTGATCCTGTAGGAGTTTCGAAGAGAATATATGATATGCTCGAAGAGGATGGAGCATTCATGGTGGTAGAACCGATATCAGGTGATTCACTTGCCGAAAACCTGAATTTATTGGCAGGAATCTTTTATGGAATATCTACCACTATCTGCGTGCCAGCATCGAGAGCCCAAGTCGGTAGTGCTTGTCTAGGGGCTCAAGCAGGACAAGCCAAACTGACTGAGGTTCTTAAAGAGGGAAATTTCACTAGCGTTAGAAGGATAAGCGAAACCGCAACAAATATGGTCTTAGAAGCAAGAAAATAGAAAGGACAATGATTAAAATGATTAATAATATAAAGATAAAAAGAATAATTTATTCCTTCGTAATTTTTTATTTCCTCGCCATAACCCATGTAAACTCAGAAGAAGAGTTAGTAATTACCGCAACTAGGGCTAATTCTAAATTGAGCGAAACTCCCTTCAGCGTTAACACAATTGGAAAAGACCAAATTGAAAAAGGACAATTCCTCAATTTAGACGAGTCTTTGAATCAAGTGCCTGGCTTATATTTTTCTAACAGATACAATTATTCCCGTGACCTTAGGATGTCCATCCGTGGCTTTGGATCTAGATCTAATTTCGGTATTAGAGGTATTCAAGTATTTATAGATGGCATCCCTTCAACGACTCCTGATGGGCAAACCGTGTTGGATGACCTTGACCTGTCTATTGTTAGGCAAATAGAGATACTTCGAGGTACTTCATCTGCCTTGTATGGTTCATCTTCTGGAGGAGTTGTAAATATTATTACTGAAAGTGGAAACGACACTAGCGGTGGCGCATTCAACTCTATGATTGGTGACAATTCGTTCTTAAGGAATTCATTTAAGGTAGGGGATAAGGTAGAAGATTTTGATTTTTTTATCAGCGGCGCACACTTGAATTATGGTGGTTACAGAGAACATTCTAATGTAGAGCAAACTAATCTCGGAATAAAAGCAGGTTACGATTTTAACGAGAACTATAGGGCAGAATTCATTTTTAGAGTAGTAGATTCGCCCTACGCAGAAGATGCTGGTGGTTTGAATTCAGCAGAACGGAAAGCCAACAAAAAAGCCGCGAGACAAAGAAATATCGATTTAGATGCTGGCGAAGCCGTAACAGATAAAAAAATGGGTCTATCGATAGTTAGGGCTAGCGAATTCCACCGTTTGGAATTGAGGAACTATTTTAATTGGCGCGATTTTGACGCGAAGTTGCCCATAACTCCTTTTATTGGGGCAGGGATAGTGAAGCTAGACAGAACAATAGTTGGTGGTGGCTTAGAATATGAGAACAGTCATAATGTTTTCGAATTTAGAAATCAGTTTATTTTGGGTTTTGATTTTGATTCGATGAAGGATGACCGAAGGCGATTTGATAACTTGAACGGAAGCACGGGTGAACTTCAGTTTGAACAAAATGAAAAAGCAAAAACCCTAGGTCTTTTTTTACAGGAAAAATTCTTTATAAATAGTTACACCAGCGTATTAGCAGGATTAAGATACGATCATGTCGACTTTGAGATACATGATAAGTTTTTATCAAATGGTGATCAGACTGGGGAACTCGAGTTTAACGAGATGACCTACTCTATAGGACTGTCCTATAACCCTACAAATTTCCTGAATTACTATTTTAATTACAGCACTGCTTTTGAAACTCCTACTTTTACAGAGTTTGCTAACCCAAGTAGTAATGGTACCTTGGGTGGTTTTGCAAATGTGTCAGCTCAAAAGTCAAGCGGTTACGAACTTGGTATGAGATTAAATACTAGCGAAAAATTTAATATGTCCCTTGTATATTATCATTTAGATGTTGAAGACGAAGTTACCACCGTTTCAAATGTTGATGGAAGAGCGTTTTTTAATAATGCGGATACCAGGCGTAGTGGAGCTGAATTAGATTTCCAAGTTATGTTAGTCAAAAATTTGGACCTTTCTGCATCCTTCACTCATTCAAATCTTAATTTCACAAAATTTATTAATACACCTGAGGCAGTAGGAAATAGGCTGCCCGGGGTTCCAAAACAACACGGGTATTTAGGCTTGAACTATGAAAATCAAGAAGGTTCTTTTGCCAACTGGAATTTGAATTACGTTGGGAAAATTTATACAAACAATATAAACTCAGTCAGTGATACATCTTATTTGGTTTCTAATTTGGTTTTTGGCCATAAATATCGATTTGAAAAGTATAGATTGGTTGGGAAAGTTGGAGTTAATAATCTTTTTGACAAGGACTACAACCAAGAGATTAGGATTCAAGACGCCACGAGTCGTTTTTTTGAAACTGCGCCGAAGCGAAACTTCTTTGGGTCAGTTGAATTTCAAGTAAGTTTTTAAGGCCTTTTTATTTAATTATAGGGACCTTTATTTCTGATTCGAGCTTGATTACAGTACCGTCATCTATTTTTTTAAAAATGTCGCCAGAATTTAGATCGATAACAGTCCCATCACCGAGGTCTTTATATACTGTTCCTGTGGTTAAATTTATTATATTGCCTGCACCGTCTTTGTGTAGGTTTGAATTATCTAAAGGCAATATTGATTGAGACACTAAGATATTGCAAGTAAATAAAAAAAATAAAAATACAATAATTCTTAATTCCATAAAATTTCTCCTATTTTAAAAAAAATTGCGTCTCTTGCCCGAGTCAAGTGTCATCTTTATGTTTACTAAATCAACACAAGTTCCGATAAAGTTTTCTTCTATTTTTTCATCACTAAAGCTAGTGTTGTCGATCTCAATTGATAATTTTGCCACATCGAATTTTGACAGAGTTTCCTTTATCATAGTAACAAAGGTTGCTCTCTCGTTTCGATCGATCTCAATATAGACAACAAGATCATAATGCGCAACTGGATCGAAGAACGTGCAATTGCCATTGATTATGCCAAGTGTCCCGTCTTCATACAACGCTACCCTTAACTCAAAATCCTTAGGAAGTTTTACATTATTACTATTTATGGCGTAGTCGTTATTGACCGTTCCGTATAATCTGACATCATAATTATAAAGTTCAAATGTTTCTGTAATGCTCTCTATTGCGAGATTTAAATATTTCTCATCTTTTAGATAGTTAATCAATTCAGAAGTCATCAGGTTATAATCTCTTGTTGATTAATAAAGGTGTTTTTTAAACTAAGTTTCTAAAAACTATCTGTAATAATTGTATCAGAATCGGGATTTGAATGCTTTAGAGGATTTGGTATTGGTGGCTGTATAGACAGCCACCACTCTAAACTGTAGCTTCTCCGTTTGACAGTGCGGAAGGCTTGTTAGGTAAGTTTAGATATAGATGTATATGCATATTTCGTGCCATTTTGTTTTGTACCTTTATAAATCATTGATTTATATAGTCGGTAAATAATGTCACCCTAGCGTCATTTATTCAATGGTCAATGTTTGCCAATTCGTAGGCAAATACTTGCCGATTAAGAATTAACGGCAGAAAGGCCAAAATTTATGGAAGCCATAACATTCATACAGTTTTCGACATTGCTTTAATTGTGTTTCATATTGAGATGCAGTTCTGGCCACTTTTTTTGCGATCCTCCTTAACTTTGGTTTTTTTGTGTAACTTTTTTTCGAAAAACCACCTCGACCCTCGTGATAAGCTAAGTAAAGATTTTCAGGATTGTTCAGTCCAATTCCGAGCTGCTTATGACTTTTGTAGTTATACCAACCGATAAAATCTAAAGCATCACTCATATCCGAACGACTTTTTAAAAATTTTCCTCTTTCTGCCTTGTATTCTTTCCACACGGGGTCTAGTGCTTGCGCATAACCCTTTGCGCTCGTCGGGCGTCCAAGGGGTATAAAGGCAATCCATCTAATGGGCGGTCTTGCATTTTTGCGATAACTTGATTCTTGTTTAACAAAAGCCATTAATATGCTAATCGAAGTCCCCCATTTTTTTTCTGATTTTTTGGCATCATTAAACCAACCAGGATGTTGTGCAAATATTTTGCAAATATTACCTTGGTTGTTGGGTGGTGTTGATGAGCAGGATGCTATTAGAATTATTGATGTTATAAAAAGAAAAAAAGTTATATATTTCATGGGTTCTATTAATTAAAAATTTTAAGAAAAGAGACATTCATTAAGTAATTTCTAAATAATCGCATTTAAGATAAACAACGATGCAAATTAGTTTCGAAAAGACGTTTCATTGAAGTATACACCCTTGCTCTAGTTTAAAAGATTTTGTCTTTTTTGATTGAAAATGTTTAATTCTGAAAATCTGTCTCACCCTTAAACTAAGCATAACAATATAAATTTTATTATAAAGGTATATTTTGTTATCTGAGTGCCAACCAATGTTTTTCTTTCGGTTCCGATAGATATTTAAAAGTAGATAATTAAATTTTATTTTAAGATTAAAGAACATTTTGGCCAACAATTGGGCAAAAGTTTGGGTCAATGCGTTTTTATTATCAGTAAATTTAGAGCAGGCATAGTCCACATCGCGATCATTGAAAGTCGCGACTATCCTAGGCAATTCGAAATTTTTTTTAAATATTAAAAAACCTTTTTTTTTCGAGCTTCTAAGGCTAAGGCAGTCTTTAAGAAGTCCGTCATACTTAATTTCAAATATTATCGATGGATTTAAGTTTGCTTGAGGTTTTCGCTTTATTATTTTGTGCATCATATTACTTGTATCCTAGCACATAAAAAAGCAATAATTGACAAGTGAGTATATATTATAAATCGTATAAAGAATTGCAACGAGAAAATACTTATGGAATCGATTATCAAATCGATACGCGCATCATTTTCCCTAAAGAATTTTTGATTGTTGCTCCTCATGGCGGAACAATTGAACCGGGGACATCAGAAATTACAAAGAAAATTGCCGGAGAAAGATTTAATTATTACTCTTTCGAAAGTATGAGACAATATGGTGCCGACTATATTTCACTACATATAACAAGTCATCTTTTTGATGAGCCAGGATGTATTCATTGGTCTGATCAGCACAACTGGATTGTCACAATTCATGGTTGTAATGTTCAATCACAGCAGGTTTATTTAGGCGGTTTAAATTATGAATTGAAAGAATATGTGAAAGATTCGCTTATAGAAGCGAGTTTCCCTGTCGCAAATGATGGTCATAAATACGGTGGTGTCCACCCTAGGAATATTTGTAATATGGGTAAGCATAGGGCTGGTTTGCAAATTGAGTTGGCAATACCATTGAGGCAGCCAAAAGAATTCGAGTCAATCTCTTCCTCCATAAGAAATGGTTTGATAAAATTCTTGGAAAACTCTGATATTAAGTAAACAGAAACAGGGTAACATGAGATCATATAAATTATTATTAACAGTTTTCTTTTTATTTAGCACTGCTGTATCCTCCAATCAAATTGTCAATGACGGACAACAGTTTCAAAAAGCTATAGATTTATTCCAATCTAATAAAATTCCCGAAGCCGTTCAAATTTTTAAACGGTTATCTGAAAAGAACAATGATTCAGCTTTATTTTATCTGGGCAAGATCTACTATCATGGTGACGGCTTAGAAGTTAATAAGCCGCTTGCTTTTGAGTATTTTAAACGAGCAAGTTCTAACGGTCATAGGCCCTCGTTATTCATGTTGGCCTTGCTGTATTTAGAAAGATGTTCCGATTTTGAGTCTTGTAATGCCGCTGGTAAATATCTTGAGGATTCAGCAGTGTATTAGTTAGCTGACTTTTAAAAAAAATTATAAACTAGTTTTTTTTATTATAGGGCTGGTTATTTGGCGTTCCACTTTTATAGGTAGATGTATAATTGCTGCAAGCAAGCCTAATAAAATTGATACCTCCCAAACAAAATAATAGTCTCCAAAGTAGTCGTAGATTAACCCTGCAATTAGAACCCCAAAGAACGCACCTAATTGATGAGATAAGAAAACAAAACCAAAAAGAGAGCCAATATTTTTACTTCCAAATATGTCGCTAACAAGCCCGGATGTAAGTGGCACAGTTGATAACCATAAAACTCCTATCGTGCAAGCAAAAATATAAACACTCGTCTCAGATTTCGGGGATATAAAAAATAGAAATATACATATCGCGCGAAATAAATATAATGCTGAGAGTAAAATTGCTTTTGGGTATTTACCTCCTAAAACGCCAGCAAAAAAAGCCCCAAATACATTGAAGAGACCAATTAGCCCAATTGCGATAGCTCCGGTTTTACTACTTATATTAAGCCCAGCCAGATAAGTTGGAAGATGACTGGTTATGAAGGCAACGTGAAAACCACAAACAAAAAAACCAGTTAACAGATATAAGTAGTTTTTATTGGAAAAAGAATGAAATATTACTGACAACTTTCGGTCATTATTGGTCGAATCTTCTCTATCTCTGTCTCTATCTCTATTGCTAGCAAATCCTATTGCAAAAATTGAAATTGTAATTATGATAACGCTTAACATTACGATGGCGGTTTTCCAAGAATAGCCGGCAATTAGTTGCTGAGCGACAGGGGTCACGACAAGTTGACCTAAACTTCCTGCAGCAGTGATAATTCCTACAGCGAAAGATCTTTGGTCTTTGGGTAAAAGCCTCGATATTGCGGTGATTACAATTGTTAAAGACGCAGCTGAAAGACCAACCCCAGCAATGATTCCAAAGCTAAAAACCATTTGGATAGGGTGGAACGAAAAGGTTAGTGAATAAATTCCTAACGAATACAGAATTGCGCCGATTACAAGAACTCTTGTCGCGCCAAAGCGGTCTGCTAGGCCACCCATAAGAGGTTGAAATAATCCCCAAACTAAATTTTGTATTGCTAAAGAAAGTGCAAAAATTGACACAGGCCAACCAAACTCATTTGAAACAGGTTGCATGAATATGCCAAGACTGCTTCTTGGGCCAAAGGAGAACATCATAATTATGCTGGCGCAAAACAGGATAATTAATTTCTTTTTATTACTCATTAGGCTCTTATTGAGTCCTAATTAGTCTAACTTTATATTTTTTGGACAATCTCCTCGACTCTCACTACAAACCCTTAAATAAGATAAATATCCAAGCCAGAACTTTCTCTGTTCTAGATTGATGGGGGATTTTTTTTGAGAATTGAATGGTCTTGTTTTCCACGTTTTTTGAAGTAGAAAATAATTTTCCTCTCCCGAGATTCCTCTTAACAAGCTCACATAACCGCCATTACGTTCTTTTTCTTGGCCGCATAACACCAGTACTGCCATCGAAGGATAATTATTATCAATACCACCGATATCGATTGGTTTGTAATCAAACTCGCTGCAGTCTTGACTTAAATATTTGGTTATCCCTGACATCATTTTGACTGGATCGGCTGAGGGTTTATTTAGTAATGTTTGAATAGTTAACATTTCTTCCCAATTTGCCTCGCTTTGCCCCTCGGGTACATATTCTGTTGTGGAAAGTGATTCTGTCCTATCTGCGAATTCTTCTTTCCAGCCCTCTGGTAAAATAAAAAGGAGTTGTTCTTCGCTGTCTTCGCTATCTGATTGAGACAGCACCGGCTGTGCTACAGCGAGCACTTTCAATAAGAGCAGCAATGTAATATAAAAATGTATCCTGAGTTTCATTTGAGCGGTAACCTATCCCTCTTAAGTCTTGGTTATTGTATCAAAAATAGATAATTAAATAATAATAAACCAATTATAATAGATGTAAAAATTAGATTATAAGTTTAACCGATAAAAATTTTAGGAGGATAATTTGAAATTAGAAAATAAAGTCTGTGTGGTCACCGGCGGGGCAAATGGTATTGGCGAAGCAACTGTGAAACAATTCTTAGCAGAGGGTGCAAAGGTTGTTATCGCAGATTTTAATGCTGAATTGGGTCAGAGAGTCTGTGCTGAATTTAAAGACAATGGGTATAAAAATGAAATAATATTTGTAAAAACTGATGTTAGAGTAGAAAAGGAAATTGAAAATCTAATAAATAAAACATGCCAAACCTTTGGCGGTTTAGACGTGATTTTTAATAATGCAGGTGTTATTGGCGCGGTAGGCCCTTTATGGGATCTCGATGAAGAAGATTGGGATTATACCTTTGATGTGTTAGTTAAAGGAGTTTTTTTTGGAATTAAGCATGCTACAAGGATTTTTAGAAAACAAAAAAGGCCGGGAGTAATTTTAAATACCTCCTCGGTGGCAGGGTTAAATGGAGGTTGCGGTCCCCTTGCTTATTCAACCTCCAAAGCCGCTGTAATTAATTTGACGAGGTCAGCAGCGATACAACTGGCTGAGGATAAAGTTAGGGTGAATGCAATATGCCCGGGCTACATTTATACGGGCCTCACTATACCAAAGAGTGATTCTTTATCCGAGGGCTCAGATAAATTGTCTAAAAGACAGCCAATTCAAGATCACGGTACTCCAAATGATATAGCCTCTGCTGCTGTTTTTTTATGTAGTGATGATGCTAGGTTTATCAGTGGAGAGGCTCTAGTCGTTGATGGGGCTTTAATTGCTTTGGGCCCTGACCTATGGAATAAAGCTGGAATCCCCTATGAAAGAGATATGAGCTCTAAAGTTCTTAATAGAGGAACTACTGGTGAGCTACATGTTAAAAAGCCTCTAAATAAATCTATTTAATATTGATATAAACAATATAATAGGTAAAAATGGTTCTTATTTAGATTTGAGGTTTCCCATGTTCAAATGGTCGATTTACTTTTTTATTTTACTGATTATCAGTCCTAATAGTTTTTGCTATGAAACAGTTAATGTTTATAGTTATCGCAAACCTCAGCTAATCAACCCAATGTTTATCGCTTTTACTGAGAAAACAGGAATCGAGGTGAATAGTATCTTTGCGAAGAAAGGAATGCTAGAGAGAATAAAAAATGAAGGCAAGAATAGTCCAGCTGATGTTATATTAACCGTCGATATTGGTAGATTAGCCGATCTAAAGAATGCCGATCTAACGCAGCAAGTTTCCTCGGTCGAAATAAATAAAAATATCCCTAAAAATTTTCGGGACAAAGATGGTCATTGGTTTGGCCTTACTTCAAGGGCGCGAATAATTGTTGCTTCAAAAAAAAGGGTTCCCAAAGGTTCAATAAGCACTTATGAATCCCTATTGAAAGATCAATTCAAGGGCAAAGTTTGTACAAGGTCCGGGAAGCATCCTTATATGATAGCGTTGACTGCTAGTATCATTACACACTCAGGAAAGGAACGAGCCAAACAATGGCTATCCGGCCTCAAAAGAAATCTTGCTAGAAAACCACAAGGTAATGACAGGGCTCAGGTTAAAGCAATACATGAAGGTCTGTGTGATGCGGCTATAATTAATCATTATTACATGGCTATGATGCTATCGGATCCAGCACAAAAAAAATGGGCCGAATCAGTTTACATCATATTTCCTAATCAAAACGGAAAAGGTACACACATGAATGTTAGCGGGGCAGCGTTGGCAAAATATGCGCCAAATAAAAATAACGGTCTTGCTTTGTTAAAGTTTCTATCAAGTGATATTGGTCAGGAGCTATATAGTAGTAAAAACAGCGAATATCCAGTATCGAAAAAAATTAAAGGGTCTTCTTTATTAGAGAGCTGGGGCAAATTTAAGCAAGATGATAGTGATTTAAATGAGATCGCTGAAAATAGAAAAGCGGCTTTGATAATTACCGATTCGGTCGGATACAATTTTTAGATATCGTATTGTGAAAAATTTGCTGTATCAGACTATTTTTGTATCTGACAAATTCTGGTCTCTTAGCAGCGCCGTCTTGTGCCTGATTTTGATGATGCCACTTATATCGGTTATTTATTTAGCATTAGAATCTAATTGGGACGTTTGGGGTCATTTAATTGAAACTAGTCTTTTTCATTATTTTAAGGCTACTGGATTACTTTTGATTGGAGTCGCGATCATTGTTTTTTTAATAGGAGTAGGGACTGCGTGGCTAGTTACCATGTATGATTTTCCTCTGAAGAGTTCATTCGAATGGTTTTTGATTTTCCCTCTGGCTTTCCCATCGTACGTAGTAGCCTACGCTTATACTGACCTGCTAGAATTTTCAGGCTTTATTCAGTCAACTCTTCGTACCCTTTTTGACTGGGGGGTGGGTGATTACTGGTTTCCGGAAATACGGAGTTTGACTGGAGCGAGTATAGTTATGGGATTTGTCCTTTACCCTTATGTTTATTTATTGGCACGGGCTGCTTTTTTAGAGCACTCTGTTAGTGCACTCGAAGCTAATAGAGTTTTAGGCGGTGGCCCTATTAATACGTTTATTAGCGTGGCTCTTCCCAGCGCCCGTCCAGCAATTATAGTTGGAATGTCTCTTGCCTTAATGGAAACCATGAACGACTATGGCACAGTTGACTTTTTCGCTATACCAACGCTTACAGTTGGATTAATTGATATCTGGCTTGGAATGAATAGCTTATCAAGCGCGGCACAAATTGCCTCTCTTATGCTCAGCATTGTTCTTGTGTTACTGCTTATCGAACAGATAAGCAGAGCCAATCAAAAATTGTACCAACAAGGATCTAGTCGGTTCAGCAAACTACCAATAGTAAAATTACAGGGATTTAAGTCCTTTTGCGCATTTATTTTTTGCGCTATTCCTGTGGTAATAGGTTTCATGATACCTATAGCTATCCTAATTAGATTATCAGTTTTATATTTTGCTAAAACCTGGACAGATGATTTCCTTGTGCAAATTGGCAACAGCATTTTATTATCCTCTATAGCAGCGTTAGTTGTAATCGTGATATCACTTTTTCTCGGTTACGGAAAAAGATTAACGCAAAATAGAGCAATCAAAATTATAATATCTATATCTAAGTTTGGATATGGAATTCCTGGTGCTGTGATAGCAATGGGCGTTCTTATTCCTTTAGCAGTTATTGATAATGCTTTAAATGACTGGTTATTTAGTTATTTTGGAATTACTAGTGGACTTGTACTTAGCGGCTCAATTATAGCAATCTTGTTTGCATATGTAGTAAGATTTTTATTTTTAGGGTTGGGTCAAATTGAGTCTAGCCTAGAGAAAATCTCACCCACAATGGATATGGCTTTTAGGAGTCTAGGAAATAGAAAATCTGAAATATTATTCAATCTACATTTACCGATGCTTAAGGGTGGTATTTTGGTTGCGGGAATACTAGTCTTCGTCGACTGCATGAAAGAATTACCAGCAACATTAATTTTAAGACCTTTTAATTTCGATACTTTAGCAATTAATGTCTACCAATATGCATCTGATGAGATGCTTGGAGAGGCCGCTACAGGCTCCTTAATAATAGTTACGATAGGTTTATTACCAGTTATAATACTGAGTAAGTTAATAACTAATTCAAGAAAATTATCACGATAACAAAAATGGTTACACCAAAAACGCTAAAAGTAGACAAGATTTACTGTGAATATGAAAAAAGAATCGTAGTTTCGGACGTAACATTTGAAGTTAAAAGAGGAGACCATGCTGCCTTGCTCGGACCCAGTGGATGTGGGAAAACTACTATTTTAAAGGCTATAGCAGGTTTTGTTAGATTAAAAGACGGAGAGATATCAATAGATGGAAAGACTGTTTCAGATAAAACTCAACTTTTATCTCCAGAATTAAGGCGAGTCGGAATGGTGTTTCAAGAACATGCTCTTTTTCCTCACCTCAATGTTGAGAAGAACATTGCTGTAGGTTTAAGAAAAACCAATTACGAAAAAAAAAATAGACTAATTGAAAGTTTTGTTAAAAGGATGGGGTTGGGCCCGGAACGGCATAAATACCCCCACGAGTTATCAGGAGGACAGGCGCAAAGAGTAGCACTGGCTCGCTCACTTGTTTGTGATCCGTCTGTTATGCTTTTGGATGAACCTTTCTCAGGACTTGATGAGGACCTTCGGTTTAAACTTAATGAAGAGGTTGCAACCATACTGAGAGAGAGAAATATTACTTGTTTAATGGTTACCCACGATCAGGAAGAGGCTTTTGCTTTTAGTGATAAAATTGGTGTTATAAATGCAGGTCGCCTCCAGCAGTGGGCTTCTCCTCATGATATTTATCATGAGCCAAAAACAAAGTTTGTGGCTGACTTTATAGGAGAAGGTGTATTTTTAAAAGGAACTTTAGATGACAGCGCTAGCCTTGTCACTGATTATGTAACTCTGAAAAATCATAGCGTTAAAAACGTTGCTCAAGGCACTATGTTTGATATTTTGCTTAGACCCGATGATGTCATATTTGATCCTTTAGGCGAAAATAAAGTAAGGATAATTTCAAAAACTTTTAAAGGGTCTCAGACTCTTTATAGCCTGCAAGCTGAGGGTAAACAAAAAATTAAAGCTCTTTTTCCGAGTCATTTTGACTTTACGGTTGGAGAGATGATCGGAGTAAGGTTTGAGGTTGTTCACGTTGTTGCATATCAGTGTTGATTTATAAACTCGAATATTTTTTTTTCTGATATAACGAAGTCCAATTTGATATCGTGACTTTCAGCGACAATACCGTCAAATTGTTGGCAGGAGTAAGCCAGACCAATTTTTATAGGATTAGGGTTTTTTCTGAACCATTTGTCATAAAAACCTCCTCCATATCCTAACCGATTACCGTTTTTCGAAAAAGCTACTACCGGAGCTATGACTATATCGATATTTTTTATCTCCAATTCATCCGTTAGAGCCTTTTTTGAAAGGGGGTTTTGAGAAAACTCCAAAACCCTATTAGAACAATCAACTGCAATGATTTCATTATCTGGTATGATCCTAGGTACTGCGATTTCATATGACCTTTTTTGAAGTGTCAAGATTAGTTCTTTGGTAGAAACCTCGCATTTATAAGATTCATAAATAAAAGCAGAATCACCGGAAAGGTTATCTATATGCTCTAAGGTTCTTTGGCATATTACTCTGTCGAATAACTTCTTTTTATTTTTGTCGAGGCTAGCTCTCATGGCACGAGCCTGGTTTCTTATTGTGTTTTTATCTTTCAATTGGTGATTATCTCAAAAATAAGGCCAATAGCACCGCCAAAAATCGTACCCCAAACAACCAGCCATCCCAGGTGTTTACTAATCATTTCTTGTACAATTTCTTTAACACGTCGCGGTGTTAAATCATTTAATTTAATATCTATAGCTGTGATAATTTTTATCTCTAACGTTTTAGTATCTTCGCTGCTATCTTCATGACGTTTATCTACTAGTTCAATAAAAATTTGCTGAAACTTTTCTACTAATGGATCTTTTAAAGGTTCTAGAATTTTGGCGCCTCCAAACATATCAAGCGTTTTGCTAAGAGATGATTTCTGTAAAATTTCAATAAAAGAATTAAAAATTTTGTCTTTATCGAAAGAGGGTTTAATTTTATCTACTGCTTCACTACGTAAGTCTTTATAAATATTTTCTATATTTTCTTTATTAAAAAACTCCTCCAAAATTAAGTGCCTTATACCTTTTTTAAACTCTTCAAACCGTATTTCAACGACACCCGATCCAATAATAAAAGGAATTTTCTCAAATAGCATATGTATTGCAAGCCAATTTGTAATACCACCCGACAAGGCAAATATTCCTACAGCGAAACAGTAACTTGCCACAGGTGTTTCCACAAAACCAAAAAGGAGTATGGCTAAAGCTGTTAAATTTGAAATAATTGGTTTATTCATAACGTTACAAAGATTGATTCTCTTTTTCCACTGATTGCACGGCTCTTATGACCTTGTCCCTCAGTATCTTCTACCAAGAGTACATCACCGCCTCTAAAGATTCTTTTTTCACCTGTGCTAACTTCAATTTCTACTTCTCCCTTTAAAATGATAATGTACTGTTTTTGGGGGGCGTTGTGCCAATCATAATCATAATCCGCGCTAGTAACGCGAAAGATGATCGATTGTGTCATCTGAGGGTTTGATAAAAATCCAATTTCACCTTTGTCATCTAGCGCTATATGAATTTGAGAAAAAAAAGACTTTCCGTTTTTATCAGATGATATTTTCGTGGCTTCCATGTATGCGGTCTTGTTGATCATATTAGAATTCAATTTACTTACAGATTAGTTTAAGTTTTTAATATAATTATTTAAATATTTATTCCTAAATTCTAATGGGCACCATGCTTCTTCGCTTAATTTTCTTTTGTAGTAATCGTCAACTACGTATACTTGACAGCCATATTCGTTAGAAATAGTTTTAACTTTTAGGATAATCCTTTTATACATTACACCTTCATATGTATCAAGAATCGAAGTATCGTGGTCGTTGATGTCTAATATAATCTTACCTAATACATTAGATTTTGCATCTTTGACTATTCCGGGAAACTCTGCATTATTAAATTTTTTAATTTTATAATTTTCCAGCAATCCTGGAATTGATGCGTGGTTTTTTCCAAGGAGTTTTGAAAGTATTTCATCGAAAATTAACGTTCCGTAGACGAAGAGTTTCATTTTGATAGAATTACAAAATTTTTGACTAACTAGGGTATTGGGATTTGGTCTTTAAGACAATTATGATTTGATTGATAGCTTTGAAAGAGTAGAAAAACAGTAAACTAAAAATAACAGTTGCTAGAAGGGTTTTCTTAAAAAATGGAAAACCCATTAGAATACATTGAATTAGACCAACCATATTAAAGGGAAATGGTTCCCCGGTTAAAATATTAATTCCGCCTGACAGAAAGTAGCCGAAGTCTGATATTAACCAGTGACAGAGACTGACAGAAATCGCTCCTAAAAATATTCGAATCAGTGATATTGCTTGAATAAGCTTGGAGCCTAAAAAGACGCAAATTAAAAGAGATCCGTAAACCCACATCCAGCCTGGATAAAATAAAGTTGCTTCGGTTAATGAGGTTGATTTGAGATATAAAACATAATCACTTAAGAGTAGGACTAATATGGGAATAAAGTATCTTAATTTTGAAGAATTAATCTGCGCACCAGCGAATAGCGCGATTGCGCAAAGTGGAGTTAGATTAGCGCTGAGAATATCATTACCGGGGATAACTAGGGCCCTATATAAACCCGCAATGATAATTATTAATATTGAAACATGTAAATTGTGTAGATTCCTTATCATTTATATTCTCAATGTTATTAGCGATTCTTCCAAATAATACACATTTTCATTTTATATTAGAAATCTATTTTCTGATATACTTAATATTTAATTTATAGAAGAAACTCTTTTGCGAGCAGAAATAATTGGAAGGACAGTTGAAAAATTAGCAATCAACGCATTTTTTTTTGGCGACGGCCAGCCTCGTGTGTTGATAATCGGTGGAGTCCATGGTGACGAAAAAGAAGGTGTCGCTCTTTCTTACGGACTTATGGCCGAGTTCACGAAAAGCTATCCCTTTGAATTTGGCGTAGCCATGGTTCCTTGTTTAAATCTAGATGGGTTTTTAAGAGATACAAGACAAAATTCTCATGGTGTTGATTTAAATAGAAATTTGCCTACTAATGATTGGCGTGCTGATTATGATCAAGAGCGTTTTTATCCAGGGATAGCAGCGAATAGTGAACCAGAAAACGTGGCTTTGGTTAATTTTATTATGCAACATCCTTTGATCTTTATAATATCACTGCACTCTTACAGGAAAGAATTATTAAATATTAATGGGGATTGCAGTCCGGTTGACCAGGCGCTTCATCAATCGATTGGTATCAGTTTGGAACGAGATATGGGTTACCCTACACCAGGCTGTTTAGGCACTTTTACGGGAATAGAAAAGTCGATTCCAACCATTACCTATGAGCTGTTGAGGGGTTCCAATGTTCTGGAGTTGCGTAAACGCCATCTGGAACCAATAGTTTCTGCTTTAAAATTGTTAATCGACCGAATTTGAATTAAAAGGTTGTATTTTTTTCTATAACTGCAACCATTTTTCGGCCTTTTTTATCTAAATGATCTATCCTGACTGGAAGCCAATTTAACTCAGAAGCTAGATATACGGTGTCTTCTTTCTTTGAGTCTTTTACTTTTCTATGCAAAACAATAGTTTTAAATTTTCCCAAGGGAGTTTTGATTGTTTTATAGCCTAAGTTTTTAATATCATATATTTCAATTTCTTTTTGAGAAGCGATGAAGAAAAAAGGATTATGCTGATCCGAAGGAATTTTTAACAACTTAAATTCAAGCATAAGTTGAGCTTGATAACTCAGTTTATCTTGAATTGACTCTGTTTTTTTTAAAACGTAACCATTTTCTTTATCGATCCTTTCAACTGTTTTTGCTTTGTCCCTAAATTTTAATGAGAAGTTTTTGTGCTCCTCTGTCGTTTCTCTTAAATAGGATGAAGGATATAATTTTTGCTCTATTATTTGGCCTTCGCTTAACTCGTATAGTCTACGTTTTAAAAAAGACGTTACTCCAGTAGTTTCAAAAGTTGATTCAAATTTGAATTTGTCATTTACTATCTTAAAATTACGAGTGATCTTACCTACAGTGATTAATCCTTTTTTTATCGTATATTCGACATTAAAGTCATCGAGAGAAAAAACCTGGATTGGCATTAATAAACTGTACAATAAAATAATTTTGTTTATTTGACTAAATCTCTTATTCTTCATTTTTATTTATCGAGAGTAATCAGACTCAAACTCTAATACGCAACTTGTTCTATCAGAGGTCCTGAGTAATGAGAATCCCAGTATATATCATTAATTTCTTTGGTAATTTTTCCGGGTTCATTCAACTTTACGGGAATTCCATCTAAACTAGTTGCTGGTATTATCCCGCCGGCAGTCGATGTTAAAAAAATTTCATCGGCCTCTTTTAGTATAGTCTTGTGTATTTTCTGAACTTTTATATTCAGTTTCATGCGTGAGGCAATTTCTAGAACAGTTTTTCTGGTAATTCCTTCCAGCACCCCTTCAATAGGCGTAAATAATGAGTTTTTTTGAATGATGAAAATATTGTAACCAGGTCCTTCTGTTAGATTACCATGGCTGTCACACAGTATTACGGCATCAGCTTTTCTTTCATATGCCTCATATAGTCCTTTGGTCAAATCAGCCCAATGAAAGTTCTTTACTTTAGGGTCAACCGATCTGGGGTCAATTCGAAGTGTCTCTTCTGATACGATCAAGTTTACACCCTTTTTGTATTTTTCTTTGTTGATTACCCATACGTATGGTATAGCATAGCCATAGAAACGATTTATTAATTTACTTGGATTTCTTTCACCTGGCCCTGGGATGCCCCTGGTCATTATCATTTCAACATAAGAGTTTTTTAGACCGGTAGCCCTAACTAGCTTGTGCAAGATTGGCTTTAATTCTATCCAATTAAATGGAGGAGAAAGTCGAATGGATTCACAGCTCCTCTTAAATCTTTCAACATGGTCATCGATTCGAAAGAACTTACCATCCCATACCCCAACAACATCGTAAGTACAGTCTGAACGGGAAAAACCAAAGTCTGTGATTGGGACAGCGGCGGTATTAATTGAAACGTATTTTCCATCTATCCAGGCACAGCCCTCTGGGAACAAAATCTTTTCTTGAGAGATAGGAACCGTTGAACTCATTTATTGATCTCCAAACCAAAGAAGTTAATAGTATATCAAAAATAGTGTAAATCAGTATAAATTTTACTCTATCAATTTTTAGATGAGCAGAGTTGGATAAGGTTAATGAAAAACTAAATTGCCATAGCCTATAAGGAATAACGGTAGCTGTAATCCAAAATTAACGACTATGGCTTTATCTTTCATTTTAAACCCTGCAATAGTCCACCCAATCGCACCAACTCCATGTATAAGAATGTTAGAAGGATAAATATTTAGATTAGTAAGAAGTATTCCAAAAAGTATAAAAAGTGTACTTATCCATTTTAAAATAATAATCATCTCTAGCCTCTTAAAGTCTTATTTCTGAAAGACTAGGATAACTTAAAATTTGTATGAGGGAGTGGGTTAACTAAGAATTGTTTTTCGTTGTCGTTACTGTATTTAATGCTGCTAATCTCATTTTTTCCGCGGCTCGTTGAGCTCCTCTAGCAGTTTTATATTGTTTTTTTTCGAATAATTTAAGCGGTTTCGCTCTGTCAGCACATAATTGCCCAACACACCATTTTTTCCCTGGAGTAATTTCAACAGCCACAAAAAATCCTGACATTGGTCCTACTTTATAATTGTTAAAAGCATATAAAACTTCTGCTAAGTCGCTCAATTTGTCTACATCTAGTGGGTTCATTATCGAGGCTTCAAGATCAGAAAGCGGCTCTTTACGCGTAGGAATCACATGTTTTCCTAAAGGAGTAGGATCAAAAGGCATAGATGAGCTTCTATTTTTATCTTTCACGAGTTTTCACGCACGTTTGATTATTTAGGGAAGCTCTCCTGGCTTAAGAAATCCCTTGATGACATTTTCCATAATTTTTGAGACATTATTTTTGTAGTTATTATGTGAAAGGCTTCCACACCAAGCTAAGGATCCTGGGGCAAACACTGCGCCATTATTTGGTGTCTTATAATAAATCATATCGGCTCTCACCATGGGATTTTCGTCACCGCCTCCATAATAACCTCTACAGGTGAAATGAATTTCTTCGTTTACCTGCATCATGAGGTCTGTGTGACCTTCAGAGCGAGCTAATAAAAAGGCCTCGTGAGGAGTACCAAATTCGAGATCATAACGATCGATTTCTAAGCCAGCGGCCCCGCCGCCGACAAGACCGAAATCCCCAATTATCTCATCACGACCAATTCCTTTAAAGATCCATTCGCATTCTTTCCTTTCAGAATCCGGTTCTCTTCTGTAGTAACTTGAAACGTCGAATCCATATGCAGTGAAAGTCAGACCACAAACTTTAGTTGGAATTCGTCCTCTCGCTCTCCACATTCCACCAAATTTTCCGTCAAACGCATTATTATATTCTCCTGGATTAGCAGTCCACGCCCGTGTTCCTGCTTCCCCTTTTCTAACTTCTATAATATTTGGGTTGTCTGGGTGATACTCACTAACCCAATAGAATCCATCAGCTCCTAGATAAAGCCACCTACCTCCTGATTGTTGATAGGTCTCGTATGCCGCTAGCATGCTCTCGGAAGAATATTCTGGATGACTACCGGTAAGCACGACCTGATACCTATTAAGTAGATCTACTCCTTCTCGATCTAAATCTTCGTCCGTATGGACGTCATAATTTATATTTTTTTCTTCAAGCCAATCAGTCAAATGTAGATCGGCATTTAGCTGCCACAAAGATGGAGATAACCAATGCCTATACTTGGGCCTCATATTTAGAATCGGCCGGAGTCTTGATGAATAACATACTCCGCTTCCATCGGAATGGCATGAATAAGTCGAAAGACCATATTCACGATGTTCATTTAAATAGAGGTCAGAGGCTTGCATGATCGGTACTCTGCCCGCAAGAAGTTCCGCTACAACTGAGTTGGTAGCTAAGTTATCGTTTGAGTAAGCCATGTAGGAATTGGTCGGAATAATTAGGCAAACTTTCGCTGTTGCTTTCCCTTGAGGCGGTCTCACAAAAAAAGGAACATAATCTTCAGTTTCGGGGCTCTCTATCCCCTTTATTCGAAGCCTGGCACCATAAACACCGCTCTTTAGTTTTGCAGGAATTTTAAAAGAAAAACTTTCCTCCCATCTAGCGTCATCGATATCATCATCATGAAAGTGAATTGCTCCGTATTCTTCAGGGACATGGTGGTAGACTATGTCATCCGCTGTCCAATTGTAGCCTGTCATTGCTCTTGCCGGCATGTTAATAACAAATCCATTTAACTTACTAGCTGAAGTATCAATTATCTGGCAGCTGGCGATTTTATCAGTAATGTTTGCATGGAAATCCCATGCTCCGATGATTTGATTTCTAAGATATCCATCACAGCCTGATATTCCTCTTGTGAGTGTATCTATTTCGTTTTTTTCTAAAGCTTTTTTTGAAAACCTAGGTCGGTCAATTTTTCCGTTATAAACCTCGTGCTGTTCAGGTAGTAAAAATGGTTCTAGTGCCTCTTTATAATGCCCGCCACATACATGGCGACCCGATTTAATGTTCTTTGTGCTCGCTGCGATTAATAAGGGAGCTTTGTTGCTTGATGGTCTTATTGATATGGTGCCTGACGTTATATTAGCGGTGGAGTCCAGTGGATAGAGCATTGACATTCCTAGCCCCCCGTTAGTTGGGGTCACTACTGGCTCTTGATAGATTTTGACTTTTCCAGAATTTGCATCAAATGTTACAGCAGCTAGATACCAAACTTTTCTTAGAAGTGGCCTTTTGCTACTTACCTCGGCTATTTTTCCGGCTCCATTTCCAATCCGACACGATAAGTGGCCGTTTTCATCAATGAACATTCCAAAACCGCTTGAGCTTTTTTCATCCCATTTTGTAATTAAACCTTGTCTACCTTTGTCCGGCGTCGTTGGAAATATGAAGGCTTGCAAAGTGAAGCTATCTGTATCCATTCTATGATCAGCTTGAATGCATCCATAAGAGCCACCATGAATTTTTTGGTTTTTACCTTTATAATTTTTATTACAAGGTGCTTTTATCACTTTCTCTTTAAATCCAGGTCCTTCAGGGTTTGTATCACCGTGGATTAGTCTAACTATATCGGCTTTATATGATTCGTTTTTTTCTGAATTTACATAGAACGTAATTTCATCTCCAGGACAGACTGAATATTTGTCGCTATATCCGGTAATTCTTAACATGATGCTCCCTTCCTAATTTTCTTTAAATAATTGAAATATTGCCTATTTATAGCCATATTCCTTTAACAAATCGTTAACTCTTTTCTTAAAAATTTCGTGTTCGCAGGCGTCTTCGCTGGGATAGGGCTTAGTTAGTATTTTGACTGGTTTACCCCTAACTCCGCTTACGATCCCAATTCGGTAGTCTTTATGCGGTGTTTTGCAAATTCGCACATATTTACCGGCCATTGCCCTTCTTCTGAATTTATCTATTACTCGCTGCAAGTCCTCACTGTGTTGAATTCCAGCTCGTCCATTGCAACCGGGTTGGCCTATCGGATTATTCTTATGTTCATCGAGGAGCTCCTTGCGTTTCTTTTTATCAATTAGCAAAGGCAATATATGCGTTCGCGTGATGAAATCGTCAGTTTGCGTGTACCCTCTGTTTTCCTGGACACCTGTTTTCTTGGCCATACGTGCTCCTCAATGTTCTACTAACTGTGCCTAAACAATAAGCTATCAAGAAAATAACGGTGTTGGAAGAAAAAGTTTGGTTTTTTGAGTTTTTTGGATGGATAGTGGTTTTTTTTGATTAGTCGCCCCCAGGCTGATGCGTGGGGGCGTGTTCAAAGGGCTCTATTTCATTAGAGCCATAGCTTCGTCAAAGTATTTTACAGCTAGTTTGGCGTTTGAATGTTCGTTTTCTATGCCGAGGTCTCTTAATTTGATGATTTCCGCTTTTACGTCATCAGAAACTGAAGTCATTTTTAGCTCTTTATTGACCGCATTAATCTTACCCGACATGCATCCTGCGCTGCAAAATCCTGATATAGCCAAGAGTATTAGTAGTGTAGTTATATTTTTCATTGCTTATCTCCTTTTTCCTAGATACGTTTAAATCTGAATGTTGATCACGATTGTTCGAAATCTGCGCCCGAATGACGCTCTTTTAATTGTTCAGTCTCAGGTCCCCAGGTTTTATTTACCCTCTTTCCCCTGATTACAGCGGGTCTCGTATTGATAATTTCTCCCCAACGAATAACATTTTCATACGATTCGAGGTCAAGAAACTCTTTAGCATTATATAAACCATGAAATGCGAGTCCACCGTACCATGGGAAAATAGCAATATCTGCAATACTATATTCACTTCCCGAGATAAACTCAGTTTTTTCTAATCTTTTATCCAAAACGTCGAGTTGTCTTTTGGTCTCCATTGCAAACCTGTTTATTGGATATTCCTGTTTGTAAGGGGCGTAAGCATAAAAATGTCCAAAACCTCCGCCAAGATAGGGAGTGCTTCCCATTTGCCAGAATAACCAAGAGGTACACTCTGCCTGAGAGACCTTATCTTGAGGAAAAAATTTACCAAATTTCTGTGCTAGATATAACAGAATTGCGCCTGATTCGAAGATTTTTATCGGAACTTCGCCGCTGTTGTCCACAAGCGCTGGTATCTTTGAATTTGGATTAATATCCACAAATCCGCTGCCAAACTGTTCCCCTTTGAATATATCAATCAAGTAAGCGTCGTACTCTGCTTCCTTTATTCCTATTTCCAATAACTCTTCTAATAGTATAGTTACTTTAGCCCCGTTAGGGGTCCCCATTGAATAAAGCTGAAGCGGATGTTGTCCAGTGGGAAGTGTCGAATCAAATCTTTTACCAGCAGTAGGTCTGTTGATGTTGGCAAATTTACCGCCATTTTCTGAATCCCATTTCCAGATTTTTGGTGGATTGTATTCCTTTTCTTTCATATTTAGTTCTCTCCGCGTAATTTTACCAATTGTCCGATTTCTTAGTATTCCACCAGGGAATATCTTTAGCTGAGCGCAAATCTATTTCATGAGTCCAGGTTGATGGGTGCTGCTTGTATAAATGCATATATGTATCTGCAATATACTCTGGGATTAGAAGTCCATTTTTTTCCCCACCTCGCTCTGCTTTTAATTTTTCGAACGCCGCATTCCCTAGCATTTTCCCAAGTGTATCAGGCGCTTCTACAGCACCATCTACGATTACATGTGCGATATGAATTCCTTTTGGTCCGAACTCTGCATTTAACGTCTGGCACAACATTCTTCTTCCGCCCATTGCAGCGGCATGAGAGTGTTGTTGTTCATTTCCTCTCACTGCAGCGGTTGAAGAGGTTACGATTATTGTTCCTTTTTTTCTTTCAACCATTTTAGGTAATAGTGCTTGAGCAAGCCTAAAAAGCCCGAAAGTACCTAATCTCCAACCTCTTTCAAATGTTTTGTAGGAGGTCTCAACCAGACTTTTATTACCAATTTGAGCACCTAAATTATAAAACGCTGCATCAATTGGGCCTATTTCAGATTCTATCTGTTCAACAAGGTCCTCAATCTTATTTGGTTCAATCGCATTGAGAAGAAAACCTGTGCTGTCGAAACCATCTGTAATAATTGAATCAACAAGAATTTTTAATTGCTCACCATCCGATCTTCTAACTAAACATGCGTGGAATCCATCTTGAGCAAATTTCTTCCCGACTGCACCACCAATTCCTCTTCCAGCCCCAATTACTAAACAGACTTTATTGTCCTTTTTCATTCGTAATTACCTTCCCAGCTAAAGTTATAATCTAAGTCTCTTTTTAGAGTTACGTTAGCATGGCTTTTGCAGAACTTCCAAATTTGATAGGTCCAACTTTCGAAAAGATTACAAAACTCTCTAACTTCTTCTTTAGTTTGAAAAGTGTGACTTTGATTCAGTGATAGAATTTTTTGTTCCTGTCGCCATCTGTCTTCTACAACTTGGTTGAAATCTTTCTGCTCAATAAATATTAGGAAATTGATTGAGTTCCAAATTTCTTCGTAATTTTTCGCTTGATTTTTTGTCCATTTTTTCCAAATTCCGTTAGGATCGTTTTTTAGTTCCCATTCAGTTTCAGGTGTTGCCGCCAGACTTTCGCTAAAAGCACCAACACACCATCCTTCGATAAAAACAACTTTCGGGTATTCCGTGATTGATGGCCAAAACTCCGGCGGTTTCCTATCGTCAATTCCTTTTTCAAAACTAGGAACTGTTATAGGTAAGGGGCAATCTTGTTTTCGTAGGAGGCTCAGAACTCGGGTTAAGAAAGCGGTATCGTGAGTGCCTGGAACACCTCGTCTAACTGCAATTGGATGTATTTTTGTTGACAATTTCTTTCGTTCGTCCTTTGTGAGATAAAAATCATCTAGACTTAGAACAGCTGATGGTATTTTATCGATTTTAAGTTTTTTCGATAAAACACTGCTTAATGTCGACTTACCAGAGCCTTGTCCACCACTTATTCCAACAATTATTGGACTAATATTATTTTGAAGCCGTACTTTTAATAGAATTTGTAACCGCTCGCAAACTTGATTTATATTCATTCGAGTTAGTACGAGGTTAATGTTTAATTAAAATACTGAAAAAATACATACGATGAGTTTAAACTAATTTGCATTTAAAAGGGTAAATTATGCCAGAAGGACCAGAAGTTAGAATAGAAAGCAACAAATTGAATGAAGTGCTTTCCGGCAGGGTGCCAGATTCAATTTGGTTTGAAAGAACTTCGTTGAAGAGAAGAGCATCGCGATTGAAAGGAAAGAAGATTCTTAAGGTTACGAGTTTAGGGAAGGCTATCTTATGTTGTTTCGAGTCCGATTATTTCATTTACTCCCACAATCAGCTGTATGGAAAATGGGCAATTTTACCAGTTGAGGCAGAGCTTAATTCTAATCGAATAGCAAGAATTATCCTCACCTCGAAAAATAAAAAAGCGGTGCTGTATAGTGCCTCTAGTATAGAAATCCTTGATTTAAAGGGTCTTGAAAAACACACTTATATAAGTAGATTAGGCCCCGATGTGCTTGACAAAAATATCGACCATAAAATGATATTTTCTAGATTAACAAATAAAAAATTTAGAAATAGGGCATTCGCCAGTCTTTATTTAGACCAAGGTTTTTTAGCTGGAATTGGTAACTATTTGCGTACTGAGATCTTATGGTCTGCGGGCCTATCTCCTTTTGGGACTCCTTCCAAAACCCCCGAACAAAAGTTAAAAAAGTTAGCAAAGCTAAGTCTATCCATCCCTAGGAGATCTCTTGCGACAAATGGTTGGACACTTACTGAGACGCAGAAAAAAAAGTTTTCTGAAGAAAAAAGTCGATTTGCCGTTTTTGCCAGGCAGGGAAAAAAGTGTTTGTCTTGTGATGCTAGGATAAACAAAATTTATATTTCTGGTAGGCGACTATATAAGTGTGATAATTGCCAACCAATTACTAAAAGCTTAGATTGATCTTATGAAGAAGATTGCTATTATCGGGGCCGGAGCCACGGGGCTATTTCTAGCAAATTTTCTTAAGTATGAGGCAAAAGTCACCGTCTTTGAAAAGTCTTATAGGGTTGGAGGCAGAGCTTCCAGCAGAAGTAACTCTGAAATAAGCTTTGACCACGGAGCACAGTTTATCAGTGTAAAAAATAAGCAGTTTGATGACTTCCTAGAAAGATTGAGCTATCAAAGAGCTGTTGAAAGGTGGGATGGAAAGTTCGTATCAATAGATTCTAAAAGTCTTACAAGTGAGAACTTGCAAAATAAAATTAGGTATGTCGGTGTTCCTTCGATGCAGTCAATCTTTGAATTTCTTAGCAAAGACGTTGATTTACGTCTTTGTACCAATATCGGTTCGATGGTGAGGAAAAATAATAATTGGATTCTTGGGCCGCTTCCTGATCAAAATATATCACGGTTTGACTGGGTGATTTTGGCTATACCTCCGACTCAGGCAATTCATCTGCTGCCGTCAGAACTAAAGTGGTTAGAAATATTGAGCAATCTAACAATGCTGCCTTGTGTTTCATTGATGGCATCAATCAAGTCGTCAGGCGATATAACATGGAGCGGAGCTCGCATAAAAAATTCTCCGTTGGGTTGGGTTGCTTTTAATCATACAAAACCTCTCAGGTCGTCATCACTAGCTCTGGTTGCACAAAGCGATTATTACTGGGCAAAAAAAAATATTGATAAGTCTGATGGTGATTTAGAAGCTGAACTTCTACAAGAAATAAAACGTGTTGTGCCGTTTAATATTGAGTTCGTTAATTTTGAAATAAAAAAATGGAATTATGCAGTCGTAGAGGAGCCACTAAGAAAAAATTTTTTAATCGCTAAGAAGCGAGGACTTGCGGTTGTAGGAGATTGGTGTACTGGTGGAAATATTGAATCTTCATTTAAAAGCGCTCGCAGTTTATCCGACAAATTTTTTAAGGAGGTTATTTAATATGTGGGAGTTTAATGGAACTAAAAGACCAACTTTTGCCGAACAACCCAGAGAGTTTCAAGAATCTGTCTGGGATTACCCGCGTCCGCCTATAGCGGAAAAGGTTGCAAAACATATTTTAGTTAAATTGGACTCTCTTGTAGTCGCTGAAACTAACGAGGCTATTAGAATTCTGGAAACTGCTTCGCCTCCCTCTTACTATCTGCCTCCAAATGCAATTAACATAGCTCTCATCGATTGTAAGGAAAGCTCTTTTTGTGAGTGGAAAGGTAAAGCTACTTATTTGGGCATAGATAATGTGAATACAGCTCCTATTGGTTGGGTCTACAGGAATCCTTCTGTTCCTTTTTCTACTATACAGGACTATATAGGATTTTATCCTGGAAGAATTGAATGTTTTTTAGATGCGGAACGTGTCAGACCTCAACCTGGAATTTTCTACGGCGGCTGGGTTACTGATACATTAGCTGGTCCATTTAAAGGTGAGCCAGGTACAGGTTGGTGGTAAAAAACTTAGTTTAAGTTTTTAGCTTCTTGGTTAGTAATTTTACCTTTCTTAATTGCGGCTTTTATTGAAGCTTCGATTATTGATCTACTATCTACTTTAAAATAATCTCTCGAATTTTCACGAGTCTCGGACAAGCCAAAACCGTCAGTCCCTAATGCAATAAGTGGCTCTTTTACCCATTTTGCTATTTTTAATGGCAAACTCTTTTGATAATCAGTGATGGCAATGAAAGTACCTGTTTTTTCTTTTAATAAAATTTCAATGTGTGGCGTCAAATTTTCATTTTGCTCTGCTTCAAGGGCATCGCGGTATAACTCATTGAAACTCGTAATGCTGAAAATATTTACTGAAAAGCCCATCTCGATTAGCGTTCTTTCAGCATTTAATGCTTCCATCACCATTGGTCCTGACGCTAAAATATTTATCGTATCAATGTATCTATTTTTGGTCTTCGTCTCTCGAAGACAATATCCTCCTTTATTGATATCTTTTTTAAGTTCTAGCGAAGGTAACACAGGCATTTCATATTTTTGATTATAAACTGTAAGGTAGTAAAAGATATTTTGGTTTCGAACAAACATCTTTTCGATTCCATCAAAAATAATTGCGACTAACTCGTAATCAAATGCTGGATCATAACTTTTTAAGTTTGGTACCGTTTCGGCGATTATATGAGAATGTCCATCTTGGTGTTGCAATCCTTCTCCGTTTAAGGTGGTACGACCTGCTGTTCCGCCAAGGAGAAATCCTTTGCATAATATATCTCCGCAGGCCCAGATGAGATCCCCAACTCTTTGAAAGCCAAACATTGAGTAAAATAAATAAAAAGGAATCATCGGAATATTGTGAATAGAATAGGCTGTTCCTGCTGCCATGAATGACGACATAGCACCGGTTTCACAAATTCCTTCTTGCAGTACTTGCCCATTTTTTATTTCCTTGTATGGGGTTAAGGTGTCGATATCGACGGGCGTATAATTTTGACCTTCTTGAGAGTAGATCCCGAGCCCCCTGAACACTGTTTCTAAACCGAAAGTTCGAGCTTCATCTGGGACAATAGGGACTATATATTTACCTATTGAAGCATCTTTTGTAAGTTTATTTATTATTTTTACAGCAGCTGCAGTGGAAGAAGTCGCTCGTGGTTTTGTCTTGGTAAGGCTTTCAAAATAATCCATTTCATCCGGCATTTTTATTGTCGTTAAGCTACTCGTCCTCTGTGGGATGAACCCTCCTAACCTTTCGCGCTTTTCCAAAATATATCGTATTTCTTCGCTATTAGAATCTGGTTTATAAAAATCGGCATTTGCCATTTGTTCTCGGGTTAAATTAATTTGGCACTTTTTAGCAAAAGCGATTCTTTGGTCGATATTGATCTTTTTTTGTTGATGGGCAGTGTTTTGCCCTTGTATTAGTTCGAAACCATCGCCTTTAACAGTTTTTATTAGAAGAACAGTTGGCTTGCCTTTAGTTTGTGTTGCTAAGTCAAAAGCTGTGAATAATTTTTCCCTATCGTGTCCTCCCCGCTTGATATTTTTTAGCTCTTCGTCTGTTAAAGATTCCATTATTTTATCAAGTTCAAGGTCTCCACTGACCCAGTGTTTTCTTTGCTCAGATCCTGGCAGGGTTGAGTACCATTGATATTCCCCGTCAACGACCTGATTCATTCTAGTTTTTAATGAATTAGTGGAATCTTTTTCTAAAAGATCATCCCATTCGCTCCCCCAGATGACTTTAATTACTTCCCATCCTGCTCCTCGGAAGGTTCTTTCCAATTCCTGAATAATCTTGCTGTTACCTCTTACCGGCCCGTCTAATCTTTGGAGATTGCAGTTAATTATGAGGATTAAATTATCAAGTTTTTCTCGAGCTGCAGCATTGATAGAACCTAGGACTTCGGGCTCATCTGTTTCACCGTCGCCAATTATCGCCCATACTTTACCGAGTTTTTTTTTCAAGATACCTCTGGCTTGTAGGTATTTAGCAAATTTGGCTTGATAAATTGCTATTGGGGTAGATAATCCCATGGATGCCGAGGGAATTTGCCAGTAATCTGGCATCATGAATGGGTGCGGATAGGCTGATAGACCGCCATGGGGATGTAGCTCTCTTCTAAAACCTTTTAGTTGCTCCTCTGAAAGTCGTCCTTCCAAAAAACTACGCGCATAAATTCCTGGTGATGCATGTGGTTGGGGTATAACGAGGTCGCCAGTATAGGTTTCGCTAGGGGATTGAAAAAAATGATTGAAACCTACCTCTAAGATAGTCGAAGCGGAGGAGAATGTGGCAATATGTCCTCCTACATTGCTGTTGTTGTCCACCCCTTTAAGTACCATTGCAGCCGCGTTCCATCGGATAATATTTTCAATTTTTTCTTCTAAAAGAATGTCTCCTCGATATTTTTTTTGATTTTTGCGGGGTATTGTGTTGACGTAATCAGTGTTTAAATAATTTTCGGTTTTTTGTAAGTTTGTTTCTTTTTCGAGATATTTTTGCACAAGTTGGAAAATATCCGTAATTCCCCCTTGCCCGTAGATTTGTTTAATTTCTTTTAGCGATTCGGCCCACTCACCGATTAATTCATTATCTAATGTTTTCATGGTTTAAAGATTAGCAAAAACTCAATTTTTTATATTGCGTATCATAGCTAAAATTATCTATAATTAGATCATAAATTTTAAAAATTATTAATTATTTAATATAA
Source organism: Pseudomonadota bacterium (assembly GCA_036158955.1). GTDB lineage: Bacteria > Pseudomonadota > Gammaproteobacteria > TMED69. The sequence goes on from JAYYFI010000005.1 coordinate 32,058, forward strand.
AATGCTAAAATTAGATAAAATTGATTATAAAATATTGCGCATTATTCAATCCGAAGGACGAATATCAAATATAAATCTAGCGGATAAAATTGGATTGTCGCCGTCTCCCTGCTTGAGAAGGGTTAAGGAACTTGAAAAAGGGGACGTCATAAAAAAATACGTTGGACTAGTTGAACCTAAAGCGGTAGGTTTCCTTATCAATGCCTTCGTTAACGTTTCTTTGCAGAGTCAAAAAGAAAGATTTCTTAATATCTTTGAACAAAAGATATCATTGTATGACGAGGTTAGTGAATGCTATCTGATGACGGGCAGTTCAGATTATCTTCTGCGAGTTGTGACTCGAGATCTGGAGGAATACGAACGGTTTGTTATCGATAAGCTGACAAAAATTGAAGGAATCGCGAACATTCAAACAAGCTTTGCTCTGAAGCCTTTGATCCAACGGACAGAAATTCCGATTTGATCATTATTTTATTTTTCTAACTTCCAAAAATGTGGGACCTGCCATTTTACATCGTGGTTTCGCTCGAGTTCTAAATCGGACATTGTGTGTCTTATTAAAGAAATGTGTTCTCTGCCAAATAAACCGGTTCTTTTACCATTTAAATCAAAAACTAAATGAGGGCAACCAACGTGTCCCGATTCGTGTGCTTCTTGATTGAATTGTTCCAAATCTTTCATGCCCTGTTTTTTCGTATAGTTTTCGAATCTAACTAGGTCAGGTTCGGGAACACCGATCTTTTCTAAAACTTTGGAAATATTAGGAAAATTATTCATATCAAATTCCTGCCAGCCATTAGGCCAACCAGCCGCATAGACTTCTTCTAGATATTTGGTTCCTAAGTTATATTTATTTGCCCATATAAGCGCCATATTTGCTAATTCTGCACTGAGAAGGATCTTGGGAGCTTTTATTTCTAACCCCATGGCCTTTGCATAAATACGGCCGACTTTATAGTACATCTTCGCTCGCCGAGTTTGTCCTTCATTAGGAGGGAGTCTTTTTGGGTTATTACGGTCATGTGATGTTGTAAGTCCCATATCAACGTAACTTAAATTGTATGGTTTGAATGTAACAATACAATGATAATCTTCCATCATCTGCAATGCTTGAGGCAGAATCAAATAAGATAGAGGGCTTTTTATATCAACAAATATATCAATCTCGTACATCATGAAATCTCTTTAGTGATAATAAAAAAAAGGGCTCCAAAAGGAGCCCTTTTAAAATCACAAGCAAATTTTAACGACCCTCTGTTAGGTAGTTAACGTCGTGGCTACGGCGTACTTGCTTGATAGTTACGTCTGGGTAACTATTTCCTCGACATGGAACCAGTGTTCCTCTTCCGTTTTGCTTATCAACAACGTTGATGCTTTGGAAGTTTTGTACTCTAGTACCTATAGGAGTTTCGTCTCCGCCGAATACTTTGCGGTTAGCTTTATCCCTGTACTGATCATCTTCTGTCCAGCTTTTTTGGATTTGCCATACTTTCCATAGTTCGCCTGCTTGGTCGAAGGCGTTTGCATAATATGCTTCGCCAGATTGACGGTCAGTGTAGATGAACTTGTTGCTATATGGATGATTTCGACCAGTTCCGACTCCAGGATACATTTTAACCACGTCCATTAATCTTAACGCATGGTCATCATAAGGTGCCCAGCCGTTAGGTCCGTAGTAAATAGTTTCTGGATAACGAGATCTTGCTACAGCAAGAATCTTAGCTGTACCTCTATACTCCCACTTATGCTCTAATGGGCGTCCATTGAAGCCGTAGAAATCTTCTAGAGTATGGTCAGTTCCGAGAAGCGAGTCAGATTTTACTTCAACAGAAATACGTCTAACACGTCTTAGACTTGGTATATAAGCCCAAGAATCATCAGCTTTCCTCGCATCATCATATCTTAAAATCAGGAAGGCTGTTCCTGCGATATCGAATGGTGATGTAAATCCAGTGTACTCTCTGAAGTGAGTGTTTTTCGCAAATCCTTGTCCGTTATTCATTGCGAAACCTTCCGATTCAGGAATGTCTGCTCTGTGAGCCATTATGACCCTTTGATATGGTCCGGCAAGAACCCGTTCGAAAGTTCCTTGGCCCCTGTAGAAGTCAGCGTATTTACCGCCACCTTCAGACATTACAGCGTGATCATCATGCGAACCGCCTTTTCTAACCCAAACCCAGTGTACATCGGCTATTTTGAGGCCAGTATATTGCCATCTATGGGTCCAATTCCAAACCCATTTCCAACCATCTTCTTCACTACCGATTTCAAATGTTTCTGGATCAAATGGTCGACCAGTTGCATAATTCATTAGTGCGCCATCGGAATCGATCGAAGCTGTTCCTGCATATTTTGCTGTAGCTTCTACGTAAGATGGAGCTGGTGACATATCACCTGCGTCTTTAATTACCATTTCCATGCCTTCGAACAGAACTTCTTCTTGTTGTTCTGCAGGTATGAATGGTCTTACTAAATCAGCTTTATCAAAGGTAATAACATCCCCGTCAACGAATTGTGGTGTTGCTTTTTGGTTTGAATCAAGCCAAGCTTGATGGTCATCTGCACTAAACGCAAAGACGTTTAGCGAGAAACAAGCCAAAGTAGCTGCAAGCCACAAATTGGTTAAAGATTTCTTCATTTAGATATCCCCTGTTCCTACTTAGTTACAATTAAATGGTTCTTTTTAAAAAAGTTCCATTGATGAGTCATAAATCATAGATTGAGCGAAGTGAAATTTTTGTGAATGTGACGTAAAAATTACTCAGACACATGCTGTTTGATCTCTCTAAATATAAATATTATTTGATTATAGCGTCATAACTTATTGAAAAATATACGACTAGTGAGTTCTAGATATCATTGAAGGTTACTGTCATTATGTTTTGTAGAAATTGTGGAGGATTTTTTAATGTCGTTCGAAGAGAAAGTTATTCCTTTAGAGGGTATCAAAATAATTGATATGAGTGCTGTGTTGTCAGGCCCAGCATCGACTATGTTGTTAGCAGATCAAGGAGCTCATGTGATTAAAGTTGAGTCTCCGGAAGGTGATCTTACTCGTAGGATGGGGATTAGAAAAGGAAGTTTGTCTACAGCGTTTATAAATATAAACAGAGGAAAACAATCTTTATCAATTGACTTAAAAACTTCAGAGGGCCGCGAAATTATCAAAATGTTGGCCGAAAAATGTGATGTTTTTGTGCAGAACTTCAGACCAGGAGTTATAGAGCGCCTTGGTTTAGGTGAACAATCCATTCGTAAATTAAATAATCAGGTCGTCTATGTATCGATTAGCGGCTTTGGTGATGATGGCCCATCAAAAGCCGAAAGGGTTTACGATCCCGTGATTCAGGCGATTTCTGGCTTAACCGATATTCAAGCTGGTAATTCATCGAGACCAAAAATGGTAAGGACTGTAATCCCTGATAAAGTGACTGCGTTGAAAGCGGCTCAAGCCATTACCGCAGGGTTATTCTATCGTTCAAGAGCGAAAAAAGGGTGTCATATTAAATTATCAATGCTCGATGCTATGGTTGCTTTTTTATGGCCAGAGGGAATGATGAACTATACCCTCATAGAGAATAGAACTTCCGAAAATTCGAATGGTCAAATTGCCCAGGATTTAGTGTTTAGTACATTGGATGGATTTATTACGGTTGGAGCGATGTCGGACAAGGAATGGGAGAGTATGTGTGAAGTTTTACAAAAACCTGAGTGGGTATCGGACTCCAGATTTAAGAATACCTCTGCAAGGCTAAAAAATGCTAAAATTCGCCTCCAACTGACGTCAGAGATTCTGGAGATGAAAGACAGTTCTTATTGGTTAACTCGCTTTCGCGATAAGAAAGTGCCCTGCGCCCCAATTTTGTCCCGAAGTGAGATGTTAAGCTACCATCAGGTGCTTCAAAATAAAATTTATACAGAATTCAACCACCCTAATTTTGGGCGGATAAGGCAGCCCAGAGCTGCAGCTATTTTTGACGATAGTCCGTTAATAAAACAATGTTACGCTCCAACACTTGGTCAACATAATGAAGAAATAATTGAGGAACTTGGTTATGTAAAAAACGATATCACTAGTTTGTATGACAAAAATATTTTGTTTAGATCAGTTTGATTTATTACACTGTTTATCGACGTTTGTACTACGATTTAATTTTTCAATGTAGCTAAAGGGATAGGAAGGACATTATGAATAGAACTTTGAATGCAGAATGTTTTTGCGGCGAAGTGAGGTTGAATATTAATGGCGCTCCAGAAGCGATGGGATACTGTCATTGTGATTCATGCAGGCATTGGTCTGCGGGTCCTATCAATGCTTTTAGTTTATGGGCACCAGCAAATATTCAAATTGAGCGGGGTGAATCTAATCTGCGGACTTACGCTAAGACTGACAATAGCTTTAGAAAGTGGTGTGGTTCATGCGGTGGGCATATTATGACTGATCATCCAAAGATGGAGTTGATTGACGTTTATTCGGCCGTTATTAGTCAGTTTGAATTTAAACCCAGTGTCCATGTATTTTATTCTGAAAAGCGAATCAGTGTACCCGATGGGCTCCCCAAATTCAGTGACATGCCAAAAGAGATGGGGGGTTCTGGTGAACTTCTGCCTGATTAGTAATGTCACTAAGGAAATGTTTTTCTATTTTCATTTAACTGAGGAGACATACTTATGACAATCGGAATTTTAAAGGAAACGAAAGTAAAAGAATATCGTGTGGCATTAGACGATTCTCAGGTGGCTAGGTTAGTTTCTGCTGGCATAAAAGTTTTTGTGGAGAAAGATGCAGGTAATGGTGTTGGAATTGCCGATGAAGATTATATTAAAGCTGGCGCGACCGTACTTGACGATCCCGAGGAGCTTATTAGTGCCTCAAAAGTTGTCATCAAGGTGAAAGAACCAACGATTGAGGAGTGTAAGCTACTAAAACCCAATCAAGTGTTGTTTTGCTATTTACATTTAGCAGCATTTCCAGAACAGACTCGCTTACTCTGTGAATCTGGGGTGACTGCTGTTGGATATGAGACGGTGTGTACCTCTGATGGTCAGTTGCCGCTTCTTAAACCAATGAGTCAAATTGCAGGTAGATTAGCTGTACAAAATGCTGTTCATTTCCTCCAAAAGCATGAAGGAGGTAGGGGCGTGCTTATGTCGGGAGTTGGGGGAGTTGAGAGAGGGAAGATTTTGATTATTGGTGGGGGCACAGCGGGGGAAAATGCTGCGTCAATAGGAGTGGGATTGGGGGCTGAAGTAACCATTTTTGATAAGTCACTGGCGAGGCTAGATTATTTAGCTGATAAATTTGGTTCTAATTTAAATTATGTATATCCCACAAATAAAGCTTATGAAGAGCATCTATCTAATGCTGATATCGTTATCGGATCTGTGTTGATTCCTGGGGCAAGTGCTCCGAAATTGGTTTCTAGAAAAATGATAGGTAATATGAGAGGGGGCGCAGTCATTGCGGATATTGCAATAGATCAAGGTGGCTGTTTAGAAACTTCTAAACCAACGTCTCATGATGAACCAACCTATATTGTTGATGATGTAATTCACTATTGTGTGGCCAATATTCCAAGCGCGGTACCTCTGACTTCAACTAAAGCATTAAGTAATTCTATTTCACCATACGTCGAGATTTTGGCTAAAACCGCGAATCCAAATGACTTAGTCTCAAAACAACATCCGTTAAATAGCGGTGTTAACATATACAATGGAGAAGTCTGTTTAAATAATCTACAGTGACTTCTATCGCTTTAGTTAATCAAAATCTTAATTAAATTTGCTCAGAACATAAATATGAAAAAAGAAGAGGAAATTATAATAATTGGTGGCTCGATGGCTGGCTTATTAGTTGCGATGAGTCTGAAAAATAAAGGTTATAATATAAAAATCTTTGAGCGCAGTCCTTCTTCACTGGAAAATAGAGGAGCAGGAATAGCCACTCATGATGAACTGTATGAAGCTTTAGCGTTTGCGGGCTTGTCCCCCAACGCAAGCATTGGAGTGATCTCAGACGAAAGATTGTTTTTTGCAGAGAACGGAGATGTGACTCATAGGGTTGCAATGCCTCAGACAATGACGTCTTGGGGTCTAATATATCGATTTTTAAAGTTAAAATTAGGGATAGGAGAATATTATGCAGACCACTGCCTAAATAATATTTCTTATACTTCTGACGGTAAAATTATTGCAAAATTCACCAATGGAAGATCCGCTCGAGGTGATTTCTTAGTAGGAGCTGATGGTACTTTATCGAGGGTAAGGCAAATCTTGCTTCCACATATTAAACCGGAGCATTCGGGTTATATAGCATGGCGAGGTTTGGTAAACGAATCAGATATCCCACGCTCTACGCTAACTAAATTAGCTAATAAGTTTAGTTTTGCATTGACTGATGGTGGACATTGGCTGGGATATTTGGTTGCGGGTCCAAACGATGATTTAGCAGAAGGAAAAAGATGGTACAACTGGGTTTGGTACCAATGGGAGGACAACTATTCACTGAAAAAGATTCTCACAGATAAATCAGGTCATTATTATTCTGCTGGAATACCTCCGAATTTAATTACCGAGGAGAGTAAGAGCTACATGCGACAGAAAGCTTGGCAATTACCAAGTATAATTCGAGAGCTTGTCACAAAGACGAAAGTTCCTTTTTTGCAAGGTATACAAGACTTGTGCGCAGATAGATTAGCTTTTGATAAGGTCGTTTTAATAGGAGATGCTGCCTGTACTGCGAGGCCGCATGTAGGTCTAGGAGTCTCCAAGGCAGCCTCGGATGCTATGGCATTAACAAAAGCTTTATTATCCTCCGACCGAGAAGGTGCTTTGGACAATTGGCAGCAATCTAGAATGGCTTTCGCAAAAGCTGCCTTTCAATGGTCACGGGATTTGGGAAGTTATATAGGAAGTAGCAAAAAAGGCGACCCCACGGGTTTTAAAGCTGATTTTTACGATAATCCTAATACACTTATAACCCAAAATGCCTCAAATCAGCCTTGTCGTTATATCAAGTACTATCTGACGCGATAAGGGGTTGGCTGAAGGACAGCTTTGATTTAAGCTTAGTGTAGATAAAAAAATAGGACTTAGGAAGGGAAAAAAATGAAGGTAGCAGAATTGAAATTAGACGCTTTAGTTATTGGAGCTGGGGTAGCCGGCTTGTACCAATTATATCTGTTAAGAAAACAAGGCTTGAACGTCAAAGTTGTTGATGCAGGCTCTGGGGTAGGCGGCACTTGGTATTGGAATCGGTATCCGGGAGCGAGATTCGATTCTGCCTGTTACATTTATCAGTATTTATTTGACGAAGAGTTATACAAAGGTTGGAGCTGGTCTGAAAAATTCCCAGGACAACCAGAAATCGAGAAATGGATGAATTACGTTGCTGATAAATTAGATTTAAAAAAAGATATTCAATTCAGCACCGTCGTGAAATCAGCTGAATGGGATCAACAGCGGTCTTCATGGAGGGTATCAACAGATTCTGGTCAAAAAATAGAATGTCAATACCTTGTTTCTTGCACCGGAATGTTATCGGCCCCGTTGGAGAATGTATTTCCAGGCCAGGATAAATTTGAAGGAGATATTTTTCATACTGCACGCTGGCCGAAAGAATCTATTGATTTTTCCAACCGCCGAGTTGGTGTAATTGGGAATGGGGCCACGGGTATCCAGGTTATCCAAACGATTGCCCCTGATTGCAAACAACTAAAAGTTTTTGTTCGCACACCCCAATACGTCAACGCAATGAACAATCCTAAATATTCAGAAAAAGACGTTGAGGAATATAAAGATAAATTTCATTGGTTCCAAGAGAATCTACCAAAAACCTTTTCAGGATTCGAATTCGAATGGCAAGATGGTTCTTGGGCTGATAGTACGCCTGAAAAAAGGCGGGAGGTCCTTGAAAGAATTTGGGAAAATGGCTCACTTGAATTATGGCTCTCCTCTTATAAGGAAATGTTTTTTGAACAAGAAGTGAATGACGAAATATCAAATTTTGTGCGAGAAAAAATGGAGGAAAGACTAAAAGACCCGCGGTTGTGTGAAATACTCATTCCTAAAGATTACGGTTTCGGTACCCATAGGGTCCCTCTCGAAAATGGTTATTTAGAAAAGTTCCATCTTCCTCATGTGGAATTAGTCAGTGTAAAAGATAATCCAATCTCAGAAATAACATCAAGCGGAATCCGCTTGGTTAATGGTGAATCTTATGAGCTTGATACTATTATACTAGCTACCGGCTTTGATGCCGGCTCTGGAGCATTGACAAGGATCGATATAAAAGGCAAAAGTGGTCAGCTTCTTAAAGATGAATGGAATAAAGAAATTAAAACAATGATGGGTCTTCAAATAAGCGGTTACCCAAATTTATTCACGACTGGTGCTCCGCTTGCTCCGTCGGCAGCACTTTGCAATATGACGACTTGTTTACAACAACAAGCTGAATGGATAAGTGATTGTATTAAATATGTTAATCAGCAAGGGAAAAAAGTTATTGAGGCTAGTGAGTCAGCTCAAGAGGCTTGGGTGTCTCATCATGACGAGGTTGCCGAGCAGACACTTGTGACGAAAACCAGCTCTTGGTATATGGGTTCTAATGTAGATGGAAAGCCTAGACGATTACTATCCTACATAGGTGGGGTTGGTAATTATCGAGAAAAATGTCTCGATGTAGCAAAAGAAGAATATTCTGGATTTAATATTTCTTAATCTAATTTTGGTGTAGTTTGGTTAGATATTAAATTAATGTTCTGGGGAGAATTTGATGACACGCATATTGGGAATAGACGTAGGAGGTACATTTACTGACTTTGTTTATCATGATCCCTCTAAAGACAAGTTAATAGTTTGGAAAACTCTTTCAACACCACAAGATCCAGGAAAAGGAATTCTAGACGGTTTACAAAATCAGCAAATTGGTGGTGTAGATTACCTTCGTTTTGGGACAACAATTGCTACGAATGCGATACTTGAACGAAACGGTGCAACCGTAGCATTTGTAACAACTTTGGGCTTTAAGGATGTTCCGTTTATTCAAAGAGGAAAACGTCAGAGCCACTACGATATTAATTGGATTAAGTCTAAGCCCTTAGTAAAAAGAAGACATTGCTTTGAAATTGATGAGCGAATTACTCCTAGGGAAGGAGTTTATAAAGCGCTCGATGAAGATCAAGTTAGAAATGTCGCTAAACAGATAGCTAGTAATCCAGAAATAGAAGCAATTGCTATTTGTTTACTATGTTCTTATGTGACCCCAGAGCACGAGATTCGTGTCAGAGAAATTTTTAAAAAAGAAATTCCTAATAAGCCTATTTCAATATCTTACGATCTGCTCCCGAAATGGAAAGAACACGAGCGATCCTCAACCACAATAGCTGATGCTTATTTAAAACCTTTAGTCTCAGAAAATCTTAAGAAACTGGGCGATAAGTTGTCTGCAGCAAAAGACATCAAGCGAGTCTCTGTAATTAAATCAAATGGGGGCGAAGTATCGCTAGAAGGTGCTAAAAACTGTCCAATCCACTTAAGTTTGTCTGGCCCAACTGGGGGTGTTATCGGTGCTAGGCAACTATCTAACCTAATTGATATTGACCATATAGTAACTCTTGATATGGGAGGAACCTCCACAGACGTTTCGACTGTAGTAGGTGGAACAGAAAGTTTTACAACGAGTTATGAAATAGAATTCGGTATACCAATCCAAATCCCCATGATCGATATAAGAACCATGGGCGCTGGTGGAGGCTCGGTAGCTTGGATAGATAAAGGAGGTATGTTACAAGTTGGCCCGCAAAGTGCAGGCGCTGATCCTGGACCGGCGTGTTACGACAGAGGGGGCGAGTTACCGACAGTGACGGATGCGAATGTGGTTTTAGGCAGAATAAACCCACAATTCTTTCTGGGCGGAAATATGGAATTAAGTGTCGATAAGGCAAAATCTGCGGTTGAATCAATAGCTAAGCAATTAGGGGAAACGCTGGAAAATACTGCGAACGGTATCGTTAAGATAGCCAATAATAATATGGTTGGTGCAACACGCTTGGTGTTGACTGAGAAAGGGCTAGATCCTAGAGATTTTACTATGCTGGCATTCGGCGGAGCGGGTCCCGTACATATTTCTGATTTAATGCAACTCGCAGGAACTCCGAGTGGTATTGTCCCGAATCATCCTGGCCAGTTTTCAGCTTTCGGATTCACGATGACAGACGCAAGGATTGACCTGGAGCGTACTGCACCAATGACTTCTAGATTTTTTAATTTCGAGTACGCTAATCGAGTTTTGAATGATTTGGTCAAAGAATGTAGCGAAGCTTTGGTCCAGCAAGGTTATACTGAAAAAATAGAGGTATTGAAGACACTTGAAATGCGTTATTTTGGTCAAAACCATGAATTAGAGATCCCATTCTACGATGATGCATTTACGGAAAACAAAATCTCATCTGTTTGGGGTTCTTTTCATCAAGCGCATAAGACGCGTTATAATTTTGATATTCCGAATGAGACGATCGAACTTATAAGTATAAAAGTAACTGCATTGGCTATTACGCCAAAACCGCAAATGCCAACACGAGGGTCCCATGGTGAGCTACCATCTCCTTGTGAAGAACGCATGGTCTTTTTCGATGACGGGAAGGCACCAGCTGCAGTCTATAGAAGAGAGGAAATTCCGGTCGGAAAAAAATTCTTGGGTCCCGCGTTGATAGAAGAGGACGCGTCGGTTACGGTTGTCAGTCCTGATATGCCAGTGCTGATTGATGAATATGGAAATATAGTTTTAGGTAAGTTAGCTGCGGAGTATAACAATTAATTATGAGATTTTCTGAAAACAAATATTACATAGAGAAATATGTAAAGTGTGACAACTGTGGAATGCTTATATACGGCGATGGCCTTAAATCAGAAGAATTATCCAATTTATTGTTTTGTAGTGATTGGTGTATTGATTGGTATAAATCTAAAGCAAAAGGTAATGATGATCCGCGGATACCTTTGCCAAAAACCGGTATCCACGAAATAAATTAGGAGGCCTGTAAATGGACATGATAAATATGAACATTATTGAGTCTGCCATGATAGCGATTGCCAAAGAAATGGGAATTAATGTTCAGAAAACGGCTTATTCTACAATATTCAGTGAAGCTGAAGATTTTACGTGTGCTTTGGCGAATCGAGAAGGTGAATTAATTGCGGTAGCTGACTTCTGTCCCTCTCAAATCGGTGGCGTTCCTTTGTTGGTCCGGTCAATGTTGAAGGAAATACCACTCTCAGAAATTGATGAAGGTGATGTCATTGTTCATAATGATCCGTATAGAGGCGGGTTGCACACACCAGAGCATACAGTTTTTAAGCCCATTTTCATTGATGGTGAAATTTCGGCATTTTCTGTATGTGTTGGTCACTTTGTGGAGGTTGGAGGAATGGCGCCAGGGGGGTTTCCGGGTGAGGCTACCGAAATTTTTCATGAAGGACTGAGAGTCCCTCCGGTTAAAATTATTAAAAAAGGAGTAGATGTTCCTGAGGTTTGGAAAATGATGTTGGCCAACGTAAGGACTCCGAGGGGAAATTACGGTGATATGAGAGCTTTGATTAGCGGAGTTGACCTTGGTGAGAAAAGATTTGAAGAATTAGTTGAAAAGTATGGTAAAGACAACTTTAATAAAATTCTCAGGGATCTGCTCGATTACTCCGAAAGACGTATGAGAGCTGAAATCGCTGAATTTCCGGATGGCGTTTATCGTTTTGTTGATAAAGTTGAAGATGATGGTATCGAAGATAAAGAGTATGAGGTACATGTTGCTGTTCATGTACAGGGAGACGAAGTTGTAATTGATTATACGGGATCGTCAGAACAGGCAAAAGGACCGATTAATGCGACTTTAGGGGTAGCGTGGTCAGCCGCATTTAATGCCATGTTGCATTTAACAGATCAAAGTATTCCTAAAAACTCTGGTTGTTTCAGGCCGATAAGAGTTATTGCGCCAGCAGGTACCGTAATGAATGTAAATTACCCAGGGTCTGAGGTCGGTGGAAACACGGAAACCCATCCTTTAATCGTTGCGGCTATATTTGGTGCGATGGTGGAGTGTGTGCCTAATAGGGTTATGGCCTCAGAAGGAACTACTCATGGCTGTTTTGTCTTTGGGGGTCATGATCATTACACTGATGAACCTTTTGGTGGATTTGATTTTAGTTATGTGGGGTATGGAGGTCGTTCGTTTGCTGATGGTAATGATGCGACAGACTCGATTAACGGAAATTGTGCTAACACTCCCATGGAAGTATTTGAAACAAGGTTCCCATGGATTGTAGAGGAATATGCCCTTCGTCCAGATTCAGGAGGGGCTGGGAAATACAGAGGTGGTTTGAGTAATGTTAAACAAATGCTATGTACAGGCGGTATGCTTGTCAGTCAGATGACTAATAAACATAAACTAGGTGCTTGGGGCTTAGTAGGAGGAGGAGAAGGTAAGACAGGTGCGACCCTTTTTAAAAAGGCAGGCAGCGATCATTGGGAAACAGCCGTTGAAGCATATGGTAAAGTTAGTCCTAGTAAATATTCTAATATCCCGATGCGACCAGGTGACAGAGTCCGAGTTTTGGCCCCCGGTGGAGGTGGGTATGGACTTGCCTCGGAAAGAGCAAGAACCGATATTTTATCGGATGTAAAGGAGGGTTATGTCAGTAATGCAGATGCTATTAGACAATATTCTTTGGATGAGAGTGACATTTAGGTGCTAGGTCGATGAGCAAGTTAAGTGAGAAATTGCATTGGACTACTTTAATCGGTGAAAAGATACTTCTAGCAATTATTGGTGGTTTAACCGTATTAGCCGCGGGTCTTGATATCGTTGAAATGTATGAAGCTAGGAAGATAGAGTTAGCTGATTTATTTTTACTTTTTATTTATGCGGAAATTATTGGAATGGTTGGAGCATTTTATGCTAGCAGTAGAATTCCAGTTACTCTACCTATAATTATTGCAATGACTGCATTGTGTAGATTAATTGTACTCCATAGTAAAGAAATGGATCCGATGATGTTATTTGCAGAAGCGGGTGCAATTGCTATATTAGCTGGTGCTGCTTATGTAATGAGTTTGAAGGACAAAATAAGTCTTGAAAAAAGTGAACTTAGAGAGCGAATAGTTAAGCGGGCAGAGTGATTAGCATCGCATAGTTACTTTGTGCGTATTGATAAATTTTAGTTATAAACATCTTAAGATGTTTGGGAACCCACCGGAAAAATACTATTACTACAGAAGCTAAAAAAAATAAATGGCAATTCTGGATTGATAGAGGCGGCACATTTACTGATGTAATTGGGGTCTCACCAGAAAATACTTTACATATAGAAAAACATTTAACTGCTAAGCAAGAAGAATCTTTTGAATTAGTATCCGACTATATTAACAAACTCGTTTATTCCAATCGCCAAGATCTTTCATTAGATCAAATTATCGAAGAGGTAAAAATTGGCACGACCATAGGCACTAATGCACTATTAGAAAAAAAAGGTGCTAGAACTGCCCTTATTGTTACAAAAGGCTTTAAGGATTTACTCGAAATCGGGCATCAAAACAGAGAGTTTTTATTTTTACTTAATATAAAAAAAGAAAAACGTTTTTGGGAAAATAGTTTTGAAGTAGGCGGTAGGATAAATTCCTCCGGAAAAATAATTGAGGTTTTGGATAAAAACCAATTGAGAAAGATTCTAGAAAATATCAGTATAAAAAATTTTGACTCAGTCGCTATTGCTTTGGTTAATAGTTACATCAACCCTGAACATGAGAAACTTGTCGCACGACAATTAAAAGACTTGGGTTTTGATAATATTGTGCTTTCACATCTTAGCAGCTTGACACTGGGTTATGTCGATCGAGCTAATACTGCAGTTGTTGATGCCTACTTACTCCCGTTATTGCATGAGTATGTAGCTAGCCTTAAGAGAGCGCTAGGTCGAACAACTTTTTCAATAATGCAATCCCATGGTGGGCTTACAGATGCAGAGAATTTTCAAGGAAGAAATTCTATATTATCTGGTCCTGCTGGGGGTGTTATAGGGGCGGTTAAAACTGCGAAATATAGAGGCTTTAGCAGAATTATTTGCTTTGATATGGGCGGAACATCTACCGATGTAGCCCATTACAATGATAATTACGAGTATAGAAGTCAAAGCAAAATTGAAGGTATCGCCATAAATAGTAATTCAATGGATATCTCTACCGTGGCCGCGGGCGGGGGCTCAATAGTAGAGTTCGATGGCATTAGGTATAAAGTTGGCCCCGAATCTGCAGGCGCATATCCTGGTCCCGCATGTTACGGAAATGGTGGCCCTGCGACTGTAACGGATTGTAACGTGCTGATAGGCGTTATTCGGCCAGAATTTTTCCCAGCTTTATTTGGCGAAGAAAAAAATTTAAAAATTGACAAGACGTTGGTAGTTTCATCTTTCGAAAAAATTGCTGAAAGCGCAAGAACATCTTCAACGAGGGACTCAAGTATCTTCCAAGTTGCGGAGGGACTCTTAGATTTAGCTGTTGAAAAAATGGCTAATGCGATTAAAAAAATATCAATCGATAAGGGTCATGACCTAAAAGATTACATTTTGAATTGTTATGGTGGGGCCGCAGCGCAACACTGCTGCGCAGTAGCAGACTCTTTAGGTATTGAGAAAATTTTTATTTCAACTAATGCCAGCGTTTTGTCTGCTCTAGGTATCGGTTTATCTGATAAACAAACCATTGTTGAGGAGTCGGTAAATCAGGTTCTATGTCCTACAAACATTGATAATCTGATAGAGATCGTAGATAAAATAAAAAATAAATCTCAATTAAATTTTTTGAGTTCAAAAACTTTAACAAATGAAGTTTTTTTAAAATTAAAATACGAGGATACCTTAGATGCCATTTCTATAGCTTTCGCGGACATGACTACAATGGAAAGGCAATTTACTGAGTCATTTTCAAAAAATTATGGATTTAGAGAGCCGAGTAAAAAAATATTCATAGAATCAGTGCTGGTTAAGACGATAGAAAGCTCGGTGGTCGACTATAAGTCTTTAGTTGCTAAAAATACAAATCGTCAAGATTATAAGGGTCCGGTTACAACAGAAAAAGTTTTTGAAAATGGCCAATGGAAAGACGTGCCTTTCTATCAAATCGATGATCTTTCGACCAAAATGTCATTAATCGGTCCTGCAGTAGTTATATCATCAAACAATACGGTTTTTATAAGGACTGGGTGGAAATGCGACTTTCTCGAAAATCAAGACTTAATATTAAAAAAAATAAGTTCAACGGAGCGCGAAAAACACCTAGTTCGAAAAACAGATAACGCAATGGAAGTGGCGATCTTTGGAAATCAAATAGTTTCTATTGCAGAACAAATGGGAAGCTCCCTTAGAAAGACCGCATCCTCGATAAATATAAAAGAACGTCTTGATTATTCGTGCGCCATATTTGATAAAGGAGGTTCTTTGTTAGCTAGTGCCCCCCATATCCCGGTTCATCTTGGTTCGATGAGTGATTGCGTGAAATTTTTGATTAGAAATCAATCTAGTTCTCTAAGGCCTGGGCAAACTTATATGACAAATGATCCTTTTGAGGGCGGTACACATCTACCAGATATTACTTTTATTAGCCCAGTATTCTTTTCTGATACGGACGAAAGCCCAATATTTTTTGTCTCCTCCAGAGGGCATCACGCAGATATAGGTGGAATAACTCCCGGTTCAATGCCGGCAAAAAGCTCAAAGATTCAACAGGAGGGAGTATTATTCAAGCTTATGGTGGCTGTGGAGGATAATACTTTTAAAGAAAAAGAAGTAAGACAGATTTTAGTTAATGGCGATTATCCTGTTAGAAACATTGCCCACAATATTGCTGACATAAAAGCACAAATAGCGGCAAATCAGACTGGTATTAACGAGCTTCAAATTAAACTCTTTAAATATGGCAGAGTCAAAATAAATTATTTATCAAAAAGTTTATTAAATCAGGGTGAGCTTTTTGTGCGTAGACTTATACCTCACCTGGATTCGGGCACTTCCGAAACTCGTTTGGATGAAGAAGGAAGTATCCATGTTGAAATTAAAGTGGATAAAACTAAAAAAAGATTATTATTCGATTTTGAAAAGACGAGTAAGCAACTTACGAGTAATTTTAACGCACCCAAGTCGATTACCAAAGCCTGCATCATTTATGTTTTGCGCTCACTTATTTCTGATACCGATATTCCTTTAAATGATGGCTGTTTGGTTCCAGTGGATTTGAATTTGCCAAAAGGAAGTTTACTGGACCCGTCCTATCCTGCTGCGGTTGTAGCGGGTAATGTAGAGATTAGTCAAAAGATAGTTGATATAGTTTTAGCTGCATTTGGAATACAGGCGTTTTCTCAGGGCACTATGAATAATCTATCTTTTGGGAACTCAAATTTTCAATATTATGAGACAATTTGTGGAGGTTCAGGAGCTGGGAAAAATTATAGTGGTTCGAGCGCCAAGCAAACTCATATGACTAATTCAAGAATTACTGATCCGGAGATCATGGAGCGGTATTTCCCTGTTTTGGTCGAAGAGTTTTCTATTAGAAGAGGTAGTGGAGGAGTAGGCTTATTTAAAGGAGGGGATGGCGTTCGCAGAAAAATTAAGTTTCTGGAGCCTGTTTCTTTATCAATATTGTCAAGTAATAGACTTTATCAACCTCGTGGATTAAATGGGGGGCAAGATGGATTATCGGGTCAAAATTTTTATATCGATAAGGTTGGAAATCAGGTCAATTTGCCATCATGCGCTCAGGTAGAAGTTGATATAGGTGAAAGTATTTTAATTTATACACCAGGAGGTGGGGGGTTTGGTAAGTCGCGCGCTGACTGAGCATCCATCATTTTCTTAAATTGTTCCATAGTTAAAGTGTCAAGAACTTTTAAGTTTTCATCTAAAAACTCCACAAAAGTGTCAGTTTCTGAGCTATAGTTAACGTAAATTATACTGTCTTCTAGAAACTCTTCATCATGGATATCGTTCTTAGGTTGGAAACAATAGTCACCCTGCCTAAAGGATTCTTTAAGGTTATGATTAAATACCTCTCCTGAAACCACGTATATTTTTGTTTCACATGTATGTCGGTGGGGTCCCGACCTGTATCCTGCTTTTATTTTAAACAACAATTCGACATTTTTCGTGGAAGGGTTAAGAGATAAAACTTTAGCTCTTATATTTTTATCCTCGTCTATCGACAACCAAGGGATAAGACTAGTTTTTAAATTGTTTAATTGTGTGTCCATTAGATTATTTTCCTTTTAGTAGCTTAGGACAAAGATTCATTGTGAGCAAAGACATATTACAAACATTTACTCGGTATCGCATCTTAATTTTATAATTTCTTACCTTTTAAAATATATTTTTTAAGCATCTATTAATACGCGATTGTCAAATAAGTTTAGAAATTTAATAAATAGTTGAAAAAAATTGGCATTTTCACCTTCGGTCGGTGAAAATGATAACTCGTGCAGTTTTATTAACTTTGGGATTTAAGCTTAGAAAATATTATGGAGTGAAAGATGGGAGAATTGAGACACAACAGTTTTAAAATCATGATGAATGATGTTGTCGACTTTGGTAGTTGCTGTGAGTGCGGAAGCTGTGTCGCAGCGTGTCCCCATAACGTTATTGAAATGGTTGAGGGAAAACCAAAGCAAACGGCTAAAGCGTCTGCTCCATTTGATTTTTGTGGAGTCAGTGAGGGTGCGGGTTGTGATGTATGTGCGACTGTATGCCCTAGGCTATGGCCCAGAGAAACTCATTTAAGGCAAGCGGTTTTTTCTAAGGAGAGGAAAGATTCTTGGGAAGGAGTTTTTGGAGTTTTTCGCAATATTTTTGTGGCAAAGTCAAATGATCCTATAATATCGGAAAGTGGACAGGACGGTGGCGTTGTTACCGCCTTATTAGACTGGGCTTATGAGACAGGTAATATAGACGGAGCGGTCGTTTCCGCGGTTGGAGAGAACGATCAACCGTGTTTTCCCACGCCAAAGGTTGCTAAAGACAAGCAGTCAATAAGAAATAGTTCAGGAAGCTGGTACACCTATTGCCCTAATAATTTAGCTTTAGAGCAAGTTGTTGAAGACGATCTTAAATCTGTTGGTTTTGTCGGTGTCCCCTGCCAGATTACTCCATTAAGAAAAATGGAAAAAATGGATCCTAGCTTTTTAGTTTCTGAAAAAAAGAAACCGAAAATTGTTGGAAGACAGCGTGAATTCCTCAGGGGTATGAGTGACAGAGTGGGCTTCAGTGTAGGGCTTTTTTGTACCGAAGTTTTCCGGCCTGAACTCATGACGGAAAAAATTGAAAAAGAAATGGGAATCCCACTTTCGGATATCAAACAATTTAATGTAAAGGGTGAGGTGCTGATCTATAAAAAAAATGGTGAGGTAGCTACAATTCCTCTGGCTGAGGCTATGGAGCAATATCAAAGGCCTGAGTGTGCACATTGCGGAGATTTTTCGGCAGAGTTAGCTGATATTGCATGTGGTGGGGTGGGTACGGAGCGTGCAACCATCGTTGTGATAAGGACTGAAAAAGGCGAAAAGATATGGAAAGAATTCGAGGCCTCTGGGAGGGTTTCAGTTGAGCCAATTGAAGAAAATAAAAGGGCCTGGAACATATTGTATAGATTGTCGAAACGACAAAGAGCTAGAGTCCCGGAGGGGCCTGAACGCGGCGGAACATTTAGCAGTGATGAATACGATCCTTTAAAAGATAATGTTCTGATTGAGGAAAAGCTAATGAGTGGGAAAAAATCGGATGAAGAAAAAAACCAATGTATGGACGCAGCCTATGCAAAAGAGCCTCGTCCTGAGCGAGAAATAGAGTTTATAGCTGGTAGCCCGATACCTAACGATCAGCCTGTTGGGGAAGATGGTAAGAAAAAAAGGCCGTTGCCACTTGCGAAGGAAAAAGGGGGGCACTCTCCAATGTTTTACTTGAAAAGGTAGATTATTGATATTTAATTTTAATTTAGTGCTTAGTATTGGTTTATTGAATAAACTTTGAATTAAATGAATAAAAATACCTTATTCAGCAATAATTACTGTTGCCTATCAATCTTATTGATATAAACGATTTTAAAAAAAAACATTTGTATGTTAATTTCATGACATTAGTGACTTAGGGGGTAATACATTACTTTGTTTTACTCGTATAGTTACAATTAAATCAATGAAACACATCAGGAGCAACAAGATGTCATTAAAAGGGAGCAAAACAGAAGAAAATTTAAAAGCTGCGTTCGCAGGCGAATCACAAGCGAACCGTCGATATCTTTATTTCGCACAAAAGGCGGATGTCGAAGGATACAACGACGTTTCAACTGTGTTTAGGTCTACGGCTGAAGGTGAGACCGGTCATGCACATGGCCACCTAGAATATTTGGAAGCCGTTGGTGATCCTGCCACAGGTGAACCGATTGGAACTACAGAACAAAACTTGAAAGCTGCCATAGCGGGTGAGACTCATGAATACACTGATATGTATCCAGGAATGGCAAAGGCCGCAAAAGACGAGGGTTTTGATGAGATAGCAGATTGGTTTGAAACGTTGGCCAAGGCCGAGCGGTCCCATGCTAACAGGTTTCAAAAAGCTTTAGATTCTATTTCTTAGTTAATACAAGGTAAGGATGGCTCAACCTCTGAGTCATCCTTCTTTTATGTCCTATAAATCTAATAAAGAGGGAAGCCTAGAAGCACCTACTCGTCTACCGATTGAATGGAAATCGGACGAATTTTATGACGAGGATAGCATCAATGAGGAATTGGAAAGAGTTTTCGATATTTGCCACACTTGCCGCAGATGCGTCAGTTTGTGTAACTCATTTCCAACGCTGTTCGATTTAATCGACGAAAGCGAAACTATGGAGGTAGATGGTGTTGCTAAAAACGATTATAAGCGAGTGGTGGATGAGTGCTTTCTTTGCGATATTTGTTATCTAACCAAGTGCCCTTACGTTCCTCCCCATGAGTGGAACGTCGATTTCCCTCATCTAATGCTTCGCGCAAAAGCCGCGAATTTTAAAAAAGGGAAGACAAGGCTGAGAGATAAATTAATATCTTCAACTAAAGTCGTTGGAAATCTAGCTGGACTTCCTGTCGTAGCACCAGTCGTCAATAGTCTAAACGATAATTCGTTAGTTAGAAAAGCGCTTGAGAAAACCGTAGGAATTCATTCCGAAGCTCCATTACCCAAGTATAGCTCGACCAAATTTTTAAAACAGAAAGGTCTAGTGAAAAAACCGAGGAATAAACAGGATGGCTCTAGGGAAAAAATTGCGGTATTCGTGACATGTTATGGAAATGCCAATTCGCCCGACCTCGTTGCTGATATGGTTGCGGTGTTTGAACATAACGACATAGACGTTTCTATCATAAATAGCGATGAATGTTGCGGGATGCCAAAATATGAATTAGGTGACCTTGAGTCAGTTGCTGAATTCGCAAGGCGAAACTTAGAAAAAATCAAGCCGTTTTTGGAGTTAGGTTATAAAATAACTGCACCAATTCCTAGCTGTGTGTTGATGTATAGGAAAGAATTGCCTTTAATGTTTCCTGATAACAATGATATAAAAGAGCTATCTGAAGCAATGATTGACCCTTTCGAGTTCTTAATGGATTTACATAAAAAGGGCAAGTTAAAAACAAACTTTTCAAATACTTTAGGGAATGTAGCTTACCATGCTCCCTGCCATCAGCGTGTCCAAAATATAGGTCCAAAAACCAAAGAAATTCTAGAACTGATATCAGACACAAAAGTCACTCTCATAGAGCGATGCTCTGGACACGACGGAACATATGCCGTTAAAAAAGAGAGTTATGCGCAGGCAAAGAAGATTTGTCGTCCCGTAGTAAATGCAATTGAAAACAGTAAAGCTGACCAATTCGTGAGCGATTGCCCGATGGCATTTGATCTGATAGCACAAGGTGCGCGTAGTAAAACTGAATTTAAGTCTGCCTTTAGCGTGTTAAAATTTGCTTACGGAGTATAAGATGATTAGTGCAAAACTTCAGATTAACGATTTACATAGTTTAGAAGATTACGCGATTAAGCGAACTGAGTTTCGGAAAAAAGTTTTGGAACATAAGAAAGTGAGGCGCGTCAATATCGGTGACCATATCACCCTTTATTTTGAAAGCGCTTTAACCATTCAATATCAAATCCAAGAAATGTTGAGAATCGAGAAGATATTTGAAAAGGATGCTATTAGGGAGGAGTTCGACGCTTACACACCCTTGATACCTGATAGGGAAAATTTAAAAGCTACAATGATGATTGAGTATGTTGATGAGGAAGTTAGAAGAAGGGAACTCGTAAAGTTAAATGGAATCGAGACAAAAATTTGGATGCAGTGCGGAGCAAATGCTCCTATCTATGCGATTGCTGACGAAGATTTGGAACGTAGTGATGGAACCAAAACATCTGCTGTACATTTTCTACGATTTAATATTACTGAAAAAGTTAGGAACTCCATGCTAAGTAAAGATCAAATTTCGTTTGGAGTCGAACATCCGCAATACCAAGTCGACAACACCATAGTTTCTGAAGAAACGGCGGAATCATTGGCCAAAGATTTAGGGTAGTGGCCTACTGAGAATCTTTAAGATTGAATTGTTTCAAGCTGTCTATTGTTTGAGCGAGCATGGTTGGAAAGTCTCGGAGAGTAACACCTAGACTGTTTCTCCTGGAGAAATCAAATTTGGTTGGCTTGGCAGTTCTAGTGGGAGGGTATATCGGTTTGACCATATCGGGAATTTGAGTTTCACACTCGCGGTATATATCCTCCCAATGCAGGCTCTCATAGACCCCAAAAAATCTTCCCTCAAAAACATCGTGCTCAGAGGCGGCTAGAATTAGTTCCGCTAGATCCTCTGTATGTATCATTGATATTGAATCATCAGGGCAAGTTGCATGCCTTGGTTCACCTCCGTTTAATAGAGAGTTTAACCAAGAATAAGGATTATGTTTGAGATGCTCTGGTATCAAGAGCTCGCCATAAAGTCCGGTAGGTAGAAAAATACATAATCTGATTTTGTTTTCTTCGCAAAATTTAATCGCCCTTTTTTCCATAACTGTTTTGGCAGCTGAAGTAAATTTCTTATTTTCTATTTGTGTTGACTCATCAGACCAGTGATCAATTTCGTTCTTCTTGTCTATTTGCTCGTTTGGGTTGGTGCTTGCTGTTGAAGAACAGATTACAACAGTTTTGACTTTATTGCGTTTTGCGGAATGTAAAATATTCAGACATCCTTCAATCGTTGGCGCCATTATGCTATTTCTCCCCTCTTCCTCAGAAAGTTGATTCGCTGGAATTCCACTTGGAGATTTATAGAGGGGAATTAAACAGCATATGAATAGAGTATTTGTTCCTTCTAATGCTTGGTCGAATGTTCTGCTGTTGATCATATCCGCACGAAATAGTGCTAGATTTTGACTATTTGGGAAATTATGTAAATACTTTACTTTGTCTATATCTGAAATGTTTCTAGCTGTACCATTAACTGCGTATCCTTTACTTAAAGCCTTCTTGGCTAAGTTCGCTCCAACCAGCCCAGTTACTCCAGCTATACAAATCTTTTTTCTGTTCACGTCTGTTTATTTGTTATTATAAAGTCTATACCTTACATAAATTTGCTATTATCAACAAGACTAAATCTTTTAACCAGATTACCGGTTTAACTGGATTTAAATTTTTTTTAAATAACCTAAAGGGATAACATATGAGTAAGTTATTGTATATTGAATCTTCCCCAAGAAAGACTAGGTCCCATTCTATAAGAATAACTAAAGAGTTCTTAAAAGAGTATGAGAATAGCAATTCAGAAGATGTAATAGAAACACTTGACTTGTGGTCTATGGCACTACCTCCTTTTAATGGAGAGGTAATTGATATGAAATATCGTATTATGCATGGTGAAAAAATTAGAGAAGAAAAAAAAACAGAGTGGGATAAAATTATAGAACTATTTAACCAATTTAACTCCGCGAGTAAATATGTATTTTCGGTACCAATGTGGAACTTTGGCATACCATATATACTGAAGCACTATATTGATTTGATAACCCAACCGAGTCTTGCCTGGTCTTTTTCTCCAGATCAAGGTTATAGAGGTTTAGTCGATGGTAAAGTGGTAATATTATATTCTTCTGGCGGTGATTATAGTGAGGCTAGTGGACTTGGTGAATTAGATTATCAAAAAAAACCATTTGAAAATTGGTTGGGTTTCATCGGATTAGAGGACTGCAAAACCATCAATGTTTCTCCAACTTTGGGTCCAACTGAGGAGGTTGAAGAGGTCATTAGACGGGCTGAAGTGGAAGCCAGAGACATAGCAAAAAACTTTTAATTATGTTGTCCAGAATTAATTTTGTTGTTTTGACTGTTTTTGTAATTACTTTATTCTTTTTTTTTATGGCTAAATTGCAAATACTATCCTTACAGCCAGAAATTTTTCTAAAATACCGTGAATTTATAAGCCTAGAGATATCAAACAATCCGACAAAGTACCGAGCCATAGCATTTTTATTATTTTTGGTTTCTTGTGTATTGTGTTTGCCGATTTTAACTTTATTGGTTATAGGTAACGGATTTTTTTTTGGTATTGGTTGGGGAACTTTTATTTCTTCTTTCGGAGCAATTCTGGGAGCTTTGATCGTGTTTATGTTTTCTAGACATTTTTTTCGTGACTATTTCGCTATTAAATTTGAAAATACACTCGAAAGGGTTAATAGAGAGTTTGATCAATATGGCGTTTTATATCTTCTATTTCTTAGGTTAATTCCCATAATACCCTATCAGGTTATTAATATTCTTTTCGGCTTAACAAAAGTTAGTTCGTTGACATTTTGGTGGAGCAGCCAATTAGGCATGTTACCCATACAAATTATTATAGTTAATGCAGGTGTCCAAATGTCCAAATTAAATCAACTAAATGAAATTTTTTCACTGAAGGTTGTTATTTCGTTAATACTGCTAGCATCTATTCCGGTTTGTCTAAGATTTGCAAATAAATATCAGCTGAGAAATTAAAGGTAAGAAATGAAGAAAGATATTGATTATAAAAAAAGGGAGGCTCAGCCTCCCTTTTTCTTAAGTTTGCGATATTATCGCATTTGACCGTTTTTCTCGGCCCCCCCGAACCATCTTGCACCTCTGTAAATTCCTGACGTTTGTTGCACGTCAGATTGTTGCTGAGCTTGATGTCTGACCCCTCGGTAAACATAACCGTCTGCGGGTTTTTCTACGCCCTGATTTTGCTGAGCATTTTGATTTACTTTAGCACCTCTATAATAGTTGTTAGTCATATCATTCCTCCAGTTTTCGTTTTGAGTTAGTATAATTAATACTCAACACGTAAACGTAAGTCGGAATTTGAGTCTAGGTTTGTGCTTTATTTTTAAAGACAGTCTACCTAGGGTTCGCCTTGACCGACATTTTCTACGTGTCGTTCTAAACGCGTTCCTTCGGTAGATATCTCAATTGATCCCGTCCGGGATGCTGAATTCCCTTACCACAAGGAAATATTGATTATCCTCCTACTTCCGTTTTGCGGCTGACCGCAAAATGAACGTAGTTATATTAAATCAAAAAAAATTTATAAAAACAAGTAATTTTTTAAGAATGGCGATATCTTCGATGCCATTCAAAACCTTGCCAAGTCATAAGTTCTAGGGGTTGTATTTTAAAGGTAGTGCACGGTTCGGAATTAACTGATTTCCTATATTCGATAGCTTTTTCGCCAAGATAACGGGGTCCTGTGTGATTTTCACCTATCTGGTTCCAAACTGATTTTTTTCCGTTTTCTAGAAAAGGCCCTATTCCCTTCTCGATCATTTCGGCCTTGCCGTCACAAATTACCTTTCGGATAGGTGGCACCGGTTCGTCAATAACTAAAGACACTCTTGGATCAGCTTCTAGAAATTCAGCCCATCTAGATTTTTTTCTTCCAACTATCCAAAAAGCGGACCCATCCCAATGATACCAAACGGGTACAACAAAGGGGGAACCATCAGGCTTTATGCAGGCCAATCTAGCGATCCACGGCTCAATTAAAAAGTCGTCCATTTCGCGCTTAGACATTTTGCCGATTTTATCGCCTCGCCAGGAGGTGCTTTTTTTCTCTATCATTTAAAATACCTCAAAATATTCACGGTGTTCCCAATCGGTTACGTATGATTCGAATCTGCGAATTTCACTAGATTTTAATTTGACAAAATAGTCTATAAATTGCTTGTCAAATTTTTGTTTAAATAATTCGTTTTTTTCTAAAGCTTTAAGAGATTCATTTAGATTACGGGGGAGTAACTTTTTATTAGATTGATAAGGTTTATTATCCGGTTCTCCGGGACTGATTCTATTTTTGATGCCTTCCAATCCAGCAGCTAGTTGCGAGGCCATGTATAAATATGGATTAGCACATGGCTCACCTGCCCTGTTTTCAATATGTGTTCCTGGATCATTTGGTCCTCCTAAGACCCTGATGAGTGCTCCTCTATGTTCAGAGGCCCAATTTATATAATTTGGCGCAAATGAATTGGGAGCGTATCTTTTATACCCATTGATGGTTGGTGTAGAGAAAGCTGTTGCCGCACTTGTATTTTCTAGAATGCCACCAATAAAATTCATTCCTATATCAGAAAGAGGGGCTTTGGATTTTGAGTAGTTCACAAAAAGATTATTTTTTTGGGAGTCATCAAAAATAGATTGATGTAGATGCCATCCGGATGAAAAGAAGTTAGGAAGTCCAGGCCTAGTCATAAAACTAGCATGCAGTTCGTTTCGTCTACAAATCTGTTTTACAGCAGTACGGAACAATAGCAGGTTGTCGGCTGCTTCAAGACCCTCGCGTGGATCAAATGTAAACTCGCATTGCCCAGGACCCCATTCGTCTTCGATGGTTCTTAATGGCAATCCTAATTCTTCAATATTTTGCTGTAGTATATCTAAAATAGGTGCAATCTCATCTTGTCGATCTTCTGTTAGGTACTGAAATCCATGAGATATCATGTTGACTTCCGGCGGCTCTGGAGGCCATCCAGATTGTTCGGGACGCAGCATTTTGTCCAGAAGTTTTGTTATGTAAAACTCAATCTCAATACCAACGACGTACGTCCATTTTTGCGTATTTAGTTCTTTCAACATTTTTTTTAATATGCTTCGCGTATCAAATGGACATGCTTTACCTGACTGAAAATGCATATCGGATAATATCCAACCTGTTTTATGAGCCCATGGTAGAATTTTGAAGGTGCTTGGGTCGGGTACTAAAATAGCGTCAGGTCCTCCAGCAAGCTCGGGCATTCCGATACCTGCATCTGGTTCAAACATTGGCGCGAACATATTATTTGTAGTATCAAAGAATAAAGTTGCGGTCTGAAAATCAATTCCGTTGTTCAAAGACTGTATGAAGTCTCTCGCCATTACATTTTTACCCCTCACTATGCCATGTTGGTCTCCCCAGGCAACCCGAATTGTTTGCAGATCCTCCTTTTTTACTTGTTTGATTAACTCGAGACTCTGACGCTTCATGTCTTCGCTCCAAAGCCCATGTTCCTCGATAAAGTTGATTTTTCCGACGCTCCCCTTATCTAGCGACATTGTATTTCTCCTAGTTCAAAATCTTTCTCTTAATACTCTACCACTAACTTCTAGGATAAAGATATATGCAAATTACTTTGCTAATTTAAAAAAATGTCAAAACGCGATTTGTACTAGGGAGATTAGTGAGACACCATTTTTCATCTGTAAACCGTTCATTCTTTGGTATAACGGCGCGCTGATTTCGAACCCAAACCTGCAACCTTTTAAATAAGATAAATTCAGTGTATTCAATCCTATATTGATATTTAAAATATCTGCCCCAGAATTCTTAGGATCGGCCGTTTGGACCAGTAAAATAATATTGGAATTTATACCGTTTATTCTGTCGCTTTTAAGATATTCAACCCGAGCTGAAATACTTACTTGATTTAGGGGTTGAATGGCCAACCAACTCGTTAATTTATGTTTATTCCCGAGATTATAAC
>JAYYFI010000006.1:0-59450 GCA_036158955.1 Pseudomonadota bacterium
GGATGAGAAGCTGAGGACACGTCAAGAGGGCAATACGGATAGGTATTTCCGTCTGTCCATTTTTTTGTTTCTTCCGTTTGAAGCGTTGATCTTACTAAAATATACTCATCAACACTTACGTCATGAAAGAGTACCTCTCTATATTCTTTTGGGTGGATATCTTTTTTCATTTATTATAAAAGTTTAAAAAATCGGTTAGAGCGATAAATTATACCAGACAATCTAAGCTTGGCAAATGGTCAATACTTCTATCGAGTTGTCGGGTTAAGAAACTAGGCAAACAGGGTCGATTCCCTACTTCAAACAGTACAAACAAGGAGAAAAGTGATACGATAATGTGTTTTCCGACGCCATAGTAAAAAAGGCTTAATTATTTCAAATTTTATAGGATACTGTTTTGAAAAAAACCTTGTCGGCTGCTGAAAAAAAATTATTACGTGCAAAGTCTTATTCTTTGAAACCAGTCGTGATAATCGGTCAACGAGGGGTTTCAGACGCCGTCTTATCCGAGATAGATGCTTCTTTAGAAGCTCACGAGCTTATGAAAGTGCGATTCAGGAGTGCCGATAGAGAGGAGCGGGTGAGGTTATCTAGTTCAATCGCAGAAAATGTTGGGGCGGAGTTGGTTTATCGAATAGGAGCGGTCGCTGTTTTTTTTAGGCCGGCAAAACATCAAAAGCATTAAAAGCTACTTATTCTTTTTTCTAGTATTTCTTAACGAAAGTAATCGGTAAAGTAGGTAGAGAGTGGTCATTTCTTAATCGATGTATTATTTATAGAATTTATACGGTTTTATCTAAATTTCGGTTCAGAAATTAATTTAATTTTGGATAATCTTCTTTTGATTTTTTGCCTCAAACTGTTATTTAGATAACAGAGCTGTTAAACAATTCTGTATTGTGAGACTCCTAGTATCTCAATTAAGCTATAAAACAACAGATTTTAGTCGTTTTGGAATATTAATAATTTACTTTTTTATTGCATCTCCATCTGATTGTTTGGTGAGAAATTTGAGTTTTGCGGCTTGTCTCTATTTATGTTTTTATGTAGTTTAGTTTTTAACTTAGCTTTAAACAAAGTAATAAGGGGTGGGTTTTATGATTAATATTAGAGCTTTAGAGTCCGAAGACTTTGAGAATTGGTTGGTTGTTTACCAGCATTATTCCGATCACTATAAAATCGAATTAAATGATAAAGGTATCAAAGCTACTTGGAGCTGGTTACTTGCTACAGATCATCCTCTTAAAGGTATAGTAGCCGAAAAAAGCAATACACTAATTGGGCTTGCGCATTATAGGGCTATGCCTAGCCCATTAAGAGGGAAAGATATTGGATTCCTTGACGATTTAATAGTAGTTCCAGAAAATCGTGGGAGTGATGCTGCACACATGCTTTTGAATGAATTGCGGATAATTGCGGAGCATGAGTGTTGGGGTGTTATACGGTGGATCACTAAAGACGATAATTATCGGGCCAGGTCTTTATACGACCAATTTGCCCAAAAAACTGATTGGAACACGTATGAAATGTCTGTCAAAGGTTAAAAAAAGCTTTCGGTTATTTATAAGCGTCTGCTCTGTGATTAAACAGAGTTAATACTTGCGTGATTAAACTTTGGTCTTTGAGTTATTAAGTGGAGAATTGGCTCATATCAGGTTGCATGTTTATCTTTTAAGAACTTTCATCAGTTCGTCCACCTTGCTATCAAAGTCTGGGCTACCATGAAGAGAATCTTTCACGCAACCTCTAAGATGTGTCTGTAGGATTTTTCTTTCAACGGTGCTAATAGAGTTTTTTATAGCTTTTATTTGATTTAAAATCTCAATGCAGTAACGTTCTTCCTCGATCATTTTAGCAATACCTTTAACTTGACCTTCTATTCTCTTGATACTTGGTAGCTTGTCTTTATGACTGGGATGATCCATCTTTATATTATCCTCGGTAAAACATATGTGAATATGGTAGCAAAAATAAAAATAAAAACCGAGATTATGTAGATGTAAACCGATCTTTTTCTAGTTTGCATGCATTGTTTGCCTAACGTAGGGTCTGCGGGGCAGGGCATATGGTATGTTTTATAATTAATATAACCTGCTAGTGACAGTGTTACGGTTGCTATAATTGAAATTAAAATTTTATGTTTTGACAAAACTATAAAGAAAGGGAAGATAGTAATAAAGTTAGCCAAGGAAGCGCCAGCCCCTAGCAACACTAATAAGGCGGGTAGTGCGCAGCATATCAATGTTGAGGATGATGCTAATAATGCTACGAGGCTTGGCAAGTTCTCTTTTATTCTAATCATAACTAATCAAATATTAATTATTTCCATATCAACTGCGGTCTGCCCATTTGATTGAATTGTTTTTTTAATTTCTTCAAAATCTATGGTGGCTGAACTAGTAAAAGCCAAAAGAACTTTACCCTTATCTAGGTCAACATCAACCTTTTTAATTTCATCTCTTTTGTTAAATGTCTTTTGAATCCCTCTGGCGCAAAAATCACAGACCATACCTTTGACGCTGACAACAGCTACTTTATAGCCTTTTAGATCAGATATGAATCTATCGAATCTATCTGAATCTAGGTTTTCGATTTTTCCATCAACTAATTTTGCATCTGCAGAGTGAGCATGCGGAGCATGACTCGTATGTTCCTTGCTATGACTAAATACTTGAGTAGAAAAAAATATGATAGTTAAGAGTAATATTTTCATTTTCATTCCTTTTTTAAAATCTGTACATTAAATGGGCATCCCAGCTCGTTTCCCCGTTGTAACCCACCTCCAACATAACGTCCCCTTTGAATAGCCTGACTAGAGGAAATGTACTCCATTCGTCTGCTACTGAGTTTCTCTTTGTTTTAACCATAATCCAGGTATGTAAATCGCCAAATTCGCCTAAATAAGGTGCTATCCCGACTTGATATGATTGGTCGAAATAATCTCTATTCCCAGATTCAATCAGATTTACGTTAAACCCAGCAAATAAACGCCTTGTTTCCCAATCACCCTGAAGTCCTAAAAAATACGAAGCCCATTGTTTTGAACTAACTCCCGAACGAAAATATAAGTTTCGTTGTGAATTTTGAGTATTTTTACGATTTAATAAGCGAGTGAATCTAAAGTAGGCATAACTGTTATCGAAAACTTTATCTTCAACCATTTCTAGTCCAAGAGAAAATTTATATGTTGGTGAGAAATGATAATAAATAGAATTCTTCATGTTATTTGAGTAGGCCATTAAGGTGGACCCTTGAGTCCAAGATACTGGTCTCGCGCTTACATTTACGACAATTACGATTAAAATAAAAAATAGGATTTTTCTTATACCCATAGGGGGTATAGTATCGAGCTTACAATAAGAAATCAAATTTTGACCGAAAATTTTGTGGGCGAGCGGGAGTCATTCTAAAAAAACAAATAAATACGGCTTATTAATCCACTAAGATCAGTTCAGGAACTGCTTTAAAATCAATGTAAACTATTGCGTTTTGGCAAAGGCTTATACCGAATTGAATTGCTTTGTTTTTATTTATACCTAAAACTAAAAATCCATATTCAGGCGGCCAGTTGCCTGAAGGATCTGTACTAACCGCCTCAAGAAAGAGCAAACTATCTTTGAGGAGTCTGTTTTTTAATTGTCTGTGTTTGTTTTCGTTTTGAATTTTAATGGTTGGTTCGCTTTTGGGATTATAAGCACTAATGAAAGACCCATTATTAACATTATATTGTTTAAATAGGTTTTCGAAATCATTGCTATAAGCCCCAATTTGAAATTTAAATTGTTCTTTTTCTAAGATATAGTAATTAGCATTTAGGTAGGCTGTAATGAGTTCAGTGGTTAACAAAAGTAAATTTCACCTTGCTACTACAAAACTAGCGTGTTTACGTTCCAAATGTGCCATTTTTGTATTTTTCGATCGCTTCTAAAATTTGGGATTTATTATTCATTACAAAGGGTCCATATTTTACAATAGGCTCTTTAAGAGGCAGAGCGCTAATCATGAGATAGCGAGCGAAGTTCCCGCAGCAAATGGTTGAATTTTTATGTAAGGATGTTCCACACCTAGCTATTAATAACTTATCATCAATGATTAACTCCCCTTCGAAAACATACACAAAATGTTTTTTTTCTTTGTTCAACATTAGTCTTTGTTCACTTTGAGTTCTTCTGATATCTAGAAAATCTAGTTTAGTTGCGCCTGAATCAATAGGCCCCATTATGTCGTTGAATCTGCCGGCAATGACTTTTGTGGTCACCGACCCTTCTTTTACGGTTGGTATATCATTTTGTCTAATGTCTAAATATGTAGGTTCACAGTATTTATCTTTAGACGGAAGGTTTACCCATAATTGGAACCCCTTCATTAAACCTTTTTCTTGAGCAGGCATTTCGGAATGGATTATTCCTTTGCCCGCAGTCATCCATTGCACATCTCCCGGTCCTAGTTTACCTGAGTTGTTTAAACTGTCTTCATGATACATCGTTCCGTTAAGCATATACGTTAGGGTTTGGAAACCGCAATGAGGATGTTCAGGAAATCCATTAATATAGTCTTCGGAATTTTCTGAAGAGAATTCATCCAGCATTAATAGTGGGTCATAATCTTCAACCTGTTGGGTTCCTCCAATACTCCTGAAAATTTTTACCCCCGCGCCATCAGAGGTTTCTATAGCTTTGATGAGCTGCATCACACAAGAGTCCTCGCTGGACCTATAGGTACAAGTCTATACGGATTTAACGTTTCGTGGCTGTAATAATAGTGGCGTTTTATATGGTCTAAGTCAGTGGTTGTTTTAATCGCAGGTATTGAGTACAAGTCTTGGGTATATCGAAATAAATTTTTATAATCAACTATTCGCTTATAGTTGCATTTAAAGTGCGTGTAGTAGACTTCATCAAATCTTAATAAAGTTGGTATAAGTCGCAAATCTGCTTCCGTTAAAACGTCTCCTAAAAGAAATTGGTTTTTTGCTAGGATTGAATCTAGTTCATCAAGGGTCTTGAATAGTAGTTTCGCTGATTTTTCATACGTGTTTTGCGATTTAGCAAACCCACACTTGTAAACTCCATTGTTTATCCCTATGTAAATGGTTTCATTCAGATCATCAATTTTTTTAGATAAAGTTTGAGGGTAGTAGTCGTCGTGATTGTTTGTTAATGAATTGAATGCAGAATTCATGATCCTAATGATTTGAGAGGACTCATTATTGACAATAGTTTCAGTGTGTTTGTCCCACAAGATGGGAACAGTAACGCTTGTGGTGATTTTTGGATCTGCTTTCTGATAAATTTGACGTAGAAATTCATAGTTGTAAATTGAATCTTTAGTTGCACCTGGAAAAGATGGGTCAAATTTCCATCCATCTTCAAGCATGTCAGGATGCACAATATCTACACTGATATGATTTTGAAGTTCTTTAAGTTCACGATAGATTAAGGCGCGGGACGCCCATGGACAAGCAAGACTAACATAAAGATGATATCTATCAGTTTCTGGTTTAAAAACAGCATGATTCTCGGATACTGTCTCTAAGAAGGTTCTAGGTAATCTCTTGTATGCCCCAGACTCATCGCTAGTAATTATGCTGGTTTTGACCCATTCGCCGTCGATTAATTTTCCCATATCTCATTAACTCTTATAATCCATTCGAAAAACTATAGCAGATTTTGATGGTGTTATACTACTGAATTAAGGGGAAGAATTTGTCCATTGTTTATTGTATTCTACAGTTCTGAGGATTAATAATTTTTGAATAAAAAAGTAATGATGATTATAGATATAGTTCCGAAAGCTAACGATTTATTCGAGGTTACAGTTCATTCAAAAACAAAATCCATACATTCTGTAACTCTGTCGGACGAATACGCAAATAAACTAGTAGCCGGAAAACTTACTAAAAATCAATTAATTCGATTCAGTTTTGAATTTTTGTTAGAAAGAGAACCAAATACATCTATATTGAAGTCCTTTGATTTGCATGAGATTACAAATTATTTTCCTGAGTTTCAGTCATCCGTTAAAAGTTTGGTCAAAAGTTCTACAAGCTGAATGTAATATATTAGTTTAGTGCTTGTTCGTGATAAGCGTTGTTTCTTTTAATTAGATGGTTTAAAAAGACTTTATTTAAAATGGAGTGCATAAGATGGAACTTAAGATTATCACATAATGGCAAAGTGACTTGTTATGAGGAAGCGAATTAAATTATGTTTCGAGTGCCAAAAAGAATTTATCATTTTATACCGCTGTAGAATACTTGGACTTACAAGTTGGATCTTTCTATGCCCTTCTTGTCTCAAGATATTCAAATCAAAAGGAGGGCAAAAATATCGCTACGGTGGAACGTGGAAGGCGTCTAAACACTAGTTTTAATTGTGATGTAGTTTAACTTGAAACTAGCTCAATTGTTCTATTATATCGCCAAGGGATTTGAAGGAAAAATTGGCAAGTCTACAGTTGTCAACTTCGTTCACATAAATAGTATTAATCCCTGCGTTTTGCCCCGATTCGATATCGAGATAGAAGTCCCCGACAATAACGCAATCATCTTTATTTTCTTTCCATTTGCTTAGAATAAGATCGATTCCATCAGACGAGGGTTTGGGGGTTGCTTCTTTTCTGCCAATTATCGTGTCCCTACTAAAATAGGCTGAAAGTGCAATTTGTTCTAGAGTTCTAATAGCATTTTCTTTTGTGTTTCTGGTCAATATTGCGAGACGAAAGTTTTTTGATTGAAGTAAAGAAAGAAGCTCGGCTGCTCCTGGCGCGATTTTCGTTTCCGATATCATTTCATGTTCTAATACTGCAAGCTTCTCTTGTAACTCATGTGCTTCTTTGGCTGGTAGTTGTTTTAAGTATTCAAGGATAAGAATGTTTTTGGGTATATTTAATTCATTTCTGATTCGGTCAAAATCAAGGTTATTTTGAGTGAGTGTACCGTCTAGATCAAAGATCCATTTAGAGAATTTCTTCATAAATATAATCATATCAAATTATATGGTTTTCCATGAAATTTTAATGATAAGATAGAATCTCAGATGGGTTCTGCAAGCCTATAGGGGATCGGTTATGAAATTCGGGGTATTTTTATCAGACGGGGATATCGTTGATGGCGATGTAAAAAAAGCAATCCAGCGTTCTATTGAACTCGAAGAAGCCGGATATTATTCAGTTTCACTGAATGATCATTTTTATTCACCTCTGGGGAATCCGCAATCCAATCAATTAGAATGTCTGACTGCTTACGCCGCAATTGCTCAAGCTACAAAAACTATTAGACTCGCACCGGCAGTGATTTCTGCGTCTTTCAGGCCTCCTGCTATTTTGGCTAAAATGATCGCGATGATTGACCAAATTTCTGAAGGACGATTTATTACTGGATTAGGGGCAGGGTGGCAAGATAGAGAATATATCGCCCATGGTTACGAATTCCCTTCATTAAAAACAAGGTTAGAACAGCTTGATGAGACTATCCAGATTATTAACGAAATGAGTAGCAAAACAGTCCCGCACTTCGAAGGCAAACACTTTAACATAAATCACGCTTATAATAATCCACGGCCAGTTCAAAATAAAATTCCACTAATGTTGGGTGGTTCAGGAACCGGTTTGCTTAAGATAGCAGCCCGAGAAGCAGATATCTTAAATATCATTCCACCTACCGGAAATGGAAAGGATTTCATAAACGACAAAGAAGCTACCCTTAAGTTTACAATGAATGTACTTAAGGAACGAATTGATATACTTCATAGTATGTTAACAAAAGAGGGAAGGGGCATTTCAGATATTGAAATAGGGGGGCTCATGCTTTTAGGCATATCAAAAAAAAGAAATGACCCAGAATTGGTCGAACTTTCAAAACGGCTAGGGTTTGATGGCCTGAAAAATGCGCAGCGAGCGCCTGTAGCATTGCTAGGCACGCCAGAAGAGGTGGTGGAGGAGATTCATAACCGACACAGAGACACGGGAATGTCTTACTTTATTTTTGTTAATGGTACCAAGCTGACAGAACAACTTTTTGTAAATGAGGTTATGCCCAGTCTATCAGAATAGTAGCCGTTGCTAAAACAAATAAAGAAATCTCAATCTTTAGCTTTCATTTCATAACTGACATTTCGATAGAGGATAAGTTATGAACGACTACAGTATTAAGGTTGATCATTTCGGCCACTTTAGGTCTGTATTCTTTTTGCCACTCAGTACTTTCATAAACTCTTTTATATAGTTTTTCTTTGTGTGCTAAACTTTCGAATCTTCTAATCCAAGTAAACAAATTAGGATTCTCTACCGTATTCATGACTCTTTCTTTATTTACCTCCGAAAATTGATCAGTACTAAGAACATCAAACGCTCCATGAATCACCATTCCTTTTTGTGTCTGAAAAGGAATGACCTTGTCGTTGAAAAATTTTAACCACTCGTCTTTTTTGCCTTCAAAGATCTCATAAACTCTCAATTCGAAAAATGCCATCGTTAAAACTGACTCCATTTTGTTTTCACGATTATGGCATATAAACAATAATTTAACATCAAGATACTCTGTTTAATCAGGTAAATTGGGTTTAAAGATTTATGATCCAAAATAATCGAATTGCGTATCTCTTGAATGGAAGCTTTATTTGATAATCTCCAAAATCTCGTCTGTGGTTTGATAAGTGGATTCATTCTTTTCCAATCGGCGATAGTAGCTCCTACAATCTTTCAAACCTTACCTGAAAATCAAGCAGGTCCATTCCTGCGTAGTTTATTTCCCAAGCTCTTTAAGCTCTGTGCAGTTTTGATGGGTTTGAATGCATTGATAGCAATCTATTTTGACGATCTTGTTTCTGCCTGTGGGTTTATCTTGGGGGTTTTTTTAATGATCTTTTGCTTGTTTTTAGTGCCAAAAATAAACAAAGCTCGTGACCAGCGTAACGAATCGGCCTTCAAGCGCCTTCATCTAACTACAGTCTTATCGACGTTAATAGTGTTATCAATAAATCTTTGGTTTTCTCTGTTTTAAATCCTTTATCCGATGGTAAATTTTAAAGGGTCAGAAACGGATTTACACCTATCAGCCGGCTTGGCAGTTGAGTCGTTCTTAGAAAATGGTATCGCCAACTATAGTAAGATGAGAAACTTTGACTTTGGCAGGGGTCAGCATCGAGCGGTTTCACAACTCTCCCCGTTTATCAGTCATGGTGTAATTAGTGAATTTGATTTAGTCAAGCGAGTTTTAGATCGGTATTCAATTGAAGAAGTTGAAAAATACATTCAAGAGATATTCTGGCGGGTTTATTGGAAAGGTTGGCTTGAACATCGTCACAGTGTTTATCGCGATCTTGCTCACCACCAGGCCGCTAGTAATATTGGCCACGCAAGGGCGACCTCTGGTCAAACAGGGATTGAGTGTTTTGATGATTGGGTTGATGAGTTAAAATCCGATAATTACCTGCACAATCATTCAAGGATGTGGTTTGCTAGTATTTGGATTTTTACACTCAAGCTACCTTGGCAGCTTGGGGCAAAGTTTTTTCAGAAGCACTTATATGACGGAGATTCAGCGTCTAATACACTCAGTTGGAGATGGGTTGCAGGTTTGCAAACACAAGGAAAAAATTATCTAGCGAGATCGACGAATATCCAAAAATTTACTCAAGGAAGATATGCGAATATAAGACTGAATGAATCAGAGGCGAGCCTTGTTGAAAGAGATAGATATGAGATCGAGACACCTTTATATCCAGAAAAAAATAATCCAAATTATAAAAAGCTGTTGGTGTTCGACAACCAATTGTCAGTTAATTCTGAGTTTATTATTGAAGGTGATTATGAAGAAATCTTGGTAGTTGTTCTTGGAAATGATGATAGGCTTATCCAAGTTGATGATAAGGTTATCAACTTCAAAAAAAAATTAGCAGAAAGTTTCTGTAATCATTTGGACAGGGCGAGTCTGATTAACTCGAATTCCCTACGAACAAAGTTGGTCAATAATAAAGAAATAGATATCCTTTATCCAAACGTTGGAGATAATCTATATTTTATTCATGACCTTATTCAAGGGATAAATTTAGAGCCCAACTTCCTAGTTCGTGAAATGGATCGATTTTGTTGGAATTTCGCTAAAAAAGGTTTTTTTAATTTTAAAAAAAATATTCCATTAATCATAGACAAACTGTATTCGGCTAACTAGCTAGTGTTTGGTAAAGATATTCGATAAACTTAAAATTTCTTTGAGGGGGCACAGTCTGATGTACATAGCTTTAAACCGATTCAAAGTAAAGCACGGCATGGAGCACGAGTTTGAGCAAATGTGGAGAAATCGCGAATCCCATCTTGATGGGGTACCAGGATTCCATAAATTTAACCTTATAAAAGGCTCTAAGCAAGAGGACCACCACGTGTATGCCAGCCATAGTTTATGGGAGTCAGAAGAACTTTTTATAGCATGGACAAGATCGGAAAATTTTCGTCAAGCCCATAAAAATGCCGGAAAATCACAGAATTTTTATTTAGGCCACCCTATTTTTGAAGGATTTGAAATAGTCATCTAATGGGAAAGTCCACAAAAGATACAGGGAATACACTCTTTTTCGATGATTTTCAGATTGGAATGGTGTTTGATGCTCCCCATATCTTAATTGCTGAAAGTGAAATAATAGAGTTTGCGCAAAAGTACGATCCACAGCCGTTTCATATCGACCCTAAAGCGGCCGCAGACGGTTACTTTGGCTCAATCATTTCGAGTGGCTTTATGACAGTTGCTAAGGCCTTCACCCAATTCCTTGAACTTGGCTTGATCAAAGAGTCGAGTATGGGTGGCTGGGGCATTGATGAATTGAGATGGTTTGAACCAGTTTTCCCAAATGACGTGCTTTCTACGCAAATAGAAGTTTTTGGAAAAAAATTATCTTCAAAAGGTTTCGACAGGGGCACCATTAGATTTAAAATTACTGTACAGAATCAGGAAAACGTCAAAGTCTTGCAGTTTATAAGCAATACAGTTATACGACAAAAACTTCCCTGCACAGATTTAGAGGAGGGTTAATAATTGGCTTTAAATCAAACCTTTGCCTTTTCTATTCCTGGGTTGTTCCTTCTGATTATTTTTTTCCTCCCCGTTATCTTAGGCGTGGTATTTTTGGGATGGCAAAGAAGCGTGCGAATTGTGCACCAAGAATCTGGTCTTTCTGGCCACTGTTTTTTCGGTTATTCATGGACATATTTTTTATTTGGTTTTTTTGTCCCAATATTCCGTGGAGAGATTTTAATCGGTTTGCTTCACTTTTTCCTATCAGTAATCACCTTCGGAATATTTCAAATTATCATGCCTTTTTTGTATAACAAACAATATTCCGTGAGAAAACTTACTGGGGGCTGGGTGTTGAACGATGACTATGAGAAAAATATGATTGCAAAGCAAAAGTTTGGTTTTAGCAAGTAGCGACCCAAGAATAGGATTAGCGTTTATGAAAAATACCATCAATAAAGAGCATATGAGGTACCGTTAGAGAGGCCAGCAAGAGAAAAACGGTTTTCATTAAAGACTCGTTAAAATCGAATTCTTTATAGAAACCGTAATACACTACTAAACTAGTAACTATAAACATAGTAGTCAAAAAAAAAGGAATAGTTTTCCATATTGTTTCGTTAAACTCTTTAGTTGATAAGCAATTGGCTTTGATTGATTTCAAGTGACGTAGAGTGTGAATGCAACAAAAATAAAATGTAAAAAAAACTATTGGATCGAATAAAAAGCAGCTAATAGCAAGTAATATAATTTCATATAGAGGTAGCCTCTTTAACGAAAATAGAAAAGCGTTCATGCTCAAAACTATTAAACCGACGCACCAAAATAGAAAACCAATTAAGAAAAAGGAATAGAAAAATTCATGAGTCACCCCCAGTAAATTAAATATAAAGAATGTTTTTTCCGGATGAAAGACAGGAACTAGTATAGTGACCAAACCTCCGTGAGAGAGGCTTATTATGAATTTTTCGAAGCTATTAAGATCGCAGATAGGGAAATTGCTTCTCAAGTCCCCAAGCCCAAAGTGCATAAGACTTATTATAAGAAATACTAGTAACCCAATATTTGGGAAACATACCCAAAACAACCAAAAGCTAATACCTGCAAAAATATAGGCTAGGAGTTTGACATTATGGTGGGCCTGCATTCCATTTGTCCTATTTAGTAACGGCCCATCGATTGCGCCATGGGGTAATCCAATTAAGATTATTAAAGCAAGGCAAATTGTATCGACTGATGAAATTTCCATTAACTTAACTAGACTTTATCAATTGTAACCAAGCCTTCAAGAAAGGCAGTTTTGGTAATGCGAAAATTATTTTAAATAAAATGTTAAGACTTGTTTTGCCTGACATAAAGCTAGCAAACTCGTCTCCTGTTAACCGTTTGCTAATCTTTATAAAGTATTCTGGAGCTTTGTGTGGCTGGTTCTTAAGTGAGTTTACAAAAATGGAATCTAGAATAGTCTCGAGCTTTGTAAACGTGAGAGGTATTTCATCTTGTTTCTTGACTACTTTGCCTTGTGAAATTTGAGACGCTATGCGTCGCGCTTGTTGTTGAATTGAATTAAAAGCGTATCCTGAACTCTTTCTGAGACAGTTGCCGTTGCTACCGATGCCGAGATATCTTGAGTCATGTTTGGTTAATTGTCCCATAGGAATTTTCCCGTATTCTTCTGAGATTACTCTGTATTCACTGCAATCTAGTTTTTGACTTAAATATGTTTTGATTTCTTCTTTGTAAAATTTTTGGGGACAAAGAGTCTCACTAATCCGAGTTGATTCTACAAGTGCATTCGTGGATGAAAAAGGTAAGATATAAATGAAGTGAACCCCTTCGCTCTGATCACAACGAAAATCCATTAAGGTTACAATTTCTGAGTTGAATAAAGGTTTTTTTACTTCAATTGTTTGTCCTACGAATTCTTGAGTTAGTCCTCCATGGGCTACTTGGGGACTTCTACTGTCGAATACCATGGGCCCCGGTTCAGGAATGATTGGATTGACATTTAGCTTCACGAATCCGCAAAAAGATAACCATTCGCGGCTATTTATTGTGCAGTATGGGAAGTTTTCCGTTTTGTGAGTGACTATAGACTCTTCACTTACAATTTGCCATTGATACCATTTTTTTTTGATAGCCTGACTAACCGGTAAGCTAACCTGATCACCCCAGAAACTCCAATAGTGCGGATTATCGAAGGCTTTTGACTTTTGCCCATAGAATTTTATTTCATATTCATCGGAGTTATTAGTCGCTGATAGATATTTTGCTAGTGACATCCCAGCACAACCAGCGCCAATAATGTGAACTTCTTTTTTTACCATGTGTGTTCAAATTCTTTCAGATGGTTATGAAGGTAAGCGGCATGTTTGGGAAATTTTTGACGATAATCTAAGAAGTATTTAGTTGAATAAAGAGTTGCTAAGATTTTATCGAAAATGGTGGTAAAGGCTCTATTCTTGCCCCAGTCAAAATTTTTCAATTTGATTTTGTTACCGATGCCTTGATATATATTTGAGGCAACTGCAATTCCAAATCTGCTACGTAAAGGTAAATAAGATAAACCCAGGCGGCCACTATCATAATATTCTTGGGCTAGATTGAGAATCCTATCAATAGCAATTTTAATCTTTCGATAATTATCGCTATGAGGGTGCTGACTACAGTCTCGTATTTCTCTGGCGGTCATAGAATCTATCCATGTGCCAGGTAAGTACCTCCTGTTTAAATTTGAATCTTCAAATACATCTCGGGCAATGTTAGTCATTTGCATGCCAACTCCAAGGTCAACTGCAAACTTGAAAGCTTCTTTGTTTTTGCATCCTAAGATTGGGCACATGAGCAAACCTACAGTCCCTGCTACTCTGTAGCAATATTCTACTAATTCTTTTTCGTCTCTAATTTGTACCGATTCTTGATCAAATATTAATCCATCAAGTAAGTGTATTGAAATTTCTTTGTTGAGTCTGAGAGTTTGATATGTATTGTAGAGGCCTTGAAAATCATTAATTTTTTTTTCGGAAGAAGTCTCATTGATTATTAATTCTTTAATATTATTCAATAAAGTTGAGTTATCCCGACCTTTTTCGTCAGCAACATCATCAAGTGTTCGACAAAAAAAGTAAAGTAAGGCAATCGAATTCCTTTCCTCTTTAGGAAAAAGTTTTGAGGCCCAGTTAAAACTTTTACTGTTTTCCGCCAGAGTCTTTTCATGCGTGTTTACATTCATTATATAGATTAATGATATAGATTAATGAATATTTTTATTTATCATTAAGTTTTCAACAACTTTTGCAGAACATAGAACTCCTGGCATGCCTGCTCCAGGATGTGTTCCAGCCCCAACTAAAAATAAATTTTTATAAGAACTATCGTGGTTGTGGTATCTAAACCAAGCTGACTGAGTGAGGGATGGTGCAATAGAAAATCCCGCTCCATGTGTAGATCTATAGTTTGTCTGGAAGTCTTCAGGAGTCATAAAAAAATCATCAACATAATTTTCAGATAAATTTGGCATGATTGTTTTTCCCAGGGCTTCAATTATTCTGTGAGAGAGTTTAGGACCTTCAACTTTCCAATTAATCGATCCGAGCAGATTAGGGACTGGGCAAAGCACATAAAAGCTATCGTGGCCTTTCGGAGCGAAGGAGCTGTCAGTAGCTGTTGGTCTGTGTAAGTAGAGTGAAAAGTCGTCAGAGAGAGTTTTATGGTTAAAGATATCAGTTAGTAGCGATTTAAACCTTTCCCCCATCCAAATTGTATGATGTGCGACATTTTCATATTTCTGTTTTGTTCCGAAGAAAAGCACGAACAATCCCATTGAATAAGAGGTTAGACTTTCAGGAATTATTTTATTAAATGGTGATCTCCTATTAGGCAAGATTTCGTTGAATAAAGTAGGTGGGTCAATGTTGCTTATGAAAACATCCGCTTCGTATTTATGGCCATTTGAACACGTTGCGTATTTTATTATCTTGTTGCTAACCTCGAGCCTCGCGATATCCGTTTGAAAGACTACGTCAATTTGATTTTGGCACATTAGTTCATATAACGAATTTATGAGGTTACCTGTTCCGCCCATGCAAAAATGGACCCCCCATTTTCTCTCCAAAAAATGGATCAATGAATAGATCGATGTAGTACTAAATGGGTTACCTCCAACCAGCAGAGGGTGTATTGAAAATGCTTTTCTAAGAAGGGGATGCTTAAGATGCTTATTTACGAATTGACTTACCGTTCTGTATCCTCCCAGTCTTAAAATATTGGGTGTCTGTAGTATCATTGTGGATAGATTATTGAAAGGTTTTGAAGATAACTCTGTGAATCCAACATTAAAAATTTTTTCCGAGGCAGCCAAGAGTTGTAAATAATTATTTTTGTCATCAGGATTAAATTTTTCAATTTCTTCTAATGTATCTGATATCTCGGGTCTATAATCAAAAGTCTCACCAGTATGAAAGTAATAACTGTACCAAGGGTCTAGAGCCCTAAATTCTACATGCTCTTCTCGTTTTGTTCCCAAGAGGGTAAATAATTCATCAAATAAAAAGGGGGCTGTTAGAACGGTTGGACCGGCATCGTGGACATAGCCATTTTTTCTAAATACTTGGGCTCTTCCCCCTAGGGCATCTAGTCTCTCAATCAATGTTGTTTTGTAACCCAGAGCATTTGCCCTAATTGCAGCAGCGATTCCTCCGATTCCACCACCTATAATTATGGCTTTTCTTTTTGATTTATAATTCTTCGACCTAGGATATTCCAACATGAATTTTTCTATTGTTTTCGAACAAACATTCAAGTTTGAAGTTAAAAATTAATTTGATTGGCAATTTTAATTTGGGTTTTTACAGAGTTGGTTATATCTTTCAATTTTTTGGGTAGTGGTTTTGATTGCTCTTCTATTTTGCGCTCAATGACTTCCAGAGCCTTTTTTGTTTCAAGCAGAGCAGATGATCGATTAATTAGCTGCTTCCAATGTTCGATATCATAATCTACAAAGGAGTTGAGCCATTCGTCGAAAACGACCTTAGTTGATGCGTTGATTGTATCTCTGAACTTAATTATTACAGCGTTTGGAGCTTTTCGTTGTATATCAGAGAAAGGAGATAAAGCGCCGTCTTTACCTAAAAAATTAAGTATGTCATTTGATATTTGATAGTACTTGCTTGTCTCTAGAAGCACATTGTTTAGTGGACCGCAGTGACACAGGTTGCCTGAAAGTTGAAGCATGCCTGAAATCGGAATCGATAACAAAGGGGCTGTCTTGTTTCCAGCGATACCCAAGTATTCATTCCAATTAGGATATTTTAAGTACGTTAAATCTTTTACTTGTCCGTTGCTAGTAATTTGAAGGGCTTTAGCAAGGCTTGTTATTAGAGCGGTTTCTTTCGCCTCAGAAGTAATAATACTTGCTAATTCAAAGGACTTTCCGATTAACCAATCTCCAAACGTAAGTGCAACTTCTTCGCCGTATTTTGCGCTGACGTTCCGGTTGCCTCTTCTAATCGAGTCGTGATCACATATATCATCATGAACTAAGGAAGCGTTATGCATTAATTCGACGCTTAAAGCCCATAACATCGACCACTTTTTCGAAACTCTAAAGGAGTCTCCGGTGATTAAGGCTAATTTTCCTCTGATAAACTTTCCGCGCGCTTTAAAATGATATCTAGCTATTTCGCCGAGTTGTGTATCCCTTGGAGGAAGCAAAAGTTCAAGTTCATGTTGTAGTTGGTTTTCAAGCGACTCATTACCTTTTTTGATAGGTTCAAAGACACTATCAATCGCCAAGTTGCTTGCAGGTAAGCTGAGCATTGTTCGCTATCTTCTCTATACTGGTTGATTGTTATTTGGGCGGGGTACAGTTCAATTGATCGAACTGTACCCACACACCAAACTTACTGGTTTTAATCGCGTTTAAGCGTTTGACTCTTTGGTTGCGCACGCCCAAATAGCTAAACAAAAAGCGATTTTGTTAATCACGTCTGCCACATTATAAATAATGTTGAGAGTGTTAGCGTCAGCGCCACCGGCTAGATAGCCCATGAAGTAACCTAGAGGATATATAGCCCATCCAATAGTAACGATTAATCTCATTATATTGAAAGAGGCTTTTACAGACTCAGGTGCATTTTCAGATGAGACTTTACCAGCTTCACCCATAAAAATTTCATAAAGAATAAATAGCCAGCCTAGCATCCCTATTACAAATCCAGTTGTTACATTGATGAAACCAGCTTCACCTAAATAACCACCCATTAGCATGACGACTGTACCTACTAATAGTCTCCAAAAAACTCCAAGAGCCACTGTAGTACAAGCTGCCAGTATCAGGTAGAACTCGATCATTTGTAATGGAACTGTGATTAGCCAGTCAACGTATCTGAAGACAGTTGGCGATTCACCAGTTGCAACCCAAACATCTCTCATGTAGAAATAGTGGACTGCAGCAACTAAAGTTACTAGAGCGCCAACCACCATTGAGGTTCTCCATTTAGACGAAACGTTTAAAGTTTCCATTAAAAAGAAA
The DNA here is from genome assembly GCA_036158955.1 of Pseudomonadota bacterium. Taxonomy (GTDB): domain Bacteria; phylum Pseudomonadota; class Gammaproteobacteria; genus TMED69. Next base: position 17,541 of record JAYYFI010000006.1, read on the forward strand.
ACTGTTGCAGCTACCATGCACATTGAAATAACCCAAAATGAAATTCCGACAGAATCGGTTGGATCAAGTTGAGCCGCAAAGCCACTGACTGGAGCTAATAATAGTAAGGGGGTTAGAAACCCCAATATTCTAGAACCCATAAAAAAACCTCCCAAGTTTAGTTTTGATAGGATGCTTTGAGCCTTTTAGTTAGAAAGATTCTCGCATCACTTTTTACACCTCTGTTAAAAGAGATTAATCTTATTTTAGGATATTATTGATCAAATTTAAACAATATTTTTTATCTGCTTGTGTAAATAGTTTATCAACTCAATTTTATTCTAATTTTTAAACACAGTCGTGTAAGAACCGTAAAGGTCAAGTTAGTTATTTACACCGGAAAATGATAATTTAATAACTTTTTCAAACATTTACCGTTATTTCAAAGATTTTAGCGTTAATTAATAATTATCATTAAGCTTTTCATGATATATTAGATTAAAAATTTGGCCTATTGGAATCCTCGTAACGTTTGCCTTCTATCCAGATTATCTTTGTATTTTATAGAGATTTTGAAGCGGACCATAAATATCGTTAAACTGATTCTTTAGTTTATTAACTTTATTTTATTCTTTTTGTATTGTGAGTATAAAAACCATTCAAGAAAAGCTAGTTAACAGAATTTTCAACAAACGAATAGCTAGTTTGTACTCGTCTAGGTTTAAGAAATATGGCCCAGCCCCCTTCAGTGTTCTTTGGTTTAACGGAGAACGCCAACTAAAGAGATTTGAAATAATAGCTGATGGTATTTTTCGCGCTGGCTTCACCCCAAAGGATACGATAATTGATTTTGGTTGTGGTTATGGAGCTTTTTTAGAATTTTTACATAAATACAAGCAGTTTCTACCTGCACATTACTACGGACTAGATCTCTCAACAGAAATGATTAGTTTCTGTCAGAGAAAATACAGGTCAAAGAGGGTTAGCTTTCTTAAAAAAAATGATTTGGATTTTGACGGTGGTTTTTCTGTAATATCTGGCGCATTTGGTCGAGCAGCAACACCTGATGTCGCTCTATGGGAGAGCTACGTGTTTTCAAATTTATTAAAAATATGGAGTCACACTAAAAAAGCTATGGTATTTAATTTCCAATATACTGCCTCATCGGAATCAAAAATTTCTAGTGATCGGATTTATTATATTAGTCTTGATCGCTTATTTTATGTTTTGGAAGCAATAGGGGGGAGCTCTAATTTAATTTATGATCGATCTATCCCGAACGATATCACTGTAATATTAAGGCATGTTTAGATGCGACTAGTTTTATATACACTTTTGTTTTTTATATTTTTCCTTTTTGTCTATGTCTTATTATTCGGAAGAAAACAAACAAATAAATTGCTTAATCGTATATTTTTTATTGCTGTAATCGTTGCCTTGACTTATTTCGTAATATTTTTAATATCTGTATAAAATGGCTTTAGACACCACTTAATCGAGGAAGTTTTATGAATGATGAAATATCGCCAGATGTGTTAGAAGTTTTAAACAATATACTTAAATACGAGTTATCTGGGGTAATTAGATATACTCATTATGCCTTAATGATCGTTGGACGGGATCGTTTAACTTTGAAGAAATTCTTTGAGGAACAGGCGAATGAGTCCCTTTCCCATGCTCAACAAGCCGGGGACATTATGACTGGGCTAGGTGGTCATCCCTCTCTAGAAATCTCTATTATCGATGAAACGAATCAACATGCCGCTTTAAAATTGTTAAAAGAGAGTGCTGAACACGAAAAATCGGCTATTGCCCTGTATAAAAAATTACTTAAATTGGTTGAGGGTAAGTCGATCTTTATTGAAGAATATGCAAGGGAAATGATAAAAAGCGAAGAAATTCATAGCATGGAACTATCAAAAATGTTGAAGGACTATAGTTAGATGGATAAACAAAAATTTGTTAAAAAAATAAATTTTAGGAATTACGTAAAAACTAAGTGTGGGATCGATACTTTTGATCGATTAAGGGTTGAAAAAGGTTGGTTAAATCGTCTTCGCTTTTTTCAATTTACGCTTTGCGCTGTTGTTGTTGATATGTTCAAACGAAAATAATATTTTGAAGCTTAAACATCATCTTTGAGTATTTGCCGTTAACTTCAAATTGTAAAGCTTCTCCCATTTCATCATTTTGGCAAAAAACTCTGTCTTGGATAGAGCCTGCGAACATTCCAAATACTTCACCGTCTCATCAAGTATCTTAACTTTCAGAGAGTTAGTTTTTAAATTGTAAATCATGGTTTTGTTCTTCTCTTGCCAATAAACGTAGTTGGGCCGGGGTGTTCTGAATTTAAATCTATCCGACTTTTTTAGAATAATATTTTTTTCAGAAGCAAGTACAGCCCCCTTTTTAATAACTTCACGAAAGACAAACTCTTGAACTCGATTTGAATCAAAATAATACATTTTGGGATAATCTTTTTGGCCCGATTTATCATCAGGGCCAAGGCATATAATCCCATTATCCTCAATTGCTTGCGCGCTATGTATTAAAAGGCTTACAACGAATAACTTCAATAAAAATGTGAGTTTTTTCAAATTAAATTTTGTCAATCCTATAACTTTTTTAAATAAAAGGTGCTAACCACTAGCAATTTTGTTTTTTTTATGGCATAAAAGCCAAAGCTAGTTTTAAAAAAGGTTAATTCATACTTAATTAAAAGTAAATCAATTATGAAAACAAAACTTTTTACCCTAAGAGAACACCCAGAAAATAATCGAATTTATGAATCTCATTGCCTTGAGGATCTAAAAACTAGTCTGAACCTTCATGGCCAAATGGAACCTTTGGCAGTAACTAAGTCTGGATTAATCATTTCTGGTCACCGCAGATATAATGCTATGAATTCTCTAGGGTGGTCCGAATGTGATGTAAGAATCGTGGAGCCTGAAAACGAAATAATTGCGTTGATAGAACATAATCGTTATCGTCAAAAAAGCTCCTCGGATATTTTAAAAGAAGCAAGAATTCTTGAGAAAGAATTACGAAAAAAGATTGGACGGGGAAGATATGCTTCAAAAAATAGAGAAGGGCGTTATCAAGGCGAAAGAATAACGATGGTTGTGCAGCTTTCAAAAAAACTAGGAGTTGGAACTTCTAGATTGAAGCAACTTTTCTCTATTTCTAATTATAAACCCGAATTAATAACTGAGATTGATAATGGAAGCTTGTCCGTTTCGGCCGCTTACGCGCAGATCAAAAACGAATTCTTTGATAAAGATAAAGACAAGACTCCACAGAACATAAAGTATAAGGAACTTAGCAAATGTCTAAAATCAACAAATTTATCAATTGTTGAAATAGAAAATGTGATAAGACGAACGTATCCTTATTGTATAGAAAAAACTAATATATCTTCTGAGAAAAGGAGACAGCTACTTGATCAGCTGTCTTTTCTTTCAGAGTTATCTAATGATGAGCTTCTAGCCATAAGGAAAAAAGATGAGGTTGAGAATACTTATCTAGAACCTAAATATCTCGAGAGACTGGACGAAGTAACACCAAGCCTAGCTGAGCTTAACAATTTTTTTGTGGATAAAGAAGCCATCGATAAGGTTCGCTTCAATTTAATTGATGAGGATTATTTCAGTCAGAAGTTCTGGAATACCATACGAACGCATGTTCATAGCTTAGATAATAACAATCAGATCGGAAGGAGATTATCCGCATTCGTAGGCTTCTATAATAGTAATGGATATCGTTTGCTTGGAATAATTTCTTATGGAAGTCCGAGCTACGCTCTTAAAGCGAGAGACTCACATATTGGGTGGGCTACAGATTTAAGAGAAGAAAAAAGGGATTACCTCGTAAATTTGTCAGTTTGTTGTCCCACTCAACCCTTTGGTTTTAATTTTCTTGGCGGTAAATTTCTAGCTTATTTCGCAGATTCATTAATTCCATTGTGGGAAAAAAAATATCACCAACGAGTCATTGCTGTTACCTGTACGAGTTTGGAGGAGGGGTTGTGTCAATATTCAGGACTTAAAAACTGGAAAAGACTTGGTAGTAGTTCCGGCAGAATGTTACTAAAGCCACTTCGGCAAGAATGGCAGTTTTGGCGTAGTTGGTACAGAGAAAACTATAGAGAATTGTATGATAAAACAATAAAAGATAGCTCTCCAACGCAATCAGCACTTCGTGAGATTTTTAATATATTAGACATCCCGTCGAAAGAATTTATTCATAATCACAGACGAGGAATTCATATTCATCATTTATACAAGAATTATATCGAGTTTTTAAACGGAAATATTGAAGAGCAACATTTAGTTGCTGAAAACCTCGATTGGCAGTTTTCGTGGTATGAAAAAATGAAAGCCAGGAAAGCGCCCCAGGGCGATAATAGCGTGATTCCTCCAAATACTTTAGGTTGCAATGAACGAAACGAAGAAGTGATGTTGGCTTGGTTAAATGCTAAAGGTGCTCTTTGAGGTGAAGAACATAATTTTAATAGCCACGTTAATAATCATAATAATATTTGTTATTTTGATTAGTTTTGCGATTGGCAGAGTTATTGAGCTCGAAACTAACTTGCGAAACAAAAAGAGAGATTAAAAAAAGGAGGGAGATTATGTTTGAGTTTGCAATTTTATTTACTTTTATTTTTACATGGGTTTTAGCATGGGTAATCTTTAAAAAAAAGTATAAATGGAATTTAGAAATTGAGCAGAGTCCTAATTTAAATGGAAAAATTTTTATATTTTGCGATCCTGTTCCTAATGAAGGTGTCAGGATAAGAATAATCGATAAAGATTTTATTTAGAGTAACAAGGAGCAGGCATTGGTAAACCATCAGACTCTTCATAGAATTGTACAACGGAATTAGCCGTTATGATGAATTTATACCCATCTATGCAAACTGTTTGTAAATTTAGGATTTCTTTGCCAAATTTTTTTTTCTCAACTTGCAGCTTATGATTTTCTATTACATACGAGTCAGCAAAAATAAAAGGTGCTAACATATACAAGGATAATAATAAAAAAAATTTTATCGGTTTTTGCATAGCAACTAATCGCTAAATTTTTATATCGACTTTTTCGGGAGAGTTAATTTTAACGTCCGCTGTCATTACGGCGTTTTTATTTTCATCTACCGGATCCTTCTTTTGAATTTTTGGGTTCTCATTACTTCTTAAATTTTGAACAGTTGGTTCTTTTTTAATTGGGTTGGCTTTCTTTGCTAACTCCCCGCTGACACCTAGTTCCATTTGTTTTCTCCCGCTAGATAAATTAACTTTTGTAAATATGTACCAAAATGTAAAATTTTTCCACTTTTTTCAAGGCCTCCCTTCTTATAGTTTGATATATTTAGAAAATCTGATAGTCTCCTCTGATATGTCAATTCTTAAAAAACTGAAAATCTCATCTTTTCGTCAATTCTGTCTAATTAACCTGGTGTTTGCAATAACTGGTAGCCTAGCGGTAGTCATTTCTGGCTACCTTACTGATTTTTTAGGTGAGAGTTTGAGGCAAGATCTGCCGATTTTATATTGGTCTTTTAGGATAATCGGAATTTTTATTGTTTACCAAGTAATCTTATTAGCCGTCGCATTTCCATTTGGACAGCTACATTATTTTATCAACATACAAAAAAAAATGCTCCGAAGATTTAAATTAAAAACATCTGATTAGCAAGGAGGAAAATATGTCTGGATATGTGGTCGTTAATTTAAGTGTAATAGATTCCGAAAAAATGGCAGAATATTCTGCTGTCGCCGGACCCAGTATTAAAAAATACGGTGGCGAGGTTTTATTTAAAGGCAAAAGTGAAGCTCTTTCTGGTACTTTGGAATATGATATGCTCGTTATCGTAAAATTTGATTCGGTAGATAAAGCAAGAGAATGGTACAGTTCTGAGGATTACCAAGCGATTATCCCAACGAGAAATATGGCTATGAAAGCGGTTTTTTCTATAACTAGCGGTTAATTATTTTAAGGATCAGTTGCCTGCGGCGGCAAGAATTCGATACATTCTCCTCAGGACAGGTTTTTCAATTAGTTTCCCATCGATTACAATCAAGCCAGTTGAAGCACTTTCAAATTCCTCAATTATTTTTTTAGCGTAATTTAGTTCTTCTTTGCTAGGCATGAATACTCGGTTGATGATATCAATCTGACTGGGATGTATTGCACCTTTGCCTGTAAAACCAAGGGTTTTTGCTTTCAGCGCTTCTTGTTCTAATCCTTTTAAATCTGATAAATCTAAAAATGGAACGTCGAGGACATCTAATTCTGCTGCCGCCGCCGCGTGAACTACTCTCGATCTGGCATATGAAAGAGCATCCCAATCGAGAGAGCAACGAAGTTCAGCTGCCATATCGACTCCGCCGAAGAAAAGCGCATCGATTCGTTTAGAGCTCTGTGCAATTTCAAAAGCACTTTCTAAGCCTTGGTTTGTTTCAATGATTATTTGAATGCGAGTGTGTACTTTAAAGTCTTCAAACAGATTGTCTATTAAAGAGACTTCATCAGAACTATTGATTTTAGGAAACATGATACTGGTTGGGGGGTGGTTACAATTCAGCAAGGCAAGAAGATCTTTTATTCCTTCTGCAGTATTTATTGGATTAACTCGAATTACCTGTTCGGTATTATTATCTTCGTCCATATTTCGTTCTAAAAACTCTACTACTTTTTCTCGGGCAGAGGTTTTATCTTGCGGGGCAATTCCGTCCTCTAACTCGAGGCAGACTATATCACAGCCCGTTTTTACTGCTTTTCTGTACAAATCTGTCCTAATACCGGGTACGAAGATAAAACTTTTTCTAGGTTTTGAGTGAATAATTCGGCTAATAGTGTTTCCCTCTAGTCAAAATCAATGTAACCTGTATTAAACAAATTTTTAATATAAGAATCAACTTGGGATCGACTTATGTTTTCTTCAACAAAAGATAAAACGTTTAATTTCGCGGGGTTAAATATATTTTTAGGGTTAATCCTTTTTACAATCACACAATATGCTAGTAGTAAAGAACATATTGTCAAAGCGGTTGGGATGAAATGGAAACCTGAAATTTTAGTGATCAATAAAGGGGATTCGGTAAAATTTATAGGGATGATGGGCCATGATACCCAATCAATGGAGGAATTGACTCCCCAGGAATTCGTTGGGTGGAAATCTAACATGGGTGAAGAAGGGTTTACGGTTAAATTTGATGCGAAAGGGATTTACTTTCATAAATGTAACCCACACGTTAATGCCGGAATGTTTGGAGCAATTTTGGTAAGCAAGGATATCCCACAAGAAGAGTTTGAGCGGCTTTCGGCAAATACTAAAGAGCTTGGGATTGGTGGGCCAGCAGTCAGGAAAATCTTTAAAAAAGTTGAAGCTAAAATAAACAATCGAATTGTAGCAAAAACTAATTAGAATCTAGTTTGCAGGAAGGATTTTAGCCGCACAATACTTAAACTCTGGGATTTTGCCGAAAGGATCCATTGCCTCATTAGTTATTAGATTTGCAGCTGAATCCGCAAAACAAAAAGCCATAAAAATTGTATTTTTTTGTACATTAGGATCGATTCTCAAATTTGCATCGAGCCTCCCTCTTCTTGAAATAATGGAAACTCTACTCGATGCATTAATATTTAATTCTTTTATATCTTCCGGGTTAAGGCTTACAGTCGGCTCGGGCTCTAATTCATTTAAAACTTCCGACCGTGAGGTCATTGAACCGGTGTGCCAATGTTCAAGATGGCGACCGGTAATAAATACAAAAGGGAATTCCTTATCCGGGAGTTCATTGGCTTTTTGAAATTTAGCTGGAACGAATGTTGCTTTACCACTTCTCGTTGGAAACGATTCAGAGAATAGAATAGGTTCACTTTGTTTACTATTTGAGGTGTAGGGATATGTTACCGAATCCTTCTCATTAAGCATATTCCAAGTGATTCCCCCAATTGTCTCATTAGTTTGTCTTAATTCGTTAAAAACGTCCTCTACTGAGGTGTATTGCCAATCTAGCCCAAGTCTTTTGGCTAATTCTTGAATTATCCATATATCTTGCTTGGCCTCGCCAGGAGGATCCACTGCTTTTCGGCCTAGTTGAACCCGTCGATCAGTATTAGTGAAAGTACCGTCTTTTTCGGCGAACGCTGATGCTGGCAGAATGATATCGGCAAAACCGGCGGTTTCAGTGAAGAAAATATCCTGCACCACCATAAAATCTAATCTTGATAATGCTTCTCTGGTAAAATTAAGGTTAGGGTCTGACATCGCTGGATTTTCTCCCATGATATAAAGACCTTTTAGTTTTTTTTCAAAAGCTTTTTCAGCGATTTCTATAACCGTTAGTCCAACGTTTGAATCAAGTTCCTGACCCCACAATTTCTCAAATTTTTTCCTGACCCCATGATCCGTTACCGATTGATAGTTAGGGTATACCATCGGAATCAAACCAGAATCTGAAGCGCCCTGTACATTATTCTGTCCGCGTAATGGATGAATTCCTGAGCCTTCCTTACCAATATGACCGCAAAGTAAGGCTAGAGATATAAGGCATCTTGCATTATCGGTTCCGTGGGTATGTTGCGATACACCCATTCCCCAAAAAATTAGAGCTCTTTTAGCTTTTCCATAAAGACGCGCAACGTTTTTAATGGTTTCAGGATCGATTCCGCAAATCGCTGATATCTTTTCGGGTTCATATTCTTTTACACATTCTTTTAATTTGTCAAATTCTTCAGTTCGTTGTTCAATGAAATCAGTATCGTGAATTCCCTCTTTTATTATCGTGTGCATAATGGCATTCAAAAGAAGAACGTCCGTGTCTGGCCTGAACTGTAGATAATACTTCGAATGGCGAGCAAGATCAGATCTGTAAGGATCCATTAAAATTAAATCAGCTTTGGAATCCTTGATAACATTTTTTATGAAAGTAGCGGCTACTGGATGGTTTACTGAAGGCTTGGCACCAATTACAATTATCACCTCTGTATTCTTAACGTCAGACACCTGATTAGAAACTGCAGCAGACCCTAGCATTTCTAGCATAGCAGATACTGATGAGGCGTGACATAGTCTTGTGCAGTGGTCAACGTTATTTGTTTTAAAAGCCGTCCTTATTAGTTTCTGAAATAGATATGCTTCTTCGTTTGAGCCTTTTGCGCACCCTAGTCCCGCTAGTGCTTTGGACCCATATTTTGAGTAAATATTCTTTAAGTTCTCAGCTGCAATATCTAAGGCTTCATCCCAAGTTCCGACTCGGAAGGTATCGTTGATACTTTCTTGAGGTATTATTTCTTTGGTTTTTCTTGCTTCCGGTCTTCTGATTAATGGAGAGGTTAATCTGTCTTTATGATGGATATAATCAAAGCCATATCGACCTTTTACACAAAGTCTACTTTGATTCGATGGCCCGTCACGACCCGTCACAGAGAAAATTTTGTTGTTTGACGTGTTAAATGTCAAGAGGCAGCCTACACCACAATAGGGACATACAGAATTTGTTTTTTCTACTTTTTGTTTCTTTTGAGTTAACTCAGTTTTCGAAATTAAAGCATTGGTAGGGCAGGCTTGTACGCATTCTCCGCAACTCACACAAGTACTTGCGCCCATATTATCATCTAAATCGAAAACGATTCGAGATTCTTTACCCCGGAACGCAAATCCTATAACGTCGTTTGCTTGGGCTTCCCTGCAAGCTCGGATACAACGAGTGCATTTTATGCATTCCTCGTAATTTACGGCAATAGCTGGATTAGAATCGTCAATCCTTTTATCTATATTTGTTGGTAATCTAGAATTTTTAATTTCAAGTTTTTCTGACCAATCCCTTAACTCATGATTTTTCTTTGTGGCTTGGTCACTTTTTGTATCTGATCCAAGCATCTCAAGAACCATTTTTCTAGCAGATTCTGCTCTTTCAGAATGTGTATAAACTTCCATACCATTCTCTGGTCGTCTGCAACATGATGGCGCCAGCGTTTTTTCACCGCTGATCTCGACTACGCAGGAGCGACAGTTTCCATCTGCGCGATAATTTGAATTAAAACATAGATGCGGAATTTGAAATCCTTCCGTTTCAATAATATCAAGTAAGCGTGAGTCTGGAGATGCCGCTATTTCTTTGCCGTTCAGCGTGAACTTAATTGGTGTTTTTTCTTTGATCATTCTATCTCATGTTTAAAAAACTTAAGCACACTGTCTAATGGGTTGGCCGCTGCTTGACCAAGACCGCAGATTGATGCGTCTCTCATCACAGTGCTTATATCTTTTAGTAAATTTTTATCCCAACTCTTTGACTGCATTAGCATGGTAGCTTTTTCTGTACCAACTCTGCAAGGAGTGCATTGACCGCAACTTTCTCTGACAAAAAATTTCATTGCGTTTAGGGCATAATCTCTTGCCTTATCTTTATCTGAAAGTACTATTATAGCGGCTGATCCGATGAAACAACCTGTTTTATTCAGTGTACCAAAATCAAGAGGTTCGTCTTTGTGTTCAGCTGAAAGAATTCCTCCTGACGCTCCACCAGGGAAAAAGCCGTAGAGCTTGTGACCGTCAAGCATGCCTCCACAATACTCATCGATCAGCTCCATTACTGATATACCAGCAGGTGCTAGATGAACCCCAGGATTTTTTACTCGTCCGCTCACGGAAAAAGAGCGTAAGCCCTTACTTCCTCTTCGACCATGGTTCGCGAACCAATCGCTTCCTTTTTCAATTATATCTCTGACCCAATACAACGTTTCCATATTATGGGCTAAAGTAGGCTTTGCAAATAAGCCTCTTTCTGCGATATACGGGGGACGCTGTCTTGGCATACCACGTTTACCTTCAATCGATTCAATCATCGCGGACTCTTCCCCACAAATATAGGCTCCAGCCCCCCTCCTGATCTCGATTATGGGAAGTTCGGCTCCGAAATATCGAGACAACTTATCGATTTCGGAGTGAAGCATATCTAAGCAAGCATGATATTCGTCTCTTAGATAAATGTAGTTATGTTTTGATTTTATCACCCAGCTTGCAATCATCATTCCTTCTAAAAAAGTGTGAGGCTCAGTCTCTAAATAATACTTATCTTTAAATGTTCCTGGTTCACCTTCATCAATATTTACTACCAACAATGGTGATTTTTTCTGTTTAGAAACAATCTCCCATTTCAGCCCTGCTGGAAATCCTGCTCCCCCTAAGCCTTTTAAGTTCGAGTTTTTAAGTATCTCGATGATGTCATTTCGATGTAGCTTATTGGCAAGACATTTTTTGAATGTGGAATATCCTCCTGACTTTAGGTAATCGTCAAGTGATATTGGATTAATTTGAGCTGGTTTGATCTCTTTATTTTTTACCGCTCGGTCTACATTAGTAGGTGTTGCATATTCAATTGTATTCTTGCCAACGACAGCAACGGGGGCTTTGTCGCATCTGCCTACGCAAGACACGTTGTGTGTTTTATAGTTTGACCCGGATAATAAATCTATTCCTTTTTTTAATTTAGAGCTCCCATACATTTGACAGGTTAATGAATCGCAAACCCTAACTTGAAATTGAGGTTGGTTTTTTTCTTCTTCACTGCTCTCAATTATTTCGAAATGATGGTAGAAAGAGGCCGTTTCATACACTTCGCTCATGGAAAGCTTCATTAACTCAGCTAAAGCTGTTATTTGGCTTTTGCTAATACGTCCGAATTTATCTTGAATAACGTGAAGATATTCAATGAGTAAATCTCTTCTATTTGGGTCTGGGTTTATTAAATCGGAAAGAATATTTTTATCACGTGAATCGGTCTGTCTGCCGCGGGGTTTTAATCTCACTTTTTTAGCCATTATTAAATCTCAATTTACGTGTTTCGAGGACGATAGCACAATGATGACTTTTAAACTACTTTTGTAAAATAATTTATCAAATATTTTTTTACGAGACGAAATATCGCCATTGCAAGAGGTTTAGATCAATGTAGGATAAACTCTTTAGTGTATCTTTTAATCCATCAATTATAATTTTTGGCTTGTGCTATTCTTTTCAACTTTAGAAAATTGTTATTAATTTATTGATGGCTTGATATCTAGCTGAAGTTTTACGCCAGACAAGGCCAATTTTACGACTAGGCGTAGGTGGTTTGAAAGGAATATAGCGAATGCCTAATTCATTTTCTTGTATTGCAATTTTCGGCATGAAGGTGATGCCGGTTTCAGCCTTAACCATTTGGCGGAGTGTTTCTAATCCTGTTGCTTTAAAATCTTGCTCTTCACGGATGCCATTTAAACGGCAAATTTCTAATGATTGATCACGAAGACAATGTCCTTCTTCAAGCAGGAGTAGACGGTGTTTATTTAAATTTTTTTGCTCAATTCTATCAAATTTGGTTAACTCGTGGCCAGGTGCAACAGCCAAATAGAACTCATCATCGAATAATTCTTCAGATAGCAGAAAATCGTCATGGATAGGTAAAGCTAGTAACGCAGCATCAATATCACCATTCCGAAGCTTCTGAATAAGATATGAGGTTTTTTCTTCGATTAAAATTAACCTTAAGTCAGGCATTATTTCTTTTACCTTGGGTACAATGGTTGGGAAGACATAGGTTGAAAGGGTTGGAAATGCACCAAGTCGAAATTTACCTGCCATTGGGTCGCTAGAGCTTTTTGCGATTTCGTAAATGGAGTCCACTTCCCTCAGAACCTTATTGGCTGATCTGGCAATTTGACGCCCTGATTCAGTTAGCATAACGCGACGATTGGTACGTTCGAATAATATGATTCCTAATTGGTTCTCTAACTTTTTTATTTGACCGCTTAGTGTTGGTTGGCTTACATTGCAATGCTCTGCAGCTTGACCGAAATGTTCTAGCTCCGCAAGGGCAAGAAAATACTTTAAGTCTCTAATATTCATTTGTGCCAAAGAATTGTTTAGCTTAATTTTATTCGCTGTACTGATTTTAAGGGAAGAATATCCTATTGTTATATCTATTTCAATAGGTATCAACAATGATAAATATTTGTTTTGTTTACGAGCGAGTCAGTCTCATTTTTATTCGTAATGATTAGCGACCATACTAATAGGCCTCGTTTTCTTTATATTATCGGTAAGGGGAGCTGGAGACCATTTATCCGCACGTTAAAAAATATTATTTGACCAGATAAGTTTTGAGCGCTAATCCCAAGATAGCGCTCCACCCGTTTGGTACTCTGTCACCCTAGTTTCAAAAAAGTTTTTTTCTTTTTGGAGATCGATCACTTCACTCATCCAAGGAAATGGATTTCCCGCCCCGGGATATAATTCTGGCAAGCCTATTTGTGAACATCTTCTGTTGGCTATGAAACCCAAATAGTCTTGAAACATATTCGCATTTAGACCTAATACCCCTCGCGGCATAGTGTCACGAGCGTATTCAGTTTCTATGTCAACTGCTTCAGTGATTAATTTTTCGATTTCTTTTTGAAACTCTTCTGTCCATAAATCTGGATTTTCCAATTTAATTTGATTTATAACGTCAATGCCAAAATTCATATGCATTGATTCGTCTCTCAAAATATATTGGAATTGTTCTGCAACTCCTGTCATCTTGTTGCGCCTTCCCATTGACAAAACTTGCACGAAGCCGACATAGAAAAATATACCCTCAAAGACTACATAAAATGCTATTAAGTCTCTAAGTAATCTTTGATCCGCTTTTTTAGAACCTGTTTGAAATGCTGGATCACCTAAACTTTTCGTAAATTGCAAGGCCCAAGCTGCTTTTTTATGAACTGATGGAACTTCTCTATACATATTGAAAACTTCTGCTTCATCGAGTCCCAAACTTTCGATGCAATATTGATATGCGTGAGTATGCAATGCTTCCTCGAATGCTTGTCTCAAGAGATACTGTCGGCATTCTGGATTGGTGATATGTCTATAAACTGCTAATACTAGATTGTTTGCTACTAGTGAGTCAGCAGTGGAGAAGAATCCTAAATTACGTTTAATGACCAGCCTTTCGTCTTCCGTTAATCCATCTTTACTTTTCCATAGACTTATGTCGGCAGTCATATTTACCTCTTGTGGCATCCAATGATTTGCACAAGCATCTAGATATTTTTGCCATGCCCATTTGTATTTGAATGGTACTAATTGGTTTAGATCAGCTCTACAGTTAATCATCTTCTTATCATCAACCGCTAACCTTTTTGCCCCAAACTCCAATTCTTCGAGGCCGGTCATTCCATTATCATCGATTTGGTTAATATCTTCTCTGAACTTGGGTTCTATAAACTTTTCTGACGGTATTTTACTTTTGTTGGTATCACTGATAGAAGTTTTCAGATTTACTTCACCTTGTGCCTTAAAGTTGGTTTTTTCTTTATTTTGAACTGTACTTAATGGATCATCCCAGTTTAACATTTTCATTCCTCTCTTATTGACATGCTTCGCAATCTGGATCTGTGATTGAGCAAGCATTTTGCTCTTCAGATATGTTTGAGTTTTGAACGGCATTTAGTTTGCCATCCGCTAGTGTACTTTTTTCGACGTGTGTTGCCCCCATGGTTCGTAAATAGTAAGTTGTTTTTAGCCCTCTAACCCAAGCTAACTTATAAAGGTTATCTAATTTTGCGCCGTCTGGTTCCGCCATATAAAGATTTAATGATTGGCCCTGATCCAACCATTTTTGCCTTCTAGAAGCACATTCTACGAGCCATCTCGGGTCAATTTCGAAAGCCGTTTGATACAAATCTTTTAGGTCTTGGGGAATTCTATCGATATTACTGACGCTTCCATTGTAATATTTTAAGTCGTTTACCATTACTTCATCCCATAAGTTTCTTTCCTTGAGTGCTTTTACAAGTCGCATGTTAACTACCGTGAAGTCGCCTGAAAGATTAGATTTTACGAATAAGTTTTGATAGGTAGGTTCTATCGATTGACTAACTCCACAAATGTTAGATATTGTCGCCGTTGGCGCTATAGCTAAACAGTTAGAGTTTCTCATACCGGAGGTTCTTACTTTTGTTCGTAGTGTTTCCCAGTCCAATTTTGTGCCTTTATCGACTTCCACAAATTTACCTCTTCCTTTTTCTAGAAGTTCAATAGAGTCGATCGGTAATATGCCCTTACTCCACAAGGATCCATTAAAGCTTTGATATGCTCCTCTTTCGGCGGCTAAGTCAGATGAAGCACTTATTGCGTAATAACTTATCTCTTCTGCTGAACTATCTGCAAACTCAATGGCTTCTTCTGAAGCGTACGGTATATTTAAGAAGTGAAGGGCATCCTGAAAGCCCATTACCCCGAGCCCTACAGGACGGTGTTTGAGGTTTGAAGCTCGCGCAGTGTTCACACTGTAATAATTGTAATCAATTACGTTATCTAACATTCTCATTGCTAGGTCAATTGTCTTTTTTAACTTTTCACTATTTATACCCGACTTCTCTATATGATTTGCCAAATTGACCGAGCCTAGATTGCATACAGCTATTTCTCTTTCTGCTTGTGTATTAAGAGTTATTTCTGTGCATAGATTTGAACTATGGATTACACCAGTGTGCTGTTGAGGTGATCTGAGGTTAGCAGCATCTTTAAAAGTGATCCAAGGGTGCCCTGTTTCATACAACATACCCAACATTTTCCTCCAAAGTTCTAGAGCATTTATTTTTTTGAAATTTCTTATTTTTCCTAATTCAGCCTTCTCTTCATACTGCAAATAAATTTTCTCAAATTCTTTTCCGTACAGTTCATGGAGCTCTGGAACTTCATCGGGTGAAAAAAGGGTCCACTCAGCATTTTCTGATACTCGTGTCATGAAAAGATCAGGGATCCAGTTTGCTGTATTCATATCATGAGTTCTACGTCTATCATCACCTGTATTTTTTCTTAGTTCTAAGAATTCTTCTATGTCGAGGTGCCAAGTTTCTAGATATGCGCACATTGCTCCCTTTCTTTTGCCGCCTTGATTAACTGCCACTGCTGTATCATTAGCAACTTTCAAGAATGGAACCACACCCTGCGATTTACCATTTGTTCCTTTTATTTGAGCTCCCATAGCCCTTACAGAAGTCCAGTCGTTACCTAAACCACCTGCATATTTAGACAAAAGGGCGTCATCTTTAATTGCATTAAAAATTCCGTCTAAATCGTCTGGTACTGTAGTTAAATAACAGGATGATAGTTGTGGTCTTAAAGTCCCTGAGTTAAACAAGGTTGGAGTTGAGCTCATAAAATCAAAGCTAGATAATAGATCATAAAATTTTATTGACCACTTTTCTGGGTCAATTTCATTTATAGCTAACCCCATGGCTACTCGCATGAAGAAAGCTTGGGGCAACTCAATTCTATTTTCTAAATTTTTTATGAAATATCTGTCATACAGCGTTTGCATTCCCAAATAATTGAAGTTGAAGTCTCTTTCTGGTTTTATCGCAGCCCCTAATCTTTCCAAGTCGAAGTTACCTAGTCTCGGGTCAAGAAGTTCCAATTCTATTGATTTCTTTATAAATTGATGAAAATAACCTGAATACATATCACTCATTTCTTTCTGGGTCGCTTCAGTCCTTGTTCCATTTAATTCTGTTAAGGCCTCGGTTCTTAAGTTATCGAGAAGGAGTCTTGCGGCGACGAAAGTATAATTAGGTTCTTTTTCGATAAATGTTCTAGCGCTCATTGCGACCGCGTTAGCTACGTCTTTCTCGGCTACGCCTGGAAAGAGAGATCGTTTTGTCTCTGCAAAGATGGCTGACGCATCGGTTTCTTCAAGCCCCTCGCATGCCTCTTTAATAATTGTGATGAGTCTATTTTCGTCAAGTAGCGCCGCCTCTCCATTTTCTAGTGTTATTTCGAGCGCCTCACTTTTTGAATCACCGGTGCCTTTAGGGATTGTTTTTGTTTTTCGTTCTGCCGCTCTTTGTTCTCTATATAAAACATAAGATCTTGCAATTTTTTGATAGCCAGCTCTCATCAAAGCAAGCTCAACATGATCTTGAATATCTTCAATATGGATTGCGCCGCCGTTTGGCATGTTTCTGGTGGTGGCTCCGGTTACTAGCGTAGTAATCTTGTCAACTTCACTATGAATCCTTGAAGAGGCAGCAGCGTTTTTCCCCTCAACAGCGAGAAATGCTTTGGTTATTGCCACTTTGATTTTTGTGGCATCGAATCTGGTGACTTTTCCATTTCTTCGTATTACTTTATAAATTCCTGGTGCGGTCGCCTCAAGCTCATGAGAATTATTATCGTTTGACTGGTTGTTAGAAACGTTCATTTCATTTCTGATATTTTCCATATGATTTTGGTTCGGTTCCATAGGCCGATGGTTCTCCTAAGCTAGATTTAAAATACGTTTGGTGGAGCAAATTAGCTCACAACGATATTATTAACACCACAACAGAGTGTGGTCAATAGGTAATTTGACTACAAGATGATGTATATTTCTTGTGGAAGCTGTGTTAATCACTTGTGGATAACTTAATGACAAATATTTTAGCTCGTTAAATCAGTCGTTTAGGAGAGGATGCATTGCTAAAACCACACGGCTAAGTATGCTGTTGTAAAGAAAAAAAATATTTTAGAATATTGATTATGAAAATATTGCAAATCTCTGACACCCATATCTATGACGATCCGTCTAAAAAACTTGGTGGAGTGTGCACGAGGGATTCATTAATAGCGGTCTTGAATACCGCAAAAGAGAAGCATCAATTCGATTTAATTATTGTCACTGGTGATTTA
The DNA here is from genome assembly GCA_036158955.1 of Pseudomonadota bacterium. Lineage (GTDB taxonomy): Bacteria > Pseudomonadota > Gammaproteobacteria > TMED69. The sequence continues at coordinate 35,221 of JAYYFI010000006.1, forward strand.
AGCATGGATGGCTCGATCGGTTCGTATAAATGGTTAAAGAAACAGTTAGATGATTTAAAGAAGCCTTATCGCGTAATACCAGGCAACCATGATGATCTGATAAATTTACAGTCAACTTTTAATTTAAGAAAAGAACCCTATCCTGACTTGGTCCAATGCCAACATTGGAAACTTTTATTATTAAATACTCTTAAGGATGGAGCCGTACACGGTTCTTTACAGGACTATCAACTCAGACGTCTAGCCGGTTATTTAGAAGCAGGCAAAACCCATAAAACTGCGATTTTTATGCACCATCCAGCGGTAGAGGTAGGGAGTGATTGGTTAGATAAAATCAATCTAAAAGAAGGCAGAAATAACTTTATAGAGCTAACAATTGATTATCGCGTAGAGCTTGTTGTCGCAGGCCACGTTCATCAGGAGAGTAAATCGATACTTAATGAGACTTGTTTTTTAACAACGCCTTCCACGTGCGCACAATTTAAGCCTTCGTCTTATGATTTTGCCCTGGACAATTCTTTTCCAGCTTTTAGATTATTTGATTTTACAAAGAAAGACTCTTTTCATTCTTCCTTAATTAGAGTTAATTAATTCATCCGAGCATTAATTGACGGGGTGACGCAGATAATTTGGCTGGGTATTTTTAGTTGCCGGTTCCATCAAAGAAGAATAAGATTGGGATAGGGAAATCAGAGTAGAAGCGAGCACTGGTTCAACTTTTACCGGAGATATTTTTCTAAGCTTCTCGGGAAATCTCTGTTGATACTTATTCCACGCGTCGCCGGCGAGACATAGAGATTGGTCATTTGGTACAGTCGGTTTTATCACTTCTTCGGGACTTATTATAGAATCTTTTACCAGGCAACTCACGCCACTGTTTTTCTTAAATTGATACATCGCAAAGAAAATTTGCTCTCTTTTCGCATCATTAGCTAATAGGACTATTTCCGCTTTACTTTTAACCGATACTTCATACGATTGGGCTGCTAGATAGGATATAGTGTAAAGGTTGAACTTTCCGCCAAAGTTTAACGCATTTAAAACAGTAAGATTTTTTCGGACACCTGTGAATGAGGAGGGGCCTCTAGAACAGATTATGCTTTTAATATTTTCTAGTTTGATTCTTGTTTTGTCTAAAATCTTCTCAGTAAGAGTGAAAAAATCTTCTAATTCGCATTCTTTGCCAGAAATTTCATAAATAATGGATGAGTTATTTGGACATACGGCCACATGGTAATTACGGGTGCTGACATCAATTGCTAGAATGTTTCCCTCGACGTTTGTTATCTTTTGTTTTTTTTGGTTTATAATTTCAGTCATGTTTCAGAATATTATTGCTTTCGCTGCGACACGTTTTTTTTTCTTAGGACCCAAAAAGAATGTTGCTTTTTTAACGGTAGCCTGCGTTTTAGGTATCGCTTTTTCTATAGCAGTTTTGATTTGTATTTTAAGTATCATGAATGGTTTTGAGGAGGAGGTCAAATCAAGAAGTTTCGGGGCTGATGGTCAGATTTCTGTGGATTTAACGGCGATTAAACCCGTCGAAGAAGCATTGCTTAAAAATAATTTGTTTGCTGATGAGGACTTGGACCATTTGTTTGAATTTACAGAAGAAGAAGCGATTGTGAGCAGCCAAGATACTCACAATTTAGTAAGGGTGAGAGGGTTAGGTGCTTTTGATCAAAATCTCATTAATAAATTAAATGAATTTGCTGGACTTCAGAGATTTGATGAGCTGGACGACGGAAGTTTTAACGCGATACTTGGGAAAGAGCTGCTAGATGGATTGGGCTTACAGATTGGTGACAAATTTAAACTTTATTCTCCAAAAATCCAATTTACTCCAATGGGCAACTTTTTTCGCTCTCGATCATTTGAGATAATTGATGAAGTAGAATTTAGGTATAAGCTTTTGGACAGTAGCATTGTTTTTTTGAGTTTAGGAGATTCCGACTCTTTTTTTGGTTCAATAAATCCTAATAGAATGCTTCGTCTTCATTTCAAGGAAGGCACAGTAATTCCAAAAAAAATTGAATCCTTTGCCGTGCAAAGCACGGCTGTTAAAACATGGAAGGACGAAAATATGGCTTTGTATCAAGCCCTTATGATGGAAAAATTCGTAATGTTCGTAACTTTATTACTTGCCATTATTGTTTCTGTCTTAAATGTGACTTCTGTTTTAATAATTGGAATAATCTCGCAACGTTCCACGGTTGGTATTTTGCATATCTTGGGATTAGAGAAAGAACGAATAAGAAGAATTTTTACTACTTATGGAATACTTGTATCCTGTTTGGGTTTATCTTTAGGAGTCATATTCGGGATACTATTGTCTTTATCGATTACTCAAATTGTTAGTCTTTTAGAAAATTTATTTGGATTTTCGATTTTTCCTGCTGACTTGTATTACATTAGTGAGGTGCCGGCAATCTTAGAAATGGGTGATGTAATTTTAGTTCTTGCCTCTTCCATGGTGATGCTATTTATCGCTATAGTAATATCTTCCAACTTATCAAAAAACTTTGAAATAAAAGATGTCTCAAGAAATCAATAAATTTGTTGTTGAATGTGGAGCTTTAAAAAAATCTTATGGACCTGAGTTTGATGAGGTCGTGTTACAAGGGCTAGATTTAAGGGTTAGCTCAGGTACATCAATCGCTATAACCGGGTCATCGGGAAGCGGGAAGACCACTCTTTTAAACATTATTGCGGGATTAGATAGCCCAGATGCTGGCGAGGTTTACGTTTCTGGTCAGTTGCTAGCTGAACTGAATTCTTCGGAAATGTGTAAATTCAGAAACCGAAATATAGGTTTCGTATTCCAATTTCATAACCTTTTGTCGGAATTCACTGCGGTTGAAAATATTGCAATGCCTTTGATGATTGCGGGAAGTCCACGCCGATTAGCTGTCGATCAAGCCCTTCATTTAATGGACAAAGTTGGACTGGGTAAAAAAGCAAGCCGATTACCGTCTGATTTGTCTGGAGGCGAGTGTCAAAGAATCGCGGTTCTGCGAGCTATTGTTATGAATCCAACTTGTCTATTGGCAGATGAACCTACTGGTAATCTCGACAAAAAAAATGCTGATATTGTTTGTAATCTACTCGTCGATCTTTGTTCCGAGTTTCAAACGGCTTTAGTGGTAACGACCCATGATTTGGATGTGGCCAATCTCATGGATATAAAAAGAGGGTTGATTGACGGGAAATTATCACCTCTGTAGTATTTAGGTCAGTTAAATACAAACCGCAGGTCATTTGCTTAGAGTCTGTTGGGTTGCTAAAACGCTACACTAAATTAAATCATCTTAAAAAAGGGGGGGTAGTTGTTCGAGATATTTGCAGTCGGTGGCATAATGATGTTTCCAATAGCATTAGCTTCTATTATCGGAGTAGCGGTAATAGTGGAACGATTTCTCTCGTTACGTATAAGTAAGATAGCCCCCAGAAAGCTGAGGAATTTATATACGACTGGAGAAGACTTCGGAACAAGTAAATTTAAGGGATGCGGAGAGTTTAGTTACACGACTTTGGGTATAATCTACGCTGCTATAAATCAATATGCTGATTTGAATGAAGGAGAATTAAAACTTAAGGTCGAGGAAATTGCACGGCATCATATTCATGAGATGTATAGATATTTAGATATTTTAAGTACTATTTCAGTAGCGACACCTTTGTTTGGGCTGCTTGGAACAGTTTTGGGGATGATTGACGTATTTGAACAAATTTATTTGGCTGGTGTGGAAGACGCACCACTTTTGGCGGGTGGTATATCTCAAGCCTTGGTGTCTACTGCCGCAGGTTTGTCTGTCGCTATTCCGGCTCTTTTATTTCATAGGTTTTTTAATGCGAAGATAGAAGGATTGGTGGTATTAATTGATATGAATGCTACGAAAATTATAGACTCTTTACGCTAAGTGATATGAAGCTTATACCAAAAAATAGAAAAAGTGAGGCTGAGTTAAACCTCACCCCTCTTATTGATATAGTCTTTTTACTTCTAATTTTCTTCATGGTTTCAACTAGATTTGATACTAACAAAAGACATGATATTGATGTGCCCTTATCGAGTTATTCTGAGTCTAAAACCGAAACTAGTGTATCTATATTTGTAGATATCAATAACATTGTGACTATAAAACAAAAAGTTTTTCATTTGGATAAGCGTGATGATATAAAAAAAGAATTAGATGACTTAAAAAATTTGGGACTTAATCATGTTACGGTCGTTGCTGATTCTCGAATAAATTACCAATCATTTATTGATATCATGGAGTCGCTTGCCTTTGCTGGAATCAATCGAGTGTCATTTTCGGTGGAGCGGTCAGATTAAAGTTGTGAATTTATTTATTGATAATTCTATTTTCCGTTTACATAAAATAAAGAGTTATTGGGATCGTAAATCTTTTCATACTACTTTGCTTCTTCCTTTTAGTTTTTTATTTGGTTTTTTTTTCATAATAAGGAAATTACTTTACGAAAAAAAAATTGTTCGCGCGGAAAAGATTGACTTGCCAGTAATAGTTGTCGGAAATATAACTGTAGGAGGAACAGGGAAGACCTCTACGGTTATTTGGCTCGCGAATTACTTAAAAAGAAAGGGTTTAAGAGTAGGAGTACTATGTTCGGGTTACGGAGGGAATAATAGTAAATATCCAACGCAAATTACATCGGCTAGCAACCCTTACCAAGTTGGTGATGAGGCTGTTCATATTTTTAAAAGAACTGAATGCCTAGTAGTTAGTTGCAAGCATCGAATTAAATCCGCTCGATTTTTGAAGCAGAATTTTGCTCTTGATGCCTTGATATGTGATGACGGTTTGCAACATTATAAATTGATGCGAGATATAGAAATACATGTGGTACATGGGGTAAAACGTTTTGGAAACGAATATTTCCTTCCTGCCGGCCCATTGAGAGAACCGATAAAAAGAATAAAAGATATTGATTTAAGAATTGCCAAAGGAGCTTCTAAAAGTGATGAGTACGAGTTAACCTATAAACCCAACTATTTATACGCTCTTGGAGCGCCATCAAAAACTCAACCCATCACTTTTTTTAAAGATAGGAAAGTTTTAGCGGTTGCGGGAATAGCCAATCCAGAGGAGTTTTTTGAAATTTTAGAATCAAAAGGGCTACATACTGTCAGAAAATCTTTTCCAGATCATCATAGGTTCAGATCTGAGGATTTTTCCGGATATGAAAGCTTGCCTATCTTGATGACTGAAAAAGATGCTGTGAAATGCAAGGGGATCGTGGGTTACGATTTTTGGTCTATCAGTTTAGAATATTGTTTACCAAAAGCGTTCGGTGACGCCGTTTTAAAAAAATTGGAGCATTTTGACTATGGATAAGAGACTTCTAGAAATTTTAGTGTGCCCTGTGACGAAAGAAAAATTAATATACGATAAGGTGAAGGACGAGTTGGTATCAAAATCCGCAAAATTAGCCTATCCGATTAAGGAGGGTATTCCGATTATGCTCGAATCAGAAGCGAGAAGGATTTCTGATGAAGAGCTATCGTCAATTTAATGAGTTTTAGCATAATAATACCAGCTCGTTTTGGTTCAACTAGGCTGCCTGGTAAACCACTCATAAAATTAGGCAATCAGACCTTGATACAACGCGTTTACCAGAATTGTTCTGACAGTGGAGCAAAGAATGTGGTTGTTGCAACCGATGATTTAAAAATCAGAGATGAAGTAGAATCCTTTGGCGGGGAGGTTTGTTTAACTGAGAGTAGTTTAGCATCCGGCTCCGACAGAGTTGCAAGCGCTGTTGAAAATCTCGGTTTTGCGGCAGACGACATTATAGTAAATGTTCAAGGAGATGAACCATTTTTGTCCGCAGAGGTAATCCGTCAGGTAGGCGTTCAAGTTGAAAGTGAAAAAAATTATGTTGCTACTGTTTTTAAGAAACTCAATTTACGGAGTTCGAACGATGTAAATTTAGTAAAAGTAGTAACTGATCGTGATAATTTTGCATTATATTTCAGTCGCGCTTCTATTCCCAATTCTACTTTAAGCAATGACGTTAAATCTATGGACATAAAGAAACATATCGGAATTTATGGTTACACGGCAAAGACATTACTCGAGTTTGTAAGCTTTGAACGCCCTGAAATAGAGCTGAAAGAGAGTTTGGAGCAGCTGCGTTTTCTATATCATGGTATACAAATTAAAGTGTTGGAGGCGGAAGGTGAAGTGGGAATTGGAATTGACACGGCAGAGGATTTAGAAAAGGCGAGAAGTTACCTTGCTCGATAGGTTATCCTACCTTTTGTAAGATCATATGGCGTTAACTCTACTGTCACTTCGTCCCCTGTTAAAATCCTAATATAATTTTTTCTCATCTTGCCCGAAATGTGAGCGGTAACGATATGCCCATTTTCCAGTTCGACTCTAAACATTGTGTTTGGGAGGGTGTCAACCACCTTACCTTGCATTTCAATATGTTCTTCTTTTGCCATTTATACTATCTTTTTTATTTGTAAACACTGATGTCATTGTGCCCTAAAAAAAAAAATTGAGCAAAATTAAAATCGGCCCGTTATCGAATTTCTGAATTAATCGGAATAATTTCAGGTTGTTCTAGGCAGTAGCGAGTTAATCTTCGTTCAAAGTCAGAACGCGAAATAAGATCGGCTCCTAAACTTTTGAGATGTTCGCTTTCTATCTGGCAGTCAATTAAATGATATCGAGGAAATATATTGTTAGTGCATAGCGCAACTAGTGCTAATTTCGAAGCATCAGCTTCTAGAGCAAACATAGATTCTCCAAAAAAAATTCGTCCAATAGAAACTCCGTATAGACCGCCAACCATTTGAGTTCCTTTCCAACACTCTACAGAATAAGCATGACCCGATTTATGTAAGCGGATATAGGCTTGCTTAATTCTACTTGTTATCCAGGTGTTATTAAGACGATCTTTTATACTCGAACATTTATCAATAACTTGCTCGAAATCTTTATTTATCTTGATTAAAAATTTTGTATTATTGAGCTTTTTACGAAGGGAGCGTTTTATTTTTAAATTCTGCGGGAAAAGGCATAATCTTCTGGAGGGGGACCACCAGATTACCGGTTGGTCTTCAGTAAACCATGGGAAAGCGCCCCTCTTGTAATTAGCAAGAATTTCCTCGACTTCTAGCGAACCGCCAAACGCCAGTAATCCATCAGGTTGAGAAAGGGCGTGTCGTGTATGCGGCAGTTGTTCACTAAATGTTTCCAGTTTTGGGCAGAAGTAATTTCTTAGATTCTTAGTTTTAAGGTCATTTTTCATTTTAGGTTTTTCAAAGAGAATCTATGTAATTTTCGATTGCTTCTGTCTCTTTCGCGACAAATTCTGATATTGCTGATCTAAAATTATCTTCCATTATGAGATGGGCAGAATAGGTTTTAACAGGATGGAAACCTCGTTTAAGCTTATGCTCACCCTGGGCTCCTGCATCTAATTTTTCTATTTTGTTTTGAATACAATATTCGATTGTTTGGTAATAGCAAAGTTCAAAATGCAGATATTCATGATAATTCGTTGCTCCCCAATGTCGTCCATATAGGCACTTCTTAGTGGCTAGCGCAAAAGCTCCTGCAACATATTTATTCCCTTCTTTTGCTAAGAAAAGGACTGGCTTGTATTCTTTTGAATCTGAAAGGTTTAGGAAAAACTTTTTATTTAGTCTTGGTTGGCTCCATTTCTTCCTAAATGTCGAGCAATAGAAACCATAAAAAAGTTCCCAGTGGAATTCATTAATGTTTTTTCCTTCGATTACTTCTATTTGGATTTGCGAATCGGCTATTTTTTTTCGTTCTCTTTTTATTGATTTTCTGTGTTTGGAATTTAAAGTGGCCAAAAACTCCGTGAAGTCTTTGAAATTATGGTTTTTCCAGTGATACTGAACTCCAAGTCTAATCAGCAACCCTTGGTTTTTGTAGAAATCAAGGCTAGAGGGTTCAAAAAAAAGAGTGTGCCATGACGACAATCCGTGTGTTGAGCAAATGTCATGCGCTGCAGTTATTAATTTTTTTTTTGCACACTCATGACCATCAGAGTCTTCGTTATATAATAATCGCGGTCCGGTGACCGGAGAGAACGGAGATGCGCTTACTAGTTTGGGGTAATAATTCCTTCCAGCCCTCTCGTATGCTTCGGCCCAGCTCCAATCGAAAACGAACTCGCCATATGAGTTATTTCTTGCGTAGGTTGGTAAAGCAGCGATTAACTTTCTTCCTTTTCTAATAATTAAGTGATTAGAGAACCAGCCGTGAGGCTCTAAACATTTCGATGTTTCTAAATTAAGCAAAAAATCATGGCTTATGAAAGGATTGCCTTCTGTGAGAGTGTTCCACTCCGATTCTTGTACTGAACTTAGTGAATTAACACATTCAACTTTTAAGTTAGTTCCGTTTTTGGTTTGTCTCAAGAGTTTCCAGTTTCATGGTTGTTGGTTATAACGGGGAAAGGGGTCACCGTACCGGCTCCACCTTCGGCTTTGGAAACTTTGCTCTGACCCATTTTTTCAACTTCATCTATCCGTACAATTGAATGCATTGGAATGTACGTGCGAGATACACCCGAGAATTCCGATTTGAGGGATTCCTCTGATGGGTCAACAACCACCGAGCTCTTTTCCCCAAACACTATTTCCTCTACTTCGATAAAGCCTAGAAGGCCGCTCTGATGGACTCCTTTAGCGAAGATATCATAGACTTTCCCCTGATTTATAAACGAAACTTTGTAAATTTTTTCTTTAAGGCTCATAAGATTTTCTCGCGCGACTTTAATTTTTTGTTAATAATTTCATAACTAAACTTAATATACCATTAATACGATAAAAATATCTTTGTCGATCCTACTAGTTAATAATTAGGCTGATGTCTGGAGTGGATCTGTAGTTTTATTTATTTTATGAATAAATAATATTTTGGTAAATTTGTAGATACTTTAAAATTTTGTTATATTTCGTATGGTTACAGTGCAAACTAGAGGTAAATTTTTAAAAATGTCTCAAGCAATTCGGAAAGAACAGCGGAGCAGTGTGAGTATTCCTCCTGTGGTTGCCAGTAGAATAAAAGAGGGGTTTTTAATAACACTTGTCGGGCTGTCAATTTTTTTAATGTTGAGTTTGATAAGCCATCACCCCGCAGATCAAGGTTGGTCTAATGTTGATTCAACTGGCCATGCTGTTCATAACTTAGCTGGATTTGTTGGCGCTTGGTTTTCCGACTTGACCACTCATTTATTTGGTTATTTTTCTTTTTTAATACCTGTTTTTGTTGCAGCACTGGGCTGGGGAATCTATCGGGATAAGATTAATCACATAATCGAAAATAAATTCGTTCTTGGATTGAAGTTTGTGGGATTGATAGCCTTTACCTGTAATGGTTGCGCGCTTTTGTGGATTAGGGCAGGCGGGGTTTTGGCTCATCCCGGTATTAACAGCGGAGGAATTTTAGGCAACCTCTTTGGTTCGAGTGTTTTGTCTTCATTCGGAGATATCGGCGGAACCATTCTTATGCTTGCTGGGTTTTTTGCGGGATTTACCTTTTTAACTGGTTGGTCGTGGTTAAAAATCATGGATAAACTCGGCGCTTTTCTTATAGTCGCTAGTCGGAAATTGCTTCAGACAGTCAGAAATCTTGCCATTTCATGTGTAGAAAAACTGCTCGCAATGAAAGCGAAAAGAGTTAATCATCCAGTAGCCAATAATTTTTCCCAAACCTCGGCAATTAAGCTTCGGTTGCCAAAAAATAAAGATATCGAGATAGTAAAAGAGCCGATCCTTAGTTCAGTTGAGATTGATGATCAAATTGCCTGTAACAAAGAAACTCTCCCTAATTTAGATTTACTCGACAATCCAGAGGTTACAGGAAACTCCTACTCAGACTATGCACTTAATTTGCTGTCTAAAAAAGTTGAAGAAAAATTATTGGATTTTGGTATAGAGGTAAAGGTTGTTTCAGTTAGGCCAGGCCCTGTTGTCACGAGATTTGAATTACAACCAGAAGCCGGTTTAAAAGCAAGTAGGATCACAAACCTTTCCAAAGACCTTGCACGCTCTTTGTCGGCTATCAGTGTAAGAGTTGTAGAAGTGATTCCTGGCAAAACATGTGTCGGACTTGAGATTCCTAATGAATCTAGAGAGATGGTTTATTTAAAAGAGATCTTGAATTCCAGCCCTTTCCACTCGATTGATTCTTCCTTACCCATTGCTCTTGGAAAAGATATTAGTGGTAATCCAGTAGCCGCTGATCTGGCAAGGATGCCCCATTTATTAGTGGCAGGCACAACTGGTTCAGGAAAATCGGTTGCGTTGAATGCTATGATTCTCAGCTTGTTATATAAGTCTACGCCAGATAATGTTCGGTTTATCATGATTGATCCGAAAATGCTCGAGTTGTCAGTATATGATGATATTCCAAATTTATTATCTCCTGTAGTAACTGATATGAAAGATGCTGCTAACGCATTGAGATGGTGCGTGGCTGAAATGGAGCGCAGATATAAACTAATGTCCCATTTTGGAGTAAGGAATTTAGATGGCTTTAACAAGCTGGTAGCCGATTCGATTAAAAAAGGCGAACCACTTTTAGTGCCTAGTCAAAGTCAAGATAAAGAGTTGACCGAAGAGGTGTTATATGAAGAGCCGAGAATTGTTCTAATTATTGATGAGTTGGCCGATTTAATGATGGTAGTCGGAAAAAAAGTTGAGGACTTAATAGCTAGGCTTGCTCAGAAAGCAAGAGCTTCCGGAATACATTTGATATTGGCGACGCAAAGACCTTCTGTCGATGTAATTACCGGTTTGATAAAAGCAAATATACCTAGCCGGATTTCATTTCAAGTTTCCTCAAAAGTTGACTCAAGAACGATACTTGATCAAGTCGGGGCAGAAAACTTGCTTGGGCACGGCGATATGTTGTACCTCCCTCCCGGTGCAGGATTACCTAACCGGATTCACGGAGCGTTTGTTTCTGATGATGAAGTACATAAGGTTGTAAAAAGGCTTAAGGAAATCGGGGAACCTAATTACAACGAAAATGTGTTGGCGGGTCATAGTGAGTTAGAAACAGGCCTCTCTGGATACGATAGCTCTGAGGACCTTGAGCAGGATGAACTTTATGATCGCGCCGTAAGCATTGTGCTTCAGACAAAGAAGGCTTCGGTTTCAGGAATCCAGCGAAGATTAAAAATAGGGTATAACCGGGCTGCTCGAATGGTTGAGGCAATGGAATCCGCCGGAATCGTGGGAGAATTACAGGCCAATGGCGCAAGAGAAATATTGGTGCCAACAAACGTAAGTGACTCATAGAATTAAATTAACAATTGTCGTAGTCGGATTCGTTTCTATACTTTGCATCCGCCCGACTTTTTGTTCTCAAGAACACGATGTAGATGATATTCTAGCTGATTTGTTGACCATGAAAACAATGAGTGCAAACTTTTCGCAAGTGGTATTAAATTCTATTGACATGCAGAAAATATCCTCTAGCACAGGAAGCGTGCTATTTAGTAAACCCGATTTAATTAAATGGTCTTACGACGAACCGATTAGTCAAATTTTTATTAAGAATGGTTCATCTCTTTCTGTTTACGACAAAGATCTGAAGCAACTATCAAAAATAAATCAGCATTTTAATCAAGATATGCCTATAGATTTTTTGAGAAAAGATTATCATACACTAAAAAAGTCCTACGATATTAATAAATTAAAGAGCTCTAACAATTTGTCACTCGTTAAGATATCTCCTTTAATTGACAATTCAGACTATGAAAAAATAATAATAGAGATTAAAGAAGCGGTGTTACATAAAATTAAAATTTTTTATCGCATTGGTAGGATAATTGAAATAAAATTTGACATGGTTCAAGTAAATTTAAAATTGAGCGAGAGTAATTTTCAACTTGACCTTCCTTATAATACTGATATCGAAGAAATTAATTAATCTAGTCATTGAATAAGAATTATGTTAGACCCAAAGTTACTTCGTCAGAATCTTGAGTTTATTGTCTCCGGCCTTAGTAAGCGTTCATTTAACTTAGACATTAAATTTTGGACAAATTCTGAGGAGAAACGAAAGATTTTGCAGCTAGAGACTGAAGAGTTACGAGCGCAAAGAAACCAAAAAAGCCGAGAGATTGGCGCATCAAAGGCAAAGGGTATTGATACTCGAGTGTTACAAGATGCTGTAACCGTTATAAATACAGAATTAAAAGACAAAGAAAATGAACTCGAAATGCTTTCCAGTCAAATCGAGGAATTCCTTCAAGTAATCCCAAATATTCCCCATGAATCCGTGCCAAATGGAAATTCAGAGCAAGACAATAGAGTTATCGAATCCGTCGGTCAACCCAGACAGTTTGAATTTGAACCGAAAGATCACGGAGAATTAGGTATGCAGCGCAGTGGTATCGATTTCGCAAATGCAGCAAAGATAGCCGGCTCTCGTTTTGTTATTTTGAGAGGCGAAATTGCGAAGCTTCAACGGTCGTTAATCCAATTTATGCTTGACCTTCATGTAGAACAGCACGGTTATGATGAGGTCTATGTTCCTTTTTTGGTGAATCAAGATGCATTGACTGGAACAGGGCAGCTCCCTAAGTTTAAAGAGGATCTATTTAGTATCGAAAATGGCAAATTTTTTCTTATCCCAACAGCTGAAGTTCCGGTTACGAGTATGTTAATGAATGAAATTGTCGAAGAGTCCTTGTTACCTCTTAAGTTTGCGTGTCATACGCCTTGCTTTAGAAGCGAGGCTGGCTCTTATGGTAAGGATGTCAAGGGTATGATTCGGCAACATCAGTTCGAGAAAGTGGAACTAGTGCAATTCGTTAGACCTGAGGATTCTTATGAAGCTCTAGAATCATTAACAAGTCATGCGGAGGAAGTGTTAAAAAAACTAGAACTTCCATTTCGGAAGGTGCTACTTTGTGCAGGAGACATGGGTTTTTCTGCTGCTAAAACCTATGACCTTGAGGTATGGCTACCGTCCCAGAAAAATTATAGAGAGATTTCTTCATGTAGTAATTTTGAAAATTTTCAAACTAGGCGTCTAAAGGCAAGGATGCGATCGAATCAGACGAAAAAGATTGAACTACTGCATACTATCAATGGATCGGGGGTAGCGGCTGGGCGGGCCTTAATAGCGATTTTAGAAAATAATCAGCAACCAGATGGTAGTGTGCTTATTCCGAAAGTTCTTCAGTCATACATGGGCGGAAGGACGCGAATTTTAGAAACATAAATTTGCCGTTTTTATCAGCCCGGTGCTTCACTTATACTAACTTAGTTAAAATTAGAATAAAAAAGAATACTCCGCATGTTATAAGCGCGAAGTTTAACCACTCGCTAGTGGTACCCTTTCGTGTGTTCGAATATATATTTTTCGCTTGTGGAATCAAAAAGATTAGCATTGCAACTAAGAGTGCAGCTGTACCGATTTTTAGAGCTAGCTCCATATAGCATTTTCCGAGATTGCCGGGCAGCACGCAAAGAACTGCCCGGAAACTGATTTTAATTAATCGTTACTGGCGAACCCAAGTATGTGGAGTAGACTGGTGAAAAGATTTAAAATAGTCACATAGAGACCTATGGTTGCCATAATATAATTAGTTTCACCTCCGTGGACCATTGCGCTGGTTTGATACAATAGAAATCCACTCATAATCATTATTACTGCAGCAGAGACCGTTAGACTTAGCGCGGGAATTCCAAGAAAGATATTTAAAAGAGACGCTAGAAGAACCACGATGAAGCCTGTGAATAAGAAACCGCCAAGATAACTGAAGTCTTTCTTTGTAGTAAGCGCATAACCTGATAACCCTAGGAAAATTGCACCAGTTCCTCCCAGAGCCGTTGCAACTATTTGAGGTCCATTAGGCATTGAAAGATACATACTTAAGAGAGGACCTAGCCCTAGTCCTAACAATCCTGTTGTTGCGAAAACGACGCCAATTCCAGCTGAGGAGTTTGCTGTTCGAGGTAATACAAACCACATTAGTACGAGAGCTCCGCCTGTCGCAATCAAGTTAGTGATGGGAGGCAACCTGAGAGTGATCGCTAGGGTTGCTGTTAAAGCACTAAAGAGAAGTGTCATGGATAGTAGAATATATGTATTTCGGATTAACTTGTTGGTCGCTAAGATAGCACTGCTATTCCGAGCTGTAATGGTGTTTCCTTGCATGTTTGCCTCCTGAGGCAGTTAACTCAATTTAATTATAATATAAAAGAATTACGAAATTTCAATACTTATGGATGTTTTTTTTACAAAACTAATTGTTTTTGGTAGTTCATTAAATTTAGGGCTTTGAGGTTCTAGTGCTTAAGTGGTGTATTTCGATATTCGTTTTGTTACCATATCAAGCCTAGGAGAGATGGCAGAGCGGTTGAATGCACTGGTCTTGAAAACCAGCAAGGGTTAACGCCCTTCCAGGGTTCGAATCCCTGTCTCTCCGGCTTTCAATTATCGGTCTTGTTAAAAACCTTGTGGAATGGAATCATGTCTTTGATATTTCATCATAACAATCATTTAAAACAAAGCACCTTTTTTGTATAATTAACAGGTCGAATTTAAGTGTATCATTGGCTAAAAAAATACTCATTTCTGTAAAGGTTGAATATCTATCATGAAATTACTAAAAACTTATCTAGAAGAAATTGATTCTCGTAAAAAAGGCGGTTTAAGTCCAAAGCCGATAGACAATGGTCCGCTTTTAAATGAAATAATAGCCACATTTGAAGACGAAAATTCTCAACGTCGAACTGAATGCCTGAATTTTTTTATTTACAATACTTTGCCTGGCACAACAGGTGCGGCTGCTGTAAAAGCCAGATACCTTAAGGAGATTATCCTAAAAAACAAGGTTGTATCTGAAATATCTGTAGATTTTGCTTTTGAAATTTTATCGCATATGAGGGGTGGTCCTTCAATAAGCGTACTATTAGATCTGGCACTACATGAAGAAGAAGCCCTTGCCAAGAAGGCAGCCGATGTTTTAAAAACTCAGGTGTTTTTATACGATGCCGACACGGCAAGATTAAAGATTGCATTGGAGGATGGCAATCCGGTTGCTAGGGAAGTTCTTGAAAGTTATTCTAGGGCTGAGTTCTATACATCTCTTCCAGATATCGATGAAGAAATTAAAGTTGTGACATTTGTTGGCGCAGAGGGCGACCTTTCTACTGATTTACTATCACCAGGGCCTCAAGCACATTCAAGAGCTGATCGTGAACTCCATGGGAAGTGCATGATTTCTGAAGACGCTCAATCAGAGATTCTTCGTTTACAATCATTGCATCCAGATAAACAGATTGTTTTGGTTGCTGAAAAAGGCACTATGGGTGTAGGTTCGTCTAGAATGTCCGGGGTTAACAATGTAGCTCTTTGGACGGGGAAGCCAAGCAGCCCTTATGTGCCTTTTGTTAATGTGGCCCCAATTGTTGCTGGTACTAATGGGATATCGCCTATTTTTCTTACCACAGTTGATGTGACAGGAGGAATTGGTATTGACTTAAAAAATTGGGTTAAAAAATTAGATGCCCACGGTAAGCCGATTATAGACCAAGAGGGTAACCCAGTGCTCGAGCAAGTTTATTCGGTTGATACTGGGACTGTCCTTACGATAAATACCAAAAAAAAGAAACTTTACGATGAGTCTGGCTCAATAGAACTCGCTGATCTAGCGTCTTCTTTTACCCCACAAAAGCTTGAATTTATGAAAGCGGGCGGTTCCTATGCAATAGTATTCGGTAAAAAGTTACAAAGCTTTGCTTCAGACGCTTTGGGAATAGGATTACGGTCTGTTTTTGCTCCATCAAAAATCGTTTCTCATGCTAATCAAGGCCTTACAGCCGTTGAGAAAATATTTAATAAAAACGCTTTGGGTGTCGAAGAAGGAACAATTCTACATAGTGGGTCCGATGTTCGGGTGAAGGTGAATATTGTTGGGTCTCAAGACACCACGGGCTTGATGACTTCTCAAGAACTCGAGGCTATGGCTGCTACAGTTATTGCCCCTACTCTTGATGGTGGTTATCAATCAGGATGTCATACGGCATCAGTTTGGGATTCAAAGGCTCAGGCGAATATTCCTAAATTAATGAACTTTATGAATAACTTTGGATTGATTACTGCAAGAGACCCCAAAAATAATTATCATCCTATGACTGATGTTATTCATAAAGTTTTAAATGATCTAACGGTAGATGATTGGTCAATAATAATTGGAGGTGACTCTCATACAAGAATGTCAAAGGGTGTAGCTTTCGGAGCTGATTCTGGCACTGTGGCTTTGGCATTAGCCACTGGTGAGGCGACAATGCCTATCCCTGAATCCGTTAAAGTTACATTTAAAGGTAAAATGAAAAATTATATGGATTTTAGAGACGTAGTGCATGCAACACAGGCACAAATGCTGGAGCAATGTGGTGAGAATGTGTTTCAGGGTAAGATTATAGAAGTTCACATAGGAACCTTGCTCGCTGATCAAGCTTTTACATTTACTGATTGGACAGCAGAAATGAAGGCTAAGGCATCTATTTGCATAACTGAAGATTCTGTATTGATAGAATCTCTTGAAATCGCTAGAAAAAGAATTCAAATCATGATCGAGAAGGGAATGGATAATAAAAACGAAACTTTACAAAAGTTAGCGAATCTTGCATCCAATAGAATTGAAGAAATTAAGTCAGGTGCAAGACCAGCACTTGTTCCAGATAACAATGCAAAATATTTTTCCGAGGTAGTTATTGATTTAGATCAAATAAGAGAACCGATGATTGCCGATCCTGATGTGAATAATAATGATATTTCTAAGCGTTACACCCATGATACAATAAGGCCTATCTCCTTCTATGAAGCGAAAAAGAAAGTGGATTTAGGGTTTGTTGGCTCTTGTATGGTTCATAAGGGTGATATGAAAATTGTCGCCCAAATGTTAAGGAACCTTGAGAAGAAAAACGGTACGGTCGAATTTAACGCGCCCTTGATTGTTGCTGCGCCGACTTACAATATTATTGATGAGTTGAAGGCAGAAGGTGATTGGCCCGTGTTACAAAAGTATTCTGGTTTTGAGTTCGATGACAATTCGCCTAAAAAGGACGCAAGGGTGCAATATGAAAATATTTTATACTTAGAACGTCCGGGTTGTAATTTATGTATGGGTAACCAAGAAAAAGCGGCTAAAGGGGATACAGTTTTGGCTACTTCCACCCGTTTATTTCAAGGGAGGGTGGTAGAAGATTCAAACGAAAAAAGAGGAGAATCTTTACTCGCATCGACCCCAGTTGTTGTTTTATCGGCAATCCTAGGAAGAACGCCTACCCTTGATGAGTATAAAACAGCCGTAGATGGTATTGATCTCACAAAATTTGCCCCTCCTAAAAAAGGTAATTTAGCCGGAGGTTCGTTGCATTTTTAATACATTAAATGGAGTTAAAAACAGCGATTAATTGTTTGTTCGTCCAAAATAACTTAGATGTATATATCTAAATCGAAAAATTTTAGGTTTTTAAATCGTTATCCTAATTAATTTATTTTTCTCGAAATTTTTATCAATATAAAATCAGAGGCCGCGGGGACGAGGGTAAAAAGGGCGATTGAGCCTGTTGAGCAGAAGCTTTATTATCACAGTACGATCAAAATTTTTGATGTGAGGGGATCTTGATGCAAAAAAAAATTTTAATAATTGGCGCAAGTGGACTAGTCGGAACTGCATGTGCCCTTGAATTTTCATCTGCCGGTCACGAAGTCTTAACAGTTTCTCGACGGATTCCAGATTTGCTTCCTCAAGATACCTTCAAACATTTTTCAATCGATCTTCAAGATCGCACTTCATGTGCTGAATTTATTGAAAGGCAATGTCAGGATGTAACCCACCTGGTGTATACGGCTGTTTATGAACTACCCGGGTTGATTCAAGGCTGGACAGATGAAAGACAAATAAGCACAAATGGTTTAATGCTAGAAAATATTTTAAAACCCTTGTCTAAATTCGGCAATTTAAGCCATGTAACGTTGTTGCAAGGAACGAAAGCCTATGGACTTACGGTAGGTCCCATACGAGTCCCAGCCAGAGAATCGCAGAAAAGAGTAGTTCACCCGAATTTTTACTGGGTTCAAGAAGATATGTTAAGAGAGTATTCTGGGAAAAAAGATTTTGATTACACTATTATGCGCCCGCAATTAATTGTTGGTCCAAATCACGGTGTCGTGATGAACATCCCACCTGTAATTGGAATCTATGGAGCAATCAAAAAGGAATTGGGTCTTCCGTTTTCTTTTCCCGGAGGGCCCGCTTGGGTTTGGGAAGCAGTTGATGTGAGGTTAGTTGCCAAAGCCATAAGATGGGCGACAGAAAATTCGATTGCTAATGGTGAAACCTATAACCTTACTAATGGAGAGGTTTTTTC
Organism: Pseudomonadota bacterium; assembly: GCA_036158955.1. Taxonomy (GTDB): domain Bacteria; phylum Pseudomonadota; class Gammaproteobacteria; genus TMED69. Next base: position 53,633 of record JAYYFI010000006.1, read on the forward strand.
GTTTAGAGACATGTGGCCCAGTTTAGCCAAAGTTTTGGGTTTAGAAGTAGGCGACGATGCTCCCTGCTTGCTTTCTGAATTTATTACTAACAACAAAAATACATGGAAGACGTTAGTAAAAAAACATAATCTAAAAGAAATTAGCTTAGAAAATTTATTAGGTGAGTCGCATTTTTATGCTGACATGTGCTTCGCCTCAGGATTGGAGAAAGCTCCCCCGCCAACATTTGTGAGTTCGATTAAAATCAAAGAGCATGGTTTTTATCAAGTTTGGAATACAGAAGAGAGTTTTTGTTATTGGCTCGAAGATTTAAAGAAACGAAAAATCTTACCCACATATAATTAGATCCATGTTTTAAGATTCACGGGTGCAAGTATTTGTGATCGATGTAAAAAAGATTCTAAACGAAGGTATATTTCTAAAAACTACCGGTTCAACTGGAATTGCTAAGACTATATTTCAGAACCCCAAAAAAATTAGTTCAGGAAATGCTATAGCGAGAAAAGTTCAAAAGATTAATGGTTCGTCAAAAATATTAACTGTTTGTTCTTTGCAACACGCAGGAGGCCTTTTAGCGCAAACTCTACCTGGTCTTGAGGTTGGAGCATACGTGGAAATATTGCCTTTTAATGCCTTTAAATGGGCTGAACAAATAAAAAAGTTTACTCATACGCACCTGACTCCTCAGCACATCGAGTTATTGAGAAAAACAAAAAGCTGGGGTCGGTTGGATTTGTCCCATTTAAGAATTACCTGTGGCTCTGATATAGTGACTCCAATAATGATAGAAGAGAGTCTAGCGCAAGGCGCAGTTTTTACAGTCAATTGGGGAATGACAGAAGTAGGTCCATGTGCTATCAATAGAACATTCTATCCAGGAGACCTAATTCCTTGTTATCAAGATTATTTTTTTATTGGTTCAGAAATACATTGTGAATATAAATTCGTTGATAGTTGCCTCATAGTTAAAGGTGATATTTGCGTGTATGATGATTGGTTTAACACTGGTGATGTTGTTGTCTTCAAGGACGGGAACTTTTTCTTCGGTGGTCGAAAACAAACCAATGATTTGTCTGATAGAAGGAGTTTATTAAATGAAAGAAGTTGAAGCGTACGGAACCTTAGGGCCAAGTCAAGACCTCGAGCAAATGACAATAAAACGCAGGACTTTAAGCTCAACCGATGTACAAATAAAAATTAACTACTGCGGAGTTTGTCATACAGACATTCATTTTGCGAGAAACGAGCTGGGGATGACTGAGTATCCGTGTGTTCCAGGTCATGAAATAATTGGTCGGGTGATAGGTGTTGGGGATGACGTAAGTAGATTTAAAATCGGCCAATTAGTCGGTGTCGGTTGCATGGTGGATTCTTGCCATGATTGCTCTTCTTGTGATGAAGACCTCGAACAGTTTTGTGAGAATGGTATGACCCTTACCTATGCAAGCCCCGATCCTATTTTAGGTGGCGTTACGATGGGGGGATATTCCCAAGAAATAGTTGTTGAGGAAAGGTTTGTTCTCCGCTTGGAAAAAAACCTTGATAAACCGGGTGCTGCCCCTCTGCTTTGTGCAGGGATTACGATGTATTCTCCTCTCAGGCAATATAACGTTAATAAGGGTGATAAAGTTGGAATTATTGGTCTTGGGGGGCTCGGTCATATGGGCATTAAGCTTGCGGTCGCTATGGGCGCTGAAGTGGTTGCGATAACATCTTCGCAAAACAAAGTGGGAGACGCGATTGAGCTTGGGGCAGAACAGGTCTTAGTTTCTACGGACGATAATGCTGTAGATCTCGCGACTGGAACTTTTGACTTATTGATAAATACTATTCCAGCAGACCATGATTTTTCCCAATATCTAGGTTTGCTAAAACGTGATAAGACGATGGTTATAGTAGGAGCTTCACATATGAAAATGTTTTCGATGAATCTTTTATTTGGAAGAAAAAAAGTGGCGGGTTCGCTCATTGGAGGCATCAAAGAAACTCAAGAAATGTTAGATTTTTGTGCAAAAAATAATATTTTTTCTGATATAGAGGTTGTGGATATAAAGAATATTAATCAGGTTTTTGATGATGTTGTATCTAATAAAGTAAGGTATAGAGCAGTCATTGATATGTGTAATTTCACTTAATAAGGATAAGTTAATGGTAAATGAGAAGTTTGTTACTGCCCATTATGAAAATAAAGATTTGTTCGAAATGATCGAACAGGGCTTAAATGCCCTTGCAGTGGATTTAGGGAATGTCCGAATTGAAGATTTATCCCCTGTGGATGAATTCCATTTGGGTGGTGCGGACGGAACTCGATTCGTGATTGAGGAATTAAAAAAAGTTAAAAAAGGGGAGTTCTTAGATATTGGATGCGGACTCGGTGGACCTGCACGTCATATTTCAAAAGTTTTAGATCGTAAAATAAAAGGAATTGATTTGACTCCATCTTTTGTTAAGTATGGGAATAAATTAAGCGATTTGGTAGGAGCAAGAGATTCAGTTGATTTGTTTCAAGGTAGTGCACTGGATATACCTTTTGCTAGTAACACATTTGGAGCGGCCTACATGGTGCATGTCGGAATGAATATTGATAAAAAAGTTGAGCTTTTTGAAGAAGTGAAAAGACTACTTAAGCCACAAAGCTTATTCATTATCTATGACGTGATGGCTGTTGGAACTCAACCGATAGACTACCCGGTTCCCTGGGCGTCAAATGAAAGTGAAAGTGCTGTTGAAAATTTAGAACATTATTGTAAATACTTAGAGCAAGTAGGATTCACAGTTACGAAATCACAGTTGCTCGTTGAATTTGCGAAAAATTTCATTGAGCAAGCTATAGAAAAAAGAAATACTCAAGGGGTCGCACCTTTAGGTTTGCACTTGCTTCTTGGCGAGACCGCAGATATTAAGATGAAAAATGTATTCGGCCAAGTTCTTAAAGGTAGTTTAGCGCCTGGGCTTATTGTTGCTCAGGCGCCGTAATTAAATTATTTGCCGAATGAGACTTCGAAGCCAATGAAAGCAGACGTTCCGTAGGTATTTACGGCAAATAATTCTTCATACTTTTCATCTAGGATGTTCTCGATCTTAAAAAAAGTTTTAACTTTGTCTGTAATTAAATAGCTTCCATTTAGACCAACTAGAGTGTAGGCTTCCATGCTTTCTCTTACACTTGGGAAAGTTGAGAAATCGGTATCGAAAAAACTTCCTGAATAAGAGACTGAGCTACTTAAAGATAATCTCTGATCAAGTGACGACCAATCTGCAAACAATGAGGCTTGATGGTTGGGTCGCCTGACCTCATCAAGCCGCCTACCAATAGATTGGTTTAATTCGGTAGAATCAATATATGTATACGAAGAGTAAATTTTGAAATTAAAGGGCAACAAAAGACCAATTTCTGTTTCGAAGCCCTTGCGCCTACTCGTTCCGTCTATATTGGTTGCCGAAAATAAACCTCCGCCAATGCTAACAAAACCGTTGATTTCATTTTCAAGCTTTTCATTGAAATACGTAAATTTTGCATCGACCATTTCGTTAAAGAAATAGCGCTCTAATCCAATTTGCCAACCCGTCGATTTTTCTGGGGAGAGATTTTGGTTGCCTATAAAAGAGCCGCCTGCAGACGCGTTAAAGAAACCAAATCTTTCCGTAAAATTTGGCGCTTTTTGTGCTGTACTATAATTAAGCAGGATTTTGGTTTTTATTGGTTCGAATTGATAAGCTGAACCAATTTTAAAGGTGGTTATGTCATTATAATCACTATTAATATCTCTTCTAATCGCTCCAGATAAAAAAAGATTAGAGTTTATCTTGACACCATATTCGCCGATTATTCCTGTGTTGTTTACATATTGATCCTGGTTAGGATCCCCAAAATCCGAGGTTCCTCGTTGTCTATATCTTTGATGTTCTCTATCGACCGCGAAAGTAAAAGAATGGTTCATATTAAAATATTTTTGAGATTGAAGGTTGAAGGTTGACTGAAAAGACAACAGATATTTGTCAGCAGCCACTTTATCAATTGAGTCGCCGTTGGGATCTTTGTTATTACTATTGGTGGATGTCCAATTGATTTTTAACGTATTGTCTAGGGCTCGATTAAACAGTTGATTATTAAAACTTAAAGAAGTGTAAGCTCTTCTGGCACTTTGTTTGTTATCAATATCGGTTAGGGGTGACCCGCTGTCGGTCTCGGAAACAGACTCTTGGTAACGATTAAAAAACTTAATAGTGTTGAACTCATTTATTTTGAATTCAGCCTTGGCGTCAATATATTCGCTCTCATATCCATCATCTTCATCTCCTTGTAGCGATGTATTGATACCTCCGAGATTAATCCTGTCGAAGACAACTCTGAACAAGTGAGAATCGGTTCTCGTTGAAAATTCTAGATTTTGGTGATCTAGACCATGAGTTCCTGCATCAATTGTTACTTTTGCATTTCTACCATATTCTGGCTTTTTAGTAACAATATTAATAACACCGGCTACCGCGTCTGATCCCCAAAGGGCACTATGAGGTCCTCTAATTACTTCAATTTTACCTATGTTCGTGCTCATTAGATGACCAAAATCGAATTCATCTGCGAGTGCAACATCGTTCATTTCCATGCCGTCTATAAGTACCATCACATGATTCCCTTCAGAACCACGCATGCGTACTTGTGAAAATTTACCCAGTCCTCCGGTATTACTAACCGTAAGTCCTGGCGCAAGTCTCAGTAGGTCTGTCGCAAAATGGGAATTTCTTTTGGTGATTAACTCTTCATCAATAATAGTTGAGGCTACGGTGGTATTTTGCACTGATTTAGGGGTTCGAGAAGCACTGATAATTAATGTTTCCTCCGGATTTTCGGTAGAGCCAATGGCCCCAAATGAAGGGAAAGTAATTATAAAAATTATTAGTTTGGTAGCTGTTTTCAATTAATTGTCTCCTATTTGCCAAAAATTAGGAGAGCAGACAGGGCTAACTTAAGCCTAAAGTTAGTCGGAATTTCTAAGCCACGGCCCACCGCCTATTGCTCTCAAGTTGTATTGGCCGGTATCCGGGCTCATACTGCGACTATTCGGGCCATCACCTTCCCATAGACCTAGTCTACAGTGGATATGATGGTTTCAGCATTTACCGTTGCGGGGGCAGCACTGGGTTACGTCTAGGTTGAGTTCACCAGTTTCCCGTTTAACTTTATTTAAGCACCAATAGGTTTATTTTAACATTAAGCGGATCAAAAACAAATCAGCCTATATTTTTACAAACTTATATTTGTTTGAAATAAAATGTCTGACAGACGAAACAGCATTTCCATCATTAGCCAAGAGATTTGCAAATAAATCTCCTTCCATATCTACGATATCTTTAGTTGTTCTCCCCTGATTGGATTTAACAAGTTGTTTTATGGCAGCAAGCGCGGGTCCTGGCCTGTTACCTAATTCATCACAAATAGATTTCGCCAGAGATAGCGCCGAGTCTGTAGCAAGATGATTAATTATCCCTTCTTCTAGCGCCTCCTTGGGTGAAAACGTCCGACCTCTCAAAAGCCATTCCAATGCTTTACCGCTTCCCACTAGACGGACTAACCGGCTGGATGCGCCCGCTGACGGGCTAAGCCCCATCTGGATATCAGTTTGACCAATATAATAATTCCCGTTTGAGGCGATCCTGATGTCACACGCTAATGCTAGCTCGAATCCTGCACCCACGCACATTCCATTGATAGCGGCAATGGTTGGTTTGCAAAAATTGTCAATGTCTTCCCAGAATTTCCGTAGAGGAGTTTGTGCAAACCTTGGCTCCGCTAAGCCAGACCTACGATGTTCTTTA
>JAYYFI010000007.1:0-85253 GCA_036158955.1 Pseudomonadota bacterium
TTTCCTATGTCTGAAGATCCGAAAAAATTTAAAGAATATCTTTTACCCGTGCTAGATCGAATTCAGTCTGAGCTCGATAAAGCAAATTGATTAATACTTAATGTTAATCGAGCATAACCTCAGTAAACAGCTAATTAGAACCTTTAAAAAAACTCTTTGCAGAGTCCCAGAAATAGAACCTCTGAAAAAACCGGCGGTCGTTGCTCTCATCATCAATCAGAATGATCCTCATGGTATATGCTTTATTGAAAGAACCCAAAGAGAGGGAGACCCATGGTCGGGCCAGGTCTCTTTGCCAGGGGGCAAGATATCGAGTGATGATAAAACATTAGTTGATGGTGTTATACGTGAAACGTGCGAAGAAATAGGTATTCAATTAAAAAAAGAATTTATGATCGGTAATCTAGGTGCTATAGAAGTGCCAAACAATTTATCCGGTAAATCTTTTCATATCATACCTTTTATTTTTTTGGTAACTGATTCTCTCGCGAGAACTGCATTTGTTGCTAGTAAGAATGAGGTAGCAAATTTCTTTTGGGTTCCATTAAATTCTATTTTTTATGAAAAAGGCCTAACTACGATCGAGTATGCAGGGATAAAACAAAAAACCTATCCAGCTATTCCTTTTCAACAGTATTTTATATGGGGTTTAACTCTGAGAGTTTTGAGAATATTTAATAATATGATAAGAGCAGACGTGGTATTTGATAATCAATAAGGTTTCACTCCTTTATGAGTGATTCTATACATTACCCTTTCAAATCCGTGGTAATCATTCAATGCATTGTGTTGGCATGCAATGTTATCCCATAATGCAATCGTTCCTTTTTTCCATTTGTATCTGCAGGTATACTCTTCCTTTGTTTGTTGAGAAAACAAAAATTTCAGAATCCCCTTGCTCTCCTCATTACTCATACCTTCAATATGGGTAGTGTGAGCATTGCTGCAGTATAAGCTCAATTTTTTAGTAATAGGGTGAGTCCTTACTATTGGGTGAGAGGCGTAGGTTTTTATACTGTCGGTATTTTTTGGACTATCTGCTATCCTATGAGTGCGAGTTACTGCTGCATCAGCTTTCTCTGAAGTGTTATACCCTCTCAGATTTGATAGGATGGCTTTATATGTTGGTGTAAGATTTTCATAGGCGAGATACATATTAGAAAAGAGAGTATCTCCTCCTACCGGAGGAATTTCCACTGCGTAGAGCATTGAACTAGCCGGGGGCTCCGGTAAATAACTGGTATCTGTATGCCAAAGTCCTCCAAAATTAATTTTTTCATCTTTCTTTTTTCGCACTTCGACTATCTCAGGAAAATCATCCATGCCTTTTACAAAAGGATAGACGCCCAATTCGCCGAAGTGTTTAGCAAATCTTATAAACTGTTTTGGGCTAATATTTTGTTCTTCAATAAAAATTACCAAGTTCTCGTAAAAAGTTTCTTTTATTTTTTCAATCAGGTCATCAGTTACTTTCTCATTGAGATTGATTTCTCGAATGACTGCCCCTATCTGTGGTGTTAATTTTTCAATTTTCATCTGATTGGAGTTTCTATGAATCAAATAAGGGGCTTAATTGATTTCTCAAGTTTTTCGATTATTTCTTGATAGTGTGCCACGGTTTCATACCCTTGCGTATGCACAAGTTGGGTTGCGCCCGCGTCTTTATAGGCAATTGCCATTTTTTTTGCTGACTCAATATCGTCGAGGGGTAAAGTTTTCATCGCGATAATCTCAATTTCTCCTCTTCCGGCAATCTTTGCCTGATTTTTTAGTTCAACTACCTTTGGCGCTAATTCCTCTGGAGATATACTAACTGGCATCCACCCTTGTGCAAACCGTATAGTTCTGCTGAATGCAACTTTAGCCATTTGTCCAATGTAGATTGGAGGAAGGGTCAGCTTTGGTTCTAAAAGTATTTCTTGGCCATTACTAATAATCTTAGAATCTTGTGATGCTTTGATTAAAAAATCTAGAGTTTCGTTTGTAATTTTGCCTCTATCTTTTAAGTTAATTCCTAAAGCTTTAAATTCTTCCTCTAAGTAACCGGGTCCAACTCCGAGTAAGAAACGATTATTGGATAATTGTTGAATAGAGGAAATCATTTTTGCGGTAACTATTTTTTCTCTGTAAGGCAAAACTAAAACCGCCGTGCCAAATTTTATTCGTTTTGTGATGCCAGCGATAAAAGAAGCCAAGCTAAGCGGATCCATGATGCTGCCCATTGCCTGAGGAACGCCATAGAAATTATTGGATATGGCTGGTGGAAAACAAAGGTGATCGTTAAACCATAAAGCGTCCAGGCTCGATTCGTCTGCTGCTAGAACACTGCTTCGAATAAATTCTTCGGTTGCTGTTGGCCCCCAATTACGTACATTAATTGCTAATTCCATATTTTTTTCTCGATTTCACCTAAAATTGGTAGTAACTTAATATTTGTATATCTTAAATGGAGTATATCAAATGTCGAGTGTTACGGGATCCTGTATGTGTGGTTTAGTCAGTTACACAATGAGTGCAGAACCATTGTTAAGCGCAATTTGTCATTGTAGAGATTGCCAAAAACAAACTGGAACAAGTTTTTCACTAGTTTTAGGTATACCGCGAGATTCTTTCAAGATTACTGGAGATTTGAGCACCTATGAAACTATTGGAATGTCTGGTTCTAAAGTTATGAGGAAATTCTGTGGTAATTGTGGATCGCCTATGTATTCTGATGCTGATGCATTTGAAGGACTTTTATTTGTAAAAAGTGGTACTTTGGATGATCCCTCGGGATTGGTTCCAACTATGGAAATTTTCTGTGATGATGCCCAGGAATGGTGTAAGTTTGCGGTTCAACTTGATCGTGTGGCTAAAAATCCACCAGCAGCTTGATGGTCTCCGAATTTCACTAGTAAGCTTGTGTTCGCCTTAAGACATGATACAATTTAAAAATATTTTGTGACAAGCTAGGGGTGCATCCTATTGAAATGCTGAGAATAGACCCTTTGAACCTGACTCGATAAATGAGGCAGGGAAGCGAAAGGCCTCTGCTTGATTGATAAACTTAATAAACAGAGGAATATCGTATGTCAGACCCTAAGCTGGTAAGTCTAAAAACCAAAAAAACCTCACTTAAAGACGTTAATAAGTCTTTTCCTAACTCAAAGAAAATATATATCACAGGTAGCAGGAGCGACATCAAGGTCCCTATGAGAGAAATATCTCAAAGCGATACTTTTGTCGATGACAAAAGGGTAAAAAATGTCGATTTTCAAGTCTACGATACTTCTGGCTTCTATTCTGATCCCGATGTGCCTGTGGACGTGAATAGGGGACTAAAACATGTTCGAGACTCATGGATTGCCGAAAGAAAAGATACGAAACAGTTAGAGGAGCATTCTTCAGACTACAGTAAAAAAATAAAAAAAGAGCCTGATGATTTTTCCAGCTTTAAAGGTAAGTTTCTCCCCCGTGTAGCAGCGAGAGGCAAAAATGTCTCACAAATGCATTATGCGAAAAGAGGAATAATTACACCTGAAATGGAGTTCGTCGCGATAAGAGAAAACGAGAATTTGAAAGAAATTGGGGAATGTTCATTCGAGGGTCAACACAAGGGCGAGTCTTTCGGTGCTTCTATACCTAGGAGCATAACACCAGAGTTCGTTAGGGAAGAAGTGGCTCGTGGTAGGGCGGTTCTACCTGCTAATATCAACCACCCCGAGCTTGAACCCATGATTATAGGTAGAAATTTTCTCGTGAAAATCAATGCCAATATTGGTAATTCTGCGGTCTCTTCTTCCGTGGAGGAAGAAGTCGAAAAGATGACATGGGCAACACGTTGGGGCGCAGACACCATAATGGATCTTTCTACCGGAAAAAACATTCACCAAACAAGAGAATGGATACTGAGGAATTCACCAGTGCCCGTGGGCACTGTTCCAATTTATCAGGCGCTCGAGAAAGTGGGCGGTATCGCAGAAAATCTTTCTTGGGATATCTTTAAAGACACCTTAATCGAACAGGCTGAGCAAGGGGTAGATTACTTTACTATTCATGCTGGACTGAGACTACCCTTTATACCAATGACCACGAAGAGAACCACTGGTATTGTATCTCGTGGAGGATCAATCATGGCTAAATGGTGTTTGACACATCATAGGGAAAACTTTTTGTATACTCATTTTGAAGAAATATGTGAAATTATGAAAATCTATGACGTAACATTTTCACTTGGAGATGGTCTGAGACCTGGCTCCATTGCAGATGCTAATGACGAAGCGCAATTCGCTGAATTAAAAACATTGGGCGAACTTACAAAATTGGCATGGAAGCATGATGTTCAGACGATGATAGAAGGGCCTGGGCATGTTCCTATGCAGCTTATCAAGGAAAACATGGATCTTCAGCTTGAGCACTGTGGAGAGGCTCCATTTTATACTTTGGGTCCTCTTACAACGGATATTGCACCTGGCTACGACCATATTACTTCCGGTATCGGTGCGGCTATGATCGGATGGTATGGAACAGCTATGTTATGTTATGTAACTCCAAAAGAGCATCTAGGTCTACCAGATAAAGATGATGTAAAAGAGGGGATAATTACATATAAACTAGCAGCGCATGCGGCCGATCTTGCGAAAGGCCATCCAAGTGCACAAAGACGGGATGACGCTTTATCTAAAGCTCGATTTGAATTTAGATGGGAGGATCAATTTAACCTGAGTCTCGATCCAGAAAGGGCCCGTTTATTTCACGATCAAACGCTCCCAAAGGAAGGACACAAAGCCGCTCATTTCTGCTCAATGTGGGGTCCTAAGTTTTGTTCAATGAAAATTACACAAGAGGTTAGGGATTATGCCGAGAAAAATAATCTTAGTGATGAATTGGCCGTTAAAGAGGGAATGAAAAACAAAGCAGAAGAATATAAGAAAACAAAACGCGAGATTGGATAAGTCGATGAAGAAACAAAACAAAACAGCGCTTGTTACTGGCGCAGGACGCGGGCTTGGATTCGAAATTTGTCTCCAGCTCGGAAAGCTTGGCCATAAAATAATTCTAGGGGTCCGCGATCCCAGTTCTGTGGATAAACAGATGAATAAACTTGAAAAACAACAAATTGAGTGCGCTACCTTGAAATTAGACATGGGAGACATTTCGAGTATTGAATCGGCGGTGGATAGTTTAAAAAAAGAAACTAGTTGCTTGGATGTATTAGTTAACAACGCGGGTACGTTTGAAGAAGACTGGGGCACGCTGCCCAGTGAATTAGATTTTGCTGACCTAAAGCGCACTTTTGATGTTAACTTTTTTGGCCCTTACAGGCTTACCCAGCTTCTGGTTCCTATAATTAAGAGGAGCCCACAAGGTAGAATAGTGAATATATCAAGCGATATGGGATCACTTGAGGGAATAAATGATCCCAATTCTTTGGTGTATGAAGTTATGGGTCCTGCTTATCAGGCCTCAAAGGTTTCGATAAACTCAATCACTGCTCTGTTTGCTAAAGAGTTGCGAGATACTAATTGTAAAGTTAATTCGGCTTCTCCCGGCTGGTGTAGAACCGACATGGGCACAGATAGTGCTCCTTTGACAGTTGAAGAAGGTGCGGCCACACCAGTTTGGCTCGCTACTCTGCCACAAGATGGCCCCACTGGGAAATTTTTCTCATCAACGCGCAATAAAGGAAAAATGGAGTGGTAAATAAATTTAATCAAGAACAAATCAAGAGGATATTAGAATGGTAAAATTTGGTGCAATGATTTTTGCTACTGACAAATGTATGTCGGCTGTAGACTTGGCGGTAGCTTTAGAAGAGCGTGGATTGGACTCATTCTTTGTTCCTGAACATACTCATATTCCAAATGACACAAGTTCTCCTTTTTTTCCTGATGGAAAGGTGCCGGAGTTTTATCTTAGAACTTTTGACCCTTTCGTAGTTTTGGGCCAATGCGCTGCTGTTACAAAGAAAATATTATTGGGGACTGGAATTTGTTTGGTTTCTCAACGTCACCCTATCACTTTGGCGAAAGAAGTTGCAACGATCGATAGATTAAGTGGAGGACGATTTATTTTTGGGATCGGTGCTGGTTGGAATAAGCCAGAAGTTGAGAATCACGGCGCGCCTTTTTCAAAGCGTTGGAAGATAACACGTGAAAGAATTTTAGCAATGAAAGAAATCTGGACTAAAGAAGAAGCTGAATATCATGGTGAGTATGTACAATTTGATAAGATGTGGTCTTACCCCAAACCAATTCAAGAAGGTGGCCCGCCTATTTGGGTTGGTTCGAACGCAAAATTTGTAGAGGAAAGAATAGCTGAGTACGGAGACGGATGGATCCCTATTGGAGGGAGAGAAGGGGGTGCGAGTGCAGAAGGTCTGAAACAAGCATGCGAAGCTGCTGGCCGAAATTTTAACGACATTACACTTGCTTATTTTTTTGCCCCCATGGATATCCGGGAAATTGAAAAAAATATAAAGCTTGGCTTCAGTCATTTTATTTTTAATCTTCCAAGTGAAAGCGAAAAGACTGTTTTGCCGACACTAGATAAAATTGTAAACATTATTGAGAAAATTAAAAGCTAAAGGAGCTCATCATGACGCCAGTCGGCTACTTTCCATGCACCCAAGATCCACCTGATGGGAAAAATATCTCGAATCTGATTAAAGAATTAGTTGAGCAGGCTGAGCTTTGTGAGAAAGTTGGATTTGATGGGTTTTACTTTACTGAGCATCATCAACAGTCGGATGGATATTTGCCATCTCCGGTTTTATTATCCGGAATGGTAGGTATGCGAACAACTCGTTTGAAAGTTGGGACCTGTGTGCTTTTGTCGCCACTCTATCATCCTATCCGTTTAGCAGAGGATATCGCTGTTGTTGACCAGGCAACAGAGGGCAGAATGGTAGCTGCCATGGGCATAGGTTATCAACCAGACGACTTTGATGCTTTTGGTGTGTCGATTAAAGAGCGTGCTGCTAGAACCGAGGAGAGCGTTGAAATTTTAAAAACAGCGTGGAAAGGCGAGAGATTCTCCTACCCAAGTAGGTTTCATAAAATTGAAAATGTTAGAGTTACGCCAAGCTCATTCCAAAAAAATGGCCCCCCTATCTGGCTTGCTGGTTGGGTTCCTGCTGGGTTGAAACGTGCCGCAAGAATGGGAGATGGATGGATAGCCGATCCTATTCAATCTTTAGAGGTTATTCGTGACTATGCTAATCAATATAGGGTGGAGGCAAAAAAGCAAAATAGGAAGCCATTTGTAGTTTTGATGAGGGATTGCATCATAGGAGAGAACTGGGAAGCTGTTGTGTCAAAAAGTGGCCCCACTATGGCAACTCATAAATGGTATTTTCATTATGGTGCTTATGTTAAAGATGAGCATATAAAAAATATTGCGACTGAGGAGGAACTCACATTTGAAACAATCGCTAAAGAGCGTCTGATTGCGGGTTCGCCTGAACAATGTCTTGAACAACTTAAATATTGGAAAGATGAGGTCAAGCCAGACTATATAATGCTCAGGATGCGGCAGCCAGGGGGGCCAATTCAAACTGAGGCGTTGAAAGACATTAAATTATTTGGAGATAAAGTAATAGGAAATCTGTAGGAGAGAAAGGAATGAAGTATTTTGACAATAATGCTTTGTCAATCGGCGAAACCCCTTTGGTCAAATTAAACAGTGTAGTTAATAGTAACAAAACTCTTGTGCTAGCGAAGATAGAGGGTAGAAACCCGGCGTATTCAGTTAAATGTAGGATTGGAGCTTCTATGGTTTGGGAGGCTGAGAAAAGAGGAATTTTAAATAAAGGAATTGAAATAATTGAGCCAACAAGTGGTAATACCGGCATCGCTCTAGCCTTTGTCTGCGCAGCTAAAGGATACAAGCTCACCTTGACCATGCCGGAAACTATGTCGATTGAGAGAAGAAAGGTGTTAAAAGCTTTTGGTGCCAATCTGATTTTAACAGAAGGATTAAAAGGGATGAAAGGCGCAATAGAGATGGCAGAAAATATCGTTAGTGAAAAAAAAGGAAGGGCTTTCATGCCTCAGCAATTTTCCAACCCAGCCAATCCGTTAATACATGAACAAACGACGGGTCCAGAAATTTGGAATCAGACTGATGGCAAAATCGATGTTCTCGTTTCTGGGATTGGTACAGGTGGAACTATTACGGGAATCTCTCGATATATTAAAAAAAAGGCTAAAAAATCCATTCATTCTGTTGGCGTTGAGCCTATGGAGAGCCCGGTGATTACAATGACTCTGAATGACGAAGAGGTCAAACCTGCTCCACATAAAATCCAAGGGATTGGAGCCGGTTTCGTGCCCAAAAACTTGGACCTAGATTTAGTCGATCAAGTAGAGTGTGTCAGCAGTGATGAGGCACTGGAAATGGGGAGAAGGTTGGCAAAAGAGGAGGGCATTTTTGCCGGGATTTCATGTGGCGCAGCTACTTGTGTAGCTTCAAAATTATCTTTTGATAAGGATTTTGAAGGTAAGACGATAGTCGTGATTTTGCCAGATGCAGGAGAAAGGTATCTTTCGAGTAGTCTTTTTGATTATTAATTTTTTAAATTTTGAGTCATTTAACCATTAGGTTATTATTATCAGTCCAGTGGCAGCTATGAAAATCCTTATTGTAGAAGACGATAGTGAAACGCTCTCATTTATCAAAAAGGGGTTTGAGCAAGATGGGAACCTCGTTGATGTCGCCGCAAATGGAGAAGATGGATTGTTAATGGCAACCACTTCCGATTATGATGTGATAATTCTTGATAGAATGTTGCCCCGAATAGATGGACTTTCCGTCGTGAGAACACTTCGAGCAAACAATAATAATACGCCTATTCTTATTCTGAGCGCTATGTCGGAAGTCGATCAACGAGTAGAAGGGCTCGAAGCAGGATGTGATGATTATTTAGTAAAACCGTTCGCTTACAGCGAGTTAAAGGCGCGAACAATTATCTTGTCTAAAAGAAGAGATAATCGAACCACCTCCAATGAACTTGCTGTTGGAAAATTAAAATTAGACCAACGTAAAAGACAAGTTTTTTTAGACGGCTCGGAGATAGTCTTAAAACCAAGAGAGTTCAAACTGCTAGAATACTTGATGTTACATTCGGGGCAAGTGGTGACTCGGACTATGTTACTAGAACATGTTTGGGATTATCATTTTGATCCCCAGACTAATATTATCGATGTGCATATCAGTCGTCTAAGAACGAAAATTGATCGGGATCCATCAAACCCAATGATTGAAACCGTAAGAGGCGCAGGATACAGAATAGTTGAATAAACATGTTTCATCGTCATATTAAAAATATTTTTCGGTCATTATCATTTAGACTTACGATCTCGTTTAGCTTATTCATGGGTGCATCTTTTTCAGTTTTAATTTATTTTTTGTATTGGTCTAGCATTGCATTGTTGGTAAAGGAAACAGATGCAACCTTAGACGCAGAAATTAAATCGCTGGCTAGCCAATATAATGAACGGGGTGTACAGCGCCTAGCCAGGGTAATAGGGGCTAAGGTTAGATTGAGCAAAGACGAGGACATGCTTTATTTGTTACAAAGTTCTGCTGGCAAGCCCATAGTGGGTAATTTAAATAACTGGCCTAATAATTCGACCGAAATCAATGAAAAATTTGAATTTTCCTTTGAAGCTGACAACAAACTGATTAGGGCGAGGGCTCAAATTTTTCAATTAGAACGAGGCTTAAATTTACTTGTCGGTAGGAATATAAAAAAAATAAATGAGTTGAGAACTACTTTTCAGCGGGCGGCAATTTTTTCACTTGTATTGGTAGTAATCTTTGCCATTTGCAATGCCATCTATATCAGTCGCCGAGCAACTTCAAGAATAACTGAATTTACGAATGTAACCTCTCGAATTGTTGAAGGTAACCTAACTGAAAGGGTTTTGGTATCAAAAAATAATGACGAATTTGATCTTCTAGCAAGACATTTAAATGAGATGCTAGATAGGCTTGAAAAACTAGTTTCGGGAGTTAAGCATGTGTCAGACAATATTGCACATGATCTGAGAACGCCTCTGACAAGGTTGAGAAATAGGATTGAAAGTTTAACCCATAATGATATCAATCAGATCGATTCAGAATTAAGGGTTTGTGTAAAAGAGGCTGATGAATTACTTAAAATCTTTTCAAGTTTATTGAGAATATCTCGCATTGAATCCGGTAGTTATGGGGGTAGTATTGAAGCCTTAGATATAAATTCAATTATTTATGATGCGGTAGAATTATACCAAGCAACCGCAGAAAATAAATTTGTAACGATTGTTGTAGAACTAGATGAAAAGATGGCTCTTAATGGAGATAAAAATCTTTTGTTCCAGATGGTTGCTAATCTACTTGATAATGCAATTAAATACAGCCCCGAACATAGCGCGATAGCGCTTCACGGTGAAACAATCGGAAAAAAAATATCTTTATCGGTAGCGGATAAAGGACCAGGTGTTACGGATTCTGATCACGATAAGATGGTTGAGAAGTTTACGCGTTTGGATCCTAGCAGAAGTTATCCAGGTAGTGGATTGGGTTTAAGCTTAGTTAAGGTTGTCGTTGAGTTTCATAAGGGTAACCTAACATTTATTGATAACAACCCTGGCCTTAAAGTGTTGGTAGAATTTCCGGTTATTTAAAAAAACGGTGATAGTTAATGTTTACAGGATATGTCGCTGATTCAGTAAAATTCCTAGAGGAATTAAGACTGAACAACAATCGTAGTTGGTTTAAAGATAATCAAAATAGATATGAGGAAGCTGTTCGAGGGCCATCTCTAGAATTAATAAGTGACTTCAATAAAGAACTTGATAAAATTTCTTCGAATTTTGTTGCTGTTCCCAAAAAAGTTGGTGGTTCATTGATGAGAATTCAAAGGGATGTGAGATTTTCGAAAAACAAATCTCCTTATAAACATAATATTGGCATCCATTTTAGACATAAACTAGGAAAAAACATTCACGCTCCAGGGTTTTATTTACACATTGCACCGGGCAATTATCATTTAGGTGCTGGGATTTGGCGTCCTGATTCACAAACACTTAAAAGGATAAGATCATTCATAGCTGACAACCCTAATTCATGGCAAGAGGTCGTGAAAAAATTTAAGGGTAAGAGCAAGACAGGTCAATGGCATTTGGTGGGGAGTAGTTTAAAAAGATCGCCACTAGGATTTGATAAAAATCATCCAGCTATCGAGGACCTGAAAAGAATCGATTTTCTTTTACAAAAAAAAATCGAAAAGAAGCAGATTATGGAGCGCGATTTTCTCACTTTTCTCGGCAAAGTGTATGCAGAGACTGCAGAATTTGTTGAATATTTATGCTTGGCGATTAATATAGATTTCTAGCAATCTAGCTGTTGCCCTAATACTCTTATATCTATTTTTGAAATACTTACTGCACCTTGCTCGAGTGCGAATACATCTGAATTTTTATTTTCTTCTGTTCTAGTCTTGGCAAGTGCAAACTGAAAACCGTTATCGTGAGGTTTGAAACAATTATCATAATATGTGTTACTTAACACTGTTCTCTTGATTTCGATATCTTTAGTTGCATTTGAGGAATACTTTTTAGGGAAATTAACATTCCAAGTTATCGGATCGGTATTATCTTTATCTTTCAAATAGTCCCAAACTTTGTTTACCGAAAGTTTAAGTCTGGATAATAATGTATTTTGCGTATTTTCGCTAAACCTTCTGTTAGTATCCCAATGCTTAAAATCTTCCGGAAAAAACTCTTGTGAGAGAGCGATCGCTGGTACGCCGCTTATATTAGCTTCGATACAAGCACCTATGGTTCCTGATGCTAAAGAAAAACCAACACCTATGTTTTTGCCTATGTTTACACCTGAAACTACAAAATCGGGTTTCTTTTTTGCTATATTGTAAAGCCCAATATTTGCGCAATCAGCCGGGGTGCCATTAACAGCCCAACAACTAGTGTCTCCGATAAGGATTTCCTTTTTTTCAATAAGCCCACGCCGTGTCATTGATTTACCTTTCCAGCTTTGTTCTTCTGCGGGGGCAACCACTAGTAAATCATTATTAAATTTTAATGCCTCGATAAGAATAGCTAGTAAGGGAGAATCTACACTATCGTCATTGGTGATTAAAATAAAAGGTTTTTGTTTGCTATGTTCGCTTTTCATATTTGATTTTGATTGGTTTTTTATCAAGAAAATTCAGATTACCATTTTTATGTTAATCCATCTACTTAACTGTTTTTATTTTCTTGTATGTTGCTATACTGAATGTATAGTGTTGTCTATTAATATTTTTTGGAAACGTTAAAAAAAAGTTATTTTTTGCTTAATTTTAGGTTCTTCTTATGAAGCTAGGGCTTATTCAATGTGATTATGTTCCAACTTTATTGCAATCTTCTTTTAAAGATTATCCAGTAATGTTTGAAAAAGCATTTAATCAATGCGACCCGGACTTGGATTGGACTGTAATTGATATTTGTGGAGGCAATCACGATGTAGATGTGCAAGACTTTGATGGATTTATTATTAGTGGGAGTCGCTCCTCGGTAAACGATCCTAAATTATGGATCGAGGAACTTTTAAATTTAATTAGAAGAATCATTGAGAGAGAAGTCCCTCTTGTTGGATTATGTTTTGGCCATCAGGCTATTGCTAAATCTTTAGGTGGTCTTGTTTCCAGATCTAAGACAGGATGGAATATTGGCTGTGTTCCGGTAGAATTGACAGTTGCTGGAAAAAGTATATTAAACGTTGCGCAGCATTCTTATCTTTATGCTTTTCATCAGGACAATGTAGAGACCTTGCCGGAAAATGCTCGCTTAATTGGTTCGACGGAGATATGTGAGAATTTTATTGTAGAGTTCAAAAAGGGTGTAATTGGTTTTCAGGGGCATCCAGAATTTGATGTGACTTATATGCAAGGTTTGTTGGACATAAACATTGCGAACTTGGATGATAGCAAATTAAATTCTGTCGCAGCGACTTTAAGAAAAGCGTCTCACAGTGATGCCGTTCGACGCTTCATAATTCAATATATCAAAAATAACCAGTGAGGTTCTAATTAAACTCCGGCATAATTTCAGAAGCAACTTGCTCAACAACTTCGCGAGTTGGTCTAATCGGTTGAATTGCAACCTGATCGACTCCAGCTTCTTTCATTTTATGGATCATTTGGATTACTTCATCTTTCGTGCCCGTTAAAGTTGTTGCTTGAATGATCTCCTTGCTCATTATAGCCTCATGCTCGTCCTTTAATTGTTGAAGATAGCCTGAATAGAGTTTTAAATGCCTTGTCTCAACCGGCTCGTTTGGCTCTTTGTATACCCCGGTAAATTTAACTATTTCATTTCGAAATTCTTCAGGCAGTAACGAGGGATCATGATGGCAAGATAATGCAAATATATTGCTACTCGATGCAACCATTGGTCCTACCGCTTCCTTGACTGGTCTTGAAGCAATCTCCTCGTCCGTCTTGGTAAGATAAAAGGCTGTCATTGAAACAACATAAACATCATTAGGATTTCTACCCGCTTCTTTTGCTCCTTTTCTAACATTATCGACCATCCATCCAATTATCGCAGGGTCTACCGCGCCAAATAAAATTACCCCGTCTGCAATTCTTCCAGCCATCTGAGCAACTTTGGGTCCGCTGGCAGCAATATATACAGGGATTTTGTCATCGATGTTGATATAATCAGTGTCTGGGTTTAGAAATTTAATTTTTCTGTGTCTTTTTCCTTCTTGATAGTCAACAATTTCATCTCGTTGAAATAGGCCTTTGCAAACTTTGATATGTTCCTCTAATTCTGCAACTTTAGCTGCCGGCATGCCCATTGTTCGTCTAGTTGTATTGCCAGTGCCAATTCCAAGAATTGCTCTTCCAGGAGCAATAGAGTTTAGGGTTGCCATTCCGCATGCGGTCAAAGGTGCTATCCTAGACTTTGGATTGGTTACCCCTGGGCCTAATTTAATTTTATTAGTTTCATGGGCGCAAAGGGCAAGAGATGCATACACCTCGCTTCCTAACATTTGCGAGTCATAAAGCCAACCGTGGGAGAAGCCGTGGTCTTCTGCATATCTTACGTCACCGTGGACATTAATATCCCCCATAAAAACAAATCCAAACTCCATATTATCCTCCTAAAACTACTCCTAATGTGTTTAAAAACCCGAAAACAGAGAATTTATCCAGTCCCCTATTTGCTTGCATTGAGGTAGTGTTACCTGATGCTCCATTTCGAATTCAGTATACTCTACTTTATAGCCATTTTCCTCAAAATAATACTTAGCCTCTTTTCCTAAAGTTGCAGGGACAATTTCATCGTACTTCCCGTGACAAATAAATATTTCGGTTTCTTGATTAGCTGGATGGTGACTCAATTTAAAGTCCTTCGGAATATAAGTTGATAGTCCAAGTATGCCAGCAAGTTTGTTACTGCATGAGACTCCGGCGCCATACGCAATGACTCCACCTTGCGAGAATCCTGCTAATAAAATATTTTCTGTAGGGATTTTTATCTTTATTTGATCAATTAAATTGCCGATGGCGTCGATAGATTTACTTATTCCTTCGATGTCGGCCTTACGATTAATATTTAGTTCAAAAATATCATACCAGGCTGGCATCATCATCGAGTTATTGATAGTTACGTTAATTTTTGGGGCATTTGGAAATACAAACCAGGGGCGTATCTCCGAGTTAATTTCCAAGTGTGGAACGATGGGCTCAAAATCGTGGCCATTCGCTCCTAATCCGTGTAGCCAAATGATGCAAACATTTGGCTCTTTCTCTGGTTTTACCTGAACACAGTCGTTAAGTAGCATCTATTTCCACACCTTTTTTCAGTCTATAATATATAAAAACATAGGATCTGTCATCGCCACACGAGATCAATACCTGATATAGTCTTGTCCAAATGATTATGAAAAAAGTTGATTTGTTCGGGGATATCTTATTTGTAATTCAATTGTTTGCTGCAATTTGTTTTTGTGGCGCCCAAATCTACGTTTTTACAAATAATATAGAAGGGGCCAGCATCACATGGGTCCTATTTTGGCTCGGGTTTGTTTTTATAAACTTAGTCCTTTCTATACAAGCATTTTTAGATGTGAAAGATAGAATAATAAAGCAGACTGTTATTAATTACGCGGCTTGGACAGTATCTATATCGGCAACTCTTGGCGTTTTGCTTTGGCGGGGAGCCCAATGGAGTCCGGTTGACTCTTTTACGTCGCTTATAGTTGCTGCGGGGTTCATTGGTTTAATAATCTTTAAGATTAAAAAAAAATTGAATATCTATAATCCACGTCTCAAAGCTGGGACTGCCATTTTATTAAAAGCGGTGCCGCAGTTAATGTTAGCTTACAATATTATCCTATTTGGAGGTGGCGGAATTGCCACTTACACTATAATAATTGGTCACATAATGATAAATCTAAGAATTCTGCAAGTATCTCTATCAGCCAGGATAGTTGGTTGGGATGAGAATAGAAAAAGTATAGTTTTCGGTGAATTGGGTAACGAACTGAGTTGGATAGTAGCGACTATAGCTTGGATATTTTTTCGATGATTGAATTTACTTATTTGGGAGAATAGAAATGATTAAATCACTTTTGATAGCAAATCGAGGAGAAATAGCTGTAAGAATTATTAAAACATGTAAAAAAATGGGAATCAGGACGGTTCAAGTTTTTAGTGATGCAGATAAAGATTCTTTAGCGACAAAGCTTGCTGACGAAGCCGTAAATATAGGACCACCTCCTGCAGCACAATCCTATCTTCGTGGTGATATCATTATTGAGAAAGCGTTAGAAAGGAGCGTGGATGCCATTCATCCGGGTTACGGTTTCCTTTCTGAAAATGCTTTATTTTCCGCAAATGTGGCCAAAAAAGGATTGATATTTATTGGCCCATCGGCTGAGGTAATAAAGAGTTTGGGAGACAAAATAGCTGCTCGTCGGATTGCCGAAACGGCGGGCATAGAAGCTGTCCCTGGTTGTGAGATTGATGATTTGGATTCGGTAGAGCTGAATGAAATAGTTTCAAAGATCGGATTCCCCTTGATGATTAAGGCTGCGGCTGGAGGCGGTGGCAGGGGGATTAGAGTAGTTGACTCTATTTCAGATCTAGAATCGTCCTTAGCGACGGCCTCAGCTGAAGCTAAGGCGTCTTTCGGAGACGGTACTATTTATCTTGAAAGATATATAAAAAACGCTCGGCATATTGAGGTTCAATTTTTGGGAGATGGACATACCTTTTTGCATCTTTTTGAAAGAGAGTGTTCTATACAACGGAGAAGACAAAAAATTTGGGAGGAGGCGCCAGCCTCTTGTCTTACGAGTATGGAGAGAAAACGAGTTTGTGAGATGGCGATTAAATTAGCTTCTCATGTAAATTATAAAGGGGTGGGGACAGTTGAGTTTCTATACGATATTGACCGAAAAACATTCTATTTTATTGAGGTAAACACTAGAATCCAAGTTGAACATCCTACGACCGAGTTTATAACCGGTCTTGATATTGTTGAGTTGATGATTAAAGTGGCGGCTGGGACTAAGTTGGAGTTGAAGCAGAATGCGATTAAATATGATGGACATGCAATCGAGTGTAGGATAAATGCAGAAGACCCTGATAATGGTTTTTTTCCGTCTCCGGGTGTCGTTGAAAAAATATCTCTTTCCGAATCAGAAAATATCCGCTTTGATACTTTTCTAACCAATGGAGCTGAAGTACCGGCTTTTTATGATTCAATGATAGGAAAACTTATCGCTTTTGGAGAAAATAGGGAGGCGTCTTTGAAAAATCTGTCAGAAGCCCTCGATAATTTACATATAAGCGGTATCGCAACCACAATACCATTACACAAGAAATTAGCTAAGAACATTGATGTTATTAATAATGATGTTAATATCAATTTTTTGGAAAAGAAATTTTTAGATTAACTAATTTGGGATAAGGGTATGCAGACACGATTTTCTTTTGGTGGCGATGAACACTTATTGTGCGAATGTTCTGAGGAAATGTCTTTCGAAGCATTCTTTAAAGCAATTAATTCAGTAGAGCAAATTAGGAAGTCAAATACACAGGGAATTCTCGAGGTCTGTGGTGGTAATGCCGCATATCTTGTCAAGTTTGACCCTGATCTAATTCACCCGGAACAGTTGTTGGAAACAGTTAAGGAGCTCGAAATTAAAGCTCTAAGTAGCGCTCCAGTAATTCGAACTAGAATAATTGAGGTGCCCGTTTATTATGATGATCCATGGACTAAGGAAACAATGCATGTGTTCAGAGATCGACATCAAGAGCCGTCTATGACCGATTTAGAATACGCCGCAAAACTAAACGGACTTGCCAGTGTAGAAGATTTCATAAGCGCACACCACGGCTCCCCATGGTTCGTTTCTCAAGTGGGTTTTGTTTGCGGCGTTCCTTGGTTATATCAGCTAGTATCAAGAGAAAATCAGATAGAAGTACCAAAATATGTCAGACCGAGAACTGATACTCCTAGGCATACAATTGGACATGGAGGTTGCTTCGCGGCGATATACGCCGTTCGCGGTGCTGGCGGTTATCAAATGTTTGGAATAACACCAATGCCTATTTTTGAACCAGACAACAAATTTACTTACTTTAATGGAGAGATGGTTTTCTCTAAGCCAGGCGATATTTTTAAATTTAAACCCATTGAGAAAGATGAATTTAAAGAAATCGAGCTAGCAGTGGACAAGGACGAATTTGAGCCATTGATCAAACAAGTTGAATTTAATTTGGATGATTTTCTAAAAGACATAGATGGATATAACAGAAATTTAATAAAGGAATTGTATGCAAATTGAAGTTTTGGAAAGCGGGTTAGCTGTTTCTATTCAAGATTTGGGTAGGATAGGATTCTATAGATATGGGATACCCATGGGCGGAGCAATGGACAGAGAATCCCTTAAAATTGCCAATTTGCTTGTTGGGAACGAAGAGACCGCAGCATGTTTTGAAGCTCCGTTTCTTGGCCCCAAACTACGATTTAAGGACCATAGACAAATTGCGGTTACCGGTGGTGAGGTTTCGGTAAAGGTCGATAGCACGGAATTCAGATCTTGGGAGTCAATAACAGTGGAAGCTGGGAGTGTAGTTGAGTTTGGCTTTATTGAAAGTGGAGCGCGACTTTATATCAGTGTATCTGGAGGTCTAAACGTTCCCATTGTTTTAAACAGTAGATCTACATATACAGTAGGGGCTCTAGGAGGATTCAAAGGTCGAATGCTACAAGCTGGTGATTTGATTCCATTAACCGAGGCTCCGATTCAAGTAAAAGAAAAAAACAGACGACTTCCCTCTGATTTTGTAAGAAATATCGATGATAATACTGATATTAGAGTGCTCCCAGGTTTATATTGGCATAGGCTTACTCAGGAGTCTGGGGAGTCTTTCTTTAAAGATACATGGACAGTTGCAACTGAGGCCGATAGGATGGGATATCGATTTGGCGGTGGAAATAAAATTGATTTTGTAGAGCGAAAGCAGCCATTTGGGGCAGGTTCCGATCCTTGGAACATAGTGGATAGCGCTTATCCGTACGGTTCAATCCAAATCCCAGGCGGAACTGAACCTATTGTTTTGCATCGAGACGCAGTCTCAGGAGGAGGCTACTTTCAGGTCGGAGCTGTTATTTCTTCTGACATGGACATTATTGGTCAACTTCAGCCGAACAAGGAAGTTAATTTTGTTAAGGTAACCATGGAAGAAGCCTTAGCAGCTCGCAAGAATAAAAACGCTAGAATGGATGAGATCAGACAAATCTTGCTTTAAAATCTAGTCATAAAAATAGGTACTCTTATTTCGTTGGGATGCCAACCACCATGCACACCTTTTAGCTCTGGGACGGGCTCATTTTCTAGTGGGTCAAAGATCGAATAATTGTTATTCATGCAAAGGACAAAATCTCCCAGTCTGTTAATAAAATCTGGGTGTGGGCTACCGGTACCAAACCACCCTTCATTAACCATTGTCTGAGATTGTTTGACGGTAATTTTGTCCGAAAAAAAGGTTTTTATATAATCCAAAAAATTATTTTTTTCGTTTGGTTTAACATAGGCAAATGCAGTTCGCGGCTCACCGCATAATGGTAAAGCTAACATCCTTTGAAAATCTGGATGCTGTTCAGTTATTATTGTATTATTTCTTGAGTTTGCTACAAAACCATGATCGGCTGTTACGATAATTGTAGAATTATTAAACTCAGCTATTTGGAAAAGGTTTCGAATTATATCACCCAGCACTTCAGATTCTTTAGCTACCGGTTTGCTGTCTTGGCCATATTTATGTGACAGTGAATCAATAGAAGGGATATAGGCATAGGCGAATTGTCTGTCAGTCTCTCCCTTAATAAATGACTCTAATTTAAGAGAAAATTCTCTGTAGTTTCGGTAGCCTTGCCGAATAGCGAGGCCGCCTAGGTGCTTTGAGTAGATTGTCTCACTCAAATAGTTGGGTTGCAAAGAAAGCATTTTTCTTGAAAGTTTTCTTGCTTTGTTAGAGGCTTTGATATAATGATCAGGAATTATTTTTCCGATTTTACTATTGCCGGTACTGAACCTTTGTTTGAAGGGTAGAATATTTATTATACTTGAAATATCTTTAAAGTATGTGTGCCACCCCGGTATTCCATGTTCTAACGGAGTTAAGCCCGTTAGAAGCGACGTAATAGATGATGCTGTCGTGGATGGATATACTGAGTGGATACATCCGTGATACCAATCATCAAGCCTGAGTACTTCCTTATATAATCTATAGAACGAGTCTCCAGCTCCATCAATGATGATTAATACGATTCTATCTTTTAATAGACTTCCTTTAGTCTCTAATAACTTAAGTTCGGATGTTTTCGTAAAGTTATCTGATATTTCAAGTTTTTTATAAATTGAATGAATTAAGTTTATAATTGTGTTTCCATTATAATCAGGCTTTAATTTCTCCATTCTAATCAAGAGCTACAGGATAGGCTAGAACAGCCTGGTTTATTGACGGCCCAGTCAGGACGTTTATTTCCAAATTGTTTGCACGAGTGTCCTTGATCGGTATAAGGTTTTTGCATTATTTGCATTAACTCATGTATCGTAGAAAAATCATCCACTTGAGCTTTCTCTATTGCCTGTTGAAGAATATAGTTTCGGGGAACGTATATTGGGTTTATTGAATTCATTAGCTTGATTCTTTCTTCTGGCTTCTCTGCTACTGATCTAATCTGATAAATATAATTACTAAGCCACTCGTTGACTTCGTGTTCAAAATCATCGTGTTGTTTTTGATAAGAACAGGAAGCAATTATTTTCAAGTTATTCCTTTTTGTGCTTTCATTGAGTTCAAAGTCTATTGATGACAGTTGCCTGAAAAATATTGTCCAATCTAAACCAAATTTTTTAAAAATCTGAATTAGATTGTTTATTAAAATATCGTGTCTATTTCCTAAATATTGTTTAAACCCTAATTTTTTAACAAATGTTTTTTGCCATTTGTCTATATATCGGTTTTTATAATTATCCAAACATTGAATTAATGATTTTTCATCAATATCTAATTGGCGCAGAGCGTTGGCTAATTGATATAGGTTCCAAAAAGCGACCTCTGGTTGTTTCCCGTAACAATACCGCCTGCCCGGGATATCGGTTGTGTTTGGAGTCCATGACTCGTCATAGTTTTCAAGCCATCCAAAAGGGCCATAATCGATTGTCAAACCCATTATAGACATGTTATCAGTATTCATGACTCCATGAACGAATCCTAGCTGCATCCATTGAACCATCAGGTCTGCGGTTTTCAGACATATCGATTGGAATAATGCGATTGATTGCTCATTGATCTCTTTCTGCGTAGCAGTTTCACTTACGTCACTTAATTCAGGATCCTCGTTTATGCAATAAATAAGAAGTTTCCTTAGCGTTTCGAGTTCCCCTCTTGCAGCTAAAAGTTCGAAATTACCAAATCTTATAAATGACTCGGATAATCGAGCTACAATTGCACCTTTTTCGAACTGAGGATTGCCGTCATAAAACATGTCCCTCAAAACCTCTTCGCCTGTTGTTACAATCGACAGTGCTCGTGTAGTTGGCACACCTAAGTAATGCATCCATTCACTGCATAAGAATTCCCTGATGGAAGAACGGAGAACAGCAAGTCCGTCGGCCGTTCTTGAATAGGGTGTTGGTCCGGCTCCTTTCAATTGTAACGACCATTTCCTCCCTTTTTGGTTTACTATTTCGCCGAAATTGATTGCTCGTCCGTCCCCTAGTTGACCTGCCCAGTTCCCAAACTGATGTCCTCCATAACACATCGCATACGGTTTTGTCCCTGCGGGGATATAGTTACCGGCCATTATTTGAACAAAAGCTGAGTTAGTACATGATTCTGGTTCAATATCAATCAACCTGGCACAATCTTTTGAAAAAGCAACTAGATTAGGATCTATCGCTGGCTTAGGGATAGCGTATGAATAACATGAGTTAGAAACCTGGCGCGGATAATTATCGAACTCTGTATCTCCGGGGAGTTTTTCAACAAAATCAGACTGGAACTTGATCATTTTATTTCCCTTAATTTTTACCTAGGCTCGCTCTTCAGCTTTTCAAAGGGTAAGATTACTTGCTCAAATGTTTTAATAATAATAATTCCATCGTATCATAAGATTTCCTCATATTTATACAGGTAAAGCTATGGCTCAGTATGTTTTTCAACTGCAAAAGGTTGGTAAGATTGTTTCACCGAAAAAACAAATATTAAATGATATATCTTTAAGTTTTTTTCCGGGCGCCAAAATAGGGGTTTTGGGACTGAATGGAGCTGGTAAATCTACGTTATTAAAAATCATGGCCGGATTGGATAAAGAAATAGAGGGCAATGCCATCCCCCTGAAAAATTTGAAGATTGGATATCTTCCTCAGGAACCCCAGCTTGATGATACTCTGGATATAAAAGGTAATCTTAAAAAAGGTCTTGATGAGTCTTTCGAATTGCTTGAAAAGTTTAATGAGTTGAGCGCTCGTTTCGGAGAACCAATGTCGGATGAAGAAATGGAGTTACTTCTGGAAAAGCAGGGAGAGCTACAAAACGAGCTTGATGCAAGGAACGTATGGGACCTAGATCGAAAAATGGAGATAGCTTCCGAAGCTTTAAATCTTCCTAAGTTAGAAAGCTCTGTCACGAATCTATCTGGTGGAGAAAAACGCAGAGTTGCTCTATGTCAATTGCTTATCTCAGAACCAGATATGCTGTTACTCGATGAGCCAACGAATCACTTGGACACTGAGTCGGTTTATTGGTTGGAAAAATATTTAGATAATTATAAAGGCACGGTTGTCGCCATAACTCATGACCGCTACTTTCTCGATAATATTGCGGGGTGGATTTTGGAACTTGATAGAGGCTCTGGTTTTCCTTGGGAAGGAAATTATTCTTCTTGGCTTGAGCAAAAAGAACAGAGATTAGCGAGGGAGCAAAAAAGTGAAGCTGCTTACAGAAAAAATCTTACTGCAGAACTTGAGTGGGTAAGACAAAATCCAAAAGGCAGGCGCTCAAAAAACAAGGCAAGAATTCAGAAAATCGAAGAGATGCAAACAAAAGAGTTTCAAAAAAGAAACGAGACCAATGAGATTTTCATCCCACCGGGGCCCAGGTTAGGTAAGCGAGTCTTGACGGTAAATAATTTGGAAAAAAAATTTAATGAGAAGAAACTCTTTGGAAACTTATGTTTTGATGTGCCAGCAGGGGCGATAGTTGGAGTTATCGGGCCTAATGGTGCCGGCAAAACGACTCTATGTAATATATTGACCGGTTCAATTACGCCTGACGAGGGAAACATAGAGGTGGGTGAAACGGTGAAATTTGGCTTTGTAAGCCAAGGTAGAGAGGGATTAGACGATAAGAAAACCGTTTGGGAGGAGCTCTCTGGAGGGCAAGATGTTCTAACGATAGGGGAATTTGAAATAAATTCGAGAGCTTATTGCGGAAGATTTAATTTCAGAGGAAACGATCAACAAAAATTCGTTGACCAGCTTTCTGGCGGGGAGCGTAACAGATTGCACTTAGCTAAGACGTTATTAGAAGGATCTAATTTCATTTTTCTCGATGAGCCAACCAATGATTTGGATGTTGAGACTTTAAGAGCTTTGGAAGAGGCGATCCTAAATTTTCCCGGATGCATGTTTATTGTTTCACACGATCGTTGGTTCTTAGACCGGGTAGCCACTCATATTTTAGCTTTTGAAGGCGAGGGTAATGTTAAGTGGTTCGTGGGAAACTATTCTGAATACCACGAAAGCCTGAGGAATGAAGGGGATGAGCCTGCTGAGCCGACGAAATTTAAACCACTGACCCGCTAAATTTTTAGCGAAACTAATCCGTCTGCTAATTTTGGTTCAAACCAAGTGGATTTGGGGGGCATAAGTTGATCGCTATCAGATATTTTTAGAAGTTCTTCTATCGCGGTAGTGGGTAATGCAATTCCGATTTTCATTATGCCAGAATCAACTAAATTCACGATTTTCTCTATGCTTTGCGGACCTCCAACAAAATCAATACGGTCGTCAGTTCTAATGTTCTCAATTCCCAAAATTGGTTTCAAAATATACTCTTCAACAATTCGTGTATCAAGAGTTTCTGCAATATTGCTAATATTTTGAGGGATTTCCTTAAGTTTAATTTGGTACCAGGTGTTTTCTAGGTAAATAAAGTAACAATATTTTTCATTAAAAAAACTGTTACCGTTCATTTTATCAATTTTAAAAGTATTTGATAATTGATTTAAGAATTCATTTACTGTGAGTTGGTTTAAATCGCGAACAACTCTATTGTAAGGCAAGATTTTTAACTCTGTTTCATCAAAAGTAACTGCCAGAAAGCAATTGGTTGTAGCTTGTTCTTTTTGGTTTAAAAATATTTTTGAAGCAGCGGCACTTCTATGGTGGCCGTCTGCAATATACAGATTTTGAATAGAATTTAAATGATGTGTGATTTTTTCAACCTGATCAATATCATTTACCGGCCAAAGTTCGTGTTGCCAGTTTTCTAAAACAGCGTTCGTATCGGAATTTTTTTCGGACGTGATATGCTTTAGGATTGTTCTTAAAGCTTTATTTTCCTTATGAATCAGCATCACCGGCCCCGTTTGCGCTTGTAGGGTGTCAATATGTTTAATTCTATCTAATTCCTTTTTTTCTCTCGTGAGTTCATGTCGCTTAATCCTACCCTCAAGATACGCTTTTATTGAGGCTCCAAAAACCAATCCCGTTTGAGCATGATGCTTGGAGCTTATTCTATAAACATAATAAGAATTTTTTTCGTCTGCACGAATCATATTACGTGCAATTAATCGTTCAAAATTGTTTGCTGCTCTTTGGTAAACCTCGTCAGAATAAGGATTTATGCGTTCATCAAAATCGACTTCAGACCTTGATACACGAAGAAATGAATCAGGATTTAGTTTCACTATTTCAGTGACTTGCTCTCTGGATACCACGTCGTAGGGAGGTGCGATTAATTTATTAGCTGAACTTTTTGTTGGTCTAATACCCCTAAAAGGTTTACCTGTAAATCGATTATCCAAATTGGCTTTCTCCCCAAACAAAAGTTTAAGCTAAAATTTTACCTTATTTAGGAAATCTAATACACCTTCATTAAATAATTTTGGAGACTCAAGATTTACAAAATGACCAGCTTCTTCGACAACTAGAAGTTCAGAATTTTTAATTCTTTTATTCATTTGTATTGAAATCTCTGGAGGGCTTATGGTGTCTCTACTCCCGGTGATTATCAATGTTGGCGCCTCAATAGATGCTAAATCACAAATTTTCTCATACATAACCATACTTTCAGCTGTGTTAAGATAACTTTCTACGTTAAGCGTTAATATTGTTTCAAGAATTTTGCTCTCCACCATACTATTTGCATTTGGTCCTACCATCTGAGGTATGATTTTTTCTCCAAATTCTCTTAGGGTCAAGCCGTCATCAATTAATAGCTTCTTCCTCTTCTCAAGGAACCCCAAACGCTGGGTTTTTGTGAAACTTTCATCATATCCAAAGAAAGTGTTTACCAGAATTAGAGAACCCACCATGCTTGGGTGTGCTTCTGCGAAATCAAGTGCAATTCTGCCTCCCATTGAATGCCCGCAAAGAATAATGTTGTTGAGTTCAAGATGTTGTATCAGATCGTACAAGTCGCTGGTAAATTGTCCGAAATTAAATGAATTTTTGATTGGCTTTGATTGACCATATCCCCGCGCATCCCAGCTAATTGTTCTGAATTGTTTGCTGAAAATTTTGAGCTGCGGAACCCAAATTTCTTTGTTGCCGCTTATACCGTGAAGAAATATAATTGTGGGGCCAACGCCTTTCTCTAAATAGCTGAGATCAATGTTTTTACTAAGTATCTTCGTCAATATCCCAGTCTGTTCCATTTGTATATTATTTATAAATATAAAACTTGTTCACAATTTTCCAACCATTTTTTGTTTTGGCAAGATGAAAAAAATCTAAGTACTGGTTATTAAAATCAAAGGTAACTGTGGCAGCGAGACCATATATTTGGATGGAAAGTATTTCACCTTTCATATCTGGTCGTTTCTCTCTGGACACCCATCTTTCAATCACATCTTTAATAGGTGTTGATGTAAGTTTTTCTTCATTTGATTCCACTAAAAAGCCTTTCATATGTGCTTTATCCAGCTCGAAAGCCTTGTTTAAGAGTGCTTCATCAGAATTCTTGACACCATTAAAATAACTGTTAATGGTACTTTTAATTTCCTGAGTTTCATCAATCAAAAAGTTTTGTGATAAAACAGGGTAAGAAACACTAACTAGCAGGATGCTGATAAGAATTGGTCTCATAATTTTTTACTCCTTGAATTAAAAAAAAGCTATTACACGAACCTCGATGCTACGACGAGGGGGCGCATTAAGAGTAGCAGAGTTATTTTGAAAAGCTCCGTGAATACCGAATCTGGCTTTTACACTTTTTCTCGTATCAAAGCATTTAATCATTATTGCTTCACTACGTTTCATGCGGCTGAAATATATCCACTGATGGTTTAAATTATGTTTGATGCCTAATATTTTGCCCGTGCGGTTTTTATAAAGTAGGGAAATTTCAATAAGGTCTTGCACGTCTATTGAGTTATGATTGATTAAGCCAAGTGGTGTATCTACCACTGGCTCAAGCAAGGGTTGCCAAATATTATAGAATCCAAAATTAGAAAAATCCCTATAGACTTTATCGGGATCTAGTTGGCTTAGCCTCAATGCGGCTGATTCTTCAGTATAATCATTATGAGCAAATTTAACCGGTCTGTATGCGTTTGGATGTTGTTTTGCAAGTGCATAATCTCTTACATTATGATCAAAAGCAAAGGCACGTTTGCAACCACTAAATTTTTTGACGATATTTGAGCACTCGGGGTAAAACTCTTCTTCGATTTGCTTGCTATCAAGGTGATTGAAGTTCGGCTCATTTTGTTTTCTTAGGAGTTTAAATCCATGTGTGTCAAGCTCAAAGCCATCACTTTTTTCGCGAGCATCGTACATAATTACCTCCATTTTTTTCATTTTTGCCGGCTCCCTCTTGTACCCTTCTGTTTCTTCGTGCATGTAAATAATAGGAGCCGCCTCAGAATCATCCACGTAATGCATTGATGCCATGGTTTGAGGTAAAGTATTAAGGTTAATCATAGTCTTGAGAACTCTTTGTTATTATGATTAAGTAAGTTTTATGTAATCCATGGTGTCATTCTAGGGTGAATATGAAATTTATCCAAGCTGCAGAAAACAATAAAACAGAAATCTTACAATTTTTCGCAAAAACGGCAAAATTAGGGGACGAGGTTTTGGAGATTGGCTCTGGAACGGGCCAACATATTGTTTATTTTGCTACCCAAATGCAGCATGTTGTTTGGCAGCCGAGTGAAAAGCTAGGTAATACCGCTTCAGTTGAAGAGCGTGTAATAAATGCTGATTTAGCTAATTTGAAAAAAACATGGTTGTTGGACATCAACTGTCCGCCCGATTCATCTCAGCTTTTTGATTTTGTTTATGCATCGAACGTGCTTCAATGTATATCTCTAAATGAGTTAGGATTGTTTATGTTGACTGCTCGAAAATTTTTAAAAAATTCGGGGATGCTTGTGATTTATGGGCCTTTTTTAAGGGATGGGGAATACGCTAGTGTTGGGGATAATATTTTAGATAATCACTTGAAAATAAATAATCAAGAGATAGGTATCAAAGATTTAGAATTTGTTAAAAAGGAAGCGAGATCGCGGAAACTCAAATTTTTAAAAACTGTCAGCATGAATAAAAATAACTTAATCCTTCTATTTACTGCTCTTTGAATGATTCGTCAACATCGACCTGCATCGTCGATACAAGGCCATTTGTATGATGAGCTAGTCCAATCACCTCAAGCAATTCCCTGTATTGTTCATCGGTTAGCCCTTTTTTCCTTGCTGAAGCCGTATGTGAATGAATGCAATATTCACACGAATTAGCAACAGATACTGCTATATAAATAAGCTCTTTGGTGAGAGGATCAAGCGCCCCCCCTTTCATGATCATTTTTACTTGATTCCAGGTTCTAGCGAGCTGTTCTGGATTATTCGCCAAAGCTAGCCAAAAGTTATTAATGAATTCGCCTCCTCTTGTTTTTCTTATGTCATCATAGATTGCTCTTACTTCGCTATTACTTTCTTCATATTGTATTAATTTTACCGTTGCCATAGTTATGCTCTCATTTTTATTTATACTATATTGTATATATCCAATTAAAAGGGTCTTTCTCAATCCCGTATTGAATCGCTGTCAAACTATTATAAATGGCTTTTGCAACTTTACCGGAATTCCCATTATTTATTTCTATTTCTTGGTCTTTGTAGAATAGTTTACCAATCGGTGCTACGACAGCCCCTGTGCCCATTCCAAATATCTCTGTGATTTCTTCAGACTTAATTTTTTCAATTACTTCATTAATGCTTATTTTTTTTTCCGAAAATCCGAAGCCTAATTTTGGGGCTAATGTCTTAATTGAGTCTCTAGTTATACCGTGCAATATTGCTCCATTTAGTTCTGGTGTAACAATATGCTGCCCCCGTTCAACAAAAGCAATATTCATAGCCCCAACTTCGTCTATATATTCTCTGTGAAGTGCATCAAGCCAAAGAACTTGTTGATACCCTTTTTTTAATGCTGTTTCAGTGGCCGCAATCGAACCCGCATAATTTCCAGGAGTCTTCGCTTCCCCTGTCCCACCGGGTGTCGAACGAACAAATTTGTCCGCTACGAGTACTGAAATCGGGTTAAAACCGGAATCAAAATAAGGGGCAACTGGCGATAATATTATATAGTGTAAATATTGATCGCTGGCTCTTACCTCTAAAGTAGGCTCTGTGGCAATCATTACCGGTCGAATGTAAAGGGCTGAACCAGCCGTGTTAGGCACCCATTTCTTTTCTAAGTCAACAAGTTTTTTAATCGCCTCAAAATGCAGAACGGAATCTACTTCTGGCATTCCCATTCTCTTGGCTGATAAGTTAAATCTCTGAATATTTTCTTTTGTACGGAACAGGTTTATTTTACCATCTTTTGCCCTATAAGCCTTTGTACCATCGAAAACCATTTGACCATTATGAAAAACTGTACAAGAGGGCGGTAGTTCAAAGTTTCTTTTATGACCGATCAGTTGATTATGCCATCCCGATTCTCTATTGAAATTTTGTGAAAACATCCTATCAGTAAAAATCTTGCCAAAACCAAGTTGGTCGGGCAGTTGGATGGGGCTGGTTTCTTCTATTTTTTCTATTCTTATTTTTGACATTGAAGATTAAGGTTTCTTATTTTAATTATCTTGAACGCTTTAGACTCGTTTTATTAAAGTCAGAGTCAGATAAGCCTTTACTGAATTCCCAATCTTGCCAAAGTAGGGTAGTAGATTTACCTGTCTGGTGATTGATCATTTCCATTCTACCCGGCCTCCAGTACTTCCCAAGATACTTTTTGAATTCATGTTGGGTCAACGTTTTCAGTAGAGCGCCTTTTCTATCATAGTATTTGATTTTAACAGGTCTCATGATATTACGATCTATACTAAGTAGCAACGACGTATAGCCTGAATATTTATATTGAGGAAAAGCTCTTATTATGTTGTGAATTACATTGTTTTTGATTTCATTCTTTTCCCACTCAAATTTATATTTATCAAGTTCAAAAGAACTTAAATCTTCATAAGCAAATTCACTGCCGACAAAAGGTCCAGATTTATTTGCTGAAGCAATTCTTTTTACTCTTTTAATTGCAGGTAAGTAAAGCCATTGATCGTCAGGTTTAAGGCTATGGGTGTGGCTGAGAAATGCTGTTCCTTTAACATCTTTAGGCTTGTCAAAAATCGTCAGACTTTTATCTCCATCACCAACAACCTCTAATGATTTGATTCGTAGAAATCGTTCACTTACCTGGCCGGTTTTGTTCTTAAGGAGCATTCTAAGTTTAGTCTCAGAGTCTTTCCAACCTATATCATTTTTATCAACTTCCTCCATAATGGCCTGCCCACTGGGTTGCTTGCCATATCCTGTTGCTGGCAACATAATCGCCATTAGTATGAATAATAATGAAATTCTACTCAATAACGGTCCCTCCCTTCTGTAATAGAGTTGGCAAAAAAATGAAAGTTGATATTAATGCTATCATTATAATAATAGCTGTCATTAATCCCATGCCCGAATTCATATAAAATGAAGAAGTTGTCAGTAAAGAAAAGCCTGCTATTAGCACGATGCTGGTTATGAGTAAAGCCTTACCAACCGAATCAAAAGCAAAACTTATTGCTTTGGATTTTGAAAAATTTTGTATCCTTCGGGCTTTCAAATATTTTGTTAAAAAATGAACGGTATCGTCTATAACAATCCCAAAAGTCATTCCCGTGACTACAGATAGAGACAAACCCACCTGACCTACAAAAACCCCCCATATGCCGAAGCCAATAACTGCAGGTACTAGATTAGCAACAAGACTAATCAAACCCATGGAGGTTGACTTCAATGATATTGCTAATATCACCGAGATTAAGAATATGGCGGATGTGGTTCCAATAAGCATCGCTTTGATATTCCGCTCACCTATATTTGAAAACATCAAAACGGTTCCGGCTCCATTTATCGCTTGAATGGAAGGGCAATTCTTTTCTGCCCATCTTAATATCTTGTTGTTAAGCCGAATGGTTTCTTTCGTAGAAAGTGTTTTGGTCGTAAGGGTTAGCTTTGATGACGATTTGTCTACGTTAATTTGATTGTTTAAATCAAGTCCATAAGGTAGAGACATTTCATAAAGAAGAAGATATTGTGCCGCTGCTTCCGTTGAATCAGGCAGTCTATAATATTTCTCATGGCCAAAGTTAATATATTTGTTCAGCGATTTCATTGCTGTGATAAAGGAAAGCACGTGAACAGTTTCAGGCAGGGTCTGCAACCAATTATTTAATTTTTCAATATCAGATTGATATTCCGGATTGTTTATTCCATTTGGAACTCCAGAATCTAGTGAATAATTTATTGAATAAATTCCAGTTAAATTATCTTCCATGAAATCGGTTGCTTTCCTAAACTCGACTCTTTCGTCGAACCAGTGAACAAATATATCATTTAGTTCGTTCCTTGGAATATTCATTAAACTAATCACGATAAGAACAATAGAAAACCATAGGATTGGTATTGTATGGTTAAGGACGATTTTCTTTGAATAAAACAATGTTCCGTTGAGTAATTTATCAGAAAAGTTAATTTTTTGGCTCGGGTTTAATGGAAGTCTCATTAGAGCAATCGGCAAAATAGTGAAGGTAAAAATAAGTGAAAATATTACACCTATTGAGACAAGGTTGCCTAAATGATTGAAAGGTGGCACTTCGGAAAAATTCATCGTTAAAAATCCGATTGCCGTGGTTATGCTTGCTAAGAAAACAGGTTGTAAATTTTGTTCAAGGCTCGCTTGTAAAGCCTGCTCTTTGCCGACTGCATAATTATCAAGGAATGAGGATAAGACATGAACTGAATTGGCTATTGCTACTGTAAGGATGATAATTGGTGCAGTAACGGTGACTGATGTAAGGGGATAATTAAAAAATCCCCCAGCCCCCATCGCTGAGATAATGGACATTATGGTAATTACAAGTATAGGTGTTGCCCCAATAAAGGTTCTAACTAAGATGCCTAGAATAATAAACATCAAGGCTACACTTGTTGGCACTAAAAACGTAGAGTCTCTCGCGCCTACTTCAGTAAAAGTGTAATCCATTATCACTGTGCCACTTAAAGCAATTGTAAATAATGCGTGATGTTCTTTTTTAAAATCTTTAATTAATGACTTTGACCACTTTGCGATCTCTGTCGTGGCTTCTGTGCGATTGTCGAGTGGTATTTGTACAGTAGCTATTATTCCCGTTGTTTTACCATCAGACGACAAAATCTTATTTTTGAGTTCGGGTTGGTCCAATAATCGAGCTCTAAGTATTTCAAGTTCTGCGGAGGTAAATTCCATCGCGTTTTCAACCGCTTCTTTAATTTCAATTGTCTCACCAGCGTTCGAAACTAATTGAAAATTTGTAATTGAGTCCACCCTGATTGAATATGGCATACTCCATGTCTTTTTTGTAAGCTCTTCAATGGCGCGTAAAGTTTCACCGTGAAATATGCTCTCTTTTCTTGATTTTATAATAATGATTACGTTGTCTTCTTTGGTGTAAATCTTTTCCATAGACTCAAAAGCAACTAATTCTGGATTTTCTTCGCTAAAATAGGCGCGATAACTTGAATCAAAATATAAATTGGTTAACCCGACAGCGGAAATTAGAAACAAAATTATGGATAATAATGCTAAAAGATTTCTTTTTCTAATGAGGAATTGGGCAATTGTGCTTTCGAATGATTTTGTCATATTTAAATATACAAAGTGGTTAGGTTCTCGGAAATATCTCGAATTAATTTATTGGTTTGAACCTGTGAATTTATAGTATTATAACTTATTAAATGAAATTCGCTTAGAAAATTTAGATGATTTTAATTTTGAAGGAGGAACCCAAATGTCAACAAGCCTTTTAAATCAGGGCAATTCCTACGATACAGTTTATAACAATTTTGAATGGGACATACCCGAGGAATATAATATTGCTTATGATGTTTGTGATAGATGGGTCGAAGATAAAGATAGAGTAGCTTTAGTTTATGAGGATGCCCAGAAAAAACAAAAGATTTTTTATTTTCATGATATTCAAAGATATGCAAATCAATTGGCAAATTTTTTTACTGATTTAGGGCTCAAAAAGGGAGACGTAGTCACATTATTGCTCGCGCAGGATCCGGAGTGCGCAATAGCTCATGTAGGTTGCTGGAAGGCCGGGATCATATCAAGTCCTTGTTCGGTCCTTTTTGCATCTGATGCTATTAAATATCGTCTAAATGATTGTAAGACAAAAATTCTTATTACCGATGAGGCAAATTATCAGAAGGTGTCTGAAATAAAAAAGGATTGTCCGAATCTTGAACATATTATTTTGACTGACACGAGCACCAATGTAGCAGGTAACTTTTGGAAGCTTATAGAAGATCAAAGTACCAGCTTCACCAATGTTGTGACTAAATCAGAAGATGTGGCTTGGATAAGTTATACGTCTGGTACAACCGGCATGCCAAAAGGTTCAGTTCAACCACATCGAATGATGCTGGGCCATATGCCTAGTCTCGAATTTATTTATGATTTTTTTCCAAAAGATGGGGATGCCTTATGGTCTCCGGCTGACTGGGCTTGGATGGCGGGTCTAATGGATATTCTTATGCCCGGATGGTTTCATGGTTGCAAGGTAGTTGCAACTGCAATGAAGGGGTTTGATGCCGAGGATGCTTATAGGATCCTTGCACAGCATGAGGTTACCCTGGCACTTCTGACTCCTACAATGCTTAAATTAATGAAGCAAGTCGATGCACCTCTTTCGAAATATTCCTTAAAACTAAGAGCTGTATTGTCTGGGGGAGAGGCTGTAGGCGCTTCTTTGCTGGAGTGGGCTCAGAAAGAATTGAAACTAATGCTACATGAAGGTTTTGGTCAAACGGAATGTAACGTGATTTTAGGTAATAATGGCAATCTATTTCCTATTAAGGCTGGTTCATTAGGAAAACCAACACCAGGCTCTGTTGTTAAAATTATCAACGACAAAGGTGTCGAACAGCCGCCAGGAGAGGAGGGGCATATTGCGTGTCTGCGGCCAGATCCGGTAATGCTTTTAGGTTATTTGAACAAACCGGAAGCCACAAAAGAAAAATTTATTGGCGATTGGTTAATCACTGGCGACTTGGGGCATATGGACGAGGAGGGGTATTTTTGGTTTCATGGGCGAGCTGATGATGTTATCACTAGTTCAGGATATAGAATAGGTCCAAGTGAAATTGAAGATGCTTTAATTAAACATAAGGCCGTTCAAATAGCAGCTGCCATTGGTGTGCCGGATCCAGTGCGCACTGAAATTATAAAAGCTTTTATTATTTTAAGTGATGGTTACGAGGACAATGAGGAGCTTAAAGAAGAATTGAAAAATTTCGTTAGACAAAAATTGGCGAAACATGAGGTGCCAAAAGAAATAGAGTTTGTTAAATCTCTACCAATGACTACCACGGGGAAAATAATGAGAAAAGAACTTCGAAATAAAGAGCTCAATTCCTAATCTATTCTCTCTGACATGTTGGTTCTATACTGAATTATTGCCAAAAACTCGTTGTAGATGTTCATCGCTGGGTGGTTTGGTCAATAGCGATACGGTTACCATAGATATTAAAGATATGATAGACGCAATCGTAGCGCATGAAAAAGGGTTGCTTGCCTGATAAGAAAGCCAATTTACTGACTGAAATAAGAAATCAGAATGACTGAACCAATTCGGATTTATCAACTTTGCGTAGATAATTGGAAAAACGCTCCCTCCTACAATAAAGCCAACTAGTGCGCCGGCTTTTGTTGCTCTTCTCCAAAGCACACCTAAGAACATTGGAGCAGCTGTTGCTGCCATCATACCGCCGACTCCAATCCAAACCAGTAAGGCTATATTAGTATTCCTTGCATAGGAAGCGATTAAAATTGCAACTATCAGTATGATCACTGTCGCAATTCTGCTGATCAACAAACTTATGGAGTCGATCTTTTTGGAATCTAAGTTTGAAGAAATTTTAGGGGCTATTGTTCGTCTATATATATCGTTAGCAAATATTTGAGCTGTACTTACGACAAGGCCGTCCGCTGTAGACATCACGGCAGCAAGAACGCCAGCGCAGATGAAAGCCGCGGCCCACGCGGGTAGAGTGGCAATAAATAATTGGGGTATTGCTTGATTTGGATTTGCTCCGTCAGCGAACAAAGAGTCACCTAGTATTGCACGGGATAGAATTCCGCCCAATGTCATGGCAGGTAATAACATTCCAAAAGCGAAAGCAATACTTATAAATTTAATTTGATCCCGATCGTTTTTAAGTGCCCAAAGTTTATTACCTATATGAGGTAATAATCCTAAAGGCAGATGCGCAACAAAAATAGCAAAAATGTCCCATTTAGAGTTATAGAGTGGAAATGACGGATGAAGTACTGTGACTAAATCTGGATCAGTTTTTTCAAGAGTATCCAGCATTCCGCTGAAACCGCCTTCTATTCCAAATCCGGAAAAAAACATAAAAACAACTGCGCAAGCTAAAATAAGCATTAAAGCTCCTTGCACCCCATCAGTTAAAATATCGGCATGTGCTCCGCCGAGAACTATATAAAACATAACTATAAGAGCCGTAACGCCTAGAGCAGGCAGCACTTTCAGCCCAAGCATCTCTGTGAACATAACTGCGCCCGCCAGCAATTGCCCTGCTAAGTAAAATAATAAGAGTATGGAAAATAAAGCTGCTAATAATCTTACAATGTCGGAATCGAATCTATCGCCAAGGTATTCTGGAATTGATCTACTTCCAAATGCGTCACCTGCGCGTCTGACTCCATGTAAGCATACAATTACTCCAATATAAACTCCCATAGGATATACGAACGCATAGACTAAGCAGGATAAGCCGCTTGTGTATGCCAACCCTGGCAGCCCTAGGAATGTCGCTCCACTAGCTGTCGTAGCAGTCAATGCGAAGGCTAGGAAAATTGGCCCGTAACTAGACCTTGCGGTTGCAAAATCATCGCTATTTTTTATGCGATTCATTCCTACAAAACCGAAGACAATCATTAATCCTAGATAAAAGCTTAAGAAAACCCATCCCCAAAATTGCAAAGGCTCTAGTCCAAACACTATTTTCCTCTCCTCTAAGTAACCTTCCTAGTCGATTTGGTTATTTTAATATAAACTAAACAACATTGATATTTTATTTAGAAAAAGCTTCTCGAGCTTGATCAGTAGCTAGATTCATTCAGTCATGGATTTATTAAAATAAGAAGAAGGTGGCAAGTTGGAAATAACCAATCCCGCAGAAATAATAAGAAAAATTAAAGGGTCGAGGAATATTATTATGCCCGGAGGTTGTGCTAATGCTGCCAGCTTTTATGATGAATTTGTGAAATCTATTGGTGAGTTTTCAAATTTAGAGATTTTGTCAGGACTGTCTTTAGGGAAGTACCCCTATCTAAGTGAGGGATTGAATACGATATTCAAATATTCTACTTGGCAGGCTGGGATGGGGTTAAGAAATTATTTCAACGAAAATACAAGGCGGGTAGATTTGATTCCGTTAAGACTGGGTGACCTTACTAAAGTAGTTGGGCGAAAGCAGGCAATCGAGCCCGACGTGGTGGTTGTTCAGGCCTCTCTTCCTCAGAAAGATGGTTCTATTAATTTGGGACTTTCAGTGGGTCCAAACCCACATTTTATCAATCAAGCAAATGTCGTTGTGGCTGAGCTTAACCATAATATGCCGGTCACGTTTGGCGATAGTGCAATTGATATAGGTCAGATTGATTTTGCATATGAGTCTGATAGTGATTTATTAATATATGATACTGGTGGTGGAGAGGAGAGAGATAGCGAAATAGTGAATAATGTCCTCGATTTGATTCCAGAGGGTGCTACCGTACAAGTAGGAATAGGCGGAATACCTGACAGAATTACTGAGAAGCTTGCTTTAATAAATGGTGTGTCTATTTTTACTGGAATAATCTCAAATGGGCTTTTAAGTTTTATCGAGGCTACAAATGGTACTAGTAAAGTTATTACGGGTGAAATAGCAGGTAACCATCTCCTTTATCGAGAAATTCATAAAAATGACGCCGTTGAGCTCGCTCGAATCGAGAAGACACATAATGTTGTAGCTTTATCAAAAATTGACAGATTTGTTTCGATTAATT
Organism: Pseudomonadota bacterium; assembly: GCA_036158955.1. Taxonomy (GTDB): domain Bacteria; phylum Pseudomonadota; class Gammaproteobacteria; genus TMED69. Next base: position 36,379 of record JAYYFI010000007.1, read on the forward strand.
CTACAATTGAAATAGACCTTAATGGGCAAGCCAATGGTGAAGTAATAAACGGGCAACAAGTCAGTGGAGTTGGGGGCAGTTTAGATTATATTGAGGCTGCTTCTTGGTCAAAAGGCGGTTTGTCAATTATGGCATTGCCTTCAACAACAAAAAATAATAAACGCTCAAAGATAGTACCATCGCTAGTTGACGCTGTAGTAACAACACCTAGATTTAGTATTGATTATGTGGTAACTGAATTTGGGGTGGCTCGTTTGCGTGGTGCTTCCTTAAAAAAACGGGCAGAGTCATTGATTAATATTGCCCATCCTGAATTTCGAGAAGAACTAGAGGACAGTTTTTTTCGCAAATAATTTTGTAATGGTAACTTTTTTAGTTAGTATGAAAGAATCAAAAGTTTGTTTATACTCTAATTTATTTGTATAGGCCAATAACTCTTCTTTAACACGATGGCCATCATATGTGTCCGTTTCTAAGACCAATTTATTTTCATCGAAGTATGCCAGTGTGTATCCAAAAATATTTTCTGAAAGTTCATTTCCTTTAGCGGAGAATATTCTGCCAGAACTACTAATCGTAAACTTTCTTTCTAGTACACCGTCATAAATAAATATAAATTGCGCAACTTGATGGTTTTCGGTTTTTCTTATTTGTAAGGAGTGGCAGTTTATCAAGGGGAGAAGTAACCCAAGGCGCTTCAAATTTTTTGCACTTTTTCTTTTTTGACTATCTAAATGTTGTTTCTCATAGTCGGCTAAACGTTCTTTGTATGGGCCGTCAGGAAGCCCTTTGTCTTCACGAGCTTTCCATTTTAGAGCTACAGTCCTCAGCTTCCCTTTAAACTCGTCTTCAGGAACAGAGCTTTGTTTCGGTTCCAGTTTCCAATGACCGGTTAAGTGGACTTTTTGCGAAGCGAAACAAAATTGATGGGCAATACAAAAGCCTAGTAATGTAAAGATCATTACCAACGGCTTAATTTTTAGGCAGTAGGGAAAGTTATTTTTGGCAAAGGGGAATAATTTCATTAGCAAAGTCGTTCGCTATCTCTCTGATGTGTTTTAGTGGAGGCAATAAGCTCACTTCCTTTAGGCCATTTTTTTCGGCTGCTTTTAATTTCTCTGCAATTTCAGATGGGCTGCCGACAATTGATGTTCCTTCGATCATTTTGGGAGTAACGAACCGATGTTCCCCTTTGGGAACATAACTACAGTGTCCATCATGTATTCTTTGATGCCATTTGTCTTCAGGAAGATCGAATTGCTTTACGTGATCATTGTATTCTTCCCAAATATCTTTCATGTAATTAGGAACTACTGAGTCATCTTTTGTGTACCTCCAGACCTCATACACAAAATGTAAGGCTGTTACTACCCAAGAGCCGGCTCTTTCTTTTACCGATTCATCGGTAAGTTTTTCCCCAGCCTTTAAGATGACGGCATTTGTTAAAGATACAGTATGATAGTTATCAAGTTGGCGATTCGCTATTTTCGCACCTTCTTTGACCTTACTTAAATTAAATTCCAGGACATCTTTTTGTTCATTAAAAATAGAAACTAGACCATCTCCATACATACCAGCTGTCCTAAGAGCACGAGGTCCATTAGCTGCTACAAATATTGGAATTTTATTGTCTGTATTACGGAAACCTTCACCGTGATTTTGCCACACAATGGATGTAGTTTTGTCTCTGTAGGTATATTCCGTTTCCTCGTTATTGAGCATAGACCGTACCACTCTTAAATATTCACGAAACTCGGTGACTGGCAAAGGATCTTGTCCCATAACTCGCATTGCCGTGTGTCCAGTGCCAATTCCTAAGAAGACCCTCCCTGGTGCTAACGCATTCACTGAGGAGATGGCGGCTGCCGTGGTTGGGGCGATTCGAGTTCCGGCTATGGCTACCCCTGTTCCAATTTTTATTCTGTCTGTGTTCTGTGCAGCCAATGCCATAGTGGAATAGCAATCGCTCCACATCATTTGGGTATCGGGCACCCAAACTGAGTCATAACCCATAAGTTCTAGCTCTTTAATTATTTCCCAATCTTTTATGCGTGTTTGAATGTGCAAACTAAATTCCATGTCCTTAGTCCTCCTCAACAATCATTTGTTTTTATGAGACCATAACAATTTAACACTAATGGTTATTTATCTAAATCTTTTACCAGAAGTCATCCTTGCCACATTAAAATCCCTGATCTCAACCTTGTCGGAATTTATGAAAGTTAGCATATTAATCGTGGTGCATCTATTAGTTTGAATATCAATTGTGGAGAATGCTGTGCCGATTGGAGCAAATGTTCCGGTATTTTCGGGGAGGTGAGATTCAGAGCTTGAATATGCACTTATGATAATTTTCCAGAGCTTGTTGTTTTGGCCATAGATCTTCCAAATCATTGGAACATGAGTTTGCGCGTCTAGGTAGAATATTCTTCTTTGAGCTCTTTTAGTAGAATTTTTTTGAATTCCTTCAAGGATATGCACCTCTCTTATTTGCCATTCGACTTCTGGAAAACACGATGCTTTACCACCAAATTTTACGTGATAATAATTTGGATCACTTGATTTTTGGCCAGTATTTTCTAAGGCATCGTGTTCATACAGTGGGAGAATTAGATAGGTCGTCCCGAGATAATTCCATTTTAATTCTGCCAAAGATCCAGAGAAAGATAAAAAATCAGTTGGCAGAATATCGCTTCCGAACATTGAGTCATCGTTTCGAAAGGATGCCAGTGTCTGGGTTCTCTCAAGTTGCGGAACGTAAACCCATCCATTCAGTGGTTTGGCTTCATTTCTATTGGCATAAATAAGAGCTTGTAGGCCGGAATAGCTGCCTGCATCGAGTGCAGTTAGGAAAGCTGCTCCATAGGCGTCAGTTCTATTTTGTTTAATTTCAGGCATGGGTGTTCGAACCGATCTAAATAGGAATCTCATTAATTTCATGGAGAATTCCATATCGAAATCCAACGTTTCTTTCGTCCAATCCATAAGGCGCCATTTCATTTCGGGAATGTAGCCGTTATCCCCCAAATAAGCATAACGCATATTGAACGCAAGTTTAATTCCAGCATCTGGGTCGCTTGGGTTTGGCCGCTCGTAAAAAGGGAGCCCAGATGAAAAATTGAGTAATTCTGTTTTTTTCTTCGACAAAGTAACCTTGGATCTACCTTGTCTAGTTGCAAAAATAAAAGCTGGGTGTGGCTTTATAGAGATAGGCGCTCCGATTTGCATAGAAAAATGATCTTTGAGGATGAATTTAGCGATGTCTGGATCAATTAGGTTTTTAAAATATTTGAAATTTTTAGAGTTAATGTTCGCACCGGGTTGTGGACTTAGTTCGTTAAGTTGCTCTAAATTAGTTTCAAAGGGATCAGAGAAGGTGTTTAAGGCGATCAGATTCAGTATGATTGTTAAACTAAACAGCAGAGCTATTTTTTTTCGTATCAGGCTGCCCAATCAATATTTCCGATAATGCTTTTAGCTTTAAGTTTTGGCAACACTTCTTGTGCAAATAATTGGATATTTGCTTGAGCTATTTCAAACGGCATGCCAGCGAAACTGAATACTCCTATATAAGCTTCTGCGCCAATCCGAGCGCAGTTCTTTTCGATTTTGTGGTAGCATTCTTCGGGCGTTCCCCAGGTTTGCAATCCCATGAAAAACTCTATTGCACCGTTAATTCCTGTTTTTTTCATGCTTTCGGCGAATTTGCCATAATATTCATAGCCCTTTTGATTTTTAAGGTGGTCTGTATTGAAACTATAATGATCAAGCACGGTTTGCCAATAACCCCCAATGTATTTTTCTGCTAATTTTTTTGCCGTATTTTTGTTAGCATGGCAAATTGTCCACCCTGCGAGAAGAGGTGCTGGCGGATCCTGATTGTTCAGTTTTTTATAAATCTTATTGTAATTATCAATTTCTCTCTCTACTTGATCCCACGGTTTTTGTGGGATTACTAATAAGCCTATCCCGAGTTTTGCCATTATTTCTATAGACTCGGGTGACACAGCTGCAGCGTAAGTACGGCCCTTGAAAGAAGCTGAGGGTAGTGGCCTTATCGCCGCTTTTGGCTGAATAACAAATTTACCTTCGTATTGGCAAACTCCATTTTCTAAGCCATGTAAAACGCATTCGGCGCTCTCTACAAACCTTTGTCTTGAGTCTTCCATATCCTGTCTAAATGCGTCGAACTCAATTCTACCAGCCCCCCTGCCCAGACCTAGAATTAGGCGTCCATTGGATAAAGTATCTAGCATAGAAATTTGTTCGGCAATTCTTATAGGATCATGCCAAGGAAGGACAACTACCATTGAGCCAAGTTTGATTGTTTTAGTTTTAGCTGCCATATAGGTTAAAAACTGCATTGGATCTGGGCACATAGTGTAATTAGTAAAGTGATGCTCTACAGTCCATATTGACTCGAAACCTAACGGTTCTGCAAATTCGGCTAGTTTAACCTCATTTGAATAAACGAGTTGATCACTGATGGCATTACCGGGATTTTGGAAAATAGAACACATGCCTACATGCATTTTTAGAATCTCCGAAGTTCCAATTAATAATTTAAATTTAAGTAATAATTGACTAAAAGTAAAGACTCAGCAAGATCTCTATAAAATGTTGAACACAATATAATAAAACAATATAATTAAGTCTAATAAGCTAGGAGAGTCGTTGTGCTTTACCAGTTTTATGAATCTGCCCATGCTGCTATGAAACCAATGAGGGTTCTCTCTTCTATGCAGAGGTCTCTGATAGAAAATCCCCTTAATCCACTGGGCGATTGCTCTTTTGTAAAAGCTTACTCTGCATCGTTGCAAGTTTTCGAGCGCACTACACGACAGTATGTGAAGCCGAATTGGTCCATACCTGATCTATCACCACCGGGGAAGAAGGTAAAAATGTCTAGAGTCTTGCGACTCGATTTTTGTGATTTACTAGAGTTTACCACCCAGCCCAAGGGTAAGAGGCCGAAAATTCTTTTGGTAGCGCCTCTCTCAGGCCATTATGCAACCCTGTTGAGCGGTACAGTGAAGTCTTTAGTTGAGGATTTTGATGTCTATCTCACAGATTGGAAGGATGCAAGGGATATACCTTTGTATAAGGGACGCTTTAATTTTTCAAGTTACGTAGATTATCTCCTTCAGTTCATGAAGCTCATTGGTTCTAATTATCATTTGATAGCGGTTAGCCAACCCGGTCCCGCAGCGTTAGTCGCGACGGCACATGCAGCTCAGCTAAAAGCAAATTATAATCCAAAATCTTTGGTGTTGATGGGTTGCCCGATTGATACGCGGTTAAGTCCCACTGAGCCAAACAGACTTGCTAAAGCCAAGTCTTTAGATTGGTTTGAATCAAATGTCGTTGTCCATGTCCCTTATCCAAGGCTTGGCTACTTGAGAAGAGTTTATCCAGGATTTTTGCAGCTAACCGGTTTTATGACAATGAATCTAGGTAGACACATGCATGCCCATAAAGAGCTCTTTACCAATCTTGTAAAAGGCGATGGCGACTCGGTACAATCACATTTAGCATTTTATGACGAATATCTTGCAGTGATGGATCTCCCCGCTGAATATTATCTAGAAACTATCGATGTGGTATTTCAGAGGCATCTCATTGCAGACGAACAGTTTGTTTATCGGGGTACAAAAATCGATTTCGGCTCAATTACGTCTACCGCCTTGATGACAGTGGAAGGCGAGAAGGACGATATCTCTGGAATTGGCCAAACACAAGCAGCACATGGTCTTTGTAGAAATATACCAAATGACTGGAGAGTCGACTACGTTCAAAAGGGAGTTGGTCACTATGGCGTGTTTAATGGATCTAGATGGCGAGGTGAGATTGCCCCCAGAGTTAGAGATTTTATTAAAACCTATTCGGATTAAATAAAACATTTAGGGAGATAAAATAAATGGCTTATACAGTATTAGTTCAAAGAGAAGTGGATTTGCCCCGAAAGTTCGTTTTTGATGCTCTGAATGACTTTTGCGGAATAAAGAAGTTACTACCTGACATGATAGACTCAGTAGAGTGCTCCGGAAGTGGAATAGGTATGTTACGCAATATTACTCTACAAGGGGGAGGCAAAGTCGTAGAAAGACTTGAAATAAGTCGTGACAGTGATTTGTTTGGATATTCAATAATTGAAAATGATGCTTTGCCACTCACGGATTATTTTGCTTTTGTTGACTTAAAAACTATTTCAGAAACAAAAACGGAAGTTACTTATCAGAGTAATTTTAAAGCAACTGGTGATAACAATGAAGAAATGACCGGGATGATTACTCAACTTTATAATTCTATTATAGATGGGATAGTTGCCACCGGTTAATTGAATTGGTTTTTAATAAAATCATGTTATTTTTTAAATTTTGGCATAACTTTCTCCCCAAAAAGTTTTAGGGCTCTGGTTCCGAGTTTGGGATCTAGTCCGGGAAATTGTGTTCCCATGATGAGATCGGTGCAAGTGAAGTCAAGTTGGAATTGGGATAGCTTTTCGGAGACCTGTTTAGGCGTACCCACCATGAAATGGTCAGCAAGAACTGAATTTCTCATATCTTCAGGTTTGTTGATAGGTAAAGGAGCGTCGTCCCCATCTGCGTCATTCGCTTCTGATAAAATATCATGATAGAACTCTATCAAATGAAATAAATGGTCTTGGCATTCCTCCCAAGCTTGGTCTTCAGACTCTGCGCAATATACCATCCTTAGTTGTGCTATTTTATAATCATTTGGATTTTTTCCTGATTCTTCAAGAGCTGCAATATAATCTGGTGCTGGATCTGGTCCGATTGTTGCCATTAAGTGGTATCCCATTTGAGCTGCTTTTTTTACAGCCTTAGGTCCTCTTCCCCCTATCCAAATTGGAGGATGAGGGCTTTGAACTGGTTTAGGGGATAATTTTGCCTCATGGGTTTGGAAAAATTTGCCACTATGGGTGACTTTTTCTTCTTTGAATAGGCGCTCGATTAGTTGAATACTCTCTCTGGTTTTTGGGCCTCTCTCGGAACGATCCATACAGAACGCATTATATTCATGATATGAATATCCTTGACCTACACCAAACTCGAATCTTCCATTTGAAAGTATATCGACATTAGCGACTTCTTCGGCAAGAAGAACAGGGTGTTGGTAAGGTAAGATCACTATAAACGTTCCTATTCTTATTTGTTTTGTTATTGTCGCAACCCCTGCAGCAGTTGTCATCAAAGAAGGATTATATCCATCCTCCGTAAAATGATGTTCTGTTAACCAAACATTATCGTATCCCAGTGATTCGCACGTTTTAACTTGCTCCAATATCTGTTGATAAAATTCCGTGAATGGCCGTCTCCACTTCACAGGATTTCTGAAATCTTCCATAAAACCAAAACGCATTTTGCTTTCCCCCTATTTAAAACGATCTAGGTAAACCCAAGACTTTTTCCGAAATAAAATTGAAAATCATCTCCCTGCTAACTGGAGCTATTCGGGGTATCATTACCTCTCTCATTAACCTTTCCACGTGATATTCTTTTGCATACCCCATACCGCCGTGGGTTAAGACGGCTTGCTCACAAGCGTTAAACCCTGCCTCTCCTGCGAGGTACTTACAGGCATTTGCCTCCGCTCCACATTCCTTGCCTGAGTCGTATAGGGCCGCAGCTTTGAATACCATTAAATTAGCAGCTTCGAGTTCCATCCAATTTTTGGCTAATGGATGAGCGATTCCTTGGTTCTTTCCGATAGGCCTATTAAATACTACACGGTCTTTCGCGTAGTCGACGGCGCGTTTCAATGCGGCTCTGCCGATTCCCACGGCTTCGGCAGCAATTAAAATTCTTTCTGGATTCAAACCATGAAGAATATAGTGGAATCCCTTCCCCTCATCACCAATCAGATCTTCTTGAGGAACTGGCATTCCGTCATAAAATACACTATTGGAATCAACAGCTTTTCTTCCCATTTTTTCAATTTCCCGAATCTCGACATAATCTTTATTAAGGTCTGTGTAAAAAAGAGATAGCCCTTCGGTTTTCTTTTTTACTTGCTCTTTCGGGGTTGTTCTGGCTAACAGTAATACTTTATTAGCTCTTTTAGCCATTGAGGTCCAAATTTTTTGCCCATGGATTAGATAGCCATCTCCCGATTTTTCAGCTCTCACCTCAAGACTAGTCGTATCCAAGCCCGCATTTGGTTCTGTGACTCCAAAACAAGCATTATCTTCCCCTCTAATCATGGGTGGAAGCATTCGCTGTTTTTGCTCTTCTGTTCCGAAAACCACGATGGGGTGTAGTCCAAAAAGATTCAGGTGCACAGAAGAAGCTCCGGTGTAGCCGGCTCCTGACTCAGTGATTGTTTGCATCATAAGTGAAGCCTCTGTCATACCTAATCCGCTACCCCCGTATTCTTCTGGCATTGCTATTCCAAACCAGCCACCTTCGCAGACTTCGGTTACGAATTCCTGTGGAAATTCCCCAGTGCTATCTCGTTCCAACCAATATTCTGGCGAAAAATTGTCACATATTTTGGATATAGCTTGTTTTATGGCCATTTGATCTTCGTTTATCGAAAAAGTCATTATTTATCTCTTTATAACTGTTATTGGTTAAATTATTCTATATCCTACTAACTGTACACTTTTGCGCAAAAAAAGGAAAATTAGTTGAACGAACCAATATCTTCTCAAAATGGGAATTACAAGCTTTCCGAGCATCATTCGCTCATTTTTGAACAAGCGGATAAATTTGCTAAGAATGAATTATATCCTTTAGCCTCTAGGATGGATAAAGATGAGTGGTGGCCAGAGGATATTTTTACAAAAATCGGCGGTCAAGGTTATTGCGGAATAACGATTCCAGAAAAATTTGGTGGTCAGGGATTGGATGTCCTCGCTAGTGGATTGATCGCGCAGGCTATTGGGCGATGGAATTACGCACTAGCTTTGAGCTGGATCGCCCACGAGAACTTGTGTTTAGATAATCTTTTCAGAAATTGTAATGACGAGCAAAAAAAGAAATATTTACCTGCTCTTTGTTCAGGACAACACATTGGTGCGCTCGGACTGACGGAGCCTGGAGCCGGCTCTGATGCTTTGGGTGCTATGAGTACCACAGCGGATAGACGAGGAGATGTCTTTGTTCTTAACGGGTCAAAGATGTATATCACAAACGGTCCCGTCGCAGATGTCTTATTAGTTTACGCGAAAACTGCGAAGGAGTTGGGTAAGAATGGAATATCCGCTTTTATTGTTGAAAAGGATTTTCCAGGCTTTTCCGTAGCTCAGAAACTCAACAAAATGGGTTTTAGGGGGAGTCAGACAGGCGAGTTGGTTTTTAATAATTGTGAAGTTCCAGTTGAAAATCTTTTGGGCAATGTAAATGAGGGGGTCGGAATCGTTATGAGTGGTCTCGATTTCGAGCGAGCCGTGATTGCACCAATTTGTGTGGGAATGGCAGAAAGAGCTCTTCAACTTAGTCTAGAACACGCCAGTCAACGTTGCCAATTTGGCAAAAAGATAGCTGATTTCCAAATGATTCAATCTAAGCTGGCTGATATGTACGCTGGATTAGAGGCTATGAAAGCTCTCAACCTTAAGGTATTGAACCAAATTAATTATGCGACTAGTCAGGATGCGGGTAGGGGAATGGTTCATGCAGATGCGGCTGCGTCAATTATGTTTTGTGCAAACATGCTTAATTCTATTCTTGATGAAGCCGTTCAAATACACGGGGGCTCTGGTTACATCTGGGAATCAGAAATAAATCGACTGTACAGGGGAAATAAATTACTTGAGATAGGGGCAGGCACAACAGAGGTTAGGAAAATGATCATTAGCCAAGAGCTAATATCGATTGGAAGTGTTGTTTAGAAACCTCTTTGAACACTAACCAATAAAATTAGAAAAATGATTGGATTCCTGTTTGGGCTCTTCCGAGGATTAAAGCATGGATATCGTGAGTCCCCTCGTAGGTATTTACCGCCTCAAGATTTAAAACGTGACGGATAATGTGATATTCATCTGAAATACCGTTTCCGCCTAACATGTCTCTGGCAATCCGTGCAATTTCCAAGGCCTTCCCACAATTGTTACGTTTAATTAACGAAATCATTTCAGGTGCTGCTTTTCCTTTGTCAATTAGTCTTCCAACTTGTAATGCAGCTTGGTAACCCAATGTTATCTCTGTTTGCATATCTGCCAGTTTTTTTTGGACAAGCTGGTTAGCAGCAAGAGGTCGTCCAAACTGATTTCTGTCGAGAACGTACTGTCTTGCTTGTTTCCAACAAAATTCAGCTGCGCCCATAGCACCCCAGGCGATTCCGTAACGAGCTCGGTTGAGACAGCTAAATGGCCCTTTCAATCCCGTGACGTTTGGTAACAGATTCTCTTCAGGGACGAAAACATCATCAAGCACTATTTCACCCGTGATCGATGCTCTAAGAGAAAATTTACCCTCAATTTTTGGCGTAGAAAGTCCCTTCATAGATCGTTCCACAATAAAACCTCTTATTTGACCTGATTCTTTAGCCCAAACTACAAAAACATCTGCTATCGGTGAGTTAGATATCCACATTTTTGAGCCATTGAGGACGTATCCACCCGAGCTTACTGAAGCAGATGTTTGCATGCTTGACGGGTCAGAGCCGTGGTCTGGCTCAGTGAGACCGAAAGCTCCAACCTTTCGACCTGTTGCCAATTCTGGCAGATATTTTTGTCGCTGCGACTCTGTTCCAAAGGCATAGATTGGATGCATAACTAAACTACTTTGCACGCTCATCGCGGACCTATACCCTGAGTCTATTGATTCGACATTTTTAGCGATTAGCCCATAGTCTACGTAGTTAAGCCCGGCGCCCCCGTATTCTTCCGGAATTGTAGAGCCTAAGAAGCCGTTTTCTCCGAACTTATTCATAATCTGTCGATCAAACTTTTCGTGTCTGTGGGCCAGAGTAATCCCCGGTAGAAGTTCACCCTCGCAAAAATCTTTAGCAGCGGTGTCAATCAGTCTTTCTTCTTCTGTAAGCATTTCCGAAAGCAACAGAGGGTCTTCCCAGTTGAAAGACTGTTCGGCGCTTGAGTTAGGAGAGGTTTGAGTGTTTTTTGCCAAAGTTGCCATTGAGATTCCTTATAAGGTTTATAGTCTGAAAATTTTGATATAAACAGAAACTTCTTTTAGTTATATAGTTGAGCGAGTTTGCCTTATTAAGCGTATATTTTTTAATAGATTACAAATTAACTAAAGATTAAATTGTATCACGAAAATTCAAATTTGGAGAAGTATCTCGTTATTGGTAATATAAATCAAATAATAACTAATACGATCACACACAAAACGGTAGATCAATCGCAGGAGTTTTTATGAAAATCTTAGTGGCGGTAAAGCGGGCTATAGACTACAACGTCAAAGCAAGGCCGAAAGCTGACGGAACGGACGTGGAACTTTCGAACGTGAAGATGTCTATGAATCCATTCGATGAAATTGCGGTTGAAGAAGCCGTTAAATTACAAGAAGCAGGCGTAGCGACAGAGACAATAGCTGTTTCGATTGGGCCAAAACAAGCTCAAGAAACCCTTAGAACCGCTATGGCTATGGGAATAGATAAGAGTATATTGGTAGAGACGGAAACCAATGTTCAGCCTCTCTCCGTTGCCAAAATCCTCGCTAATATCGCTGAAAAAGAAAAACCAGACATAATCATTCTAGGGAAACAAGCCATAGACGATGATTCGAATCAAACCGGGCAAATGTTGTCTGCTTTGTTAGGATGGTCGCAAGGTACCTTTGCTTGCAATCTAGAGGTAGAGAATGGGGAAGCAATTGTGGCGAGAGAAATTGATGGAGGAATACAAACTCTTAACTTAAAATTACCCTCAATAATAACCACAGATCTTAGATTGAATGAACCTCGCTATGTTAAACTGCCCAACATAATGAAGGCAAAGAAAAAACCCCTGGAAGTACTGACACCAGAAGGAATGGGTGTTGATATCACCCCCAGACTGGAATTAGTGAACGTGGCTGAGCCACCAGAACGCCAGGCCGGCGTTAAAGTCGATGATGTAGGGCAATTACTTGATAAATTAAAAAATGACGCAAAGGTGATATAGATTATGAACGTTTTAATTGTTGCTGAACATGATAACAAAAAATTGTCGGTTGTGACTCAAAGCGCGGTTGCCGCTGGACAATTTTTAAACCCCTCCAATCTTGATGTTTTGGTCGCGGGTAGTGGTTGCGCTGACGTAGCGAAGGAGGCTTCAGCGATAGAAGGTGTGAACTCAGTCAAACTTTGCGATTCTGAGTCACTTAAAGATGGATTGGCCGAAAATCTAGCCTCCGTGGTGGTAAAAGAATCAGCAGAGTACCAGTTTATAATTGCGGCTTCTTCTACTAGCGGAAAAAATTTTATGCCTCGGGTAGCAGCATTGATTGATGTGGCTCAAGTTTCTGACGTCATCGAGGTCGTTGATCAAGAAACGTTCAAACGTCCAATGTATGCGGGTAATATTATTGCTACCGTAAAATCTAAAGACGACATTAAAGTCTTGACCGTTAGGCCTACTGCGTTTGAGCCGGTTGGAATGGCTGATTCTGAAGCGTCTATCGTGAATGTTAACGCCCCAGACAGCCCTCAGCTTTCTAAATTCGTCAAAGAGGAGTTGACTAAATCCGACAGGCCTGAACTCGGCGCTGCGGAAATTATAGTGTCTGGCGGAAGAGGTGTGGGTAGTTCCGAGGATTTCGCAATTATTGAAAAACTTGCTGATAAATTGGGTGCCGCCGTCGGTGCGTCCAGAGCAGCTGTTGATGCCGGATATGTACCTAATGATTATCAGGTAGGCCAGACTGGTAAAATAGTAGCACCCCAATTATACATTGCTGTTGGAATTTCCGGGGCAATTCAACATCTTGCGGGGATGAAGGATTCTAAAGTTATTGTTGCAATCAATAAAGACGAAGAAGCGCCGATTTTTGGAGTCGCAGATTATGGCTTGGTTGGCGATCTCTTTAAAGAAGTCCCAGAGATGTCTGAGCAACTATCTGATTAGCGTAAGTATGGATTTTATCAGGCGATTAATATGGTAGACAGAGAAGTGATGGAATACGATGTTGTAGTAGTTGGCGGTGGTCCAGCAGGACTCAGCTTTGCTATTAAATTTAAGCAGCTTTGCGATAAGTCTGGGAAAGACTTATCCGTTTGTTTAGTTGAGAAGGGTTCTGAAATTGGCTCGCACATCTTATCGGGAGCGGTAGTGGAACCAAAAGCATTAGATGAACTGATACCAGACTGGAAATCCCGGGGTGCCCCGCTTGAGACTCCTGCTAAGTCGGACAGGTTTTATCTTTTATCAAAAAGATTTGCTTTGAGAGTTCCGACTCCGCCCCAAATGCATAATAAAGGCAACTATATTACAAGTTTAGGAAATTTGTGCAGATGGCTTGGGGAGCAAGCGGAAGAGCTAGGTGTCGACATTTTTCCTGGTTTCTCTGGTTCAGACTTATCCCTTGATACTGATGGCAGTATCAAGGGAGTGATTACTGGGGACATGGGCCGGACTAAAGATGGTTCAGAGGGTGATAATTTCGAGCCCGGAATTGAATTGCGAGGCAAACAGACTATCTTTGCAGAAGGTTGTAGAGGTTCATTAACAAAAAAATTATTTGATAGATTTAAGTTAAGAACAGATTGTGATCCGCAAGTCTATGGAATTGGCATTAAAGAAGTCTGGCAACTGGATCCCGCTAACTTTGTTTCCGGTCAAATTACTCACACAGCAGGATGGCCAATGGATCTAACAACATACGGTGGCTCGTGGATGTATCACTACGGTGAGAATCTGCTGTCTGTGGGTTTCGTACTAGGCTTGAATTATAAAAATCCTCACTTAAGTCCCTTCGAAGAAATGCAGAGATTTAAAACCCATCCTAAATTTCGAAAACTATTCGATGGTGCAAAGAGAATTTCATATGGTGCAAGAGCAATTAGCGCAGGGGGGATACAGTCTCTACCTAAACTGTCTTTTCCAGGTGGACTAATCATAGGTGATGCTGCCGGATTTTTAAACGTACCGAAAATTAAGGGAACACACACTGCAATGAAGTCAGGAATCTTAGCAGCCGAAAGCGTTTTTGAAGAAGCACTTAATGGTTGGGCTAATAAAGAGATAAAAAGTTTTCAAAATAAACTGCAAGAGAGCTGGTTATGGGACGAACTGCATAAAGTTAGAAATATCAAGCCTTCGTTTAAATGGGGCTTGATATTCGCTATGGTATATTCAGCAATTGATACTTATATTTTTCGCGGTAAGGCCCCTTGGACTTTTTCTAATAAGGCGGATCATTTGCAAACAGAGAAGGCTGAACACTCGAAACCAATAAGTTACCCCAAACCAGATGGAAAAGTAACTTTTGACAAGTCTTCTTCTGTTTTTTTGTCCAATACTTATCATGAAGAAAACCAACCTTGTCATCTGGTTTTAAAACAACCAGAAATGGCGTTGGAGAATAACCTAAAGTTGTATGCAGGGCTTGAGCAGAACTATTGCCCAGCAGGGGTTTATGAGTACGTGAACGAAGGATCAACTAAAAGACTCCAAATAAATGCTCAAAATTGCGTGCATTGTAAAACATGTGATATCAAGGATCCTGGTCAAAATATTACGTGGTGTGTTCCGGAAGGAAGCGGTGGGCCTAATTATTCCAGTATGTAAAAGCTAAGAGATATAGATGCCAAAAATTATATTTAAGGATACCAATGATTTAATTATCAAAAAAGTTGATGCTAAAGTAGGTTGGTCATTAATGGAAACCGCCCTAGAGAATCAGATTCCAGGAATTTTAGGCGAATGTGGTGGGGGTTGCTCCTGTGCAACTTGTCACGTTTACGTCGAAACTAACCAAACTGATAAACTATCGGACGTGTCAGAGATTGAAGAGGAAACTTTGGAATTTGTTGATAACAAAATCGACGGTCTTTCTAGATTGTCCTGTCAAATAGAAATAACGGAAGAGCTCGACGGCATGTCTTTTCAAGTTCCAATCGATTGATATTTAGTTAAAAAAATTCAGTCGATCCTCGATGAATAAGAATAATCATCAAACCCATCTACGTTGCTGACAGTGATTTTTCACGAATTTTTGTTTAGTATAAATTGGTCTATCAACTTGTTCTGTAAATCCCCATGTTTTTTATCTCTCAGATTAAAATAATTATTTTTTACTCCGTAAGAAAATACTTGTCGGGCTTTTAAGTAAAAACCTCTTTTTAATAAAAGCTCATAAAAATACTTCGTTTCGTAATTGTCTAACAGGAAGTTATCGTACATAGTTTCCCAGATATTTAGATGATTGGCTTTATCATTAATTAGGGCGTAGATATAAGCCAGACGCCTAAAATTTTTTTTGTTAGGCTCTCTTTCCACGGTGAGTTCAATTAATTGTAAAGCTTGGCCTAGATCAGAGTCACCGATATATGATAAGAATAAAAGTTCATTTAGTTTATTTATCTGGGCGCTTGTCAGATTTCCATTTTTACTAGCAACTGCATCTAATATTTCGATTGCCTGATCAAATTCCATGCAATCATAAAAAAATTTAGCAAGTCCAATAAGTAGGTCAGAGCTATTCTGTTTGCTGTTAATTTCCCTAATCCTAATTTTTACGTATTCCTTTTGATTATAATTTAATGTTTGGACCGATAATCTCTTCAAGGACTCTATATGTAATAAAAGTGGAATACGTTCGAACGCGAGAACATTTAGAAACATTTTATTAGAATTTAAGATATCATTTAACTTAAAATATGCTGTTCCTAATATAAAATACAAACTACACTTTTCGAAGTTATTAAGACTTTTTTTTTCGACTAATAGCTTTAGATTTTTAATTACTTTGTGGTTTAAATTTTGGTCTAAAAGCTTTTCATTTTCACGAATTATAGCAAGCACGCCGGGTGAATAGCTTTCTATCGAACTATTATTCTTATCGAAAGCCAGGGTTATTTCTGCTGGTACTGTTATTAAAACTAGGGCCAAAACTAGATTAATTTTTAAGAATTCTGAATACAAATTTATTCCTTACATTTTGTACTTCTAGGGGCATACCATTTTTAATTCTTGGTTTGTAAACGAAAGATTTTGCGGCTTGGATTGATGTATTACGAAACAAAGGGTCGCATTCTGACTCAACAACAGATATATCATCAACAGTTCCATCAGTATTTATGGTGTAATTAACTAAGCATACGCCCTCCCGTCCTCTTGCAAGCGCATGCGAGGGGTAATCCGGTTTTAATTTGAAAAGTGGGAAATAATCCCCTTCAAGTGAGAGTATAGTTTTCTGATTTGCAATTTTCTCGTTTGGATAATGATAAAATTTGGAAGGAGTCGTTTTGGAGTGGGAGTAACTAGAATTGAGATCATTTTTACTCCCCGTTTTTACTGGGTTTATAGGTTGTTTGGCTGGTATATTATTTTTAATTTCAGATTTACCCCCAGTAGCTTGAGAAAAATTTATCGAATTAATATTTATGGATGTTAATGCGGGTTCTTCTACTGAAATCAAGTTTCCAGCAATAAGAAATAAAAACAACGTGATTAATGAGGACATAAGGAGTATAAAACTGTTTCTTTTCATAGATTTTGACATGAATTATGCTAATTTCTATCTGTACTGATTGTTATGTCCTGAATATCTAGAGATTTTGCGGTATCAACTACTAACACGAAAATTGATAATTCACTGGTTTTATCGGCTTCTATAACCAAGGAACTCATTGGCGTATTTTGCAATTCGTTTTTTAGTTTTTCTCTAAGTGAACCTGGATCAATTAGTTTGTTTTTAAAATATAGAGAATTATTTTTATCTATAGCTATCTTGATCTCGGTATTTTGCCCGGTTTGCACACTGTTTGATTTTGGCTTTTCAATGGCTAATCTCTTCTCCTCGATAAATGTAGTAGTTAGAATGAAAAATATAAGGATAATAAAGCTAACGTCCAGAAGCGGTGTAAGATCTATTGTTAAGTCGTCCTGGTCATTTTTTCTATTTTTAAACCTCATCTTGATTGACTCGATAATGTAGTTTGTGTTTTTTTTCTATCATTTTTAACCCAACTAGTCCTGATAAAGATACTATAAGAGAAACTAGCGTTGGAATCACTACCCTTGGAAGTGATAGCCCAACTTGGGGTGCGTCAGTGCCATATAATTCAATAATATTAAAAACCGTTACCATTCCCGTTGTGCTACCAAGTAGGCCAATCAAAGGGCAAATTGATATGAGAGTTTTTACTAATACTTTATTTTTTCCATTGTCGGCAATTCTTTTTTTTGGGATGAAATCTAGAGGTTTTGTATATTTATGAGGCGAGTTATAATTTCGATATCCCTTCTTGAAAAAATCGAGTAGTAGCAAAGCCCATATGGTAAAGGCTAGACCAAAAATTACAATCATTATTAATCCGCCGTTTTGGAAAATATATTGAATCTTAAAAATTTGATTAGGTAGAAAATTACTTATCATTTAAGTTTAGCATTATTTCAAAAGCAATTTGTTCTAGGCCCTCTTCAATTGACTTTGCTTTGCTTGATAATAACGTGAACAGAAGGAGGGAGGGAACCGCAACAATCAACCCAAGGATAGTTGTTGTCAGGGCTTTTGATATTCCTGCGGCTACAATTGTGCTTTCGTTACTCCCGGACAGGTTGAAAGCTTGGAAGGTAATCACTAACCCACTGACAGTCCCGAGCAATCCTAACATCGGTGAAATTGTGGCAATGAATCTTATATAGTCAATAGTACCTCTTAGGTTTGTCGATTGTTCATGTAAAATTTTACTAAGTAAGAGTTCGTTTTGTTCAAGGTTGTTTTGATTATTTTCTTTTGATTCAAATTTACCAAAGACTGCGTTTCTCACTGATTCTGGTTCTTCAAACAATTGATTAAACTTATGTAGTGCTCGGTAATTCAATATCCCGAGAATCACAACTATTAACCCGCTTAAAATGATTATCCCTCCCACTAGGCCGCCTTGTTTGATGAATTCTAATAGTGAAATAGAGACAGTTTTATTTTGATTAGTTTTAGTCGGTGTTGAATCTGGTTTATATCCTATGATTACGCCAAGTGGTTGCTCTTCATGGGATGCTGGGTTAAATTTGGAAGCATTTTTTTCTATGATTTTATTTGATTTGATTTTGGAATCCGAGATTAATTCATTACCTGTCCGGTCTGTGGCATAGTGACCCTCTGATAGAAAAATTCGATTCGATATTGATATAATATCAGAAGACATTGCTGAATTTTTAATTAGATAAGACTTATTAAGTAAATTAAGATTTTGACCTAGACTGATTGTTTTTGGGGGAAAAAATAAGTCATCATGCTTAGAGTTTTTGTATTTTTTTAACTCCGATCTCGTTTTATCTATAAGGTGTTCTTCGGTTTCGATCTGCTTTTTTGTATCAGCTAGTAAGACATTTATCTTTTTCAAGAATGCTTCATTTCTAAGTTTTTCTTCGGCTATAGATCTGAATGAATTTTCTTTAATTTTGTCGAGCGGACTTGGTTCTGCCAAAAGAGTCTCTGAATTTTGCATCAAGGAAATAAAAGTGACAATAAGTGTGTAGTATTTACTCAACATTAGCTTTGCTCGAAACTTCAACGGGTAGAATAATGTATCTTCCACTTAGTTTATTCTCGATTGTGTCGATTGCTTCTTTGAAATTGTCTGCATAAATTTCGAAATCGACTAATTTCCATTCTTGTAGGTTTGGTGAAAATATGCCCGCCAATTTTCTATCCTCGTTTATAAAATAATATCCAATTCTTCCGATATTAAAGGTCAATACTTCTATGTCATCATTAAAAATGGTTATGACTTCTGTTCTAACTTGATCTTCTTGCGATAGAGCTATTTCATTATGCAGAATATTATAAAATTCTTCCATAAGACTCGGTGATAGGGAGTTCTTTTTCAATTCACTCTGAAGGTTGTTAATAGTTTTTAGTCGTTCGAACTTTTTTACCGGGTAATCTTTTTCTATAAATTTATAAATAATGTCAAGATATTTGTGGATAATATTAGTTCGTTGCGCTAGAGTTGCTTCCATCGAGTCTTGTTCGAAGATCAGCGCTTCAAGTAAGCGAAATTTTTCAGCTTCTAATTGCTTCCTGGTTTCTCTCTTATTTTTTAACTCTCTGCTAAGTTTTTCGTAGTTGTTAATTTTATTAAGGATTTCCTGGTTACTTGATTCCCTATCTTTAATCCGGATGTCTTGCATTCTATGAATGCTAGCTAGATTTGATTCGGAGGAATACACATATCCGGTTTCTAATAAGGAAAAATAGATATATAAAATTATAAACAAGGGGATTCTTAGGCAACTGTACATTTGACGTGTAAGCTGATTAGAGGTTAGCATAGGGAAAAAGACAATCTTTTTAAATTATTACTCATCATTTGGAATTTTCTGTTGCTAGTTTATGACTCCTATAGCTAACGGCTGGATTGGGGATCTTGAAATTTAAATGATGGAAGAATTGCTCTTTTTATCGACAGATTCAGCTAGCTGATGGAGTACAGGTAACGTAGTTTCCCAAGCCATGCAGGCATCTGTAATACTTTGTCCATATTTGAGGGTGTCTTTCGAAGTAAGCGATTGATTGCCTTCTTCCAAAAAGCTCTCCAACATGACACCACATATATTATTATTTTGCTCAATTTGTTTCGATATTTCACTAACAACCTTCGGTTGATTCAAGTGATTTTTGCTACTATTTCCATGGCTGCAGTCAATCATTAGGCGTGGATTGAGGTTGCTCTTTTCCAGTAAAGAGCAGGTTGCTAAAACATTGCTTTCATCATAATTCGTTCCTAAAGAAGAGCCTCTCAAAATCACATGACAGGTCTTATTGCCTTTGGTGCTTATTATCGCAGCTAAACTCTGTTCTGTAACTCCTAAAAATTGATGAGGGTGTCCAACCGCTTTCAAGGCATCAATTGCGACTTGAACGTTCCCATCTGTACCGTTTTTGAAGCCTATCGGCATTGATAAACCTGACGCCATTTCTCGATGGATTTGCGACTCGGTGGTACGCGCGCCTATGGCCCCCCAAGTTATGAGATCTGCTATGAATTGCGGTGTAATCACATCTAAAAACTCTGTTCCACATGGTAACCCAATCTCATTGATGTCAACTAAAAGCTTTCTGGCGGCACGCAGTCCATTGTTAATGTCAAAGGTATTATTTAAATGAGGATCATTTATTAAACCCTTCCACCCGATGGTTGTTCTTGGTTTTTCAAAATAGACTCGCATTACGATAACTAGACTACTACTAAAGGTCTTCTGTATTTCATTAAGTTTGTGCGCATAGTCAATCGCAGCATTACAATCATGAATTGAACATGGGCCAGTAATGACAAGTAAACGGGGATCTTTCCCTAGAATAACGTTTTCGCAACTTTGCCTGGCTTTGTTCACTAGCTCAGAGGAAAATGGAGGCATTGGGATTTCCTCTTTTAAAATGGTAGGGGACAGGAGCGGTCTATAGCTATTAACCCTTTTATCGTAAGTTTCTTTTACCATGAACGGAATCTCATAAGTTATAAATTTTCAATTAGCTTGGTGGCGAATTCACTACATTTCACTTCATTTGCGTTATCCATGAGTCGGGCGAAGTCGTATGTGACAAATCTGCTACTTATCGTTTTATCCATAGTAGCAATTATTAAATCTGCCGCCTCTGTCCAGCCTAGATATCTAAGCATCATTTCACCGGAAAGTAATACAGAGCCAGGATTAACTTTATCAAGATTAGCATATTTCGGAGCGGTACCATGCGTAGCTTCGAATATGGCATGTCCAGTTTCGTAATTCACGTTCCCGCCAGGAGCAATTCCTATACCCCCAACCTGTGCCGCTAACGCGTCAGACAAGTAATCCCCGTTTAGATTCATGGTAGCTATAACATCGAATTCTTTAGGTCTAGTCAGTACTTGTTGTAATGTGATGTCAGCGATAGCATCTTTAACGAGAATCTTTCCTTTCGCCAACTCTTTTTCTTGTTCTAAGTTAGCGGCTTCCGAACTTTCTGCGGCCTTAGTTTTTTCCCATTGCTCCCAGGTATATGTATTATCTGGATATTCTTTTTCTACATAATCATAACCCCAATTTCTGAAGGCTCCCTCTGTAAACTTCATAATATTACCTTTATGAACGAATGTTAGACTTTTTCTGCCATTAGCAATCGCATAGTTTGTTGCCGCTCTGACAAGACGTGTAGTACCTTCTTGGGATACTGGCTTAAGTCCCATTCCAGAGGTGTCAGGGAATCTTATTTTTTGGAACAAATCAGGAAAGTTCGTTTCCATTAAAGAAAGGAATTTCTTGCACTCAGCTGTGCCTTCCTCGAATTCTATACCAGCATAGATATCTTCAGTGTTTTCTCGGAAAATAACCATATCGACGCTGCTGGGCTCTTTGACAGGGGAGGGAACGCCATTAAACCACCTTACTGGTCTTATACAAACGTATAGGTCCAAAACTTGTCTCAATGTGACGTTCAGGGAGCGGAAACCTCCGCCTATGGGGGTAGTTAAAGGGCCTTTTATGGCTACCAGATATTTTTTGCACATTTCGAGGGTTTGTGAGGGTAACCACTCGCCGGTTTTATTGAATGCTTTTTCACCTGCAAGAGCTTCGACCCAATTTATGGCTCGCTGATTATCATATGCCTTTTCAATAGCCGCATCTAGCACTCGCCTACTTGCGCGCCATACGTCCGCCCCAATGCCATCACCTTCGATAAAAGGTATGATTGGCTTGTCAGGCACCTTTAATGATCCATCTTGAATCGTGATAATTTCGCCATCTTTAGTTGTATTATAGGAAGAGCTCAACTTTATATTCTCCAACTTAAATTATAAACCTGACAGTATATCAAAAAGACTTTGCAGATGGGCTGCAAATTTCTTATATTCTTATAATAAACATGTATTTTAAAGTCGTTGAAAACGACAAACTTTGGAAAAAGTGATTAAAATGGAATTACTTCTGATTGGAGCGGGCTATCTGGCTCGAAAGATTATAACTCAATCGCCAAATTCAAATATTATTGCTTTCCGCAGGCAAAAAAATAGTCAGGATTTAGTTGACAAGGCGACTTATAAATATGCTGATATCTTTAGACTTAAAAATAATTTAATCAAAAATGCTGCCCGTACATTTGAAAGTTCCGTAGTCGTGATGTTGAATCCTAGTACATATCCCGATAACCTGGTTGAATCCGTTTCTAAAGTGGCCCGCCTTTTTGATCAAAAACTTGTTAAAAAAATAATTTTAGTTTCGAGTACCGGAATATTTTCAGATGGCTATGATAAGAGGATAGATAACTCCTCTTATCAACCGATCCCAGTCAACAAAAGAGCTAAAAAAATACATGCTATTGAAACTGAGTGGTGTAAACAATTCAAAAATGTCGTGGTGGTCAGACTTGGAGGTCTTTATTGTTCTGAGCGTGTGGTTGGACTAAATGCTGTTCTTTCCGACAATATGTTAGATGGAAATGGCGAAGAATACTTGAATTTGATTCATTCGATTGACGCTGCACGTGCAATTTTACAATTATGCTCCAAGAATATATATAAGGGTACATTTTTACTTACCGATTGCAATCCGGTCATAAGAAGAGAGTATTATTCCTATATCGCAAAATTGTATGGAGCCGAACCTCCAACTTTTTCAAATTCAAGTAGAAAGACATATGCTTGTGCGGCTCATGACGTTTGGTCGAGTTTAGGAATCTTTCCAAGATTCCCGAATTATATATCAGGACTTGCTTAATCAATTTGGGTAAAAGATTGATAACACAAAAGATTCTACTCTTTATTGTAACACTGCTTTTTTCTATAGTCGCAGTTTCTCAAACGTTTACACTAGAAGTTTTCAACGGACGGACTAATTCGTTTTTAGCTGCCTTTACAGTGAGAGCGGCTATCACTGATGAGGAACATGCTGTGGGCCTTTCTAATTATTCTACTTTACCCAAGAAAGAAGGGCTATTGTTGGTTTTTGATAAAGCGAAAAGAGTAAAAATCTGGACAAAATTTATGAAATTTCCTATAGATATAATTTTTATAGATAAAAATGAAAGGATAAGCACTATTCATCATTCTGTGCCTCCTGAGAGCAATAAAATTCTCACAAGTCATTTGCCTTCAAGTTATGTACTAGAGTTAAATGCTGGTGACGCGAAAAGATTTAATATAAAAAAAGATGATTATGTTACTATTGGCAACATGTTACTGAACTAAAGATTTGTACGTGTCACTAAATCCTTCGAGATTGACTGGAATTTTTATTTTGACTCGGTCTGAATCAAAAAAAGAAACAGTGAGAAGTTTGCCTAAAAATAATTGGTTAAGAGTAGAATTTGTCAGTGACATGAACAAATGACATCCGTCAGGGTCGCACCTTTCAACGGGAAAGGTTTTCCCAGGATTATCGTCGATTTGAATTACAACCCCCCCTGGCAAGTAAATTCCTAAAGGTACGATTAAAAGAGCATGCGGAGGCGTCTCCTCGCTTAGTTTAGCGAAGGTTAATTGTAATACGGGCAATTGTGAATTTCTCATGATAATTTCTTGTTGCATTGTGCATTCAGATGAAGTCTGATTGCCTGATGGTGAGCAATTTATATTCCACGAACTTGCTGACGATTCTAAAAAACACCCAATCGTAATAATAGAAAGAATAATGATAAGTGATGAAAGATTTTTTCTTTTAGATACGGTATTCATAAAAGTATTTTATTGCGACATGATAATTTTGTTAAACCAACTTGGTGTTAAAGGGTTGGAAATGATGTCATAGTTGTCGTAAGGTTTGATATCAATTATTACTGTTCCATTGAATGCATCAAGTTTTAAAACCTTTAAAATGTTTTTATTTCTTTCCAGTAAATCGCATACTGCCAGACCGACTGGGTTCGGATGGTTTCGCCCTCTATAAGCAAAAGCCCCAACTTTTTTATTTTCACTATTCCCCCTTGGAAAGCCTGATAGAGGTCTGTTTTTATTGTTTTTTATCATCCAGAATAATACAAAAATGTGAGAGTATTGTTCGATTCCTTCGAGCGCAGATTCAAATCGCGGGTCTATCCATATCGTTTTGATGCTTGTTTTTCTAGTAGATCCAACATCCTCGTCTTTAATTTCGGTCTGGACGACACCTACTGGTCTGAATTTGAACTCGCTATTATTTTTCTTCAGTGAAGTCATGGTCGTAACACCAAGTTAATGTATGGTCCCCAGGAAACTAAAATTAAAATTAAGGAAATTGTCTGCAAAATAGCTCTAAACCTCCAAGCCTTGTTGCTGGGTATATGTCTCTGGATTACTAAAAGCATGGTAATATCTAATAATAATGTGAAAATTAACATAACGCCTATGCTTGAGCCGATAATATTTAATAGACGTATTTCGTTCAAAGTGTCATGGGAAAACAGTGCATAATTACCTAACATGCATGTGAGCAAAACAATGATTAGAAGCAAAAATCTTAAAATACCTAACTTAAAAATAAATTGCATAGCCAAATAAACATTTGTTTAAATTCCATTAAATGTAATAGTATCAAACTAAACGAAAGACTTGCACACTAATAATGAAAGTATTTTCTTCTGAACGTTTTTCGATCCCTTTGCCAAGTAATCATAAATTTCCTATGGAAAAATATAAAATGTTAAGAGAGCTTGTTGGCAGAGATGGAAGATTCGAATTAGTTGAAGCATGCCCAATTGATATAGAAATCTTAAAGTCGGTACATGACAGAGACTATGTAATGAAAGTCATAAAAGGTTGTCTAAGTCCTTCTGAACTTCAAAATTTAGGTTTTCCATGGAGCCCAAATTTAGTAGATCGCTCCCTACACTCTGTGGGTAGTACGCTTGCGACGGTAAGAGCTGCGGTTGAGGATAAAGCGGCTTGTTCATTGGCCGGCGGGACTCACCACGCCGCTTACGCTCAGGGATCCGGCTTTTGCGTATTTAATGATATAGCGGTTGGGTGTTTTGTAATTTTAGAGCAGTATCCGGATCTAAATATTGTAGTTATAGACACGGACGTTCATCAGGGTGATGGAACTGCTACGATGTTGTCCGATTGTCCTAGAGTAGCTACAGTTTCGATACATGCAAACTCAAACTTTCCTCCTAGAAAACGGTGTAGCGATCTAGATGTCTTTTTGCCAAATATGATTGATGATGTTGGTTATCTAGAGATATTTCATAAAACACTCTTAGATATTCTTGAAACAAGAAGACCCGATTTGATAATTTTCGTCTCAGGTGCAGATATCTATGAGGGTGATAGGTTGGGGAAATTGTCAATATCAAAAAAAGCTATCAAGAGCAGAGACCAGGCACTTTTTCAGTATGCATCCGGTTTCGGAGCAGGTGTCGCCACTTTGATGGCTGGAGGATACGGAACGGATGTTAAAGATGTTGTTGATATCCATTTTAATACTGTAGCGCATGCATTTGAATTTTGGAGTTCTTAATAAACTTTAAAATGTTCTAGTATGCTTTCAGCTTTTTTAAAAACATTTTGGTAAAGAGAACGTTTCAATTTTTTCTTCACTTTATAAACATTAGCATTTTTTATTAATCTAGAAATTACTTCATCGCTGGTCGCCAGTTCATCGACCAGATTCAACTCTTTAGCAGTCACCGCCTGCCAATATTCACCAGTTGCAACTTTTTCAATGTCAAGAATTGGGCGCCTTTTTAGGACAAATTCTTGGAATATTTGATGCGTTCTGTCTATATCCGCTTGAAATTTACTCCGTCCTTCTTCAGTATTTTCTCCAAATAATGTTAGTGTTCTTTTATACTTACCTGCTGTGATCTGCTCATAATCTATATCATTTTTCTTCAGTACTTTGTTAAAGTTTGGTATCTGTGCAATGACTCCTATTGAACCGATTATAGCAAATGGTGCTGCTATGATATTGTCTGCAACACAGGCCATTAAATAGCCGCCGCTAGCTGCAATTTTGTCAACGACAACGGTTAATTTGATTTTTGCATTTATAATTCTCTGCAGTTGTGAAGCCGCAAGGCCATACCCCTGAACGGTCCCGCCAGCGCTCTCGAGTATTACAAGCACCTCGTCATTGCTATTGGCTACCGAGAGTATTGCTGTAATTTCATCTCTTAAGGCTTCAACTGAAGTTGCTCCTATATCACCCAAAAAATTGCATATATATATATTTTTTTCAAAGGATTTTTTTTCTTCTTTAAATTTTCTTTTTTTGATTCGTGATTTTTCTGTAATATTTAAAAGCATATGTTTTTTTATTGCAGCGTGTTCGCGATTAACGTTCATAATTTCAATTTGATTTAATTTTACTTTCGGTTCGTTTTTAGTATTTTTCAATAGCAATATAAATAGAAATAAAAAAATAATTAATGATAAGAATTTTCCACTAAATAACAAAAATTCAAAGATATATTCCATGTGTAACTCCACGTGACAATCTATTTAAGTAAGAGAACGAGGATTAATACAAATATGGTTGCATGAAAAAATGGCATTATAAAGTTGCCATCTTGTTTGATTGAAAGATGCGCCCCAATCCAGCCTCCAGCCATATTTCCCGCAGCAAGAGCAATTCCTGCCCACCATAAAATTGATGAGCCGAAAAAAAATACTGTTAGTGCAGCGATCGAATAAGGTACCACTGCAATTACTTTGTGCATATTTGTTTGAATAAGATTCATTCCTCCTATTGAGCTGAGGACAAACATTAGTAAAAAACCAATTCCCACGTGAATAAAGCCGCCGTAGAATCCGATGCCAATCAACATGATATAAACAAGTGGTTTCCGCTTAAGATTATTGGAGAACGCAAACGTATCATATATATTTTTATGCCTATATTTTCTGATTGCCATGCTGACTGCCACAATAACCATTATGAAAGCCAATATTTTATTAAATATGAAATCTGGCATTCTAACCCCAGCCAAGGCTCCAAGGACTGCTCCAGGAATCAATGCAATGGCTATGTACAAACTTTGTTTAATGTCTTTGTAACCTTTTTTAAAAAAAACAAATGTTGCTGGTAAGGCTTGGGCAATTATAGCTATTCGATTAGTACCATTCGCAACAGTCGATGGTATTCCAAAAAGAATCATAATTGGGAGGCTTATTAAGGAGCCGCCTCCCGCAACAGTATTTATAACTCCAGCAGCAGTTCCGGCTAAAGTAAGTGACAAAATAATCGCAACTTCATTTATCATTGATCCCCCCTTTCTCTAGGTTGGCATCGGGTGCCAACCGGCATCAGCCCATAGTTGACCGCTAACAGCTGAATTCCGTATTAAAAAACTGATTGCATCAGCTATCTCTTCAGGCCTTATCAAGCGGCCTATTTGAGTTGCGGGTAAGACTTGACTATTGATATATTCTTCGCCGAGGGCACGGACCATAGGCGTATCTGTGAATCCTGGATGTAAAACTGCGCATCTCACTCCGTGATAAATTGATTCTTTCATCAACGTGGCAGCGGCCGCCTCTAGACCACCCTTTGTTGCAGCATAAGACAATTGGCCTTTGTTACCTTGTGATGATACTGAGCCTATAAAAACCACTACACCTTGAGTACCTTCTTCAGGTATCCATTTAGAATTATTTGCTTTGCTCCTTTGTTCTGCATGCTGCGCAACGAGTTCAAGAGCCCAATATATTGGAGCTATCAAATTGACTTCAACTACTTGACGAAAGTTCTCAACTGGATATATCCGTGCTTTTGATTTTTCTTTATTTAATTTAACACTTAAAGCATCTCGTGTTATCCCAGCAGCCGGGATACATATATTTACCGGGCCAAACTCTGAAAACATAGATGAAAAAACACTTTGTCTAAACTCGCTGTCTGTGGTGTCGCCTTGAAAAACTTTAAGATGCACTCCGGGGTTTGTTTTTTGGATGGACTCTGCTACGTTAAAAACCTCACTAGACAAGTCCACTAAGGCTATAGCTGTAGCATTTTGTTTACTTAACTCATCAGCTGTAGCCCTGCCAATTCCGCTTCCCGCCCCCGTTATGATTGCTGTCTTTCCATCAATTTCCATATTTCTTACGCCTAAAACTGTTAAACTGATATGATACTCGGAGTTGTGCAGTGCCGCAAATCAGTCTTGTTTATTATAGATTCTTATTTTTCTTAATTTTTGTGAGCAGCCTGCTTGGAAAATAACTTGCAACAAAGGCTATTGCTAGTGAAGTAATAGATATTGTTAATAGGTCGCTAGGTCTAATTTTAATTGGTAGATAGTCCACAAAGTAAATTTCCGGATTGATCAATTTTAACGAGAGTAAATTTTCAACTGCGTTCAATATCACTGGAGCAAAAAGAGTTATTAAAATGCCCAAAATCAAGCCAGCAATGACACCTAATACCGATATAATTGAACCCATAGTCACCATAATGTTAGATAAAATATTTGAAGTTGCTCCCATGCTTTTCAAATATTTTAGTGCGTATTTTTTTTCCTTCGTAGCCAAAACTACTGCCGTTGCGACATTAAAGCTTGCCACAATTATGATTAAGCTCATTATTACGAATAGGATTCGTTTTTGCGATTTGAGAGCTAAAAAGAATTGTTGGTTGAATATCGTCCATGGATATATTTCTAGGGTGTCCCCAAAGATGTTGCTGATAGTCGATGCAGTTTTTTCGGCAATTGATGGGTCTTTCAAATATACTCTAAAACCAGATACATAACCTTCCAGCTGGAAAACGTTCTGCGCTGTTCGTTTGTTCATGATTATGAATTTTGAGTCAACTTGGTGGAGTCCTATTTTAAAGAAATCAGAAATTATCATTCTCGAAGCGCGAACACCTCGTTCTGGTGAAATTAATGTGACCGAATCACCGATAGACTTTTCTAACTTATTGAGGAGGGTCTCCCCAAGGATGATATTATTTTCATTTTTCTGAAAACCATCGATATTTAAGTAGTCAGCCAACCCTTTTTTTTTCTCATTCTTCCCCATATATATCGCCTCGATCACTATCGGAGTGAAAGAGTCTCCCGACTCAATAAGAGCATCCTTTCTTATAAAGGGTTCAACTGCCTGAATATTTACATGGTTTTTTAGCCAATCTTCCTCAATCTCCCAATTTAGTTTTTTTTCTCGGTAGAAAATTACAATGTCAGATGTAATACCTAGTGTGTGTTTTAATATGGCATATTCAAATCCATTAATTATTGAAGTTGCGATTGTAATAGTGGCTACTCCTACACTAATTGAAAAGGCCGCCACCAAAGCAGCCAAATTTAGAGATTTATTTTTTTTCATCCCCAAAAAAAATCTAAAACCAACAAAAAGTATTTCAATTGGACGCATTCTGAATTCCTTTCTTTCTAGTTTAACAGTCTTTAAAACCAGTGTCTTTTTTATTAAAATGAGAATTCATTTAAAAAATAAGGTATGCATTAAATGATATTTGGAAAAGAGTTTCCATCAAAGGTAATCGATGAGAAATCGGCACTCAAGGGCCGAAAAGAACCGATCATCGTTTCAACAAATCACTTATTTTTTCAAAACAGTATTGACGCTAGTTTTGGCGACAATGCTCAACAGATTTGTTTTGGCGCTGGTTGTTTTTGGGGAGTTGAAAAAAGATTATGGGAAATTGATGGTGTAATCTCTACTTCAGTTGGTTACGCTGGCGGTTTTACAGAGAACCCGACTTATGAGGAAGTCTGCTCAGGGCAAACTGGTCACACGGAGGTAGTATTAGTCACTTTTGACAAATTATCGATTAAGTTGGGCGAAATACTAAAGGTTTTCTGGGAGATGCATGATCCTACTCAAGGGTTTCGGCAAGGCAATGATGTTGGAACTCAATATCGTTCTGCAATCTATTATTGTAGGAAAGAGCAAGAAAGTGTACTCATCAGTTCTATGGAAAGTTATGAACGAATTCTGGCTAAAGCAGGGTTGGGAGACGTGACAACGGAAATTAAAAAGCTTGAAAGATTTTATTTTGCTGAAGATTATCACCAACAGTATTTGATTAAAAATCCAAATGGTTATTGTGCGTTACGGGGAACGGGTTGTAAGTTTGACGACGAATGAAAGGTCGTTTTGGAGGCTACTGGATGGGACTAACGATAGATTATAAATTAATTGATAATAAGGTCGTTGGTGTTTGTTCTTTAAAAGGGAAGAAAAAGTTAAATCTGTTGGATGACCATATTTTAGAAACAGCCGCTTCAGACCTTCAAGATTTAATCGCGAGCGAGCCAGTGCGTTGCATAATAATTCAAGGTAGTTGCCCTTATGCTTTCTCAGGTGGCGTAGATTTAAATCAACTTGGTCGTTTAACTAAAAATACAGCAAAAAGTTTTATAAGCAAACTTCATACTTTTTGCAATATGATTCGAGAACTTCCCGTCCCTGTCATCGCAAAAATCCAAGGTTTTTGTATTGGTGGAGGCTTGGAAATAGCGGCTGCATGTGATTTTAGAATAGGCGATTACACAGTAATGTGCGGTATGCCTGAAGTTAAAGTTGGCGTTCCGTCAGTTATTGAGGCAAATTTACTATTAGGTCTTATTGGATGGGGGAAAGCTAGAGAACTAATGTTAAGAGGTAATATGATAGATGCGGAAGAGTGTTCAAAGATAGGGTTACTTCAACATTTGATAAAAACTGATTTATTATCCTCATTTATTGATGATATTTGCAAAGAAATAGTTGCAAACGGCGCCAATGCACTTAGGCTTCAAAAGCAATTGATACTAGAGTGGGAGAGAGCGATGTCTTCAAATTCAATTGCCGCCAGTATTGGTTATTTTCAAGAGAATTTTGAATCTGAAGAATGTTCTGGGCTCACCAAGGAGTTTTTTAAAAAAAAAATTACTGACTGAATTTTTTGTTAAAGTCGATCATTATTTGACCGGTTTCCATAAGTAAAGAGTCATATTTTGGATCGTCATAAGGGTCATTCAATTCCTCATTATCCTCCTCTTTATCTGAATCTGTTTGGGAGAGAGGTTCAAGGCCATGTAAAACTCGAAATTCGTTTTCTAGTTCCAATTGATTTTCTTTGTTTTCCTTATATTCGGCTTCTCGTGTAGCCTCGACTAGAGAAAGTGTGGTTTTCTCCTGTGCGTCTAATATTTTCGTTTCGGTCTTGACTAAATGTTGAAATTTTTCGTTAAGATTAATTCGAGATATATGAGCCTCAATTAAATTTGTAATTATATTTTCGTCGAAATTGGATCTCCTATACGAGGCTTGACTTATCTTTGCCCAAGGTAGAGCATTTTCCAATCCTTTTTCGCCATGATTTTTTGGCGTGGGTAGTCCAAAAAACTGAATATCAGGAATGACACCACGATGCTGTGTGCTTTCTCCATTAACTCGAAAGAATTGGGCCATTGTGGTTTTTAGCTGGCCTAATTTACCGGACCCTTCGCTATATCGATTGAGATCAACGAGATTTTGAACGGTACCTTTCCCAAAGGTTGGTTCGCCTATTATCAAACCCCTCCCGTAATCTTGAATAGCACCTGAGAAAATTTCAGATGCTGAGGCGCTGTTTCTATTAACAAGGACTAATAAAGGTCCATCATAGGCGACACCTTTTTCCTCGTCTCTTTCTAAATCAAGTCGTCCTCTCCAATTTTTAACTTGAACAACTGGGCCTTTATTTATGAACAAACCGGTTAAGCTAGTGGCTTCAGAGAGTGAGCCTCCACCATTGTTCCTTACATCTATAATCAAACCGCTCAGGTCTTGTTTCGTGAGCTGTTTTATAATTTTTTCAACATCTTTAGTAGTGCTTTTATAATCGTCTCTTCCAGCGGTTTTCGCGTCGAAATCTTGGTAAAATGTAGGTATTTCTATAACGCCAACCAGGCTAGTGTAACCAGCCGTTGATTCAATCGATATGGTAAATCCTTTTGCCGCTTGCTCCTCAAGTTTAATTTCGTCTCTAATGATCTCTACTATGTCCGTTTTTCCTCCTAGACTTTCTTTCTTTGGGAGCACTTCTAATCTAACAGTGGAGCCCTTCGGACCTCGAATCAGGTCTACCACGTCATCTAATCTCCAGCCTACTACGTCAACTAAACCACCATCTCTGCTTTGACCGATAGAGACTATACGATCATTTGGGAATAGCTTTTTGCTGAAATCAGCTGGCCCACCGGGAATGATTCTTCTTATTACGGTTAGCTCGTCTTTATTTTGAAGCACCGCTCCGATTCCTTCCAAAGAGAGGCTCATTTGTATTTTGAAATTTTCTACCGAACGCGGTGAGAAGTAGGCGGTATGAGGATCGATAGAAGTAGTATAAGAATTCATAATGATTTGATAGACGTCATCTTGATTTAGTTGTTGCGTCCTTCTTGCTATTCCTTCGTATCGCTGAATTAAGGTTTTTTTATATGAATCACTCGATTTTCCATTCAATTTCAAATTTAGAGTTTCGTTTTTTATTTTCTTTCGCCAAATCTGGTCAAGTTTATTTTCTGAATCTGCCCAGTCAACAGAATCTCTATCAAGTGCAATAGTTTCATCAATCTCAAAGTTAAAATTTGAGTTTTTAATCAAGTCTTTAGCATTTTCGGACCTCGATACTAACCTTGTCCTAAATGTTTTAAAAATTTCAAAAAGTGGTTCTATTGAAGCTGTTTTTAAGTAATCATCTATTTTTGTGCTGTGATGCTTAAATTGTTCAATATCAGCTTTGGTAAAATATATTTTCATAGGATCGAGTGCGTTTATATATTTATTGAAGACTAGTAGAGAAAATTCATCAGTAAGCTTGGCGGGTTTGTAGTGATAATTTTCTAAAAGTTGAGTTATTATTCTTGTCGAAACGATATGCTCCCTAGTCGGAGTAAGATCGCTCTTTGATACCAACTTGGTTTCAGGATAAGCTGGTTGTATAAGAAAAAATACAAAAATAGAACTGAAGATAAATTTTTTATAAGAATACATTTTTATAAGTTATTTTAAAAAACCAATTGTGTTTTAGTATAACTATGTTATGGGATTCGATAAAGTTTGTTCTTTAATTATTTGCTAAATGAAGCCTATGGAAAACTATTTAACGACACCAAGTGAACTAACCGAGTGGTGTAATAGATATGATTCGAATCGATTTGTCGCAATTGATACTGAGTTTGAGAGAAGAAATACGTTTTTTCCAATTCCGGGCTTGATCCAAATTGCCACACAAAACTCTATTTGCTGTATTGATACGGTCGCAATTACCGACTTAGATCCTTTAATAAACTTTCTAAACTCAACTCGGCGCACGCTGATATTTCACGCAGCACGCCAAGATATAGAAGTATTAATCCCATTAGGTTTAAGATCATCCGCAGTAATCTTTGACACTCAATTAGCCGCGTCATTTTGCGGTTTGAGGGACCAATTAGGTTATGCTGATTTAGTTTTTGAATTACTCAGGTTTGAAATTGATAAATCCAGCCAACGTACTAATTGGTTGCAACGTCCATTAACAGGCAATCAGTTAAGTTACGCAAGCGAGGATGTAAAACATCTGTATGAACTTTATAATATTTTGAAGGCAAGATTAGATTCTCTAGGTCGATTAGATTGGTTTAAAGAGGAATGTTTGCTCCTTTCGTCGTTATGGTTTCAAGAGTCACCTTATGATGCTTGGAAAAAATTAAAGAATATCAATAGTCTTCCTTTGGCCTTGGCTAGACGGGCGTGCGGGGTTGCCGTTTGGAGAGAGTTTTTGGCTAGAGATCTCGATAAGCCACGCAGTTGGATATTGTCGGATAAGGGAATTAAAGATTTAGTATTGGCCAATTTTGAGTCTCAGTTTGAACTTGAAGCCGCTCTTAAAAATAGTTTTTACATACGTGGAAAGTCCATTGAAAAACTTTATAAAGTTCTTAAAGGGAATAAAACCTATAAAAACATGAAGTATTTTCGCTCGGGAAGACCAGATGCTCAACAAAAAGAGGCTCTTGAAAAAGCAATGCAAAAAATCGTATCAATCGCAAAACAATATCAAATCGATCCCCAAGTAATAGCTACTAAAAGAGAGTTGAAGTCCCTTCTAATTGATAAGGCATCTAATAGATTGGTGGCCAATTGGCGGAAGAGAATTCTAGCCACGGTCTATCAAAATTTAGATTTAGACCTATCTTATTCTGAGAGAAAAATAGAAGATTGAGGGATCAACTTTTTTAGCCGTTTGCTTAGCCAAATCTCGACGTCACGTATTTCAGAGTCACCTTGCCACAATTTTTCTTTGTATGAATATTGATTATCAAACAACAACTGATTTCGCATGTCGTTTTTGACCATCTTTTTGTGATGGCTCTCTGATAACCTTAAGCTTCCGATTGACACTGAGTGAATGCTATCTTTTGGAATGCAGTTCACAGCCAGTTCAAATAGTTCAAGATAGTCGTCTTTATGACGTGCGGCTAAGATTAATGGATCGAATCTAAGGCCAATCTTCCAGCCTTTTTCAGAAAGTGACTTAACAGCCCTCATCCTGCTCGATAAACTTGGAGTACCTTTCTCGAAGAGGTCGATTATGTTTTGCGGGTTTAAACTGAATGCACAAACAACGTTAGGATTTGGTTTTATTTTTAGTAATTCAGCGGTTCGCGAGCTTTTGGTTCTCAGTTCTAGTATCGAGTTCTCTAGTCTGCTAAAAAGAGGCACAAAGTGCTCTGCAAAGCCGGTTATCTTTTCTGATGCTAGACTATCGCAGTCGTAACCCGAAAAAAACCAAGTTTTAGTTTTTGTTTTCCTCGACTCGTTGACAATTGCTTTCTCAAAGTCTTCGTAATTTATAAAATAAACATGATAAGCTGAATTGAAATGTCCTTGAAGAAAACAGTAATCACAATCATAAATGCAGTTATACATGTGAGAAAAATAGTAGCCTTTAACCAATGTAGTAGAAGTGGGGGTTGGTATGACTAAATTATTTTTCTTAGTCGCGATTATATAATTCAGGTTATCTTTTTGGATCCTAAAGTTTTGTCTATTTCGATTAAATATTTCACCATAATGATCTATTTTAATAATATTACGTGCCTTAATGACATTAAGGATTTTTGTTGTGCGAGGGTGCTCGAAAATCTTTTTTTCAATAAAAATAGTTTTTGCCACTTTAGGTGTTGCCTCCGGACCATACTTGTCTTAATTGATTTAAAACATCTCGAGTTGATGCGGTTTTTGAGATTTTTAAAAATGGCAGTCTTTGCTCTTTTGATTGAACCCTATAGTTATTAATTAAATGTTTGACCTCATTTCGCTGAGTTGCAGTGAATTTAATGGTCCTCAACCACCAAGGTAGTATGATTGGTTTTATTGAGTCTGCGATAACTGCTGCCTGTGCCATGTAGTCTGCAACTAATGTTGTAACTGTGTTCTTTTTTTTTCGCATGCTCATTTCAAGCTCATTGATACTTTGGTGTCTGAATGGGTTAGAGTGATTGTCAGTGATAACTTTTACCACCGCAAGTTGCTCAGGAATCGAGTCGATTTGAGCTAATTCTATAAATCCTGATGCCTCCATATCGTAACATACGTCCTTTGGGTAATTCTCGATTGGAATATCGCATGTGTTTATCTCAACTGCTGCTATGTTTTTTTTAAAAGGTGTTGAGGGAAACCAAGAGCGATCTGTCTCCAGGTCATAAATCTTACCAGCTTGCACCACGGTTCCAATTGATAAATTACGATGCCCGGCAGCCCCAATATTCAGCCAAAATATTAATTTATATTCACATAAAGTTTTTGCAAAGGACACAGCGGCTGCTGCCCTTAAACGACCTTGCCCGCAGATAATAACAAGTATTTTGTGTTCCCTGAATGTTATGAAAGGCGCGTCTTTGATTTCCTCAAATCGATTAAGGTCAAAAATTGCTCTTGCTTCTCTAATGTAAGCGATAATAATAACTAAGTTGAACTCATAACACATTTGATAGGATTTGATTATATTGATTTATAACAAAGTAATTTTCATGCTTTTTCGCTCCAGCAAGAATGATCTTACTTTTGTATTCTATTTCCTTTTCAATTTGCATCTTTTGCGCCTTTGATAATCTAGGCGATTTTATTAATTTGACCAAAGATTGTAATCGATATAGGTCAAGATATCTCGTTTGTATCGAAAGCTGATCAGTATGTCCTCCATACTTAGTAATCAATTGATCCTCAATATATCCAATTTCTTCCCGAACTAAGATTCTTAACCAAAGATCATAATCCTCACATGCGGGAAGCGTCTCATCAAAAACACCCACGGTTTCTAGAAGTTCTTTTCTTAAAAGAACAGAGGATGGGGATATCAAGCACCGTCGAAGAGATCTTTCAAATAGATTAATAGGTCTTCTGTCATGGTATTTTTTTTGTCTTATTTCAAAGCCTGACTTGATCCATTTTTCATTACAATGAACGAGGTTGACGGTGTGGTTTTCTCTCAGATACTTAAGTTGTATTTCAAGTTTAGATCTTTCCCATTCATCGTCTGAGTCTAGTAGAGCAATAAAATTTCCATTTGCATTTTTAATTCCAATGTTGCGCGCCGAACTCACTCCAGCATTATTTTTCTTTAAATACTTTACACTTTTAAATTTTTCTCTTATCACTTGCTCGGTATTGTCGGTTGAACCATCGTCAACTACTATAATTTCGGTCCTTACATTTTGTTGTTTAATAACTGAGTGTAATGCTCTTTGAATCAGCACTTCTCGATTAAAAGTAGGTATAACGACACTAACGATTGTCATTAAACCCATCTGCAGGAACGCGATTAAATCGAAATATCTTAGGAACTCTTTTTGAATGGCAATTGATGAGTAAATAATTAAAAGATTTCCAGTTTATAATTAATTTATTTGGAGTCGTATCATTCAAAAATTCTACAACTTGTGATAAGTCCTTGTCGTAGACAAGTCCAAGGCCTAATTCGGAAAGGATCAAAATGTTGCCTTGTTCGTCAAGAATGAAGCTTCTAACCTGAGTAACTTTTTTCCCTGTCGTAGTGAATATAAAAGAATAATCTCTAATTTTAAAAACGTAAGGGGCATAGTCTAGCTCAACATATACCCTCTGGGGCCCATTTTGTACAAACCAATTGCCGTTAGAGTCTGAAAAATAGTTTTTATTTAGGAATTCTCTAATTCTTAAATGGCTAATTGACTGTCCTTTTATGAGCCATTCTCCTCGTTTGTTCTTTTTTAGCCAACCATAAACTTCAGGCACATTAGGCCATTTGGCCATAATCTTTACCAAATAATCATCATCATTGATGTTTGCTTGAGTACTGGAGGTTTTAGATTTCATTTTGTTTTATAGCGTCAATTAATGCTGTTGATAAACGGCTAAGTTGATTTTCATCTATAATATAAGGAGGCATCAGGTAAAGAAGATTTTTAAATGGGCGAATCCATACATTTCTGCTGACAAAAAATTTTATAGCTTTGTCTAAATCAACGTCCTTTTTGACTTCTACTACACCTATTGCTCCCAGTACCCTCACATCCTTCACAGGTTTTAAATGGGTTGCATCCGCGAGTTCGGTTGTTAGTTGTTTTTCAATGCGACCAACATTTTTTTGCCAATTTGATTGGCCAAGCAAATCAAGGCTTGCCAAGGCTGCTGCACATGCAATCGGATTTGCCATGAAAGTAGGACCATGCATGAAAGTCTTTATTCCCTTTTGACTTATTGTTTG
The DNA here is from genome assembly GCA_036158955.1 of Pseudomonadota bacterium. Lineage (GTDB taxonomy): Bacteria > Pseudomonadota > Gammaproteobacteria > TMED69. Next base: position 74,132 of record JAYYFI010000007.1, read on the forward strand.
GGAAACTTCATTAGATGTTAACGTTGCTGCAAGGCTCAAGTGTCCGCCAGTCAGAGCCTTCCCCAGACACATAATATCTGGTGTAATGTTAGTGTGGTCTATTGCAAACATTTTCCCTGTTCTACCAAAGCCAGTTGCGATTTCATCAACTATCAGTAATGTGGACTCGTTTTCTAGAAGACGTTTTACTTGGTTTAAAAATTCCGGATGGTAAAACCACATACCACCAGCTCCCTGAACTACTGGTTCTAAAACGATGCCAGCAAGTTCACCCTTATGTTCTTTAAATTCTTTTTCAAATAATTCAAATGATAATTGATTCCATTTTGAGTTATAAGAAATTTTGGGTTTGCTAGAAAATATTTGCTGCGGTATTGTATTTGAAAAGAGTGTGTGCATGCCCGTTACCGGATCGCAAACTGACATCGCACCAAAAGTATCACCGTGATAGCCGCCTCGGATCGTTAGAAATTTATTTTTATTATTTTCCCCAATGGATTTCTGATACTGAATAGCCATTTTAAGAGCTACCTCGATTGAAACAGATCCAGAGTCAGAAAAAAAAACTTGTTGTAAATTTTCCGGAGTAATTTCAATCAATTTTTTGCCTAGTTCGATTGCAGGCTGATGAGTGAACCCACCAAACATTATATGACATAACTTAGTGGCTTGATCCTGTATTGCGCTAACAATGTGTGGATGATTGTAACCATGGATTACTGCCCACCATGAAGACATTCCGTCGACTAAGACTCGGCCATCAGCAAGCTTAATAGAGCATCGATTTGCCGACACCACAGGATAATTTTTTTCTGGTCGATTTATCCTGCTGTAAGGATGCCAAATATGTTGGCTGTCATAGTCAAGCCATCGTTCGTTACCAAACTTTGTTTTATCTAGATTTTTCAAAATAAAATGCCACCTCAATTTAATTTAAATATTATGTATGCTTGTATATAATTTTCAACTATGTTCTTAACTTTAAAGGAGATACAGCATGAATGGCCTGATGATGGAAATGCCTTTGTTAATAAAAAATATTGCACATCATGCTGAAAGTTTGCACGGAGATCGAGAGATAGTTTCGATAAGTGCTGATGGCGCTAAGCATCGCTACACCTTTAAAGATTCCATGATTAGAGCTAGGAAGGTCAGTTCGATATTGAATAGAATAGGTATTTCTAAGTTTGGTAGGGTAGGCACACTAGCATGGAACAGTTATAAACATCTAGAGCTATATTACGGAGTATCCTGTTCGGAAAGGGTACTTCATACTATAAACCCTCGTCTTTTTGAGGAACAGTTAGTCTATATCATCAATCATGCTGGCGATGAGGTAATTTTTTTCGAGGCGATGTTCTCTGATTTAGTTAGACGACTAATCCCTCAGTGTCCTAATGTCCGTTATTTAATTTGCCTCGATAGATTTAAGCAAGAAAATGAACCGCAATTAGAAAAAGTATTGGATTACGAGACGTTAATTAGTGAAAATGAAGAAGCGTTATGGGAAGACTTTTCTGAAAGCACTGCGTCCGGATTATGCTATACGTCCGGTACTACTGGAAACCCTAAGGGTGTGCTCTACAGCCATAGAAGCACTGTGTTGCATTCGTTTGCTGTTTGTTTACCTGATAGCGCAGGTCTTTCCGCGGTGGATTCAGTGCTTACGGTCGTCCCGATGTTTCATGTTAATGCTTGGGGTTACCCCTACGCCGCTCTCATGGCTGGTTCAAAATTAGTTTTCCCAGGTCATCTATTAGGTGACCCCAAAACTCTTGTCGACTTGATAGAGTCCGAAAATATAACTATAGCAGGTGGAGTACCTACTGTGTGGCATGGATTGTTGTCTTATCTTAGACAAAACAAAAAAAAGCTTATTTCGCTCAACAGAACGGTGATAGGAGGTTCAGCTTGCCCAACTTCTATGATAAAAGAATTCAAAGAGGTCCATGATGTTCGTGTTCTTCATGGTTGGGGCATGACTGAGATGAGTCCGATCGGGTTGATTAATCAGGACAAAGACACGACTAAAAATTTATCAGGCGATGCTTATTTGACACAAGCGTCAAAGCAGGGGAGACCGATACCAGGTGTCGAAATTAAAATCATTGACGAGAACGGAAATGATTTACCCTGGAACGGTAAAGATGTCGGTAATTTGCTCGTAAGAGGGCCATGGGTATGCAGAAGCTATTATGACGAAGATGATGGAGCAAGCTTTCGTGATGGTTGGTTCGATACAGGGGATATCGCAAGTGTTGATACCAATGGTTATGTGCTCATAACAGATCGGGCAAAAGACGTTATAAAGTCAGGCGGAGAATGGATTAGTTCCATCGAACTTGAAAATATAGCGAATTCACATCCAAATGTTGATCAGTGTGCTGTTATTGGAGTACATCATCCGAAGTGGGAAGAAAGACCAATTCTACTTGTGGTTCAAAACAAAAGCTCTAAAGCAAACCTTGAAAGCGAATTGCTTGATTGGTTTCAAAATAAAGTTGCTAAGTGGTGGATTCCGGATAAGGTAATTTTTATCGACGAGTTGCCTCTTACCGCAACTGGAAAAGTTAGCAAGCTAGCTCTTCGTGAGAAGTATTCCAAAGTCGTTTAAATGTTATAGTTCTAGAATCACATTTTGCTCTAAATAAGTCATTATTTTTTGAACCGATTCATCTATGCTCATAACGTCTGTTTCAAGAAGAATTTCGGGATTTTCCGGAAGTTCATATGGAGATGATATTCCCGTAAATTCGAGGATTTCACCTGCTCGAGCTTTTTTATAAAGTCCTTTTGGGTCTCTTTTTTCACATATTTCAAGATTGGCACTGCAAGCGATTTCAACAAACTTATTTTTTGGAAAGAGTGCTCGCACACTCTCTCTGTCGCTTTTGAAAGGCGATATAAAAGCTGTTAAGGTTACAATTCCAGCATCAACGAATAGCTTGGAAACTTCACCGATCCGTCTTATATTTTCAACTCGATCTTCTTCACTAAACCCAAGGTTTTTGTTTAGCCCCTGTCTCACATTGTCTCCGTCTAGAAGATAGGTGTGGATGTTTTTTTTGTTTAACTCTAAATCAAGTTTATTAGCAATCGTACTTTTCCCGGAACCGCTAAGCCCAGTGAACCATAAGACAGCTGAACCGTGACCCTTGATTGAAATTCTTGATTTATAGCTGACCGACTGCTCGTGCCAAAATAGATTTTTCGTCATAAATGCTTATTAAGTATGGAAAAAAATATTATAACTAAATTCATTAAAAATTTGGACTAAATATTGCGCATTTGCTACTAGTGCGCATTTGTTTGTTATACTTAGTTCCTATCAACGACAAATATATCGGATTTAAAAAGAGAGGGACTTCTATGAAGTATAAAACTGTGATTTCGGGTTTAGCGAGAACTCCTATGGGAGGGATGCAAGGAGCACTATCTCCTTTATCTGCTTCTAATTTAGGCGCATACGCCGTTAGGGGTGCGCTTGAGCGTGCAGGGGCCGCTTCAGATAAAGTAGACGAAGTGATAATGGGTTGTGTTCTTCCGGCCGGTCAGGGTCAGGCGCCAGCTCGTCAGGCTGCCGTGGGAGCTGAAATACCGGTAAGTGTACCAGCCACGACTATAAATAAAATGTGCGGCTCTGGAATGAAAGCTGTAATGATGGCGCATGATTCAATCGGTTCAGAAAATAATGAACTGGTTGTGGCTGGCGGCATGGAAAGTATGACTAACGCACCTCATATTTTGCCGAAATCGAGGGATGGGTTAAGGCTGGGTCATGGAAGTTTGTTGGATCATATGTTTTGTGACGGACTAGAAGATGCGTTTGATAAGGGTCGTTTAATGGGTTCTTTTGCGGAACAGTGTGCGAGAAAATATGGTTTTTCTAGAGAGGCTCAGGATGAATTTGCGATTGAATCTTTAAAAAGAGCGCAGAGAGCTATTTCACAAGGGGACTTTGAGAGAGAAATTCAACCGGTTGTAATAAAGTCCAAAAAGGGGGAGATTGAAATAAAAGAAGACGAGCAGCCTGGCAAAGCACAGCTAGATAAAATTCCTCATCTTAGGCCTGCGTTTGAAAAAGATGGCTCTGTGACTGCAGCTAACTCTAGCTCAATTTCTGATGGTGCTGCTGCACTTATTCTTTCCTCAGAGTCCTATGCGAGAGATAGTAATTTATCGGCGCAAGCCCTCTTGCTCGCGCATGCTACCCATGCTCAAGAACCATCTTGGTTTACTACTGCTCCAGTAAAAGCGATAGAGAAACTATTAACTAAAGTTGGATGGTCTATTGGGGATGTTGACCTTTTTGAAGTGAACGAAGCATTTGCGGTTGTAACGATGGCGGCGATGAGAGACCTTAAAATACCTCATGAGAAAATGAACATAAGGGGTGGCGCTTGTGCGCTAGGTCATCCAGTGGGAGCTTCTGGGACAAGAATAATTGTTACTTTAATTCATGCGCTGCAAGACCACGGACTCAAAAGGGGGGTTGCTAGTTTATGTATCGGTGGGGGAGAGGCTACCGCTGTCGCTATAGAGTTAGTTTAAAGACTCCTTATAACAATTGGTTAATTTTTATTCTTAGACAAAACTGATCGAGGGTTAAAACCCTCGATCAATAATTTCCAGCTTAGTCTTTCAATCCAACTGTTACCCGGGTGTAAACTCCGTCTTTAATAGAAATTGCGGTTGCTCTACCGCCTAAAACAACAATTGAGCCGTCAGGCATCATAACAGGATTCTTTAACCATGAGAGAATTTTTAATTGTGTCCTGTCAGCTAATTTCCATGCACCGCTGTCAAGGACCCCTACTAAACCGACCGCGCCTGTTATTATAGGCGTATTTTCGTTTGTTAATTGGACTCCAAATATTCCTTCACGCCCAGGTTTTTTGTTATAGACCCAGTTTTTCCCGCCATCTTTACTAGAAGCGTTTACTCCAGCAGCACCTGCCAGCCAAATAGTGTTGCCTTTTTGTACCCCTGATATCCAATATGCAGGTTCAGGCTCTTTCGGAATTACTGAAGAATCACGTCTAGTCCAACTTTTTCCTCCGTCACCACTTTGTAAAATAAACCCGAACTCACCGGCAATGGTGACAACTCCATTTCCAAGCAAAACTTTATTCCAGGATACATCGCCTCGTCTAAAGGGTGGTCCAGGATCAAATTTTGTTGTAACAGTAGGAGCAGGATTTGTGTCAAATTCATTCTGAAATTGAATAAAACCTTCGTCAGGATAAACAGTATAATCTTTATCCGCTACTGCGGGTTGACCGTTTACTGTTCCAGTAAATTTTAATGAATCAGAATTTAGATTTTGAACTCCAAGATACCAATCAACTGCCTGCCCACCTGGGAACGTGGTTTTTGGCATTAGAGCATCAGTGATCTCAATTGTTTCAAAAGTTTTACCATCTGAGCTTTTTGATATCAGCCCTCTAGCTCCGACAACCCAAGTGACACCGTTTTTATGTGCGATATCAAGGACTGGCTCGCCATACTCTGATATTTCTCCTATCAGTTCGATTTCTCCGTTGCTCAATCTGTAGAGATTTCCCGTTGCGGATCCTAAAAAGGCACTTGAGTCATCAATTTTACCAATAGCAGTAAAATCGACATCTGGCGTATTGCCTAAAGGCTCTAGAGTTCCTGTTTCTCCGTTTATTTTAAGAATGCCTACCAATCCGTTATGACCAATTACTACGATTCCGCCGAAATTTTCAAGGTATTCCGCCCCGTAAAAATCTATAGTCATGGTACTGGTGTCTATTTTATTGTCGTCTTCTGATTTAGTTATAGAGCTAAATCCGATAAGGAAAAATAAAAAGACCGTAAAGGAAATTGTTGAAAACTTTCTCATTTTGATGCCCCGTCCGTTATTAATTAATCCGCTTTAAAATTAGTCATTCGTTTATTTTATGACTGGAGTAACTATCCCCATGAATATACAGTTTATAGATAAATTTAAAACTACGCAAAAATCTTACTCCCTTTCAATATTATCGAGCTTAATGTTTGATGATTTCAAGTTCAAAACTGGAGTTAAGGGATAGATTTGCTAATCGAGCAATATGAGCTTTGATAGTAAGCGAGTGGTTTTTGCTCGGGCGATTGATCGGAGTGAAAAGAAGTTGGTTCGCCTAAAACGATATGATGGTCTCCGCCGAGAGAGATTGATTTTTTTTTGCACTCGATGCTCAGCAGGCAGCCGTCCAATACAGGGTTGCCGTTTATACTTTTTGACCAGTTTATGGAATCAAATTTATTTTTTCCTTTGGAGGCAAAGTGGTTGGACGTTGATTGTTGAAACTCTGATAAAATGTTAATACAGAAGTATGAGCTGGATTTAATAGCTTTGAGCGTTTCTGAATCATTATCTAAACAAATGAGGAAGAGCGGGGGTGATAATGACAAAGGAGTAACCGCGCTCATAGTTAAACCGAAATTTTCACCTGCTGGATTTGTACAAGTTATCACAGCTACTCCAGTGCACCATTTCCCGCAAGCGTCTTTGAATGACTTGATATCAATCATGTCTATTAATAAACAACCTTTTTTTCATGAGATCCGTTCCCTCTTAGCTATGTTTGTCAATGATTGAATCAGAACCCTATCATACTTTAAACATCGCAGACTACTCGTCGATTGTAATTGAATAATAATAAGAATTTAACGGTTAGCTGTTCTGACTTGTTGGATTGGGTAGAGAAGTCACATCGAATTTCTTTGACTTATCATCTAGACACTGATTTAATAAACGTGGGAGTGTGTGAAATTTGTACGATTTTGGAGCGTAATATTTCACGAGTAAATGAGTGCCCCGTATCTTTGTTCGGAAGCCTCATGCTCATAATCGTCTTTTACCTACTTCGGTGTTACTTAGTCATCTAAAAGAGGAGGAACGGCATTGAACGCTGAGACAACTACAGTTGGACAAAAATTAGCAAATTGGATGTTAGATCATCGATTGACCACTTTGGCTATGATTCTTTTACCCACGCTTCTGCTAGCATGGGCGCTTCCCTCGATTGAAGTGTATTCCCGTTTCGCAGACCTTCTTCCAGCGAAGCACGAGTATATAAAGAACTATAATAGAATGAAGCAAACTTTCGGCGGTGCTAATGTCGTTACAATGTCTTTAGAGGTAAAGGGTGATCAAGATGTCTTTACTCATGAAACTCTAACGAAAGTTCGAATGCTGACCGAACAGGTTGATATGATAAAAGGTGTTAACCACTATCAAGTAGCGAGTATTGCCCATCCGAAAATCAGAAGAATTAGAACAACAGCTGGCGGTTTAATAAAATCAGAACCAGTATTGCCAAGAATTATTCCAAAAGATCCCGAGGACTTAAAAAAGCTGAGAGAGGAATCTTTTAACAACGATATAGTTTACGGAACTTATTTATCTGCTGATGGTAAAGCAGCTCTTATTCTTGCCGGATTCGATGAAGAACGACTTGACTATAACGTGATTTTTACCCGATTGCAGGAACTAAAAGCTGAAGTAGAGCAAGACCCAAATACAAAACTTTATATTGCCGGTGAACCCATGCTTAAAGGTTGGATTTACTATCACTCGGGCGAGCTAGCCTTCATATTTTCTGTGACAGGCTTTGTCATGATTCTTTTACTGTATTTACACTTTAAATCTTTTGCCGGAGTTTTTGTTCCATTCCTCGGAACAGGGATGGCTTGTATTTGGGGGCTAGGGCTCGTGGGTTGGCTGAACTTCAACTTAGACCCTCTTATCCTAGTTGTGCCAATATTAATCTCGGCTAGAACTGCGAGTCACTGTGTGCAGATGATGGAGCGATATCATGACGAATTAATAACTGGAGCATCACGAGATAGTGCTGTCAGAACTAGTATGGGAGAACTGATAGTTCCGGCCTCGATCGCTATTTTTACTGATGCAGCAGGGCTCTATGTTCTAACAGTTTCCTCGATACCAATTATTGCGAAACTTGGTTATTTTTGTAGTTTCTGGTCCCTCAGCAACCTTGTGACGGTATCCATCTTGGTGCCTTTGGTCTTGTCTTATTTGCCGGCACCTAAAGTTACCGCCGGTTCTGAGCATAAAAATATATTCTCCAAAATTATGGGGACTTGGGGTGGATTTTTAGTTTCCAAGAAAGCTCCCGTTCCGATTTTTGGATTTGCGGCTATTGTTATCGCTTTTAGTTTGTTCTACGCGAAGGACATGGTAGTTGGAGAAAATATGCCTGGGTCGCCAATTTTATTCCCAGAATCAGAATACAACGTTGCCGCATCAGCGATTTCAGGTAAATTCGCCGGGGCTAATCAATTTAGTATTTATTTTGAAGGAGACGGTCCTCATAAAATGAAGGACCCAAAAATTGTAGCTACAATGGAAGAATTTGGTAGGCATATGGCAAATGTGGTCAACTATGGTGGAACACGAGATATTCCAGATCTGGTAAGGTCAATAAATCGTCTCTATCATTATGACGATCCAAGGTGGTCCATCGTACCAGTTTCGCAGCGGGATATAGGTAACACATTATTTATGTACGAAGCAGGGGCAGCTATACCCGGGGTGATGCTTGAGTATATGGATTTAGAGGGAAAGAACGCTAACTTCGTTGTTTTCTTCAAAGACGCTACTGGGCCAACTGTGACCGCTGCAATGAACGCAGCGAAGGAATTCTTGGCAGCTAACCCAATGGAAGGTGTTGTTCCGAGGTTTGCCGGAGGGATAATAGGGACTACAGCTGCTGGAAACGAAGAAGTTGAGCGGTCTGAGATTATGCAGACAATTTTGATCATCACAGTAGTAATGTTATCTGTTATGTTCACTTATCGGTCTTTAACAGCCGCGCTATTAGTATTTGTTGTCCTATCTATGGCTGTCATTATTAACAGGGCTTATATGGGGTTCAGAGGTATTGGCTTAAATATAAACACTCTCCCTGTAACAGCGGTTGGAATCGGTATCGGTGTAGATTATGCAATTTACATGCTGGATAGGATTAAGGAAGAGGTGAGACACAGAACTCTTGATGAAGCTGTTAGAGTCAGTTTAGCAACGACTGGCGCGGCGGTGTTGTTCACAGCTGTGACTGTTGTGGCAGGTATCTTTTACTGGATTCCGGGCTCCTCATTAAGATTTAACAGTGAGATGGCGATGTTGTTAACCTTGCTGATGGTAAGTAACATGATTGGAGCCATTTCATTATTACCTTTATTGGTTAAGGTATTTAAGCCGAGCTTTGTGATGAAATCCAAGGCGGAGGGCTCTTCCTAGCACCTCGATGAATGGATAAAATTCTGGCCTAATCGATTGACGTCTTAATCATAATCGATTGGGTCAGTAAAAGTGTATTGGGCGGATTTATCAGCATAAATAGAGGTCTTGAAACTTTTAATAATTAAGGGTTGCAGGATGGTTATTTAATACTTATAATCCGTAGATGGTATTGTATCTTTGGTTATATCAATATAACCATTGTTACATCGAAGGGGTTTACCGGCTTTTAAACCGGTAGACATTAATTGTTAGACATTTTGTAAAAAGTGGGAAACAGGGGTATTTAAACATGATTAGAAATAAAGGAGCTCTAGGAGCACTTCTTCTATCATTTGTTCTCTCCGCATTCGTATCGAATGTTAATGCACGAATCCAATTCGATGCATTTGGGGGCGAACTCGAGATGGAAGGATTCCTGAAGTCTGAAACACGAACTCACATGTTCGCAGGTAAGACACACATGGGACAGTGGATCCAAAAATTTCAATTGGAAGCTGCGTTGTCTTACACAGACGTTGGTATTTTTGATGAGTTAACTTTCGTAACGGTTCTCAGACCTGAATATGACGTTATCCAAGATTTGGGTAGCTTAAGTAGTGGTCGAATCGGTGACGGTTCTGATAAGCCATCTAAGGCCAACAGAGCAGTGTTTAACTTTGAGAATGACGCTTTAGGTTTTGGTGGTTTTGACTTTGCTTTTGCAAACGGTGGAAACTCTACTGGTGGTATCGGTAAAGAAATCACAGCTGGACTCGCGACATTACCTCAATTCGCCGAACAATTCGAAGTTGACTTCCGTCGTTCAGTAACTGGTGACAACGTACAAAACTTGGCCGGTAACTCTTCTGTCACAGGTAGTGGATTTCCACTGGTTGTACAGAAGGCTTCAAACTTAAATCTAGATTGTGCTCGTTGTAGTGACATTAACGTAGATAACCACAAAGTGGCTATGGGAATGACAGACTCAAACGGGAAATTCTATCCTTTTAGAGAGCTATATATGGATGGAGTTATTGGCGACTTCTGGATTCGATTTGGTAAACAACAAATCGTTTGGGGAAAAACTGACTTTTTCAGAATGCAAGATTTAATAAACCCAATTGACTACGGTCAACACTTTTTCTTCGATTCTATGGAAGATATTCGTATCCCTCAATGGATGTTATCGGTTCAATATAAAGCTGGTGAAATTGGTCCTCTAACGGACAACGCTTTCCAGTTTGTATGGAACTTTGATCAATTTGCGCGAGTAGGCTTGGGTAACCCTTCACAAATGTGGGCACACCCATTCGCTAAAGACATGAGTACCTTCGGTATTTACAATACCTTCTTTTCGAAAGAGCCTTGCGTAACTCGTCAAATGACTAATAATTTTGACGGGTCAACAATGGATTCTGGCGTAAACACCGCTTTTGGTGGTGGAACCGTTACCATGAACCCTGCAGACTTCTGCGGTGGAGTATTTGATAACAGAACTCCAGCTGGGTTCGGAACACCATCTGGCCTAAGTGTAGAAAACAGACCAGATTGGGAGCCAGCAAATACAGAATTTGGGTGGCGTTGGGAGTTCAGAGTGTCTGACTTCAGATTTGCACTATCACACTGGTATGGTTGGAATGACATTCCAGTATTCAAATTCCACACTGTTAACCTAGTTTCACGTCATTTAGACATGAGTTCGGTTCTAGCAGAAGGCTTGAACGTAAACAACGCTCTGATTGGTGATATGGTTAGAGCTAGAGGTCAGGCCGGTGCTACTGTGAATTTCACTGAATTCGCAAGAAACGCTATTGCTGCTGGAAACCACGATCCATTCGCATCGGGCGGTTTCAATGATGCTGTCTT
>JAYYFI010000008.1:0-31097 GCA_036158955.1 Pseudomonadota bacterium
AATATAACAAAATAGAAACATGTTGAAAGTTTGATAAATTCTTTCAAGCCAGTGATTGCTTAAACAATAAAAATTCCGATACGGGGGAACTTTAACGATGGTAGCAAAAAAGAAAGTAGCAAAGAAGAAAGTAGCTAAAAAGAAGGTTGCTAAGAAGAAAGTAGCTAAGAAAAATGTTGCTAATAAGAAAGTAGCTAAGAAGAAAGTAGCTAAGAAAAAGGTTGCTAAGAAGAAGGTAGCTAAGAAGAAAGTAGCTAAGAAGAAAGTAGCTAAGAAAAAGGTTGCTAAGAAGAAGGTAGCTAAGAAGAAGGTAGCTAAGAAGAAAGTAGCAAAGAAGAAGGTAGCTAAGAAGAAAGCAGCTAAGAAGAAAGCAGCTAAGAAAAAGGTTGCTAAGAAGAAGGTTGCTAAGAAGAAGGTAGCTAAGAAAAAGGTTGCTAAAAAGAAGGTTGCTAAGAAGAAGGTAGCTAAGAAGAAAGTAGCTAAGAAGAAAGTAGCTAAGAAGAAAGTAGCTAAGAAAAAAAAGTAGCGTCCGGCGTCTCTCAATCTAGAAAGGTTAGACTGTCTAGGATTGCTGAAGTCGTTCGTTCCAAACTATTGGCTAGGAAAGAGGCTGCAGAGCGAAGAATTAAGAAGTAATTATCGCTCTGCGGATTCTCCTTCCTATTATTATGTTGGTTATTGCTTGGCGGTCAGTTGAGCTTTTCGTTTAAAATTTGTTTATTAATCTAGTTAAGCATTTATCATTTTGGGCTTTTTTAGTCATCCTAGGCTACTGGATATGGCTCGACAAGATAGTCTATGACGGTTTTGAAAAATTATCTTGGACGATGCCTACCAGGGTATTCGGGAAAAGTCTGGAACTTTATGCTGGTTCTGAAATCAACAAAACTCGACTCATTTTTGAACTAGAGCATCTTGGCTATGTCAAAAGTCAGCAACTAACAAAATCAGGTCAGTTCGCTGTTTCTGAAGATCAAATCGTTTTTTTTCCGCATAAGAATCAAGCGAAATATACTGATAGGGAGCTTACAAAAATCGCTGTGCAATTTTCTGACGAGCGGGTAAGTAGTGTGTTCTCAATAGACTCAAAAGAAGAAGTTTTATCCTACAGGTTAGAACCGATTTTAATTGGATTAATCAATACAAAAAGCTTTGAAGACAGAAGGCTCCTGAGGATAGATGAAATCCCACCGATTTTGATAAATACTTTGATAGCAGTAGAAGATAAAAATTTCTATCTCCACTTAGGATTTGATTTACAAGCTGTCTTGAGAGCAATTATTGCTAATATTTCGAGTCGTGAGATCAGCCAAGGCGGCAGCACCCTGACTCAGCAGCTAGTAAAGAATTTTTTTCTTACTAGGGAAAGAACCTTAAAAAGGAAATTTACTGAGTTGCTTATGTCAATTTCATTAGAAGTAAGATACTCCAAAGATAAGATTCTTGAGGCTTATTGCAATGAGGTCTTTCTTGGGCAAGATGGTAACAGAGCGATTCATGGCTTTGGATTAGCCTCTCAGTTTTATTTTGGCAAACCATTAAATCAACTAAATGTAACTGAAATCGCTAGCTTGGTCGCGATAGTAAAGGGCCCCTCCATTTACAATCCACGAAAATACCCGCAAAAACTTAAGGCGCGGCGAAATATGGTTCTAAAAACAATGGTCAAAAATGGAATAATTAAAGATCATTCTTTTGAGTTTGGACTAGACCAAAAAATTCTGGTGGCTGATAAAATTTTGAGTAGGAGTAAGGATGCCGAGGCTTTTATTGATCTTGTGAAAATACATCTTAAAGATGAATATAGTGAAAACGTTTTGGAAACCGGTGGACTTAATATTCATACCACCTTTGATTTATTCTTACAAAAGTCGATAAGAGATACATTGAGCAACACATTGTCTAGGTTAGGTGAACGGTTCCCGTTGTCAAAAAATGCGCAAGCTGCTGTAGTCGTCATAAAACCTCAAACTGGTGAGCTTCAAGCTATAATTGGGGATGTAGTGAAAGGGAATGGCAAGTTTAATCGTGCTGTTTACTCAAAGCGTCAAATCGGTTCAATGATTAAACCATTTATTTACTCCATGGCTTTGGATACACCTGAAAATTTCAATTTGCTTACTGAAATTAATGATGCCGATATAGCGTGGAAGCTTTCCGATGGCTCTATATGGGAGCCGTCCAATTACAATGATGAAATCAACGGACGTGTTACTTTGATAGATGGTCTAGTGCGCTCTCTTAATCTTGCGACCGTCGACTTGGGTTCAAAATTAGGTGTTGAAAAAGTTGTTAACTATTTAGAAAAAATTGGTTTCCCTCTTGCTATCGCACCTTTCCCTTCAGTACTGTTGGGGGCGATCGAACTGACTCCACTTCAACTTACCTCTCTTTACACTACTTTTGTTAATGCTGGTTATAAACTACCTATCAAAACTATTAAAAGCGTAAGAGATCAAAATAATTATTTGGTTAGGCAATATCCGGCAGAATTAATGCCAAGTTTGTCACCGCAAACAGCTGCCTTAATACAATATGCTTTGATTCAGGTTGCTCGAAATGGAACTGCAAAAGCGATCGCCAATGAGTTTCCTGGTAAAAAGCTGGCTGGAAAGACAGGCACTAGCGATAATTTTAGAGATAGTTGGTTTATAGGTTTGAGCGCTAATTACTTGACGACTGTTTGGATCGGTCATGACAATAACAGTACAACTGGTTTATCCGGGAGTTCGGGAGCATTGCAGGTTTGGTTGAAAATAATGAAGGTGTTGAGAGTGAAACCTTTGAGGTCAACACTTGCACGAGGAGTGGTTTACGAGAAAGTTAATCTTGAACAACGTTCCGTCGTACCTAAATTCTGCGAGTCGGATATTGTAATGCCATTTGCTGCGAATAGTTCTCCTAAAACATCTGGCTCATGCGTAAAGAATCTTGAGGGTTCAGAAAGGTCGCAGTCGACGATTTCAAGAAAGATTGAATCTAGAGAAAGTAAATCAATTTTTATTGATTGGTTCAAAGGCCTTTTTTAGGAAAAATTTTCATTTCAAATTTAAACTATCTATAAATCAACGATTATTGGCAATAACAGCTTGAACAATTATAATACAAAAACTATCATATACAGCTAAGAATTGCGGGGTGGAGCAGTCTGGCAGCTCGTCGGGCTCATAACCCGAAGGTCGCAGGTTCAAATCCTGCCCCCGCTACCAGAGCGATAGGTGAGCCCCGGTGATGGGGCTTTTTTTTTCGAGTTTGCAGAAGGATACGCATAGTTTGGACAATTTCGATTTAACGATTAGGAAAACAATTGAAGGACTTGGATTCGAGCTGTGGGGTTTAGAATCGAGTAGAGGAAGAAGTGAGCTTCAAATTAGAATATTCATAGACCAACCAAAAGGGGTAAAAATAGAAGATTGCGAAGCAGTTTGGCGCCAAATTAATGATGTACTTCGGGTAGATGGCGCGATGAGTGAAGAATTTTCACTTGAGGTTTCCTCCCCAGGAGTAAATAGGAAATTTTATTATTCCCAACAGTACAAAAGATTTATTGGTTCGCTGGTTAAGATAAGATTAAAGAACATTATTGATGATTCTCGTAATATAAGTGCGGTTATAAAGGATGTTAAAAACGATACCTTGTACCTTAATAGGGAGGGGAATGATATAGAAATCAGTTTTGATAACATAGACAAAGCTCAATTAGTTGGAGAATTGTCAATATGATGGGTTTTCAAGCAGAATTAAAGCTAGAGGTAAGATGAATAAAGAAATTTTGACAGTTGTTGAAGTCGTCTCGAACGAGAAAGGAGTGGACAGGGAAATTATTTTTCAAGCGTTAGAGTCCGCCATAGCCAGTGCGACCAAAAAAAGATTTCCCGATGAGATAGATTGTAGAGTTTCGATAAATAGAGATGACGGGACTTATCGAGCTTTTCGTCGATGGGAAATCATAGATCTCGAGAACTATAAACTTGATGATGATTTAGCTTGTTCGGAAGATGAATTGATTCGAATAAACGGCGAACTAGATAAAGGGCTGGTCCCCTTTCCGGAAAGGCAAATTAGTAAAGAGGCATTAGACACAAAAAGTGAATTAAAAACAGTTGATGGATTTCTAGAGGATGAACTGGAACCGGCTGAATTTGGCAGAATTGCTGCGCAGGCTGCTAAGCAAGTCATTGTGCAAAAAGTCAGAGAGGCTGAAAGGGCCAAAATAGTGGAGGCATATAAATCCCGGATCGGGGAGTTGGTTATGGGTATCGTAAAAAGAGTCGATAGGGGTAACGTTATAGTTGACTTAGGCGGTAATGCTGAGGCCGTAATTTACAAGGAACATATGATTCCAAGGGAGGTAGTAAGATCCGGTGACAGAGTCAGAGGCTATCTTTATGACGTAAGGCCTGAAAAAAGGGGCCCACAGTTATTTGTAAGTCGGACAGCAAACGAATTATTGGTCGAACTTTTTAAACTTGAGGTGCCAGAAATTGGCGAAGGGTCCATCGATCTGTTGAATGCAGCCCGCGATCCCGGTTTGAGGGCGAAAATAGCGGTAAAAAGCCGAGATCAAAGAATTGATCCAGTTGGAGCTTGTGTTGGAATGAGAGGTTCTCGCGTTCAAGCTGTCTCGAACGAACTGTCTGGAGAACGAGTAGACATAATAATGTGGGACGAAAATCCAGCTCAATTCGTCATAAACGCAATGTCGCCAGCCGAGGTGGTCTCAATACTGGTAGAAGAGGATAAGAAGACGATGGATGTGGCAGTGGTGGAAGAGCAGTTGTCGCAAGCCATTGGGAGAAACGGCCAAAACGTTCGATTAGCGTCGAATCTAACCGGTTGGGAATTAAATTGCATGTCGGAAGCTGAAGCAACTGCAAAAAATGAAGAAGAAAGTGCTGCGGGTCTAAAGATATTCATGGAGTTGTTGGACGTTGATGAGGAAGTTGCTTCAATTTTGGTGCAAGAAGGATTCAATTCAATTGAAGAGATCGCTTATGTGCCTGAAAAAGAGATGTTGGAAATAGAAGAATTTGATAATCAGTTAGTTGAAGAGCTCAGGACTAGAGCGAAAGATCTTTTGTTGACGCGAGCAATTGCTAGTGAAGAAATGTTAGACGATGATTCTCCTGCCGATGATTTACTGTCTCTTGAGGGTATGGACGAGAGCCTTGCGTTTAAATTAGCATCGAAAGGAATAAGAACTATGGAAGACCTTGCTGAATTATCTATCGATGAGCTTCTGGAAAAATCCGAAAGTGAAGATGAAAAGCGGTCTGCTGAGCTAATTATGGCAGCTCGAAAGCCTTGGTTTGAAAAAGAGGAAAGCCAAAAAGGGATAGAATCTGATGGCTGATGTGACGGTTGAAAGATTTGCAAAAAGCGTGGGAATATCCGTTATCAGATTACAGGAACAATTGAATGAGGCCGGAATTTCTTCCAAGAGCCCGTCTGATTCACTTTCTGACGCGGAAAAAACACAACTTCTTTCATATCTGAGAAAAATCCACGGGAAAAATGAGTCTGCCTCGGAACCCGATAAAATTACTCTGCGTCGAAAGACGGTCAGTGAAATCAAAGTGCCGTCAGAAAGGCGTCCCGTACGCATTAGGGGGGCAAAATCACCGAGTTCATCTAAAACGGTAAGTATTGAGGTTAGAAAAAAAAGAACATATGTAAAGCGAAAGCCTCCTAGTGAAGAAGAGATATCTGAATCCATTTTACAGCAGGACAAAGCCAATCCAGACGTTGAGATTTCAACAGAAACACCCATCGGTCGTGATAACTTAAAAACTGAAATACAAAAAGATAAACCGGAAGAAATGAGGCAGACTGAAGGTAATCCAGATAATAATTTGCCCGTTAATCAAGAGGATGTTGCCTCGGAGTTAGGCGACCAGTTAAGTGCGGAATCAATTGAGAGAGATAAGAGTTCAGACTCAACAAAGGAACACCAATCGAAAGCTCAGGGTGCTAACCCCGAGTCACCCTCTGATTTGGAGAGCATTGAAAAAGCAGAGGATGCTAAGACAGAAGTGAGAGAGTCGCCGTCAACTAATGAGGTGAATAAGGCGCCCCTGAAAGACACGTCAAATATTAGAAAAGGTCCGAAGAACAAAGACAAGAAGAGCTTTCAAAAAGAGGATAGAGAAGAACTCCATGTTGCAATTGAAAAATCTGGGAAAAGGCGAAAAAAATCCGCTACCAACAAAGTTGTGCCTACAAGTACAACGAAACATGGCTTTGAGAAGCCAACCGCACCAGTGGTTAAAGATGTTGAGATTCCTGATAATATAAATGTAGGGGAACTAGCATCTCGCATGTCAGTTAAGGCGGGCGAAGTGATAAAGGTTCTTATGAATCTAGGCAGTATGGCCACTATAAACCAAATATTAGACCAAGATACTGCCACTTTAGTAGTTGAGGAGCTTGGGCACAAGCCGAAGCCGGTAAAAGTAGATGTGTTAGATAATCCCGTTGAACTTGAATCCAAAGATTTGGGCGAACCAGTTCCTCGCGCTCCTATTGTTACCATCATGGGGCATGTTGATCACGGAAAAACATCTCTCTTAGATTATATAAGGGAGTCTAAGGTAGCAGCAGGTGAGGCGGGAGGCATTACCCAACATATCGGAGCATATAGAGTAGCTACCTCGGGAGGAGATATTACATTTCTTGATACGCCAGGTCATGAGGCCTTCGCTTCGATGAGAGCTCGAGGAGCAAGTGTAACGGATATTGTGATTCTAGTCGTGGCAGCTGATGATGGAGTTATGCCGCAAACTGAAGAGGCTATTAAGCATGCGAAGTCGGGTGAGGTTCCGGTGGTTGTCGCAGTTAACAAAATTGATAAAGAGGAGGCCCAGCCAGATAAAGTTAAACAAGAGCTATCTTCTAGGGAAGTAGTGCCTGAAGAGTGGGGGGGAGATACTCAATTTGTAAATGTGTCTGCTAAAACAGGGGATGGGATAGACACGCTTCTCGAAGCTGTCATTCTCCAATCAGAAGTGCTTGAGTTAAAATCCCCAAGCGAAGGTAGTGCTCGTGGGGTTGTTGTTGAGTCGCGTCTGGAAAAAGGACGCGGCCCGGTCACTACAATTCTGGTTCAGGCTGGCACTTTAAACAAGGGGGATATTCTTGTAGCAGGAGGCGAGTTTGGAAGGGTTCGCGCGATGTCTGACGCTACTAATAATAGTTTGGACAAGGCAGGGCCCTCAGATGCTGTAGAGATTGTGGGGCTATCTGGCACACCTAAAGCTGGAGAAGAAGCAGTAGTAGTTGAGGATGAACGCAGGGCTCGGGAAATTGCAACGTATAGATTTGAGAAGGAACGAGAGACAAGACTATCGCGAAGACAGTCTTTTCAAATGGAAAACATGTTTGCCAATATGCAGACGAATAAGCAAAATGTTTTCAGAGTCTTGTTGAAGGCAGATGTCCAAGGTTCCTGCGAGGCTATTACGGATGCTTTGCTAAAAATTGAAAATTCTGAGGTGAGAGTGGAGGTGGTAAGTGATGGTGTTGGGGCTATCACTGAATCAGATGTGAATTTGGCGTTTGCTTCTGAAGCTATTGTGCTGGCTTTTAATGTAAGAGCCGAGACTTCCGCCAAAAAACTGTTAGAGGAAGAAGGTATTGAACTACGTTATTATAGTGTTATCTATGAATTGATCGAAGATGTTCGAACGGCGGTGAGCGGTTTGTTAACCCCAGAAGTAAGGGAAAATATCTTGGGTACTGCGGAAGTAAAAGACGTATTCAGATCGTCTAAATTTGGATCCATAGCTGGTTGTATCGTTGCTGAGGGGATCATTAAAAAAAGTTGCCCCATAAGGGTGTTGCGGCAAAGTGTTGTGATTTATGAGGGCGAACTCGAATCTTTACGTAGATTTAAAGAGGATGTTCAGACCGTCCAGTCCGGTACGGAATGTGGTATCGGAGTAAAAAATTATAATGATGTCCAGCCAGGTGATCAAATCGAAGTTTACGAGAGGGTAGAGGTTGCCAGATCAGTTTAAAATTTTTGATGAGGTTGAGTCGTTTAGTAGGACAGAGAGAATAGCAACCCAAATTAAAAAATGTTTAGCGAGAGAGCTCACTGAGTTTTTCAAATCTTTTGGTGGAGGAATGCTTACTATAACAGACGTGATTTTGTCGAGTGATAGAAAGCAAGCTAAAGTTTACTTGAGTTTTTACGGGGTTAAGAAAGACTCTGATATTATAATTAATGCAATTAATGATAATGCTTACAGATTTCAAAGCCTGCTTAGTGCGTCGCTTAAATTGAAAAGGACTCCTGTTCTTGAGTTCTTTAATAAGGGTTCATAGCGGCGGTTCATTCAATCTATTCAAAATGCAGAGTTTGAGAACAAAAAACGACATTCCTGTAAATGGTATATTGCTCCTCGATAAGGGATCAGATATGACGTCGAATACTGCTCTGCAAATGGCAAAGAACGTATACAGAGCGAAAAAGGCAGGACACACAGGGACGCTTGACTTCCTTGCGTCTGGACTTTTACCCATCTGTTTTGGTGAAGCGACAAAAGTAAGCCAGTTTATTTTAAACAGTGACAAAACCTACTACGCTGAAATTTTGTTTGGATACCAAAGTGCAACTGGAGACCTAAACGGAACAATTATTAAAGATACAAAGCAGAAAAAATTTTCTGCTTTTGAATTACTAAGTGCGCTAGCACGGTTTAAAGGAGAGCATAAGCAAATTCCGCCAATGTATTCAGCAATAAAAATCAAAGGCTCCCCGCTTTATAAATTAGCTAAAGAAGGTAAAAATATAGAGAGGGAGCCTAGGCAAGTAACAATTTTTAAGATTTCATTAATCGAATATGATTATCCAATAGCAAAAATTATAGTTAAATGTTCTAAAGGTACCTATATTAGGCAACTTGCTGAAGACGTAGGGCTTCTTCTGAATTCAAAGGCTTGCTTGTACAGATTAAGAAGATTGTCTTCAGGACCATTTCATATCGATAATGCCATTAAACTAAAAACCTTGATATCAAAAGCTAAAGTTGATGACTTAGCACTTGCTAAGTTATTGGTCAGTCCTGATTTAGCACTTTTAGAACTGCCGCGGCTAAATCTTTCGGAAGATGATGTAATTAAATTGAATCAGGGACAGCGAGTTAATATAAAAAATCAGACAAAACTTGGTCTAATCAGACTGTATGATCATACAGGTAGTTTTTTTGCTGTTGGCGAGGCGTCCGAGGACGGTTTTTTAAAAACTAAAAGAATATTAAATGTGTGAATTTTGTTATTCCATGCCAGTAAAATAAAAGAACGCCTTGTTACGGAGTAGATAGGAAGGTAAAATAAACGGGTAAGTTTAAAAGCAGGGTAAATGCAGAATGGGACTCTCTAGTGAAGATAAAGATCAAATTATAAAAGAGCACAAAAGGTCTGATTCAGACACTGGCTCGCCAGAAGTGCAAGTTGCACTTCTATCAGAAAGAATTAAGTCACTGACTGAACATTTTAAGCATCATGCGCGAGACCAACATTCTAGACAAGGCTTGCTACGCATGGTGAATAGGAGACGCAAGTTGCTTGATTACGTCAAGAAACTCGACGTTAAACGTTACTCGAGTTTGATTGAAAAGCTTGGTTTGAGACGATAACTTGAATCAGTCTTATTTGTGGCAATTCCAAAAATATAATTTTAACAAATAGGTATAAAATATGTCTGCATTAACTGTAAATTTCGATTACGGTGATTGGAAAGTAACGATGGAAACTGGACGGATTGCTAGGCAAGCTTCCGGCTCAGTTTTAATATCAATGGGTGATACGATGGTCCTAACAACTGTTGTTGGCCAGGCTGGGGATGCGACTGGTAGAGATTTTTTCCCATTAACCGTGGATTATCAGGAAAAAACATATGCGGCTGGTAAAATTCCTGGTGGTTTCTTTAAACGGGAAGGACGCCCAAGTGAGAAGGAAACCTTAGTTTCCAGACTTATAGATAGGCCGATCAGGCCACTCTTCCCTAAAGGATTCATGAATGAGGTTCAAGTGATTTGTACTGTTATTTCTCTTGATCCTAATGTTGATCCTGATATCCCAGCCTTATTGAGTGCATCAGCGGCATTGTCAATATCTGGATTGCCCTTTGAGGGTCCGATTGGGGCGGCAAGAGTGGGTTACAGAAATGGCGAATATATTTTAAATCCGAGTTTTAATGATTTGGATGATTCTAAACTTGACCTCGTAGTGGCAGGAACAAAATCATCTGTTCTGATGGTTGAGTCCGAAGCAGACTGTTTACCGGAAGAGGTAATGTTAGGGGCTGTTAATTTTGGTCATGAACATTCAAAAGATGCTATATCAGCAATCGAAGAGTTAAAAAGCATGGTTCCTTCAAAGAACTTTTTATGGACTCGCGGGGAGAGCAACACAGAACTGGAAACGTTCATAACTGAAAACTTCGCATCCAGCATCAGAGACGCTTATCAAGTAAAAGAAAAATCGGAAAGAAAGGAAAAGATTGGTTCGATTAAAACTGATATCTTGCAGGGAGTTGAGGATAAATACCAAGGCCTTGAAGCAAACGAAGTGATTTCCGTAGTTCATAGTTTAGAACGTCAACTTGTAAGAGAAATGACGTTAACCAAAAAGGAAAGGATTGATGGCAGGGGCTCAGCAGATGTTAGACCGATTTCTTCTGAGATAGGTTTATTGCCCAGAACTCACGGTTCTGCCCTGTTCACTCGTGGGGAGACACAAGCATTAGTTGTAACTTCTCTCGGTGCGGAAAGGGATTCACAAATTATTGATGCATTGGAGGGCGAGTATCGTGAGCCTTTCATGTTGCATTATAATTTCCCTCCTTTTTGTGTCGGCGAGACTGGGCGGGTAGGTTCCCCAAAACGACGTGAAATAGGTCATGGGAAATTAGCAAAAAGAGGCATATCTGCGGTAATGCCTTCACTCAGTGAATTCCCTTATGTTATTAGGGTCGTATCAGAAATTACAGAATCAAATGGTTCTAGTTCTATGGCATCTGTCTGTGGAACCAGCTTGGCGTTGATGGACGCTGGCGTTCCCATAAAAAATCCGGTTGCTGGAATCGCGATGGGACTAATTAAGGAAGAAGACCAATTTATTATATTGTCTGATATTATGGGGGATGAAGATCATTTGGGTGATATGGATTTTAAAGTAGCTGGAACTTCAGATGGAATTACCGCTCTTCAAATGGATATAAAAATTAATGGTATAACATCTGAGATAATGTCCCAGGCTCTTGCTCAAGCTAAGGATGGTAGATTGCATATTCTAAATGAAATGGCAAAGTCTATTACAACCCCTCGAACTGAGATGTCAAAGCACGCACCCCGCATTATTTCCTTCAGGGTTCCCACAGATAAAATAAGGGACGTTATAGGTAAAGGCGGTGCAACAATAAGACAACTTACTGAGGAAACTGGAGCGACGATAGATATTGACGATGATGGAACAGTGAAAATAGCATCAGTCGATTTTTCGGCTGGCGAGTTAGCGAGAAGTCGAATCGAACTGATTACTGCTGACGTTGAAGTTGGCGCAGTCTACGAGGGGAAAGTTCAAAAGCTTATGGACTTCGGTGCTTTTGTAAACATACTTCCCGGTAAAGATGGTTTGGTTCATATTTCTCAGATTTCCGAGGAACGCGTAGAGAATGTTAGTGATAAGCTTTCAGAGGGCGAGTTAGTAAAGGTTAAGGTCTTAGAAGTCGATAAACAGGGAAGAATAAGACTAAGCATGAAGGCAGTACAGGAATAAAAAATGGTTACTATAAGATTATCTAGAGGTGGTGCTCGAAAAAAACCTTTCTACCATATTGTTGTCGCCGATCACAGGCGAGCACGCGATGGTAAGCATATAGAACGGATTGGATTTTATAATCCCTTTGCTGGCTCAAACGAGAGTACTCTTGAATATGACGATGAGCGTTATAATTACTGGCTATCTGTGGGAGCACAGCCCTCAGAGCGTGTAAAGAAAATCGTCTCAAAATCGTCTGAGTAATACTTTAACAGCAAAAGGTTAGGTCGGAAGCGCTTGAAGTCTAAAGATTCTTTTAGATGCGTCGGAAAAATACTCTCACCCTTCGGTGTACGGGGCTCACTTCGGTTCAAATCTTTTACGAGTCCAAAAGAAAATATCCTTAGGTTTCCAAATTTGTTAATTGAGGAAGACGACAGCTTTATTAATTTAACAGTTTGTGAATTCAGGAATTATAAATCGATTTTTTTAGTTGACTTCCATGATATTGTCGATCGTTCATTAGCCTCTTTATACACTAATAAATTCGTTTTTATAAAAAAAGAAGCACTACCTTTTCTGCCAAAAGGTGAATTTTATTGGGAAGATTTGATAGGTTTTAAAGTTGTAAATATGGAAAATCGCGAACTTGGTAGAGTTATCGATTTTATTGAGACAGGTAGCAAGGATGTGATGAGGATTTTGGGTTCAAAAGAAATTTTTATTCCTTTTGTATGGAATCACTACGTTTTAATGGTTAATGATATGGAGAAAATAATTAATGTAGATTGGGAGCAAGATTGGTAGGTATGCAAATATTCGTATTGACTTTGTTTCCACAGCTGATAGAGGGTTTCCTTAAGTTTGGGATAATTAAAAAATCGATAGCTAAAAATTTAATTGGAATAAAACCAATAAACATAAGAGATTTTTGTAGCGACGGCCATGTAGATGATACCTCCTATGGGGGAGGACCGGGAATGGTAATCAAAGCCGAACCGGTAAGATTAGCAATTGAATCAATTCAATTAAATAATACAAAAAGAAATAAGGTTTTACTTGTTTCGCCTCAAGGAAAAAGGTTAGATGATAAACGAATCAAAAAATTGGCGAAGTTTGATAATCTTATATTGATCGCGGGGAGATATGAGGGGTTTGATGAGCGAATAAGTCACCTTATAGACGAAGAAGTATCTTTATGTGACTTTGTTACTAATGGCGGCGAGATTCCCGCTTTAGCTTTAATTGAAGGCATAGCGAGATATGTTCCTGGTGTGTTAGGTGACGTAGAATCTTTAATATCAGAGTCTTTTCGTGATAGCTTATTGGATCACCCTCATTACACTAAACCGAAGTCATGGAATGGTATGAACGTCCCAGAAGTCTTAATTTCTGGTAACCATTCAGCGATTGAGGAGTGGCGAAGAGAATACAGATTAATTCAAACTTTCCTAAAGCGACCTGATTTAATTGTATTAGATATGCTCTCAGAGACCGACAGAACCATTCTTGATGGATATTTTACAAAAATAAATAACTAAAAATTATTGAAACGGCTGGTGAGTTGTTAAATTTATGTTATAGTTCGGTGGGTAGTTAATTTTGAGAGTAACATGAGTTTAATTATTGACCAAATTGAGAAAAATCAGCTAAAACCCGACCTACCCTCTATATCGAGCGGTGACACCGTAGCGGTTCAGGTTAAAGTAAAGGAGGGCAACAGAGAGCGCCTACAGTCCTTCGAGGGTGTTGTGATCGCGGTTAGGAAAAGAGGGTTAAACTCTTCATTCACTGTTCGAAAGATTTCTCATGGGGAAGGAGTTGAAAGAGTTTTTCAAACTCATAGTCCGCTTATCGAGAGTATAGAAGTTAAAAGAAGGGGCGCAGTTCGAAGGGCCAAATTATACTACATGCGAGAACGTAGCGGCAAATCGGCTCGAATAAAAGAGAAATTAAAAAAATAAATCTTCATTTGGTTGTTGAAAATACGTTAAGTATATTTAAAATTTCTTAGCCAATAGATGGTAATTCTCAGTGTTGGTGTGAATTAAGAGCAAGCTAATGAATGGTAATCTTCTTGACCAAAATCTCATAGACAGCTTTATCGAAGACTTGTGGCTACAGTCCGGTCTTGCGCAGAATACATTATCTGCCTACAAGAGCGACATTGAAAGCCTCTCAGTTTATTTAGCTTCGGTTAAACTTGATTTAAAAAAAACCCGTCAAGCTAACTTAGCCGACTATCTATCAACTTTTAACAATTCGTCTCGTCAAACAGTTGCGAGGAAATCAGCCTCTATTAGACGGTTTTATCAGTACCTTTGCAGAGAAGGAGAGATAACCAAAGATCCTTCTTTGAACATTCCTAGCTTTAGAAAGTCACGATACTTGCCTAGAATATTGAGTGAAATTGAAACGGAAAAACTAATCACTGCCCCTGATTTATCTAGCGCAATTGGCATTCGAGATCGAACAATGTTAGAGGTTCTTTATGCCTCTGGTTTGCGAACTTCGGAATTATTAAATCTTAGATATTCTGAAGTAAATCTACAACAAGCAGTTGTTAAGGTTTTTGGTAAAGGTTCTAAAGAACGAATTGTCCCCTTGGGAATGGATGCCACTGATTGGTTAAAAAAATACTATGAGGAATCAAGACAGGAGCTTTTGAAAAGTTTCTCCAGTGATTTAGTCTTCGTCTCTTCAAGAGGCAGACAAATGACTCGTCAAAATTTCTGGCATATTGTAAAAAAATACGCAAGACTTGTCGGTATTGATGCAACAATATCGCCTCATACGATTCGGCACTGTTTTGCGACTCATTTGCTGAATCATAATGCAGATCTTAGGGTGGTTCAGTCTTTACTTGGACATAGTAGTATCTCGACTACTCAAATTTATACGCATGTTGCAACCACTAGATTAAAAAATATTCATAGCCGTCATCACCCGAGAGGTTAGAAAGTTAGTGAAAAACTTGTTTGTAATCGTTGTTTTATTATTATTTGCTATGTCACAGACCGTTTTTGGGATTGACTCTTCTCAACGAGATGAGTTAGAGGGAGAGAGAGCTCAAAAAAGAATTATGTCCTTTCTTAAAGAATCTATAGGCCCTAACCATGATTTTACGGTTGAGGAGACTGAAATTACTGGAGTTTATGTTGCTTCATTTGGAATGCAAGTGATTTATCTTACGGGTGATCTGAAGTTTGTTTTTAAAGGGGACCTTTACAATACCGCTACTGGGCAAAATGTAACAGTAGAGACCAAGGAGAATCTGAGAGCGTTAGCCTTCAATTCATTAGATAGTTCTTCAATGATTTCCTTTTTGGCAAAAGATTCGAAAATAGCTAAAAAGAATATATATGTTTTTACAGATGTTGATTGCGGATATTGTAGGAAATTCCATAAAGAGGTAGCCCTGTTAAATAGCAAAGGGATTAATGTGCACTATTTAGCTTTTCCAAGGGCAGGCCAAAAAGGGGCGACGTATGACAAGATGGTCTCTGTGTGGTGCTCGAATGACAGAAATGATGTTTTATCTTCAGCCAAACAAGGACGCAAGATACCTGAAAAAAAATGCGATGACCCAATAAGTGAACACTTTAGACTTGGTTTAGAAATCGAATTGAAAGGCACTCCAGCAGTATTTAGTGAGGAAGGTGTTGAGCTGGGAGGTTTCATTAAAGCTAAGGATTTAGAAAGAATGCTATTAAAAGATAAACCCTGATATTTTAAAAAAACCGCGAATATGAATAACTTGTTCAAAAATACACGAATTCTCGTAGTCGGAGATGTAATTTTAGATAAATATTTTTTCGGAGAGATAAATAGGATCTCACCCGAAGCCCCTGTTCCAGTGGTAAACATCATTGAACAAGTTGAGAAGCTAGGTGGGGCGGGGAATGTCGCTAGGAATGCTGTCCATTTGGATGCGAAAATAACTTTGCTCGGTTTGGTTGGTAATGATAAGGAATCAGAAGTTATTTACAATTTAACACAGCGAGAAGGAATAACCCCAGTATTTCTTGAGAGTCATAATCCTACAATTGTTAAAAGTAGAATTCTTTCCCAAGGTCAGCAACTACTACGATTCGATTTAGAGAAATCGGTCTCGACTCAAGCCGGTAAAAGTATCATTCCGAAATTTAAGGAAATTGTTCAAAATCATGATCTGGTAATTGCTTCTGACTATGGTAAAGGCGCTTTGTCATCAGTTTCTGAATTGATAAAAATTTGTAATGATTTTAATATTCCTATTCTAGTAGATCCAAAAGGAGATGATTTTAAAAAATATACTGGGTCAACTTTGTTAACACCGAATAAAAAAGAGTTTGAAACAATAGTTGGCCGATACTCAACCTTAGAAGAACTTGAACGCAAAGCTTTTAAATTAGTTAATGATCTCGAGATACAGTATTTATTAGTAACAAGGGGGGCAGAGGGCATGTCTTTATTTAACTCAGAGGGTGTTTCTCATCATTTTAAAACTCAGGCTGAAGATGTTTTTGATGTTACGGGTGCAGGTGACACCGTTTGTGCTGTAATGGGCGTTGCGCTCTCATCGTCTAATTATTCTTTTGCAGAGGCTGCAGCCCTCGCCAACACTGCCGCGGGGATTGTCGTAAAAAAAATGGGAGCAGCGGTCGTTGAACCTTTTGAGCTTGAGTGCGCTCTTAAAAAAGATACCTCTAAAATTTTCCTTAATGGCGAGGTTCCGATTGATTTTTGTCGGACGCTGAAGACAGAGAATAAAAAAATTGTCTTCACCAATGGTTGTTTTGATTTCATCCATGCTGGGCATGTAAAATACCTTAAGGAAGCAAGTGAGTTAGGGGATATACTCATAGTTGGCCTTAATTCAGATTCGTCGGTGAATCGGCAAAAAGGACCAGGGCGACCAATCAATAGCTTTATTGACAGAGCGGAGGTGTTGTGTGGTTTAACGGTTGTTGATTTGATTGTAGAGTTCGATGAGGATGATCCGTTGGAGTTGATTAAAGCAATTAAACCAGATGTTCTCGTAAAGGGAGGGGATTATGCTGAGTCGGAAATTATCGGATATGACGAGGTTAAAAAAGATGGTGGTCAGGTTAAATCGTTAAGTTATTATGTAGGGAATTCTAGCTCAGAAATAATAAATAAAATAAAAAGTTACAATGAATGATACGGAAGACACTATTATAGTAACGGGTGGGGCCGGGTTCATCGGTTCAAATCTAATCAGTAGCCTTAATAGTATAGGTTGCACAAACATCGTTTTGTCAGATTACTTTGCCAATGGTAAACAAGTTTCAAATGTTAATGGCTTGCAAATCAATGATTTTGTCTCGCCCGATGATTTGTGTGAGTATATTAGAAATAATCACGTAGATAAGATATTTCATCTGGGCGCATGTAGCGATACTACGGAATGGGATGGCGAATATATGCTAAAGAGAAATTTTAGCTTTTCGAAAAGTCTTTTGCATGTATGCGTTTTAAAAAAAATTCCATTTGTTTATGCGTCTAGTGCTTCAGTGTATGGACTAAATAAGAAGTCTAACGAAAATCCTTTGAATGAAAAGCCTTTAAATATGTATGGTTTTTCCAAGTTGCTATTTGATAATTTCGTTCGTTTACACCTGTCCTCTTTTGAGTCTCTGGTATGTGGGCTGAGGTATTTCAATGTTTTTGGCGCTAATGAAAATCATAAAAAAGGAATGGCTAGTGTAATTTACCACTTTAATAATCAGCTCTTATCCAGTGGAGTAATAAAAATATTCCGAGGCTCTCATAACTTTGAAGATGGAGGTCACCTTAGAGACTTTATTGAGGTTGGTGACGCGATAGATTTAACAATTTGGTTATCAAACAGAAGTCCTGCCGACTCTGGAATTTATAATTGCGGAACAGGAGTGGCTCGTACTTTTAACGATGTAGCTCAATTAGTTATTGACTGGCATAAAAAAGGAAAAATTGAATATATAGACTTTCCTAGCGCACTATTGCCTTTCTATCAGCCTTATACATGCGCAGACTTAAGTAGAGTTAATTCATTAGGTTATAAAAATTCTTTCAAGACTTTGGAGGAAGGTGTAAATCGTTATATGAACTGGCTTAATGTTAATTAAACTATATTCGCTCATTTATTTCATTCTAACTCCATTTGTCCTTATTAAAGGATTGCTCCGCAATGAGGGGCTGAAGGTGTTTGAAAGATTCGGCATATACAAGCGAGTGGTAGGTAAGGGTTCAGATTGTATATGGCTACATGCTGTCTCGGTTGGTGAAATTATAGCAATAGCACCATTGGTTGATGAGTTACGATTAAGAGGCGAAAATGTTGTCATAACTACGGGTACGATTAGCGGGTATGAAACTTGTAAACGTATTTTTGATAACTCGGTTACTCACGCTTTTTTTCCTGTGGATTTAAATTTTGTTATTAAAAAATTTTTTTGTCATTTTAAGCCAAAAGAGGTCATAGTTGCCGAATCAGAATTATGGCCAAATCTTCTGCTTTTTTGTCGGAGCAACAAGGTAACAATATCTTTGATAAATGGAAGGCTTTCAGCCAGAACATTTACGATTTATTCAAAGCTAGTCAAAGTCCTGGGTCCAATATTTATGTCATTCGACAGAATAATCTGTCAAAACCAGCTTTATGCAAGAAGATTTAAAGAATTGGGTTTTAAGGAATCTGCGATTACTGTTTCTGGGAACCTGAAACTGGATGTTGAGCCTAGTTATGACATTGAGGATCATTTAGAAAAAAAGTTAGATAAACTTTTCCATAAAAGGAAAACGATTGTTTTGGGCAGCACACATTCAAAGGAGGAGCTTTTTTTAAAAGAGGCTGTTTGCAAGTTGAAGGATAAATTCGATAATTTACTGATTGTGCACGTTCCTCGGTATAAAAATAGGGTTAAGGTTATTAGGGAAAGATATCTTCAAGATGGGTTGAAGGCCATAACACTATCTGACTTTTCAGATAGTGCGTCTGATTGCCATGTTTTGATAGTTGATAGATTAGGCGTACTTAATTATTTTTATTCTAAAGCTACAGTAGCGGTCGTTGGCGGAAGTTTTGAGAAAAGAGGATGTCATAACGTTATCGAACCAGCTTTTTTCGGAGTACCGGTCATTGTAGGTCCATATATAGAAAATTTTGAATATGAAATTCGAAGAATGGAGCTCATCGAAATACTCTATATAGAAACAACAACTTTGAGTTTAAGTGAAAAACTTTCTACCATTTTAGGTGGAGGTGAGCGAACCGTTGAGTTCAAGACAAAATGTGAAGAATTTATAAGTTCGGAACAAGGTGGGGTGCAAAAAACATTAAGGTTCCTTGGTTATTCAATTTGATTTTGTCTCATTTTCAACCCATTGGTTCAGATATTCAATTTCTTTAAATGAAAGCGAGCCTACTTGATGCTGAAGCTTAATAATATTCAATATGTATCCATAAATTGCTTCATAAAAGTTTCTTTTGGATTCTGATAATTTACTTTCGGCATCAATGATGTCTATGGTTGTTCTCGTACCCACTTCGTAGCCTGCTTTTATCGAGTCTAAGGATAGTTGCATTGATTTAACAGATTGCTTGAAGGCACGGACGAGTTCAATTTGTGTTTTAACTCCTAGAAAAGCTTCTCTAGTTTCATTCTCTACGATTCTCATTTGATTTTCCGTGATGGTTTTTTTTACTGAATAATTAGTCGCTTCTTTTTTTGATTCAAAATAAGCATCTCCTCCGTGAAAAATCGGTATATTTAGTTGAAGGCCAATATCGGTATTATCTACCTCAGAGGCTCCAAATCTTCCTCCTTGTTCGGAAGTTCCATGGGAACCTACGATTTCAAGTTTAGGAGTATAACGTGCTTTACTTTTCCTTAATTGGTCTCTTTGAATTAGCTCGTCAATTCGTGCCTCCGCTATTCTTAAATTGCCTCTCATAGCATTATCAACCCATTTTTCTACATTGGCTGGATTTGGCTCAATTAAAGGGATATCGATATCGATTTTCTTTAACTTGTCATAACGAGTTCCAGTTATTTTTCTAAGATTGTCTATTGCTAAGTCCAATTCGTTTTCAGCTTTTAATCTTTCGGCGTTGGCTCTATCAAATCCTGCTTTGGCTTCCTGCACGTCCGTTAAAGCAACCAGCCCAACCTCGAATCTCTGGTTAATTCTTTGAAGTTGACTTTTTAATGATTGAGCTTCGCTCTCTGTGAACGTAAGATTGTTTTCAGCCGATAAAACATTGAGATAACCTTCAATGACTCGAAATATTAATTCTTGGCCACTGTTTGAGTATGAAATTTCCCTTTTTTTAGCCCTTTTTTTAGCTTGGGTTAAGTTGAGAAGTTTAGTTGCGTCAAAGATTGACTGATTGAGCGTTACTCTATATTGAGTCGTTACAAAATTAGTATTTCCACCAGAACCAAATCCTGATTGCAGGCTGATATCCTGTCCTACTTTCTTTTTACTCGCTGAAATCGCAACTTTCGGTAGAAATACGTTGGCTCGCGCTCTGGACACGGAATATTTTTCCTCTTTCAGTTCAAGTTTTTTCTGTCTGTAGATAGGATCGCTTTCTCTCGCTTTCGAGTAAACTGATAGTAAATCAGCTCCAAACGCAAACATTGGCGTAAGAACTATAAACAGTAAATTTACTTTAATTACAATATTCAAAATTTAAATAACGGTTTAGTTTCAAGTCCAATTAATGGGGTGACAGTAGTTTCGAATAGGTCCTCACTCTGCCAGTTATTTTTACTATATCTTGTGATTAATTTAGCAACACTTATCCCATTAATGTTTAAAAAAATTAACATTCGTCCGCCATCTGCTAATTGACTCTCAAGTGCATTCATCCTGCGGGGAGATGCTGCTGATACTACGATCACGTCGAAAGGAGATTTTTCGACATAACCCTGAATGCCATCGCCGCAAACAAGTTCAACATTTGAAATTTTTTCTTTTCTCAAATTCTGCTGAGCCTCTGAATAAAGGGTTTTGTTAATTTCTATGCTGTAAACCGTGTCGCATAGTTTAGATAACAGTGCGGTCAGAAAACCGGTCCCCGTTCCAATTTCTAAAACTTTATCTGTGTTTTTGAGGTCTACGGCTTGAAGAATTCGAGCATCTAGTTTAGGGGAATTCATTTTAAAATTGTTTCCTATATCTAATTCGCAATCAGCATAAGCTAATTCTTTATATTCTGGGGGTACAAAATTCCGGCGATTAATTTGTTCAAATACTTCAATTACTTTAGTACCAAAGACGTTCCATGTTTTTATCTGACTGTTAATCATGTTACGTTGTGCTAGCTCGCTATTCATTTTTTGTCCTGATGTTGAATATTTTCATAGTAGTATAGTACAAGATTACAAACTGTTGGTCATATGAATTTCTAAAGCCTTGTTAGAGATTTGCTCCAGGCTGATACGCTCAGCTTTTGATTGTTCATTTAAAAGCATCCTCCATTCTTTTGCTCGTTTTTGGCCGGAAAATATATTAAGCAGATTTAATACCAATTTTCGTTGGTTTTGACCTAAATTGAGTTGTTTCTCTGTGTAGTCTAGATACTTTTCCACAATAAAAGGTCGTAATTTCAGTGATTTTTTTCGATTAAAGATTTTATTTTCAAAATCGGAAAGTGCCATAGGGTTTTGGTACGCTACTCTACCAAGCATTATTCCGTCCACTTTTGATAAGTGTATTTTACTTTCTTCCGCTTGTTTAATTCCACCATTAATCACTATCTGCGTTTCCTTGAAATCGTTTTTAAGCCTATAAACCCAATCATAGTTCAAATCTGGAACTTCCCTGTTTTTTTTCGGGTTAATTTTTAAAAGAGCCTTGCGGGCATGAACAAAAATAATTGATGCGCCTGCTTGAATGGCCATCCCCACATAATCAGAAAGGTAAGAATATGAATACAGACTATCAACCCCCAATCTAATCTTTATACTTACAGGTATATGGTCCGGGATTTGTTGTCTTAGTGTTCTAACGCATTCTTGAGTTGCTTTCGGATTCAACATTAATTTGACACCAAAGTTACCACTTTGAACGGTCGGACTGGGGCAACCGCAGTTCAAATTAATTTCATCAAAGCCTAAAACTTCTGGAATTTTCATCGTTTGGTGAATATCTGTCGGACTCCCTGTGCCGAGTTGGAGAACAAGTGGTTTCTCTTCATTTGAAAATTGTAACTGTTTTCGATTTCCGTACATAATTGCATGGGCTGGAATCATTTCAGTGAACAATCGAATATTTGGAGAAATTAATTTAGCAAGGAATCTGAAGTGCCTGTCTGTTTTTTTCATCATAGGCGCGAGACATAGGGTCCATTTGCTAAAATTATCACTTGTACCCCTGTGATTCTCCATCTTTGGTTGGATAATTAGAATGTCTCGTCGTGGCGTTTGGTTAACACCTCGTGGCCATCGTCTGTTACCAAGATAGTATGTTCCCATTGTGCGGATAGGCTTCGGTCTTTTGTGATTACCGTCCAATGGTCTGATAAAAGTCTAACATGTCTCTTCCCCATGTTGACCATTGGTTCTATTGTAAAAGTCATTCCTGGAACTAAAGCTAATCCTGTATTTGGTATGCCATAATGGAGTACCTGCGGTTCTTCATGAAAAACCTCACCTATTCCATGTCCACAATATTCCCTAACCACTGAGTAGCGTTTAGATTCAGCTATTTCTTGGATACGGTGACCAATAGATCCTAGTCTTTGGCCTGGCTCTACCATGCTAATCCCCTCCTTTAGACATTCATAGGCCGTTTGAACAAGATTTCTTGATTTTTGAGTTACGTCTCCTATACAGAACATTTTTGATGTATCCCCGTGAAAACCGTCTTTAATTACTGTTATGTCAATATTTAAGATATCCCCAGTCTTTAATTCAGTATCGGAAGGGATACCATGACAGACTACGTGATTCAAAGATGTGCAAATAGACTTCGGAAAACCCCTATAATTTAAAGGTGCAGGAATAGCATGCTGTTTTGAAACAATATAATCGTGACACAATCGATCTAACTCTTCGGTCGTGACGCCCGAGACGACACTTGGGGCAATGAACTCTAAAACTTCAGCGGCAAGCTTGCAAGCAACCCGCATTTTTTCAATCGACTCTTTATTTTTTATAGATACGGGCATTTCAATATAATCTTGGTAGGCTCTTTCTATTTGTTGTTATATCCAATATATGATATAAATCATAAAGAATATACGCAATTATTTTTACACAACTCACAGAAATCGTCACAATCGGTGGGTGTTTAGGCTTAAGCTTAAATTGCCGGTTGGGATTTTTGGTTGCATAACCCATAATGGAGAAAAACATGACTGGCATTAGTATGCGTCAACTGCTTGAAGCAGGAGTCCATTTCGGACATCAAACAAGATTCTGGCACCCTAAAATGGCGCCATTTATTTACGGTCAACGTAATAAAATACATATAATTAACTTAGATTTAACCCTTAAATCCTTCAAAGAGGCGATAAATTTCTTATCCTCAGTAGCAGCCTCAGGCGGTCAAATTCTTTATGTTGGCACTAAAAGGTCCGCTCAGCAATCAATTGCTCGCGAAGCTTCTCGTGCTGGGATGCCATATGTAAGTAAGAGATGGTTGGGAGGCATGCTGACCAACTTTAAAACAGTAAAGCAATCTATTAGAAGATTGCATGAACTTGAAAAAATCATCGAAGAGGGTGGATTAGATAATCTTTCTAAAAAAGAAGGCCTAAACCTAACCAGAGAATTAAATAAGCTGAATTTGGGTTTGGGTGGAATTAAAAATATGGAAAAGTTACCGGATGCTTTGTTCGTTATAGACGTTGGTTTTGAAAGGATTGCTGTTTCTGAGGCAAGTAAGCTTGGAATTCCAGTGGTGGGTATTGTTGATACTAATAATTCGCCTGTCGGTATCGATTATATTATCCCTGGTAACGATGACGCGACAAGATCTATTGACCTTTATGCATCATCAATAACCGATGCGATTTTAGATGCAAAAGCAGTTCACACTCAAAAAATGGGAGAAGTTGTAGAAGAATTTGTTGAAGTTGAAAGTCCGTCGGATGAGTCGAGTGATCAGCCACCGAGTAACAAAGGAAGCTTGCCATCGGAAAACCCAAGCGATAGTCAGTCAACTAATGCGGATTCTAGTGGAGTTTCGGAAGAAGAGCAGTCAGATGCTGAGAATTCAAAAAAATAGTATGTTTAGGAGGCTTGTTTCATGACTATTTCAGCCGGTATGGTGAAGGAACTTAGGGAGCGGACTGGTGCTGGAATGATGGATTGTAAGAAAGCACTTGTCGAGAATTCTGGTAATTTTGAGAAGGCCGTTGAATATTTAAGAAAAACCGGCATTTCAAAAGCGGAGAAAAAATCGGGTAGGGTTGCTGCCGAAGGTGCGATAGGTATTCAACAAGATTCAAAAAAAACGGTTTTAGTGGAGGTCAATTGTGAGACAGATTTCGTTGCTAATGATGAAAACTTCAAAAAGTTTGTAGATCTAGTTTCAAAAACTGCTTTAGAACAAGAAGTATCATCTGTTGAAGATTTGTTAATTTGTAGGTTGAATGATAAATCTATAAAAGAAATCGCTAATGAACTATCTGCGAAAGTCGGTGAGAAAATTGATCTCAGAAGGCTCGAGATGCTGATGAATGGTATCGGTTCGGTCTCAACCTACCTTCATAGTGGGAAGATTGGTGCAGCTGTCACATTTGATGGTTCGGATTTAGAAGCGGCTAGAGATATCGCAATGCATATCGCCGCCGCCGCACCAACTGCACTGGATGAGACGGAAATTTCAAAGGATTTGCTCGAGCGTGAACGAAACATATATATTGGACAGGCTGAAAGCTCAGGTAAGCCGAAAGAAATAGTTGAAAAAATGGTCGCTGGCAAAATTAAAAAATTTATCAAAGAGAATACGTTACTTGGTCAAGCATTCGTAAAGGATCAAGATTTAACAGTGAGAGACTTTGCGAAATCAAAAGGTTTAGCGCTTGTTAGCTTTACTAGAATGGCAGTTGGAGACGGTATTGAGAGAAAAACCGAGGATTTTGCAGAGGAAGTTGCAAAGCAGGTGGGTAAGAAGAACTAGAAGCTGATGAGTAGCAATCCAGCAATAAAGTACAAAAGAGTTTTAATAAAATTGAGCGGTGAAGTTTTACTTGGGGACGACGATTTTGGAATTAATCAGGGGACTCTAGAATGGATTGCCAACGAAATAAAAAATTTGAAAGATTCAGGAGTTGAAATAGCCTTGGTCATCGGTGGGGGTAATATTATTAGAGGTCAAGGTCTTGCTCAGGATGGAATGCAGCGAGTTACAGCAGATCAGATGGGGATGCTCGCTACAGTTATAAACGCTCTAGCGATTCAAGATGCATTAGAGAGAAATGGCATGTTTGCGAGGGTAATGTCGGCTATTAAAATTAATGAAGTATGCGAAGATTTCATACGAAGAAGGGCGGTGAGGCATCTAGAAAAAGGAAGAATAGTCGTACTTGCTGCGGGTACAGGCAATCCATTTTTTACTACTGATTCGGCAGCCAGCCTTAGATCAATTGAAATAGATGCCGAGCTTTTGATAAAAGCTACAAAGGTGGATGGAATATATGATGCAGATCCCAAATTATCTGATCAAGCAAAATTAATTGAGAAAATCAGTTATGACGATGTTTTATCTAAGAAATTAAAAGTGATGGATGCAACAGCCATTGTTTTGTGCAGAGATAATAATATGCCATTAAGGGTTCTCAATATGATGAAAAAAAATGCGTTTTTGGATGCGGCTTGCGGCAAAGATATTGGAACTTTTGTTTCGGGTGAGATTGATGATAGAAAACTTAACTGAGCAAACTGAGGCTCGCATGTCTAAGAGTCTAGACTCTCTCGCAAAATCCCTCAAACGGCTAAGGACAGGCAGGGCTCATCCTGCGTTAATTGACCATTTACTGATTGATTACTACGGCACGAAAACCCCTTTATCGCAAATGGCCACTATCACAATTGAGGATGCGAGGACGTTAAACGTCTCAATTTGGGATAAATCTGCGTTAAAGGTCGTAGAGAAAGCAATCTTGGAAGAGAATTTAGGGTTGACCCCTAAAGTAACTGGCACTAATTTAAAGATTCCTGTTCCGGCAATGACTCAAGAGAGGCGCAAAGAATTAATTAAGCTTTTAAAAAATGAAGCTGAACAAGCAAAAGTTGCTGTGAGAAACATACGAAGAGATTCTCTTGCGTTGCTAAAAGAGGAGCAGAAGAATAAAGCTATTACTGAAGATGAAGAAAGAAAAAATTCCGAAATCGTACAAAAGATTACAGATCAAAATGTTAATAGAATCGATGAAATGATAAAGTCGAAAGAGTCAGAAATCTTAGAAATCTAGTTTTAAACAATATCGACGTTAAAAAATGAGTAAAAAATGACACTATCCCAGGTCGCGTTACTTCCAAAGCATGTTGCAATCATAATGGACGGTAATGGCCGGTGGGCAACAGAAAAAGGTCTGTTAAGAACGGCGGGCCATCAAGCGGGACTAGAAGCATTAAAAGATGTAGTCAATAGATCTATTCAAGTCGGCGTAGAAATATTAACAATTTTTGCGTTCAGTTCTGAAAATTGGGAGCGCCCGAAATCCGAGGTAAATAGTTTATTAAAATTATTTCTCGAGGCGTTCGATAATGAATTTCTTGCTTTACATGAAAAAGGGGTAAGGTTGACTTTTATTGGACAAATAGATGCTTTTCCGACCGATATCCAAACCAAAATGAGAGCAGCTGAACAATCAACTGCTAATAATACTAATATTTTGCTTAACATAGCTGCTAATTATGGAGGCCGTTGGGATATTAAATGCGCGGTTCAAAAAATTTGTAAGAAGATTGAGTCAGGTGATATTGATATAAACAATATCGAACTTGAGTTAATTTCTGAAAATCTTTGTCTTGCCTCACTGCCTGAACCAGATTTGTTGATAAGAACAGGAGGTGAAAAAAGGCTAAGTAATTATTTGCTATGGCAATTGGCTTATACAGAATTATATTTTTGCGATACAAAGTGGCCAGATTTTTCAATAGAAGAATTTGATAAGGCTTTGCAGCATTTTGCAGCTATTGAAAGGCGTTACGGAAAGGTGTCTCCACAAGCCGGTGTCAAATATTCAAATTAATTTTTTTAGCTAAAGTGATTAAGATATATCCAATAACCCTATCTAATCCGGTTCAACGCATTCTTACGGGAATTTGCCTAACATTACTTATTTACTTTGTGATTACCCGAGATAATAGCCTGCTATTTACAATGTTTTTGATCTTAGTTGCCAGTCTGGCAGCATATGAATGGGCGGAAACCGTGGGGGTAAGTCGTTTTGTAAGCAGGTTCATTTATTCCTTAACCACCGCGTTGGTGACAATTTTCTTGATCTCTATGACAAACCATCAAATCTCGCTTGTATTAGCGGGTTTTGGATTAGTCTACATCTTCCTTTGTTGTTTCATCCTACTAATTGAAGAAAGAGGTTCTCAAATAAACTTAGATTTACAAGGTCTATGGCAGTTCGGAGGATTGGTTATTATTCCTATAAATAGCATCGTATTATTATCGATTTTCAAAGTGGATCCAATGTACATTGCATACTTTTTGATGATTGTTTGTGGTATTGATACCTTCTCTTACATTGGGGGTAAACTTTTAGGGAAAAATTTGTTTGTGCCTATTATTAGTCCTAATAAAACTGTGGAGGGTTTATTAATTGGTTTTATATTTGGTTTCTTAATTTTTAATCTTATAAATGTTTTTTCTAGTTTATTTATTTTGGATATCTTTGCAGCTAATGGTGCTTACCTTTTTATTTTTCTAGGTGCAATAATAGGAGACCTCAACGTGAGTATTATGAAAAGAAAAGGCGGAAGAAAAAATACTGGGCGACTATTTCCAGGACACGGTGGTGTCTTGGACAGAATTGACAGTATTCTCTTCGGTGCTCCATGTTTTTTTATATCTCTGAGTATTTTAAAACCAATATCATGAAAAACGTAACTATATTAGGCTCAACTGGCACTATTGGGGAGAATACGTTGAATGTAATTGCTGGTTTTCCATCAAAATTTAATGTGTTTGCCTTAACTGCCAACAAAAGTATAGAGAAGCTGTACCGTCAAGTCCTTGATTGGAGACCTAGATATGCAGTTCTCTCTTGTACCAACTCCGCAAAGATTCTATCTGACAAATTAAAATCGCACTCCGCTATAAAAACAGAGGTAATCGGTGGTCCAGAATCGTTGCAGTTTGTAGCCGCTCACGAGGAGACTGATTATGTTATGGCCGCAATCGTCGGTGGCGCGGGTCTTCTTTCGTCTATGAGTGCAGCGAGACATGGAAAAAGAATATTGCTTGCAAATAAGGAGTCGTTAGTGATGTCAGGCGAGCTATTCATGAATGAAATCAAGAACTCTGGTTCACAATTACTCCCGATTGACAGTGAACATAATGCGATTTTTCAATGTTTACCTTTTGATTATGGTTCACCGAAATCTTCAAGTAGTGCATCCATAACGAAGTTAATCCTAACAGGATCGGGCGGACCTTTTTTGAATACTTCAGCTGAAAAGCTGTCCGATATCTCCGTAGAGCAAGCTTGTAATCATCCAAATTGGGTAATGGGACAAAAGATTTCAATAGATTCTGCCACAATGATGAATAAAGGTTTGGAAATAATTGAAGCTTGTCACCTATATGATATGCCATCAGAAAAAGTCGAGGTGGTTATACATCCTCAGAGCATAATACATTCTATGGTGGAATATATTGATGGTTCAGTTGTAGCCCAGTTAGGTACCCCTGATATGAAAATTCCGATTGCTTATGGTTTAGGGTGGCCCGAAAGAATTTGTTCTGGAGCAGACTTTTTAGATTTTTATAACATGAAATCATTAAGTTTTGAAAAACCAGACTATGAGAAATTTAAGTGTTTGACGTATGCGAGAGAGGCATACAGACAGGGTGGCGTTTATCCAGCGATATTAAATGCTTCGAATGAGGTTGCCGTTGAATCATTCATCGAAAATAAAGTGAAATTCACCCACATACCTGAAATAATAGATTGTGCGTTAAATTCCTGTTCGTTTGAATATGATTCAACAATTAACTCCATTTTGCGAGCTGATTTTGAATGCCGGAAGTACCTTAAAGAACAAATTGGCGGTAAAAAATGGTCGATATAGCAACCAGCATTTTTTCTTTTTTTGTCCTTATAACCTTAATTGTGGTTGTTCATGAGGGAGGACATTTTAGTGCGGCGAAGATATGTGGCGTAAGAGTTCTTGCCTTCTCAATTGGATTTGGAAAAAAATTGTTTAGTTTAAAAAGGGGGGAGACAGTTTTTTCTTTTTCCGCCATACCACTAGGTGGTTATGTTCGAATGTTAGAGGTCAATGATAGATCAGAGATCGATAATATTGAGGATTGTTTTGAGACTAAATCATTGTTAGCTAGATCCTTCATAATTGCTGCGGGCCCAATCGCCAATTTTATTTTAGCGTTCCTTGTTTATTGGATTATTTTTATAAAAGGTGTGGCAGGGCCTATTCCGTATGTGGGAGATATTTCAGTAGATTCTGTGGCCTATGAAGTTGGATTTAGTTCGGGTGATCGAATATTAAAGCTTAATAAAAGGAGTGTTGAAACCTGGGAGGCTGTCCATCGGGAGATGATCATTGAAATTCTAAAAGGAGGAAGTCTGGAATTTGAGGTTTCCAGTTTAAACGGCAAATCTTCAAATTTTACTATTACCTCAGACAGTTTTACTTTAAATGAATTGGACAACAAAGGTCCTTTTGATCAGATAGGTCTAGTCCCAAAGCAAGTAAAAATTTCTACCGCAATTTCAAAAGTCATAAAAGAATCACCTGCTTATAAGGGCGGACTAGTCGCCGGGGATATCATCGTTTCGGTTGAGAATACTCAAGTTAGAGAATGGACAGAATTAGTTGAAATTATTCAAAATAATCCTGACAAACCTCTTTTATTCAGAATAAACCGGAATGGAGACAAGTTAGATAAAGTAATAACGCCAGAGCTATATCAAGAGAATGAGATTAGGCGCGGACGAATAGGTATTCAGGGTGATATAAGTTCTTTTTATTCAATCCAAAGATATGGGGCCTTTGAAGCGGGGTGGTTGGCATTAGAGAGAACCGTGGACATGACCTTGATGACGCTTCGGTCAATAATAAAATTAGTGACCATGGAGTTATCGATTAGGAACCTCAGCGGTCCAATTACGATAGCAGATTATGCTGGTAAGTCTATAACGAGCGGTCTAGATTCTTTTTTAGGGTTTCTTGCGCTTATTAGTATAAGTATTGGGATAATTAATTTATTGCCAATACCGATGCTCGATGGGGGTCATCTGTTGTATAATATAGTGGAATGGTTTAGTGGAAAAAGGCTTTCTGAATCAGTTTATGTGGCGACCCAGAAAATAGGCCTTGCGATTCTACTGGGTCTATTTTTAGTTGCAATTTATAATGATATTTTTAGGATAATGAACTGATAAAATGACAGACTATTTTAAATTAATTTTATTAGGCATGTTGCTTACGCTTTTTTCAAGTCATGCATTATCCTCACCCTTCATTGTCGATGATATTAAAATACGTGGGTTAAAACAAATTACGCCTGGTATGATTTTCAATTTTTTGCCCGTTGGCATTGGT
Organism: Pseudomonadota bacterium; assembly: GCA_036158955.1. Lineage (GTDB taxonomy): Bacteria > Pseudomonadota > Gammaproteobacteria > TMED69. The sequence continues at coordinate 30,507 of JAYYFI010000008.1, forward strand.
GACTCTTTAGACGAAGTAAAGATAAGAAAAGCAGTTCGTGCCTTATTTAAAACAGGCTACTTTGAAGACGTTAAATTAGAGAGGCAAGGAGATTCTCTAGTAATTTCTGTTGTTGAGAGGCCAACCATGGCTATGATTAATTTTGTTGGAAACAAAGCGGTCAAAACAGAAGATTTAGAGAAAGGTTTGGAAGAGGCGGGTTTCTCTGAAGGGGAAGTGTTTAATGAAGGTAAGCTTGATAAAGTAATTCAAGAACTAAAACGGCAGTATTACGCTAATGGTAAATACAGTGTCGAAATAGATTATCAACTTGATCCTATTGGTGATGATGCGGTTGAACTTACTTTGGAAATTACTGAGGGCGAAGCAGCGACAATAAAGCAAATCAAGATAATTGGTAATCAAATTTATTCGGACGAGGAGGTTATCAATTCTTTTAAACTTACTACCGGCAATTGGTTAAGTTGGTTTAAAAAAGATAATCAATATTCGAGACAGAAACTTCAAGGTGATTTGGAAACATTAAGATCGTGGTATCAAAATTTCGGATACATGAATTTCACGATTAATTCAACACAAGTATCTATTAGC
>JAYYFI010000009.1:0-42487 GCA_036158955.1 Pseudomonadota bacterium
TTTTTAAATAATAAGATTTAAGCCCGGGTGGCGGAATTGGTAGACGCACCAGACTTAAAATCTGGCGACCGAATAGGTCGTGCCGGTTCGATTCCGGCCCCGGGCACCACTGAATTAGTTTGATTTAGTTTGCAAATTTTATTTCATCTCAGAAGCTGAATCTGGAAATACCTATTTTGCTTTCTGTCTATTTACTTGAGCTCGTTCAACAGTAGTTCGCTACCCACGACGGGCGTCCATCGTTCGGTTCTTCTTTTAATACGTTGTTTGATCGTCTCGCCATCAAAAGAAACGAGAATTGGCTTGGGCAGTGCCATTGGTAAATCAATGACTTCAGCATTTAAAACCGCAAAACTAGTGTCTTGGATAGACATTATTGCGCCTAGGTATATCTTGCAATTTGAACACGTCAGGAAATTTGCTGTTTTGGTGCTAAATTGGTGGCTATGAAGATTTGCTAAGGTAGAAATCTGGTAACTGACCTGACCTAGTGGATCTGAGACGTGCAAGTGGTTTCGCTGACTCGAGCAAAATGAGCAAATGCACTTACGAACTTTCCATTGGGACGGAGGAATTGCCGTAGAAAAACAATATCCTAAGCTACCGCATCTGCAAGATGCATAAAAACTTTTAAGCATGTTGGCCTGAATTCTTTTATTTTTGTCTCAAAAATGAATCTTGATTCAGTAAAGATCTATTCCTCTTAAATCAAGGGAAATTCCACAATTTATATGGTATCATCTCTTAAAAATTTTGATTAGGTTTATTTAGAATTTCCGTGATAAAATTTTTTGCGCGGAGGCCTCTCTATCCTTGAATCTTCATGACCCCAGCAAATTCCCTGAGGTCTTTTTTTGTATGCGTTTTAGTTTATTCAATATGGCGATGAGCTAATTTCATTTACCACCGCTTCTTTGGCCGAGGATATATTATGACATTTGAAGTATTAGGTTTATCAAATTCACTTCTCAAAGGAATACAGGATATCGGCTATATAAACCCTACCGAAATCCAGAAAAAATCAATTCCTAATATTTTAACCGGCCATGATGTCGTTGGATCTGCTGAAACAGGCACTGGCAAAACCGCGGGATTTGTATTACCGATGCTACAACTTCTCGATCGTCCTGTCACTAGATTGCGTTTTCGAACAAGAAGTCTAATTCTTTGCCCGACTCGAGAATTAGCTGATCAGATATACAAAAGTGTCATCTCTCACGGAAAATTTTTAAGCCTTAAAACGACAGTAGTTTATGGCGGAGTTGGTATTAACCCGCAAAAGAAAATATTAAAAAATGGAGTTGATATTTTGATAGCAACACCTGGCCGACTTTTGGATTTATCTAATCAACATGCGATTAATTTTGATAGTCTTGAAATTTTCGTGGCGGACGAGGCTGATCGAATGTTAGATATGGGATTTATTAAAGATATAAAAAAAATTGTCTCGATGCTGCCATCAAAGAGACAAAATCTTTTATTTTCTGCAACCTTTCCTGCCAATATAAAAAAATTAATCAAAAGTATTACAAAGAATCCGATTCAGGTAGATGTTAACGTTAAAAATGAAAAAGTGGTTGACATTACCGAGAGATTTTTTGCCGTAGAAAAAAAACAAAAGACAGGTTTATTAAAATTTCTAATAGAAAAAGAGAATTGGTATCAAGCGCTAGTTTTTGTCCGCACAAAACGGGGGGCAGATGCTTTATCTCGTCGATTAAAAAAACAGGATTTGATATGTGGCGCTATTCATGGTGATAAAAGTCAAAGACAACGTATGAAGGCCTTGGAAGATTTTAAGATGAATACCATTCAAATATTAATATGTACTGATATAGTGGCACGAGGTATTGATATTTCTGGTTTGCCTTATGTAGTAAATTACGATATGCCCTATGTGCCCGAGGATTACATTCACAGAATAGGTCGGACTGGTCGGGCGGGAGAGAAAGGAACAGCAATATCTTTTGTAGGTATCGAGGAAAAAAAGATTCTTGCTGGAATAGAAAAACTCACAAAGCAAAAAATAAAAATAGAAAATTACTCTCTTGACGAAACGATTTTGCCTCAGAAAATAACAAAACCAATTAAAAATCAAAAAAAACCAGCCGGATAAATCGATTAAGGTAACAAAAACGCCTAAGGTGAAGGGTAATAAAAAATCAAGAACAACTAAGAATTTAAAGAATATTAAATAAAAGTTTGTGCGGGGCTGATTTAGGTGTATGGTGTTTGCAATATTGATAAAAATTTAGTTGTTCTAATTTTCGTTTAAACAATCATGCGTTTACTGTTTTTGCAAAGAATTTACGTCTTGCTTTCTATTATTGTAATTGCTTTATTAACAACGCAACGTGACGCTAACGGCGATGACACTGAGTCTTTTTCAGCTTGTTCTAGAGTTGCAGAGGCGGTCAATCAAAAAATCCATAAGTCAGGTGGCTTCTTGAGCACATACAATAAGTTTATGAATACATACTGTGATATCAAGGGTGGACAATTAACTTTTATTTATCAAATTGAGACCGAATTGCTGTCAATATCTAGTGAGGAAAAAAAAGAGATAAAAGATGAATTTTGTTCAGAAGAAAAGCGAGTATTTTTTGAATTTGTCGACAAGGTTGTTTCTAATTATTTTTCTAAGCAAGGCAATTTAGTGGAACAAATTACGGTAACTAAAAACTCATGTGTTAAATAAGTTGTGATTTAATTAAGGCTATCATAATGGTAAGGCACTGTAACTTTATTAGTTATTAAAAAAAGAAGAACTATGAGTAAGCACTTTCTTGTCCTACAGCATATTGAAATCGAACATCCCGGTTTTTTTAGGGATTTGATGAAACAAGCTAATATTACTTGGGACACTATACATCTAGATAAAGGTCAAAGCTTGCCAACAAATGTTAGTGACTATTCCGCTGTTCTATCAATGGGCGGGCCCATGGATGTTTGGGAAAAGGAGAGCTATTCATGGATTCATGATGAAGAATCATTTATACGAGAATGGGTATTGGGCTATAAAAAGCCTTTCTTAGGAATTTGTCTTGGCCACCAACTATTAGCAACTGCCCTTGGAGGAAAAGTTGAAAAAGCTAAAACAGCAGAAGTCGGTATACACTCGATTAGTTTAACAGACGATGGTAGGCTGCATGGCTTCTTTAAAGATTGCCCTAGGGAATTCGCGTGTCTTCAGTGGCACGGAGCAGAAGTAGTTGTTGCTCCCAAAAGGTCAAAAGTTTTAGCTAGTTCAAGGGATTGTCAAATTCAATCCTTAGCTATTGGTAATTATGCATTTGGTTTTCAATTTCATTTAGAGATAACGCCTGCGACAGTTGACGAGTGGGCTGAAGTGGAAGCTTATAGAATTTCCCTCGAATCCGAACTAGGTCGAAATGGATTGAAAAAATTCAGAGAAGATGCTGCTATTCATTTGTCATATTTTAACTCACTTGCAAAACAGGTATTTAATAATTGGCTCAAAATATCGCTTCTTGACAGTATTTAGTTCATTGCAGTTTCAAATAACTGGATATAGTCTTCTAATCGACATGGCCGTGGATTGGTGAAAGTGCAGATATCCTTTACAGCATGACGAGCCAACGCTGGTATCGAATCACTTTTAACTCCCATTTCTGCAAGGTTGGCGGGGAGCTTTAATTCTGAGTTCAATTTCCTTATAAACTCTGACGGATTAGAGTTGGTTTTATTGCCTAACGCGGTATTCAATCTTTCGTATTTATTTCCGACGTGATCTCGATTGAAGTCAAGAATCGTCGGTAAAATGACCGCATTGAGCGTACCATGATGCAGCTTAAGAGATTGGTCAGCTCCACAAGCATGGCTCATCGAGTGGACCGCGCCTAGCCCTTTGCTAAATGCCATCGCACCTTCTAGCGATGCCATCATCATGTTCCATCTCGCATTTTCATCTTCTCCATCTTTTACTGCACGCGAAAGATAGCCGTCACGGATTCCTCTTTGAATACCGTCACAAGCTACTGCTTCTGCGGGGGGATTTATTTGGTTTGATAAAAGCGCTTCAATGCAGTGAGTCATTGCGTCCATACCTGTTGCGGCTGTCAGACGAGCTGGTAAAGAAACGGTTAGCAAGGGATCGCATATCGCAATTATTGGAATGAGCTCTCTACTCGCCAGGATCAATTTCTCACCATTTCTCATGATTATAACCGCGCCTGTTGAAATTTCACTCCCTGTGCCTGAGGTTGTTGGTATAGCAATTATAGGAGCAACTTTCCCAATTTTTTTTGCACCTTTTAAGCCTGCTGTGTACTCACTTAATTCTCCCTGATGGGATACTGCGAGGGCAACTGCTTTACCTAGATCCATAGAAGAACCGCCGCCTAGAGTAATGATCCCATCACAATCCATTTCTTGATATAACTTAGCTGCTTGTTCAACTGCGATTTGGGTAGGATTTTCTGGCGTTCCATCAAATAACGTTACTTCTGTATGGTTATCCAGAAAACCTTTTATTTCATCTACAAGTCCGATCTTTACTAATCCAATGTCGGTACATAACAAAGGTCTTTCGATTCTGCATTGTTTCAATGTTTTCGCCAGTTTAGAACACGCCCCGTTATCAAAGATAGTGTGATTCATAAAACTAAGAATTGTCATACCTATGCTTTCCCTCCGATTTTGTCTATTTTTTTGATATAAAATCAAGCGTTAATAAAAGTCTGTTGGCTGAATCTTCTAAATGAGGTGAACGGTGCACTAGCCCGCGCCCTTCATTACCAAGCCAGTTTTCGCCTTTCATAATGGCTATGTCCCCAGGTAATAGTTTCCTTATATCGCTGCTTGAGTTAAATAAACCGGATTCATTATCTGGCTTTCCTTGGTTGCCTAATCCAAGTTTGCTTCGATCGACATATTCATGTTGAAGCCATTCAGTTGCTTTCCCTCTATAGGTTGTTAGTAGTCTGCAAGCCAGTCTATCTACATGAAACCTGGGGCACATTGTTTCCTCTAGTGCTGTCAATCTTAGATGGGTTTCATCTACCTTAAACAAAACGCAAAATTCTTTTACTAGGCAACAAATATCATAAGCTAGGTGTGCCACTATTTCTGAATCATCTATATTATGTCTTACTCGTTGGACAGCATTTGTAGGTGAAACAACTTGAGAAGTCTTTAAATGCGGATGTTCTCGTAAGATATGTTCAGCAGCAATTGAAACTTCTCGCTTTAGTTTACGACGCCAAACAGTCATATTGACATTGTCTTGATATATTTTTGATAGGACTGTTGAGTGGTTGCTAAACAGGGTAGTGGGGTTATGCGGGCGAGCCGTGGGCTCTTGTAAGTTTGAACTTATGCTCATTTGCTTTGTTCCCATATAGGGAACGGATCATCAAGTGTTTCCCAAAAAGCTTTGCCTTTAAGTAATTCATCCTGGGTCAATAAGCATTTATCTAGTGCATCTGTCATTGCCTCTTGGTCTAGATTTTGCCCAATGAAAACTAGTTCTTGTCGCATATCGCCGAAAGGCTCGACCCAATTTTTTTCGATTGATTTCAAATATTCTTCGTCTTTTGGCCAATTTTCTTTTGGAATAGATTTCCAAAACATTCCTGCAAATCCGTAGTTGGCAATTCCACCTGCTTGACTCCATTGACAAGCATACGCTGGTCGAGTGGCCAGCCAAAAATAACCTTTTGACCGTAGAAGTTTGCCAAAATTTTCGATTTTCTCATGAACGAAAGAATGAAATTTTTTAGGATGAAAAGGGCGTCTCGCATTGTAGGTAAAACTAGCGATACCATATTCTTCAGTTTCTGGCACATGTTCACCTCGCATTTCTTTTAGCCAACCAGGCGCCAGTTGTGCTTGTTCAAAATCAAATAAACCGGTGTCTAGGGTGTCATCTAAACTGGCCTTTCCATTCTGGATTGGGATTATCCGAGCCGTAGTGTTAAGAGTTTTCAAAATCGCCGTCAAGCGTGAAATTTCTGATTTTTTTACTAAGTCAGTTTTACTAATAAGAATTACATTAGCGAATTCAATTTGATCGACCAGTAAGTCAGCCACATTGCGAAGATCGTCATCACCTAAAGATTCTCCAGTTTCAATGAGCGTTTTTGCTTCTTCATAATCTTTGAGAAAATTTACAGCATCTACAACTGTTACCATTGTGTCCAATCTGGCAACGTCTGATAAAGATTTCCCTTTTTCATCAGCAAAGGTGAACGTTTCCGCAACGGGTAAAGGTTCTGATATTCCGGTTGATTCGATCACAAGGTAATCAAAGCGTCCTTCCGACGCTAAATTTCCAACCTCCTCTAGGAGGTCTTCTCTGAGCGTACAACAGATGCATCCGTTACTCATTTCAACCAGCTTTTCCTCGCTGCGATTCAAACTGACTTCATTTTTTACGATTGTTGAGTCAATATTAATTTCGCTCATATCGTTAACAATTACAGCAACTTTCTTATTGTCCCGGTTGTTTAGGATATGGCTGAGAACGGTTGTTTTCCCGGCTCCCAAGAAACCAGATAAGACGGTTACAGGTAATCGATTCATGTTAGTGCTCCTAAGTGTTCCAATTGCAAGTGAGGGTGGTTTAAGTAATGATATGATGTAACGTATCATTTTTTTGTTGAGAAAAAAAGAATTTAATTTGACTAAGGTGACTGCTATATTGAGTTGCATAGAGGCCGTTCTACTTTTTCATATATGTAACGGTTTTTGGTGTGAAGGTTTTTAGAATATTAATTTTGTTTTAACTATGTCTTATCCAGATGAGACCGAGTTTTTTTGCTTTTTAAAAGGTTTATCTAAATATGAATGAGATTAGAGTTCTGATTGACAAATGGAATTTAGCTTTAAAATCTAGAGATCCAACAAAAGTGGTTGAGTTATATGCAGCCGATGCGATTTTAATTCCTACCTTATCAAATATTGTGCGTCATAATCACGAAGAAATCGAAGATTACTTTGCCCATTTTCTTCAAAAAGGTCCGCGATTTGAAATTGATGAAACAAATATCCGAGTAATTGATAATTTAGCGGTAAATTCGGGAACTTATGCGGTGACTTTTGAGGATGGCACCACAGCACGAGCACGTTTTACGTTTGTTTATCAAAATATTAATCAACATTGGTTGATTATTGAGCACCACTCCTCAGTAATGCCAGAATAAATCAAAAAGTTGTCAACGGAATACTAAAATAAAGAGTTTTTTACGGATGCTTGATGGTATGATTGGAGCGAGACTTCACTGTTTACAAGGAGGTTGTAATGTTCTCACACGTAATACTTGGTACGAACGATATCGAAAAATCCAGGTTGTTCTATGATGCGGTATTAGGCACTCTTGGCGCGAACCCGGGTGTTGTTGATGATAAAGGGCGATTGATGTTTGTGCACGATGATAAAATTTTTGGGTTAACGCCCCCTATCGACGGGCAACCGGCAACCCATGGTAATGGAAGCACAATAGGTTTTACCTGCGGGTCGCCTGAGCAAGTAGAGGCATGGCACGCAGCTGGTGTGGCTAATGGTGGAACGTCGATAGAGGATCCTCCGGGCGTTAGAGAGAGCGCTTTTGGACCACTTTATCTTGCTTATCTTCGTGACCCCGAGGGCAACAAGCTTTGCGCTTTACATATAATGGCTTGACCTAAAATGATGGCCTGACCTAAAAACTACCCCATTGCTTACGCGAGTGTGGGTAGTTTTTAGCTAAAACAAAAGAACCAAGCTACTGACTCAGACGGATTCATTTCTGATACTAGAATACGTGATCGTTGGTAAAATTTGTTGTCTAATTATTACGTGTAATTTAGTAGTCATCTTAAATCAAACATCATGTTTGAAATGGCGTAATCTTATTTGGTAATCGCTTAATGTAGGGTAAGCCCAGTTAATAGTAAATTTGATAAAAGACCATGGAATCTTTAAATATACGAAAAATTCATTTCCGATGCCCAGAAACACTCAAATGGCGGCATTTTCAAAACCCCGTGGATGTCCTAGTAACACGGCATAGTGGTCAGGTACGCGATCTGATCTATAAAGTTGAAAAATTGGTTAACGAAAAAAATTTACATGCGGTTGGATTTGTTTCCTACGAAGCGTCCCCAGGTTTTAATTCCAAGATGAAAACGTGCAAACCCTCACGAATTCCATTGGTATGTTTTGCATTATTTGAGGGTTATAAAATATTTGATCAGCTTAGCAAACCGTCCATGACTGAAAAATCAATCTGGAAAACTTCATTAAATTTAGAAGAGTATATTCAAAATATAGTTGAAATAAGAAAACGAATAGAGTCGGGAGACATTTACCAAATTAATTACACTACACAGTTTAAAGCAATGTTGAATAGGCCGGAGGATTTTTTTAAAAACATTGTTAGCGATGAGCCTTATGCGTGTTTTATAGATACCGATGAATTTCAAATTTTATCGGCTTCACCGGAACTTTTTTTTGAGCTTGATGGAACAGATATTAAGACAAGACCTATGAAGGGTACAGCGCCTCGATATGATAGCTTGCAGCTTGATGAGGATAGTCGCAATAAACTTTTAAGATCAATAAAAAATAGAGCTGAAAATTTGATGATAACGGATATGATGAGAAATGATCTATCTAAGATAGCATTATTGGGTAGTGTGTCTGTAGATGATGCGTTTAGGGTGGAAAAATATTCAACGGTCTGGCAGATGACTAGTACCGTTAAAGCAAAAACGGAAGCATCAGTGTTAGAAATTTTTGATGCTTTATTTCCTTGCTCTTCAATAACTGGTGCTCCAAAACTAAAATCGATGGAATATATAAAGTACTTTGAAAATAAACCACGAGGCGTTTATACGGGGGCTATAGGTATTATTCAACCAAACCGAAAAGCTGTGTTTAGCGTTGGGATTAGAACAGCAGTGAGGGACTTAGAGAGTCGTAAAACAGTTTATGGTTCCGGAGGAGGGATTGTATGGGATTCAAGGCCTATTCCAGAGTTTAAAGAGCTCGGTTATAAAACTAGGATTTTAGGAAAAGTAGCGATTGATGAAAGTTTTTATATATTTGAAACGATGAAATTGCAACATCCTAAAGGTATTCTGATGCTTGCTAAACACCTGAAAAGAATGGAGATGGCTGCTAATTACTTTGGAATCAATTATTCAGAGAAGATAGCGTTATCTTTTATCGAAGCTGAATTAAAGTCCCGAAATGTAAATTTTGATGCTAGGCTTAAGTTAACACTTGATACCTTTGGTAAATTTAATTTACTATGTTTTGCGATAGAGCGACCTTTTGAGCCTAGCCAATTAGTCCAATTTGTTTCCACTCCGGTCGATAGAAATAATATATTTTTGTATCATAAAACAAACTTTAGGCAAGTATATGATAGGGCGCAGGATGAGGTTCCGGCGCAGGTTGAGCCTATATTATTCAATCAAGAATCTGAAGTTACAGAAACTAATATATCGAATATCGTTTTCGAGAAAAACGGAGAGCTTTTCACTCCGCCGGTTACATGCGGTTTGCTCCCTGGAATCATGAGGACGCAACTAATCCAGAATAATGTCATCAAAGAAAAGATTATTACAAAAAGTGAACTTATCAAAGTTGACAAGGTATATTTAATCAATGCCCTTCGGGGGTGGAGAAACGCTCGATTTTCAAAAAGTTCTGTTATCGAATAGCTACTGGGTTAATTATCATTTGGACTGCGCCCTCTAACCTTGCCTGACCTAATACAAACATAAATCGGTCAACGCCATCTTCGATTAGTTCTTCTGTAACCATGTTCTCGAGTATATAAATACCATGTTTAGGAATTAATTCAGCATGCACTGGAAATGCGTCTCCGTTTGCAAAATCCCCAGGAAATTTTTCTAGACAAACAGTGTCCGACCCAATAGCTGTAACATTAAATTTAGCTAAATAGGTTGCGGCACTGAGATCGATTCCAGGTAGTTCATCAAAATATTTATTTTTGTCCACGCTGCCCATTTCCATGAACCCGGTATGTATTAAAACCACATCGCCTTTTTGGACACTTAACGATTGCGCGTTTAGCATCGCTTCAATGTCTTTTGATGTTATGCTCACGTTTGGCCTTAACATTTCCTTTCCGTTCAACTCCATTAAGGAGTTAGGTTTTGTGTTTTTAAAAAATTTAACGGCATTCAACAAGATACCTCGAGTTACCATGGGAGGTATTTCATGCACCCCTAATTTTTTTAAACCAGCTGGAGTGTAAATATCGGATATTGACAGACCGTTATAGTAGACATGATCAATCCCGATATGGCCTAATCCATCGATTTGCGAGCCTACTCCCATCCATACAAGAGCCCAGTCATCGTTTGCTGTGACGCGAGTTTTGTGGCCGTAAGTTATTCCGGAGCCATTCCCATGAGGAACCGTATATAGTGCGAAAGAACGAGTGCCCCAAGCTGGTGTGTCCTTTCCAGTAACCATTCCTAGCGCGTAGCGTTTACCTTTAGTTATCAGTTTCGCAGCATCAAGGATCTCTTTGTCTGTTATTTCATTAATCGCACCGATGGTGTCTTGCGGACCCCATTTTGATTCACGCCAATCTTGGCTCGAAACAGCATAGGCAAAAAATACTGTTATTAGACTAGTTGTGATTTTTGGAAAGATATTTCTAATCATGCTCTGTACTCCGCTCCAACGTTCTTTTCTATAGTAACTGCTAATGTTTGGATATATAAAGACATTTTTTACAACTTGCTGTGGTATTTCATACAATCCTTTGGTTTGCAAATCTATTAAACTCAGCATTTAGAGTGACTGGAGACATATATTTATTAAATCGATTCGATTTTAAATTATATTTGTAATTTATTGAAAGAGGATAGATTTTAGCAATCTGTTTTGCAATTTGGGTATCAATACACTAAACTGCAAGGTTTACTAATACGTATTGACGTTAGACTAAATTTTTACTCAGAAACGTGATTGGTTTTAAAACATTATTTGTGGAAAAAAAACCGAATTTAAGATAGGTCTCTGAAGTTATTAGAACAGAAGGGCTCTGTAATTTAAACATAAACGAAGGCACGGCAAAATTGGCAAAAGTCCCTGATTACGATTCTGTTCTTTTGAAGCAAAAAAATAATGTTTCATCGCTCGCAGGTTCGATGTTTGCACGATTAAGATCTGCAAAACGGCAAGATCCACGAAGCCCACTTCAACTAGTAATTGATTCATCCATAGACTTCCTTACACGTTTTCAAAAAGACGATGGTCATTGGAGGTTTGACCTTGAAGCGGACGCCACGATCCCCTCAGAGTATATTTTTCTTCAACGATTTCTTGGGAAAACAAACAAGAGTCGTGAATTAGGAATTTGTAAATACTTATTATCTCGACAAAACGATAATGGCAGTTGGCCTCTGTATCACGGAGGCCCTGGGAACGTTAGTGCAACGGTCAAAGCTTACTTCGCATTAAAGCTTGTAGGTTACAGTCCCGATGAAGAATTTATGATTAAGGCTAAATGTTGGGTGCATGAAAATGGTGGTGCCGAGACAGTAAATGTATTTACACGAATAACGCTTGCTATGTTTGGCCAGTTAAACTGGAAAACAGTTCCTGCTATGCCAGTTGAAATTATGTTTCTGCCAAACTGGTGGTTTTTTAATCTCAACAGAGTCTCTTACTGGTCTAGGTGTGTAATCGTTCCGCTGTTGATAATTTTTGCAAAGAAACCAGTTGTCCGAGTTGATGATAAAAAAAATATCTTCGAATTGTTCACAGAGGATCCTCTTAAACTTGAAAAACTGGATTTTTTCAAAGCAAGCCAGCCACTTAAAAATGGATTTATACTACTTGATAGATTTTTGAAAAGTACAGAGTGTCTTATTCCTAATTTCTTACGAAACCGAGCTTTAAGAAAGGCAGAATCATGGTTGCGAGATCACTCAAAAGGTGTCGGCGGATTGGGGGCTATTTTCCCTGCCATCAGCAATGCAATTGTTGCTTTTAAGCTGATGGGTGTTCCTAAAGACGATGAAGACCTGAATCGCCAACTTAATGCTATGGAAGATCTTATAGTTGACGATTCAGAAGGAACTTACTGCCAACCATGTGTATCTCCAATCTGGGACACTTGCTTGGCAACGTCCGCTTTAGCAGAGAGCGGTATTCCAACAGACGATAGTAATATCTCTAAAGCGGTTGATTGGTTGATGGGAAGACAGGTATTCGTTGATGGAGATTGGTCAGTACACGCGCGCAAGTTGAAACCTGGTGGCTGGGCTTTTCAATATGAAAACGATAAATATCCTGATGTAGATGATACAGGCATGGTTTTGATGGGGCTCCTTAGAGCGGGAGCGCATTTGAAGGATGACGATACTCGTAGAAGACTTAAGTTGGGTCTTGACTGGTTGATCGGCATGCAGAACCCTGATGGGTCATGGGGCGCTTTTGACATTGGAAATAACTCAAATTACTTAAATAATATACCCTTCGCTGATCATGGGGCACTGGTAGATCCCGGAACATCTGATCTTACGGCTAGATGTATTGAATTATTAGCTATGGTTGGTTATGAAAAAAGTCATCCGATTATTAACAATGCACTAAATTTTCTGAAAAGTGAGCAAGAATCTAATGGCGCTTGGTATGGTCGTTGGGGAGTCAATTATATTTATGGCACATGGAGTGTGCTCGCTGGGCTTGGGGCGATCAAAGAAGATTATTCGGCGGCTTACGTCCAAAAAGCGGTCAAATGGCTTAAGGAAAATCAGAACGATGATGGTGGTTGGGGTGAAACTTGTAGTAGTTATGATGACCCTTCTTTTGCTGGCTACGGCACTAGCACACCGTCTCAAACGGCGTGGGCATTATTGGGACTACTTTCGGTAGGCGAATACAAGTCAGCCTCCGTTGAAAATGGTGTCGGCTATTTGATTAAAAATCAAAACAATCAAGGACGCTGGGATGAAAGTTATTTCACAGGCACCGGTTTCCCTAAGGTTTTCTACCTGCGATATCATGGGTATTCACAATATTTTCCGCTTTGGGCGCTTTCGGTATATCAAAGACTTTGTTTGGGTGTTGATACTCGTCAAAACGAAGTTATGAACTCAACCACGGTAGAGTTACGTAGAATATTAGACTTATAACGTTAAGTCTAGATTGATAAAAAAATTTCGTGTAAATTTTATAGATAGTTTTCTTTGAAAAAAAGAGGATCTTGTATGCTTGATTACCGAGCCCCACTTGCCGATATGCAGTTCGTGATTAAAAACCTAATCGGGATGGAGTCACTTGGTTCTTTGTATGGTAACAGCGAGTTTTCAGAAGAAACTCTGGAGCTAATTCTCTTAGAAGCTGAAAAATTTGCAAAGAGCAAATTGAATCCTATTAATTTTGAGGGAGATAAAGAAGGTTGTCGCCTAGAAAACGGAACTGTTTTAACCGCTAAAGGTTGGAAAGATGCTTATAACGTTTTTAGGGAAGGAGGCTGGCAAGGGCTGTCTGTTTCCCATGAATTTGGTGGTCAAGGATTGCCAAAAGTTGTCTCAAGCGCCGTTAGCGAAATGTGGGACTCCACAAATATGTCTTTCGCGCTTTGTCCTTTGTTAACCGCTGGTGCAATTGATGCCTTGGAAGCGCATGCAAGTCCTGAATTGAAACAGTTGTATCTTTATAAGCTTGTTTCAGGGGAGTGGACCGGTACGATGAATTTGACTGAACCGCAGTCCGGCTCAGATTTGAGTAATGTAAAAACTCAAGCTATACCCGAATCAAAACACTATAAAATCACTGGACAAAAAATTTACATCACTTACGGAGATCATGATTTAACGGACAATATCGTTCATTTGGTTTTAGCTCGTCTTCCAGGAGCTCCTCAAGGCACACATGGAATATCCCTTTTTCTTGTACCAAAAATGGTTTTAGATGAAAATGGCAAACCTTTAAAACGTAATGACCTAAAATGTATATCACTTGAAAATAAGTTAGGAATACATGCCAGTCCGACTGCAGTAATGCAGTTTGGTGATGAGGGCGGGGCGATTGGATATCTTATAGGAGAGGAAAACAAAGGCCTGTCTTATATGTTCACCATGATGAATAATGCCAGGCACGCGGTTGGTCGTGAGGGCCTTGCTTTATGCGAAGCGGCTTATCAGCTTGCTAAAGACTACTCATTCAATCGAGTGCAGGGAAAAGTTCCCAATTCAGCAGTATCCGATAAGATTATCGAACATCAAGACGTGAAAAGAATGTTGTTGGAAATTAAAGCTACCACCGAGGCTATGCGGGCGCTTGTTTACTATTGTGCTCATTTGTTAGATATTGCAGAAAAAGAGACTGAGGAAGAAAAAAGTCTACTTGTTCAACGTCGGGCAGATTTCCTAACACCTGTTGTTAAAGCTTGGTGTACTGATAACGCTCAACACATTACGTCGCTTGCGCTGCAAATTCACGGAGGGATGGGTTTCATTGAAGAGACTGGGATCGCCCAATACGTTCGCGACGCGCGTATCTTGACAATTTACGAAGGTACAAACGGAATACAAGCACTTGATCTTCTGTGGCGAAAAACCATTAAAGACAATTTTGAAGCGGTTGACAGCTTCATAGAAGAAATGGAGGCATTTTTAAATAATGAACTCTCTCAAAATCACTTTTCGTTTTTGAACAACTCCATGAGTCTCTGTCTCGGAGACTTAAAGGATGTTTTAAATTGGCTTAGGGAAAATCGCGAAAATAGAGAGATCTGTAATTCCGCTGCTACCCATTATTTGCATCTTTTTGGTTTGGTTTTTGGAGCATGGATGATATTCCGTTCTGCGAGTTTGATGGATTCAAAATTAAATACAGAATTAGGAGCTGCGCAAGTTGACCAGCAGAAGGTTAAAACTGCGGAATTTTATGCTGCTCAAATCTTACCAAACACAAAAAGCTTGAAACATAAAATTATCGATGGATCAAAGGTGGTTGAAAAGATTGATAGTAGAGTTTTTCTGTGAATTGGCTAAATCTTATTCTTGCTAAAATAAGAAAATTATCATTGTCCATTTCGAGGTCTCTTGGCCGAAGGTTTTCAAGTGGTTGCGTGAATATCCATGATTTTAGAAAGGCAAGCCGATGGTTTTTACCTAAGCCGATATATGGTTACTTGGATGGTGGTGCAGATGATGAGATTACGCTTGCAAATAATAACCAAGACTTTGCTCACTATGAATTATTGCCGAGGTATTTAGTCGATATTAGTTCGATTGATCTTGCAACTAATGTAATGGGTTGCGATATCAGTTTTCCTTTAGTCTTAAGCCCAACAGGGATGTCCAGATTGTTTCATCCTGATGGTGAACTTGCGGTTGTAAAAGCGGCAGAAAAAGCTGGACTTATTTACTCACTTTCTACTTTGAGCACCTATAGTATAGAGGAAGTTGCAGCAGTATCAGATGTCCCTAAGTGGTTCCAGATTTACGTTTTTAAAGATAGAAATTTGATTACCGAGTTCTTCGAACGCTGCCGTAAATCAGGGTTTGTTGGTATGACATTAACGATAGATGTTCCGCCACAAGGAAATAGGGAAAAGGATGTAAGGTATGGACTTACAATACCTCCAAAAATCAATTTAGCCAGAGTTTTAGATTATTCATTGACACCTTTTTGGTCAATTAATTACCTGTTGGGTGAAAAATTTGAGTTAGCTAATGTAAGCCACAGAGCACCAGTGGGCAACACTGATCTTATGACTCTAATCAATTACCTCCATGATCAATTCGATTTTTCGGTGTCTTGGGAGGATGCTGAGGAAATGATAAAATTGTGGGGAGGGCCGTTTGCTATTAAAGGAATTTCATCGGTTTCTGACGCGAAAAGAGCGGTCGAAGTCGGAGCTTCTACTTTGATTCTATCAAACCATGGCGGAAGACAGCTGGACTCAGCGGTAACCCCAATCGGTCTTTTACCAGAGGTAAGAAGAGCCGTTGGCGAGGGTGTTGAGCTGATTTTAGACGGAGGTATACGTCGAGGTACAGACATTTTCAAAGCTTTGGCTTTAGGTGCAAACGCTTGTTCTGTTGGGCGTCCCTACCTCTATGGACTCGCAACCAATGGTGAAACGGGTGTTTCGCAAGCACTAAACATTTTGAAGGCTGAATTCGAGAGAACAATGGGATTAATGGGCATAACTAGCATCAGGGATATCAATCGAGGTTGCCTTAGAAGGAGAAAAGTTATTGAATGAAAACCAGGCGCTGATTGATTTGTTCCAGCAATTTAAAAAATTTGCGATTATTGGGGTTTCTCAGACTTGGCAGCGGCCGAGTAATTTTGTTGGAAAGTATCTTTTAAATCACGGATACACTGTATATCCCGTAAACCCAAATTATCAAAGGGTTTTGGGCCAAGTTTGTTATCCATCGTTGTCCGCGATTCCTTATCCTGTTGAAATAGTAGTTTGTTTTAGGAGACCCGAATCACTGAAAACATTGGTTCCTGAATTATTGAAGAAAGAGGTGAAAGTGCTATGGTTGCAATTAGGGGTTATAAATAAACGAGTTAAAGATGAAGCTGAATCTAACGGAATTCAAGTGGTCATGGATCGGTGTGTAAAAATTGAGCACGCGCGATTGTTTGGCGGCTTGAATTTCATGGGCGTTAATACTAAGGTGATAACCTCAAAAAGAAGCAGAATTGTTTTCAATTGAAAAAAAAAATAGAAGCAAATAGAGAATTTGGATTTGAAACCAAATGTCTTCATTCAGGGCAAATTCCAGATGCAGCGACCGGCTCTAGAGCGGTTCCTATTTATCAGACAAGTTCTTATGTCTTTGACGATCCAGATCATGCAGCTAGCTTGTTTAATCTTCAAACATTTGGGAATGTTTATGCACGAATTAGTAATCCAACCACATCGGTTTTTGAAGAGCGCGTAGCTTCGATTGAAAACGGAAGGGCGGCTGTAGCGTTGAGCTCAGGTATGGCTGCTATAACCGTAGCACTGACTGCTATCTGTGAGATGGGTGACCATATTGTAGCTTCAAGAGCATTGTATGGAGGAACGCACACTTTATTAACTGTGAACCTCAAGAAATTTGGTATTAGTGCAACGTTAGTTGATCCAGATTCGATTGAATCTTTCAGCGAGGCTGTACAGTCGAACACCAAAGCAATTTTTATAGAAACCATCGGGAATCCCGCAATTAATATCATTGATATAAAGAAAGTTGCTCAAGTAGCTAGAGAGGCGGGTGTCCCCTTAATAGTAGATAACACCTTTCCTACTCCATTCTTATGTCAGCCTTTGAATTGGGGTGCGGATATAGTGGTTCATTCTGCTACCAAGTTTATTGGTGGTCACGGGACAGCGCTAGGGGGTATAGTTGTAGAGTCCGGTAGTTTTCCATGGGACAATGGTAAATTTCCAGGAATGACGGAACCTTCTCCTGGCTATCACAACATTAAGTTTTTTGAAACCTTTGGCGACTTCGCTTTTTCTATGAAGATCCGAATGGAACAATTACGAGTTATGGGGCCATCTTTAAGTCCTTTCAACTCTTTTTTGTTGCTTCAAGGTTTGGAGACATTACCAATAAGAATGGAAAGACACTGTGAAAATGCATCACAAATAGCACATTTTTTGGAGCAACACCCCAGAGTAAAATGGGTCAGTTATCCTGGACTGACTTCGAATAAGTATCATCAGCTTGCCAAGCAATATTTACCAATGGGAGCCGGCGGTATCCTGAGCTTTGGAATTGAGGGTGGTGTGGAGGCTGGGAAACGGTTCATCGAAAATCTTACATTCTTAAGTCATCTCGCGAACGTCGGTGATTCTAAAACGTTGGTTATTCACCCCGCCTCTACCACTCATCGACAGATGAATTATGAGCAACAAATTGCATCTGGTGTGCTACCGGAGTTGGTGAGAATCTCGGTTGGGCTTGAGACGTTAGATGATATTATTTGGGATATTGATCAGTCAATTGGCAAGTCTTCCGAGTCATTTAGTTAGAAGATGAATGTCAGTACCGGGAAAAAGCTTAACGGATACCAGGTATTATCAATTGCTTTTGGAGCGATGATTGGATGGTCTTGGATTTTGCTTACAAGCGTTTGGATAAATAAAGCTGGTGTAGCTGGTGCTATGGCAGCTATTTTTATAGTGGGCCTATCCATTCTATTGATAGCAGGAATTTATGGTGAACTCGCTTCAATTTTTCCTGAGAATGGGGGGGAACACGTTTATACGAAGGTTATACTAGGCTCTCATGCGAGCTTTATCTGTTCCTGGCTGTTGCTTCTCGGTTATGTCAGCGTGGTCGCGTTCGAAATCGTGGTTTTTCCTATTGTATTAAGTTATTTATTCCCATCGATCAACCAAATATTAATTTGGAATTTTAATGGATTTGACATTTATCTCGGACAGGTAGCTCTTGGTGTTTTTGCCGGATTACTTTTGACTTTCGTTAACACTAAAGGAATTATAGTTTCTGCTAATCTCCAAACTTTTATCACAGCTGTAATCGTATTAGCCGGTTTATTTCTGATAATGGGCGCGCTGAGCTATGAGTTTAAAAAGCCTCTGATGGAAATAGAGACAAATATGAATGGGGCAATTGGAGTGGCTATTATGGTTCCAATGATGTTTGTTGGGTTCGATATAGTAGCGCAAACGGCGAGAGAAATTGGCCTTGCGCCCAAAAAGATAGCACTTCTGATTATGACTTCGGTGGTATGTGGCATTATGTTTTATGTTTCGATAATTATGGCGGTAGGAATAGTACTTGGTTCTGAATCTGAAGGTTTGGAGCTATCAACAGCAGTTGCAGCTGAGAAGGCCTGGGCCTCAACGTCCGCTAAATACATATTAATCTTAGGCGGTATTGCAGGCATAATTACAACCTGGAATGGTTTTCTTTTAGGAGCAAGTAGGTTAATAAATGCAATGGCTATTGATAAACAGCTTCCATCCTGGTTTTTAGATATTGACAGAGAAAGTGACCCACAAAACCCTAGAAAAGCTTTGTGGTTTATTTTTGGCGTCACATGCATGGCGCCCCTATTTGGCCAAGCGACCTTAATCTGGTTTATTAATGCGGGAGGTCTCGGTGTTGTAATAGCTTATATTTTTGTTACGGTTTCTTTTATCAAATATCGAATTAAGAACGCTGGCGCTGTACGGCCTTTTAAAATCCCTTACTGGAAATTATGGGGCACGCTTTCTCTTCTATCATCTTTGTTATTGTTGTTTTTATATTTTCCTATGAGTCCCAATGGATTAATCTGGCCTTATGAGTGGGGCATTGTTTTGATTTGGTGTTCGCTTGGTTTTATTCTATTTTTTAAAGGAAAGAAATGAGCAATAGTGAACAATCGAAGAATTTAGATGCGTTAGTGTTGTTTTCTGGAGGCCAGGATTCTGCGGTTTGCTTAGCGTGGGCTCTGAATAGATATAAATCTGTTTATACAATTGGCTTTAATTATAATCAAAGACATAATATTGAGCTCACATGTAGAAAAAAATTTCTGGATACGATGAAAAAAGCTTTCCCAACGTGGTCCTCAAAAATTAAAGATGACTTTGTAATTGATTTAGAATTTATGGAAAATATTTCAGAAAGCGCTCTTACGGAAAAAATAAAAATTAGTAATTCGGTAACCCCACCAAACACTTTTTTGCCAGGTAGAAATATATTATTTTTTTCTGTCGCCGCGACGTTAGCTGCTAAACTATCGATTGACAAGATAGTAGGGGGTATGTGTCAAACTGATTTTTCAGGCTATCCTGATTGTAGAAATGATACTTTAAAAACTTTGGAAAAGGCGCTTATACTGGGCTTTGAAAAGCCCTTTGAGATTGTGCTGCCTTTGATGTTTCTTGATAAGTGCGAAACATGGATTATGGCAAAACGTATAGGCGGCGCAACATTGGTTGATGTAATTCTCGAAGAGACGCATACTTGTTATGAGGGAGTTCGCAGTAACAGAAATATATGGGGATACGGTTGCGGTGATTGTCCTGCTTGTTTACTTAGAAAAAAAGGTTACGAAACGTTTATTTCAAAGGAATCAAAGTGAAATTCAGTGTTAAAGAGATTTATCATACGATACAAGGCGAAGGGGCTCGTAGTGGTAGGGCAGCAATCTTCTGTCGTTTTTCAGGTTGCAATCTTTGGTCTGGATTAGAACAGCATAGAAAAAGCGCGGTTTGTAATTTTTGTGATACTGATTTTAACGGAGTTGATGGGGAGAATGGTGGTAAATTTGAAACTGCTGGAAAGCTTTCATCAAGAATAGAGTCATTATGGATTGACTCAATAAATGATGATGATAACAGGTACGTGATTTTTACCGGTGGGGAGCCGGGTTTACAAATTAATGAAGAATTAGTATCTTCGCTTCAGACAAAGAAGTTCGAGGTTGCCATAGAGACTAATGGTACGGTAGCTCTGCCAAAAAACCTAGATTGGGTAACTGTTTCGCCGAAGACTCGAAATCCTTTCATGATCACGAAAGGTAGTGAGCTTAAATTTGTGTTTCCTCAAGAGAAATTAACTCCGGAAATGTTCAAATCGCTTGATTTTAAGCATTTCTATATTCAGCCGAAATTTGATGACCATTATAGAGATAATTTACGTAATTCTATCGAATTTTGTTTGAAATACCCCAAATGGAAACTTTCGCTTCAATCCCATAAGTATCTAGGTATTGTTTAGTTATTTTTATTAGTCTGATACAAACCCTTAAGTATTTCAGACTGCTAATTCATATTTATTTATTTAATTTTTCATTGTACTATTACTAAAAATACTAGAAGTTCGAAATTTATTTTGTCTAATTTCAGGGAGACGATTTGTGAAAAACAGTTTGAAATTTTATATTGATGGAGAGTGGGTTGAGCCTAACACGTTAAAAAAGTTAGATGTAATCAATCCGGCGGATGAGTCTATAGCCGGAACAATCGCTCTTGGTAACGAGGAAGATGTTGATAAAGCCGTTAGAGCAGCTAGAAAAGCGTTTACCACGTTTTCTCTTACTTCTGTTGATGACAGAATATCGATGCTTGAAAAAATCAATGAAGTTTATAAAGATAGATACAGTGAGATGGTGGAAACTATTTCTAAGGAAATGGGCGCTCCTACCTGGCTATGTAAGGCCGCTCAAGCTGCTATGTTAACAGCGCATTTGAAAACAACAATAAATGTTTTAAAACAATTCAGTTTTAATGAGTCGAAGGGCAAGGTATCTATTAAAAAAGAACCGGTCGGTGTCTGTGGCTTTATTACTCCCTGGAACTGGCCTATTAACCAGATTTCAACCAAGGTGTTTCCTGCGCTTGCAACCGGTTGCACAATGGTCTTGAAACCAACGGAGGTAGCTCCGCTTAACGCCATTCTTTTTGCTGAAGTCTTAGATCAAGCCGGTGTGCCAAAAGGGGTTTTTAACCTGGTTAATGGTGACGGTCCAACTGTAGGAGAGGCTCTGTCAAGTCATCCTGATATCGATATGATGTCTTTTACGGGTTCTACCAGAGCTGGTATTAGAGTTGCAAAAGCCGCTGCCGATACAGTTAAGCGTGTCACTCAGGAATTAGGAGGGAAGTCCCCAAATATTATTTTGGAAGACGCTGATTTTGATACAGCGGTTAAGCAGGGCGTTGAAGCTATGATGTTAAATTCAGGACAGTCGTGTAATGCGCCTAGTAGAATGCTTGTTCCCGCATCAATGCAAAGCAAAGCTATTGAGATTGCAAAAGAAGTCGCTTCCCGTACTGTAGTTGGGGATCCAAAACTAAAGGAATCGAATATGGGACCAGTTGTGAGCCAGGTCCAGTTCGAAAAAATTCAAGGTCTAATCTCGTCTGGGATTGAAGAGGGTGCCACCTTAGTATGCGGCGGACCAGGAAGACCAGAGGGTCTTGAAAAGGGATTTTATGTAAAGCCTACCGTATTTGCTGATGTGAATAATAATATGACTATCGCAAGGGAGGAAATATTCGGGCCGGTCCTTTGTATTCTCCCTTATAAAGATGAAGATGATGCGATCACGATTGCAAATGATACTCCATATGGATTGTCAGGTTACGTATCAGGTACAGATCCAGAGAAGATAAGAGAAATCGCAGGTAAGATTCGAGCAGGTAATGTGCATGTGAATGGTGCCGGGCTCGATTTTACTGCTCCATTCGGTGGCTATAAACAATCAGGAAATGGTCGTGAATGGGGCGAGGTAGGATTCGAAGAATTTTTAGAAATGAAAGCTGTGATGGATATCGATGCGGCCTGACGAGGGCTAGTTTGGTTTCTGGCTTGGGTAAATTGGCAATCCAAATGGACAAAATGCTCAAACTTCAAGTCGCAAAATTCGCGATTGGTCAGCGAGTTTATCATAAAGTCTTTTCTTATAGAGGGGTCGTGTTTAATGTTGATGCAGAATTCTGCGGAGATGACCGTTGGTACGAGGAGGTAGCTATATCTCGTCCTCCCAAAAGTGAGCCTTGGTATCATATTCTCCCTGATGGAAAGCGACACACGACCTACGTAGCAGAATGTAACCTGATAACTGATGAAAGCCTAGAAAAAATAGATCATCCCCTTGTAGAAAATTTTTTTGATGGTTTAAATGAAGCTGGTTACATTCCGACTGAAAAATTTAATTAACTGGTCTATAGGAACAAAATTTAGATGGATCCGCTTACCCAAGGCGTTATCGGCTCGTTGGCTGCAAGAACGTTTGTGGGGAGAAAAAGAAAGAAGTCTCTCGCGTTTGCCATTATGGGTGGTTTGTCTGCGTTAACGCCTGATTTAGATGTTTTCATTAAGTCCTCAACAGACCATCTATTATTTCTTGAATATCACAGGCAGTTTACCCATTCTCTTTTTTTTATTCCGTTTGGAGGGCTCTTATGCTCTTTGGTTATGTGGCCTTTCGTAAGGTTTAAACGAATTTGCAGTTTTAAAATTTGTTTTTTAGCATGTTTAATTGGATATGCAACTCACGGTGTAATTGATGCTTGTACAACTTACGGTACCGTTCTCTTGTGGCCTTTTTTTAATACAAGGATCGCATGGTCAGCAATTTCTATAATCGATCCGATTTTTACGTTGATAATTATTTTAGGACTTATATTGTCAATCCGTAAGTCCTCTATCTTACTCGCGCAACTATCAGTTTTATTTGTCGTTTTCTATTTGTCCTTGGGCGTTTACCAAAAACAAAGAGTTGAATCTGAGGTCTATCAAATTGCTACAAATCGAGGCCATCTTCCAGAAAGAGTGTTTGTTAAACCAAGTTTTGGAAACTTAGTTGTTTGGCGTACTGTTTATTTAAATGACGATCGATTTTATGTCGATGCAATTCGCGCGGGGCGAAAATTAACAAAAATTGATGGTGGATTTTTGCGACGTTTTAATGTTAATGCGATATCAGAAAAAACCGTGCCACCGATCCAATTACATGATCTGCGAAGATTTAACTGGTTCACCAACAATATGTTGGGGGTTAGTGAATTTTTTCCAAATAGAGTGCAGGATGTGAGATATGCTTTGTTGCCTAACAGCCTTGAGTCGATTTGGTATTTAGAATTTGATGAGGATAAAAAAGATAATAAGCATTTGTCATTTAATGCCACAAGAGGCAATGCTCGGGAAAAACTTAAGATTTTATTATTTATGGTCTTTGGTTTTACTGATTAGCTCATTTTAGATCTAAGGCGTACTTTTCTAAAACTTCTATTTGAACCATTGAAAGCATTTTTTGGTGTGTGGCCTTCAGAAAAATTTTAGGTGCTTTCCCAGCCTCTAGAGCCTCCGTCCACCTCCCAGCACAAATACACCATTTGTCACCGTCTTTTAGACCTTCGAATCCGAATTCTGGTCTCGGAGTCGATAAGTCATTTCCATGGACTTTTGAAAATTCGAGAAATTCGTCAGTGAGAAGCGCGCACGTTAAGTGTAAACCATAATCGGAAGCGTCGGTGCGGCACAGGCCGTCCCTGAAGTAACCCGTCATAGGCGATTCACAGCAAGTTTCGAGGGGTTCGCCGAAAACATTTAGCGCTATATCGTCTTTTTCTATCATATTTTTTTGATCTCCTCATTAGTAGGATTGCAAAATCAATTTGCAATAACATTTTGGGTGCAATTTCTAGTAAATTGATCTAGCCTACTAGAAGTGGCGTAGCTAATAACATATTATCAAACATTATGATGAATTATTCTTTTTTTTCAAAGGTTGTATTATTTATGTCATTCTTACTGGGGTTGAGTGGCTGTGCAAATGGAATTAAGGGAGGGGATTATTTGAATCGAGAACCAGCTTTTGTTATCGAACAATTTTTCAAGGGTGACATAAAAGCTTGGGGGATCATTCAAGACCGCCGAGGCAAAGTGATAACTCGATTTGAAGCCGACATTATTGGATCCTGGGAAGGCGATAATGGCACTCTAGATGAAACGTTTACCTACCTCGAAAGTGGGGAAAATCAAAAGAGAATCTGGAAGATAACTAAATTAGATGACCTCAACTATACAGGGACAGCGGGAGACATAATTGGAGTGGCTACCGGTAAGCAGTATGGAAACGCTGTAAATTGGGTATACTCGATGGATGTTCCTGTAGGAAAGAGAACAGTGAGACTTAAATTTGACGACTGGTTGTGGTCTATGGATAAAAAAGTAGCGTTTAACCGATCTTATCTGAAGAAATTTGGTTTCACGGTTGCGGAAATTACTTTATTTCTCCAGCAACAATAAAATCCTTTTTTAAAACCTTCTATTCTGGTAGTGTTCAGTGGGGAAACAAATGAGAGGAAACTATGGCTGCAAGAAAACCCGATCTCTTCAATAAAGATATTGAAAATTTACTACACCCATGGACCCACCAGGGGGCACATTTAGCGAACGGACCGCTAGTTTTGGAAAAGGCTGACGGGGTGTATATCTATGATAGTGAAGGCAACCGCTACCTTGAAGGTATGGCGGGCCTTTGGTGTACCTCCCTGGGTTATGGAAATGAGGAACTTGCTCAGGCAGCTTACGATCAAATAAAGAAGCTATCTTATGCCCAGCTTTTTGCCAGCAAGAGCTATGATGTGGGTATCGAATTAGCTGAAAAACTTAATACGATGGTTCCATTCAAACGTTCAAAAGTTTTCTTTGGCAACTCGGGATCTGATGCCAATGATACACAGATTAAGCTTGTTTGGTACTACAATAATGCGTTGGGTCGCCCAAAGAAGAAAAAGATAATCAGCAGACTTAAGGCATATCACGGTATCACCTTAGCAACGGCTAGTCTGACCGGATTGCCGCCGTCTCACATTGGTTTTGATTTGCCGCTCGAAGGAGGGCGTTTTATCCATGCTGAGACTCCCCATTTTTGGCGTAATGGATTAGAGGGAGAAACCGAGGAAGAATTTTCCGGTAGAATGGCTGATGACCTCGAAAAACTGATTTTAAGTGAGGATCCCGATACCATTGCAGCCTTTATCGCAGAGCCATTGATGGGGGCGGGTGGTGTGATTCTTCCTTCCGAGGGTTATTTTAGAAAAATACAACCAATCTTAAAAAAATACGATATTCTCTTTATTGATGATGAAGTAGTTTGTGGGTTTGGAAGAACGGGTCGTCCTTTTGGTATGCAAACATTTGGATTAGAGCCAGATACAATTTCATTAGCTAAAGCGATTACTTCAGCTTACCTGCCTCTTAGTGCGGTCGTGATGCAAGATCATCTATACGAAGTTGTTCAGCAGGCCTCGGGGGGGATGGGGATTTTTGGTCATGGCTATACTTGGGGTGGTCATCCTGTCGCTTGTGCGGTCGCATTAAAAACACTTGAAATTTATAAAAGGGATAACATTTTCGAGCGTGCAGCCAACCTTTCACCAATCTTTCAATCACGTTTCAGTGAGTTTTCAGACCATCCATTGGTTGGAGAGGTAAGAGGTGTTGGATTGATTGGGGCGGCCGAACTGGTTTCAGATAAAGCGAAGAAAAGCGGTTTTTCAACTCCTGGATTGGTTGGCAATAAGGTATTATCGATTTGTCAGAAGAACGGATTAATTTGCCGGGCTATTGGAGATGTTATTGCATTCTGTCCACCGTTGATCATAACGGAACAACAAATTGATGAATTGTTTGAGAAATTTAAAAAATCAATGGACGAAACTTTTGATTGGTATAGAAAAGAGAATATTAGCTAGGTTTTAATTTTTGGACGCTTGAGAAAAAGGTTTAATTTTTAGGATTAGCAGTGGCATCAAGGTCAGAGCACCTAACAAAGCTAAAACCATGGCGAGAGCAGTAAGAATTCCAAATAATATTGTTGGTATAAAATTAGATAGGGTCAGGATAGAAAAACCAAACACTATCGTAACTGTTGTATAAAATAAGGCATGCGCGATATTACCATGGCAATAATGCATATTTTTTATGGGATCTAAATTTTTTTGTAACTCTGCTCGAAACCTATATAAATAGTGGATGCAATTGTCAACAGCAATACCAACGGTTATTGCTGCTATGGTAATGGTCATAATATCTAAGGGAATACTCAGCCAACCCATGAATCCAAGTATTATTGATGCGGCCAAGATGTTTGGAATAAGTCCAATGATTGCTACTGTAACTGATTGGAATAAAAACATCATTGTAAACAAGATGCCTATCATAACGAAACCCAAAGTAAGAATTTGAGAGGTGAAAAGACTCTGTAACACATTGTTATATAAAACCAGAAGTCCAGAAACTTCAAATTCTTCCCTGTTTAAACCAACTTTAGTTTGCAGTTCATTCTCGATCCTATTAAGTAGTTCTTTTCTTTTCAACCCTTCGAATGTATCGATGACCCTTGTTGTAATCCTTGCTTGGTTTCTAGAAAAAGACACATATGGATCGATGATTTGCGATTTCACTTGAGCTGGGAGCCTTTGATTGGCTATATTCATTTCGAAAGGCTCAAGAGGCTCTCCTTTCACTTTCTCAGCGACTTTGATTGTGGAGTCAAGTGACATGACTTTACCAATTTCCTTTTGTTCTTCTAGATAGGAATGGACCGCCGCGATAGTCTCGATTTTTCTTTGAGTGAACCAGGTTTCCTCGTTAGAGCAGTTTGCTTCGCACTCATCCTCTAGGTCCTCAAACAGATCCGCAAGCCCATCATCTGTGAAACCATCATCTAAAAAATCATTCTCATTTTTAAATGTCAATACTATATCGAACGGTGTCGTGCCGCCCAGCTCACTATCAATTAGGGATAACCCTTTGTAGATGTCAGTCTCTTTATTAAAATATGAGACAAAGCTATTTTCGACTTGGAGTCGATTGATCCCTGTTATACCAAAAATTAGAAGGATAAATGCTATGGTCAATATTGTGCGGGGTTTCTGCTCAGTAAAATTACCTAAAATAGTTGTCAATTTAACAAAAGAACCTAAGCCACTCGATGGTTTCGGTTTTGTCTTCTTTGTCATTATTAATATAGAAGGAAATAAAAGAAAAGTTGTTGTATAAACAACCATTAAGCCAAGGGTCATCATTAAACCGAAATCAATCACGGGTTTAATATCGGCCATTAAAAGAGAGAGAAATGCAATAATGGTTGTAATCGCCGTATAAACACAAGGCCGGGCCATCTTTTCAACAGTTAAACGTACCAAATCTTTTTGAGAATGATCAGGTAGCTGATTATTCAGTTCACGGTATCGAACTATCAGATGTACGTTCATAGACATTGTTATTATGAGCATTAAGGCTATGAAGTTAGACGATATAACTGTGACTTTCCATCCTATGAGGCCCAAGAACCCAAGCATTGTTACTCCTGCGTAGATACAACTTGCGAGAGGAAGAATGACCCATCTAGGTTCTCTAAAAATCAAAGAGAGCATAAGTACAAGAAAGAAAAGTACACCTGCCCCAAAATTTATCAGGTCCCCTCTGATATATTCAGTCACGTCATCGACTATTAAAGGTAGTCCGCCTATATAAAGCTTCGAAGATGTTTGACTCTGATATTTATCTATAGTGTCTCTCAAATCGGATAGGGTTTTGCGGGTTTGGTGAATGGCCTCTGCTTTTGCAAGATCATATTTGATATTGACTGATGCAAATTCTGCCGCTTGGTTGCTATTGAGTTTTTTAGCTTGTTTTAAATTCAACAGCTTATTTCTTTCGTTTCGCGTTTCAAAAAACTCCACGTGGGGTGTTAAATATACGGCAATTGATGAGACTGTTCCTTCGGGGTTCACCACTAAATTCTTATAAAATGGACTGCTTGTTAACTCATCGCGTGCTCTTTCAATGTCAATATTTTCCATTCTCAAAGTTTTAAAGCTCGACGCGAGTCCAGCCAGGGTCGTGTCAGGATCATTGAAAACCAATGGGACGTCCATAATTGAGGCGACATCTGAGACGCCGTTTATCTGTCTTATGTCTGTCACTAAATTCTTTGTAAGATTTCGACTGTTTAAAGATAAAAAGTTTTCATCATGTTCAATGGCAATGAATACAAATTCCTTGGTTTCATATTCTGCTATTAAATCTCTGAACAAGCTTAGATCAGGATCACTATCTAGGATTAGGGCATCAATTGAAGCATCAAGCTTAAAGTCTTTCAGACCGGTTTGAATGAAAACTCCGAATAGCAAAAGCAATAAAAGGCAAAAGTGAGGTTTTTCAAAGACGACCTTTTGGTATATTTGGTAAAGGAAAGCTTTCATGTTTGTGATTGTGTGTAATAGTATTTTAAAATAGTTTGTTCAAGCAAGTGGTAATAGATTAAGATTTGATTTTAACTCAGGTGAAATTATGCATCAAACCATATTGGAAAATATAGATGGAAGCTAACGAAGTAAAACAATTTTTGTTACATTTGGCAGAGTGCGCTTCAAAAATCACTTTACCGGGATTCCGTACTTCGATAAAAGTAACCGATAAATCATTGGATTCTTTCTTTGATCCGGTAACCGATATTGATCTACGAACCGAAAAAGCTATCGCCAATGAGATCAAAATTAGGTTTCCTGAACATGGGATATCCGGTGAAGAATATGGGGCAGTTGGCTCCCAAGAACGTTGGTCTTGGATAATAGATCCGATTGATGGAACCCGTTCATTTATATCTGGCATGCCAACATGGGGAACCTTAATTGGTTTGTTATTTGAAGGAAAGCCGGTTTATGGAATGATGAGCCAGCCTTTTGTTGGTGATTGTTTTATTGGTGGTGCTGGAGTATCTGAATTATATAATGCTGAAGGTTCCCAGGTGCTCAAGGCAAGGCCTACCAGTAATTTGTCTGAGTCTATTTTATTTTCAACAACTCCGGAAATGTTTCAATCGGGGGCAGAATCGGATTGCTTTACTAATTTGGCTAAAAAAGTAAAGATGACTAGGTTTGGAGCAGATTGCTATGGATATTGTTTGCTCGCATCCGGATTCGTGGATCTGGTTGTAGAATCAAATCTAAAATACTGTGATATAGCGCCTTTAGTACCAATAATTGAGGCTTCTGGTGGTGCAGTTTCTCATTGGGATGGAAATTCAGTTAAAGCTGGTGGTCAGGTTGTGGCCGCATCGACGCTGGAATTATTGGATCAAGCTCTTGAACTTTTGGTTAGCGCTTCGTAGTCTTATATCGTCTGTTTTAATTGAAAGGAGGTTATATGCCTAAATTGAGTGAAGAAGAAATTAGCGATTTCTTGAAAGAAAAAAATATGATTTGTAGAATTGGAACAGTGGATGAGAGTGGGGCGCCACTTGTGACGCCAATATGGTTTGTTTTTGAGGATGAAAAAATTTGGTTCACCCCGCGGCAACACTCAGAGTGGTTGCAACACATTAGAGCAAATAGTAAGGTTGGTTTAAGTATAGATGAAACCGATCTTCCTTGTCGTAAAGTTGTTGTAAGAGGAAGTGCTAAAATAGAATTTGAGGTTGGCCTTGATGATAAATGGAGAGAACTTTATCGAAGAATTTGCCGTAGATATGTAGATAACTCAGATGATTACGTTGATGGAACGATAGACCAACCAAGAGCCTTGTGTTCAGTGTATATTCCAGATTCAGAGGTTCGCACCTGGCGGTTTCCTGTTGGAAGTGAACACTATAGTGGAATATGGGCAAAAAAATATTGGACAAAAGATGCAAAAATTAAGAGCAGTTCGCAAGACCTGTTTGAAAAATTAGATAAGAGGGTTTAATTACTGCGAGCTAATCTGATGCCAGTGAAAGGCCATCTTTGATGAGGATAAAAGAAATTCCTATAGGATACTCTGGAGTGGTTTTTTGGGGTAATGCATGCGCTACCCTTTAAAACCATCTGATTACTCATAAACTTCCCGTTATACTCTCCAATCGCACCCGAGGCTGGTTTGAAGCCCGGAAATGGTAGATATGCTGAATTCGTCCATTGCCATACGTTTGAAAAGAAATCACCAAATACAGTATTGCTCCTTCCGATTGGGTGCATCCTGACCTCTTCTTGTTCTGGTTTAAATTTGTTTGCAGCTATTTCAAATTCAAATTCTGTTGGCAATCTTGAGCCTTTCCATGTTGCATAGGCATCTGCTTCGTAAAAGCTTATATGGCAAACTGGCCATTCTGGAACAAGTTTAGTAGTTCCAGCTAGCGTGAATTCATTCCAAATATCATTGTCCTGACTCCAATAAAGTGGATGTTTTATCTTGTTTGCTTTGATGTTATTCCAACCATCCGATAACCAAAAATCTGGATCTTCGTAACCACCAGCTTCTATAAACTCAAGATAATCACTATTAGTTACAAGTTGTGAGGCGATTTTAAAAGCAGGAATAATTTGTTCATGGACTGGTTTTTCGTTATCAAAGAAAAAACTTCCATTTTTCGAACCGATGTTGTGTATACCGCCTTCAATTTCTATCCACTCGGAATTTACTGATTTTGAATAGGATGTTTTTGATGTCTGATAGGTAGGGCTATTTGGATTTTTTGAAAAAAGGTGTTTAATATCCATTAATAAAAGCTCTTGATGTTGTTGTTCGTGGTTTAATCCTAATGTGATTAATTCGGAATTATCCGAGTCTGCTTTATCGATCAACTCATGCATTTTGCAATCAACAAAATCTCTATATTCTAAGACTTTTTCTAATGAAGGACGTGTAATTAAGCCTCTGTTAGCTCTAGGATATTGTTTTCCTACAGAGTTATAGTACGAATTAAAAAGATACTCATAACTCGAGTCAAAAGGCGAGTAACAGTTTTCTTGGTCTGCAAGAATAAACGTTTCAAAAAACCAAGTAGTATGGGCTGCATGCCATTTTGCTGGGCTACAATCGGGCATGGATTGGCCACATGTATCTTCCGACGATAAGGGGTCAAGAAGTTCCACGGTGAAGGAACGTATTCTTTTATATTCCTTTAGTAGATTGAAGTTAATTTTATCAGAGTCTAAGCTATCTTTTTTTTGCTCCGGAAAGTTCTGCATATTTACCATCTTTTAAATAGAATTTCTTTTCACCCACCAAAACTTGGCGTTTGTTATAAGTTCTTTCGTTAAAATTGGATCCTCCATCTTTATGAAACATTAGCACACTAGAAGATCTGGTGCCATATGATTCACCAGTTATAAAAATCGAATCCGTGTATGAGTTGTTTGATGGATTTACATTGAAGGAGGGGCCAAGAACTGAAAAAAAACTATCAATTAAATTTGAGGATTTTTCGAAAAGAATGTTTTTTACTCTCTTCCTAAGAGTGTCCCCTTTAGGCCAGTTATTGTTGAAAGTGGTGTTAGTCATAATATGGATTCCGTCGTCTATAATTGAGGTTTTGCGGTTCGCATTTGAATAATGAATAAGATTATCTTTATTTCCTACTACTAAATTAAAACCCAAAAACTCATTTTTTGATTCTTTAAGGAAGTTAGTGTAGTCATAAGGTGTAATGTTTTTGGTAAAAAAGTTCTTTATAAGCAAACCTCTTGATTTTGTTTTTTCAGGAGTCTTTTCGATTGAGGGTAAATTTGTTAACGCTGCAACTTTTCCGCTATTTGTTACCCCAAGCCACGTGCCTCCTCCTCTCAAATCCATTCCTGCGAGTATCTCTGTATTCTTTCTCCACAAGCCTAAACTTTGAGTCTCCCGTTCAAAGTATTCGTCCCTATTAGCAAGAATTATTAGGGGGAAATCTTTCATTGTGTTTTTTGCTATCAGTACGATACACATTTTTAGAATACAAAAAGACTATTACTCTCCGCACTATCTAATAGTTTTTTTCCATTTAGATTTTGTAATTCAATTAAAAAAGAATAACCAACAATATTTCCGCCACATTGCATTATAAGATCAGACGCTGCGCTCGCGGTGCCACCGGTTGCGAGCACGTCATCTACAATTAATATATTGTTTTTATCCTTATCGATGCTATTTTTATGTATCTCTAGAGTCTCTGTCCCATATTCAAGCTGATACGTAGCCTTAAGCGTTGCCCTCGGTAACTTGCCAGATTTTCTGATTGGGATAAAGCCAGCATTTAGAATATTCGCTACTGATGGGCCAATTATAAATCCTCTTGCTTCCAAACCTGCGACGTAATTTATATTTTTCCCTTCGAAAGCCGAGGCCATCTGTGTTGCAACTTCACTTATAGCCCCAGGCTCAGCGAGCAAAGGTGTGATATCCTTAAACATAATTCCCTCTTTAGGGAAGTTTGGCACGTCTAAAATGAGTGCTTCTAACTTTTCTTTAACATCTAGGTTCATAATTTCTCCTACTATGCTTTAGACAGTGTGAGGATAAGTGATCCAGTCAAGCGTTTTTAATCGTCATGCCTTGCTCTTATTTCCTCAACTAATTGTTGATAATCTGTTTTCCCACTTCCAAAAATAGGAATTTCTTCAATAAATTCTATCATTTTGGGAACTACGAGGTTTGAAAGGTTATTTTGTTTTACAAAATTAAGAATTTTTTTCCGTTCAGGGTCTCTTTTGGTGGTAAACAAAATAATCGTCTCCAAATTATTATTTATTGTCACGCTAATAGCTGCATGATGGTCAGATGGCCAAATTTTGGCGGCTACCGTCTCTACCTCACTTAGGGAGACCATTTCACCCCCTAACTTAGCAAATCTTTTAATTCGACCTAATATTGTTAGATAGCCGGATTTATCTATTTTGACTAGGTCGCCCGTTTCGTACCAGCCATTATCCTCGGAATATGATGCATTTTCTGTAATTACTACTCCAGAATATGTTGAATTTAATTTAGCTGGCTCAGTTGAGCCTAAATAACCTTTCATAATATTGGGCCCCTTTACGAGAAGCTCTTTCCCTTCCTTAATCCCATTAACTGGTCTTAAGGCAAAATCAATAAGCGGAAGTATTCTGCCAACCGTTCCCTTTTTATTTGAAAATTTACTATTTACTGAGATGACCGGACTGGCTTCTGTGGCGCCGTAACCCTCAAGAATTGTAATGTCAAATTTGTTTATCCATAGTTCTCGTATGTCTTGTGGCAGTTTTTCAGCGCCACTTACGACATAGTTCAGCCACTTGAAATCTTCCTTTTTCGCATATTCAGCATAACCCTTTAGAAAGGTCGGTGTACCCCATAGAATAGAAATTTGCTCTTCTCTGCAAACTTTTACGATTTCTTTGTAGTGTAAAGGGTTTGGATATTGAAAAACCCTTGTCCCCTTAAGGATCGGAAGGATTAGTCCTGCCATCAATCCAAAGGAATGAAAAAAAGGTAGGACATTTAAAACTTTGTCTTTGGTTTGATTTTCCAGCATGTGTTGTGTTTGACAATAGTTTGCAATCAAATTGCTCTGAGTCAATGGCACACCTTTTGGAGCGCCCTCTGATCCGGTCGTAAAAAGTATACATGCTTCCTGCTTTGTTGTACCTTCAGTCATATACTTTGGGGCAACCATAAATTTAATAAAATCAAAAAAAGATTCTATTTTTAGAAACGAGTTTACTTTTTTCGAAAGTTCTTCTAAATAAATTATATGATAATCGTTATTTAAATCTTTGATTTGTTGACTTAAATCAGCTTTTTCGACAAATTTTTTTGATGTAATGATTATTTTGATTTTTGCGAGGCGCAAACAATCGCGCAGTTTGGCGAGCCCCGAGGAATAATTTAGCATGCATGGGGTGACTGAAAGAAGTTGGAGTGAGAAAAACATTGTTGCATTTATATTTGTATTCGGTAACAAAACGCCTACCCGCTGCTCTGATTTTATTAGGTCTTTGATTAATTTAGAAAGCAAAATTATTTTCATGAATAGCGAAAAGTAAGAATCTTCGGCTCCTGTTGCATCTTTGATTATTTTGAGAAAGATATTTCCGCCTTTTGCTTTCTTAATTAAATATGAAATTAGACTTTCTTCTGAGTAGTTATAACGGCAGAATAATTCGGTTAGAAGAGAGTCAATTTTTCCTTTTGCTTCTGATGAATTGATTGACTTTTGCTCTTTCTTGGTAAAACTTATGCGTAACTTGCGTAGTTTAGGCCATGTATTTTCTTTCTTTGTTAAAATACCTTGAATTGCAGTAATTTCTGTTCTGGCGTATACATTTAATATTTGCGATAGCATGTTCAAGCTAATTTGAGAAGAAGGGATAAATATAAAGTCTGTATTTGAGATTTTTGTCGCTTTGAGTAATTTATTAATCTCGATAACTTCAATTTTTAAAATGGCGAATAAAAGCGATTTAAAAAATGACTTTTTCTCAATAATTAAGGAGGCTTCTCTAGCTAAAATACTTTGAACTAATGCGGCTCTAAAAACAGAGATTTTATTTGTTAGAAATAGAGTTGCGCCCTTAGTTTGGCCATTTTCTGGCTCAGTAATGTCGAAAATATAGTTTGCGAGTATTCGAATAATCATATTTTGTTTTGCAGGGATTTCTAGGTCTACTGGGTTTTCATCATATATTGATTGATCTGAACAGAGCTTAGTATATCTATTTTTTCAAAAAACAAATAATTTTTTCTCAGATCGGTTTACACTAGTAAGTATGAAGTTTTTTTTAAAAGAGGACGATAAAGTTTTTGAGCAAACGAAATCTGCAGCTACCAGCATGATAGCAGATATTTTCGGCTATGATGCCCTTCTGGTTGGGGATCATTTTGACCAAGATTTTTTAGAAGTATCACGAATAGCCAATAAGTGGAGAGTGGCTCAAAGTCTACAAAAACCTCTAAACGCTAAGAAGTTTGACCTTATTACAGATTTATGTTCGATAAGCATTTCCCCAGAAAAGATTGATTTGATTGTTCTCCCGTTTATTCTTGACTCGACCGATCGACCTCACGAAGTTTTGGATCAAATGATCGAGTTGCTTGTAACCGATGGATATCTACTTCTGATTGGCGTGGCAAGTTGGTCATTCGGCAGAAATAATTTTTTTTCAAAGATAAATTCTTTGACTTCTAGGAGAAACTCTAATTTATCTAGAATGGTGAATTTGAAAACCAAACTTAAAGAGAATAATCTAGCTATTGAAAAAGTAGAATCAAAATATTTTGGTAGATTCTGTCACTTTCAAGATATTAAAAATGAAAGCAACAATTTCCTAAATAAGCGTTTGGCTATTTGTTTTGGAGAGGTTTACTTATTGTTAGCGAAAAAAAACTTGATGCCAGTTACTCCCCTGCGTAACTTATTCGATAGAGATAGAAAAATTTTAAAATCTAAAGTATTGGAAACTTAATGATATGATTAATAAGTAGCCACTAATATGGAAAATATAAAACCTATTCAAATTTATACTGACGGCGCGTGTAGAGGCAATCCGGGCTGCGGCGGTTGGGGGTGTATAATAAATGTTAACGGGGACGAAAAAGAGAAAAGGGGTTATCAAGCTCAAACGACTAATAATAGAATGGAGCTTACCGCGGTGATAGAGGCTCTGAAGTCAACCCCTAATGACGCTACAATTGTGATTTATACTGACTCAAAGTACGTAATGGATGGAATCAACCAATGGATTGATAGATGGAAAAAAAATGGATGGATGACGGCTGCGAGAAAAATCGTAAAAAATAAAGATTTATGGCTTGTTTTGGATCAGTTAATCTGCTCAAGGCAGATAAGTTGGGTATGGGTAAAGGGACATGCGGGGAACGAAGGCAATGAAAGAGCTGACTATTTGGCTAATCTTGCAATTGATGAAAATATTTAAATTTACAATTAGAGGTGAAACATGAGGCAGGTTGTTCTGGATACTGAGACAACTGGTTTAGATTGGAGCCAAGGTCATAGAATAATTGAAATTGGGTGCGTAGAAATACTCGATAGAAGGATTTCCAAGAGTTACTTCCACACTTATATCAACCCCAGCAGGGCCATAGACGTTGGAGCGCAACAAGTTCACGGCATTAGTGCCGATTTTTTAGCTGACAAACCGGTTTTTTCAAAAATCGCTGATCAATTCCTTAGTTATGTGGCTGATGCAGAACTGATTATTCATAACGCGCCATTTGATCTAGGATTTTTGAACGCTGAATTTGAAATTCTGGATAAAAACAATAGTCCTATAGATGGTAAATGCTCTATTTTCGATACTTTGACTTTTGCAAGGGAAAAACATCCGGGCCAACGTAATAGTTTAGATGCGCTTTGTAAAAGGTATAACGTAGATAATCAAAATCGAATCGTGCATGGCGCGTTGCTGGATGCCAATCTACTAGCAGAGGTATATCTTGCGATGACAGGGGGGCAAACGTCCATGCAGCTCCAAGAAAATAGGGAGGACTCAAATATTCAAAATTTAGAGAAAGCACAGTATTTTAAAAACGACTTTATTGAGGCTGCTGTTTCAAACACAGATATAGAAACTGATGCGAATTATTTCTCCGACCACTCATCGTCACAGCAAGACCGGAGCTGAGGATAGTCGAGATAGTTAATCCGAAGCAATTTTTTGTAATTCACCCGACTGATACATACCCATCACAATATCACAGCCTCCTATTAGCTCACCTTTTACGAATAATTGAGGGAAGGTAGGCCAGTCGGAGAACTTTGGAAGATTTTCTCTTACTCCTGGTTCTGCATATACATCGACATGTTCATATTGAATATTACATGCTTTTAATGCTTCAGCTGTTCTCATTGAGAATCCGCATTGAGGAAACTGAGGGGTTCCTTTCATGAATAACACTATTTCGTTTTCGCTAATTACTGTCTTGATTCTATCAATTGGATCCATATTTAAACCTCTTCTTTCCCTATGGTTTGTTTCAGCGAGATATTTCAAGGTTATTATAATATTTTAAAGTAACAGGTAAAGTAAAATATAAGATTATTTGGGTGGGCTAGTTTTATTCTATGCTAAACAGCATCAAAAAACGTTATCTGGTATTATATTAGTTATGAACTCTAAGCCGAAATCTAAAATAATGGGCAATTATCAGAGGCTTAACGTAAGTTTCGTTAAAGGTGACAGTGTTTATTTATATGATAATAAAGGCCGAAAGTACCTTGATGCTCTATCTGGTATTGCTGTATGTGGTCTTGGCCACGCGCATCCCGAGTTAGTTGAACTACTGACGAATCAGGCCAAAGACCTGTGGCATACTTCTAACCTTTATAATATTGAGCATCAAGAAGCATTAGCAGAAGCGTTAGCTGATTCTGCGCAAATGGATAGTGTTTTCTTCTGTAATTCTGGTGCGGAAGCTAATGAAGCGGCAATCAAACTGTGCAGAAAATTTGGATTCGATAATGGGATTAAGAATCCAACGATTGTTACCATGAAAGGAAGTTTCCACGGGCGTACCATGGCGACACTGAGCGCTACGGGCAATGAAAAGGTTCACCATGGATTTAGCCCTCTTCTTTCCGGATTCAAGCATGCCGAATTTGGCGCTATAGATGAATTGAAGACGCATTTATCAAACCCAGATGTTGTTGCGTTAATGGTCGAGCCTATTCAAGGAGAAGGAGGTATAAATATACCACCAATAAACTATCTAAAAAAACTAAGGGAAGTGTGTGATCAGTACCGTAAAATACTCGTTCTCGATGAGGTGCAAAGTGGCATCGGCAGAACGGGGTTTTT
Organism: Pseudomonadota bacterium; assembly: GCA_036158955.1. Lineage (GTDB taxonomy): Bacteria > Pseudomonadota > Gammaproteobacteria > TMED69. Next base: position 38,019 of record JAYYFI010000009.1, read on the forward strand.
GTTTGCGCATCAATCAGACTCTATTCTTCCTGACGTGCTTACTCTTGCCAAGGGTCTGGGGAATGGGATACCAATAGGAGCATGTTTGGTGAATAGAAAATATTCTGATGTTCTCGGGCCCGGAACCCATGGCTCGACTTTTGGCGGAAATCCCCTTGTTTGTAAGGTTGCGTTAGGAGTTTTGAAAATTATAAACAAAAAAGAGTTTTTGGATCATGTAGTAAATATTGGAGACTTGATGCTCTCAGAATTTAAATTAAGGTTGACAAATCTTCCTATCGTCAAGGAAGTCCGCGGAAGAGGGTTGATGATCGGCATAGAACTTAAAAAAGATTGTGGAGCGTTAGTTAGCGAAGCATTGGCTCGAGGTCTATTAATAAACGTTGCTAGTGGAAACGTCGTTAGATTGCTTCCTCCTTTAATATTATCAAAGGATGAGGGACTTAGAATCGTTAAAGAAGTAACGTTTCTAATTGAATCGTTCAATGGAAAAACTTGCGAATGAGTAGACATTTTTTATCATTAAAAGATCTATCAAAATTAGAAGTAGATTTCATAATTCAGAGGGCTATTGAGCTAAAAAAATGGAGAAATGAGGGATATCGACCGAACTTGTTTGAGAAAAGAGTGTTAGGGATGATTTTTGAAAAATCTTCGACGCGTACAAGAGTGTCCTTTGAATCCTCCATGGTAGAGGGAGGTGGCGGAGCAATATTTCTGACGAATAGAGATTCACAAATGGGACGGGGTGAATCTATTGCAGATACGTCTCGAGTAATATCACGGATGGTTGATATTATTATGATACGCACTCATTCGCATGAGGCAGTCGAAACTTTTTCAAAATATAGTGATGTACCCGTTATTAATGGGCTTACAAAAGCTTTACATCCCTGTCAGATTCTTGCCGACCTTGTTACCTACTTTGAATTTAGGGGAAACATTAAGAACAAGAGAGTCGCTTGGATTGGTGATGGTAACAACATGTGTAATAGCTACATAGAAGCGGCTGATTTAATGGATTTTCAACTACTTATTGCGTGTCCGAAAGGTTTTGAGCCGAGTGGTATCAGCGAAAAAAATAATTGTGAGTTAGTTGCGAACCCTTGCCTCGCGGCCGATGGTGCAGACTTGGTGGTAACCGATGTTTGGGCTAGCATGGGCGACGAATCAGAAAAAAAAGATAGAGAAAGAGCATTTACGAAGTTTGAGGTCAACCAAGAAGTTATGGACAAGGCTAATTCAGATGCATTGTTTATGCATTGTCTTCCAGCTTATCGAGGTTTAGAAGTAAGCAAGGAAGTGTTAGAAGGAAACAATAGCGTCGTTTGGCATGAAGCTGAGAACAGGTTGCACTCTCAAAAAGCCCTAATTGAATTTTTATTAAACTCATCGAAAGGATGATTTTTTTAATTCTTTATTAATACTTAATAGTGAAATATGTCTGATACTCATAAAATTCAGGGAATTGGCATGACTTCCCAAAGATCGCGAAATCGTCTTGTATCAAAGTTACGGGATATGGGTATTAAAAATGAAGAGGTCTTGAGTGTTCTAGCGGAAACTCCAAGGCATATGTTTATAGAAGAAGCTTTGGCAACTAAAGCTTATGAAAATAGCGCTTTGCCTATCGGCTATGGCCAAACGATTTCTCAACCCTTTATCGTCGCTCTTATGACGCAAGTCTTAATTGAGAGTGGACAGATGAATAAAGTTCTGGAAATAGGATTCGGTAGTGGATATCAAACTGCAATTCTCTCAAGGGTGAGCAAGCAAGTATTCGGCGTGGAACGAATAAAATTTTTAGTTGAAAAGGCGAGAGAGAAGATGTGGGAGCTTAAAATAAAAAATATTCATCTTCGTCATGGAGATGGGATGCTGGGGTGGAAGAGGCATTCTCCGTTTGATGCAATATTAGTTGCAGCCGCACCTAATTGCGTTCCAGAAGAGCTATTAAATCAATTAAGTGAAGGTGGTCGTCTAATTATTCCAATAGGGATTAGTGAAGATCAAAAACTTATGCTTTATACAAAAACGAAAAGCGAAATAATTCAGAAGGAGATTCAAACCGTAAAATTTGTTCCTTTACTCCCCGGGACAGACTAAATGCGAACGGTTACGCTACCACTTAGTCTATGTTTACTTCTCCTTGAGATTAGTTTTTTAATCAGTTGCTCCTCGAAAAATTTGGCACCACTTGAAAACAAAAACTTCTCTAGTATTAAAATGGTCCAAGTTTGGCGAAGAGGGGTAATAGAAAATCCAGGTCAATATAGGGTGGTAAAAGGTGATTCTTTATTTGCGATAGCATGGAAATTTGGTATCGACCATAGGAAAATACTTAAGCTGAACAATATACGAAACAAAAACTTGATATTCGAAGGGCAAATTCTTCGTTTGCCTTCCGAGGGATCTTTGTCAGAATCAGTTGCTCCTACTAATCAAAACAAATTAAGGGAAAGTGAAGGGTTTAATTCCTCTTATTTAAAGCGGGACTGGAGTTGGCCTGTAATTGGGGAGTTTAATAAAGTTCACGACGGTGGCGAGTTAATTGGTTTGGAGATTTATGGATCCGCGGGAAAGGAAATAAAATCTGCTTCTCCAGGAACTGTTGTATATAGCGGTAATGGGCTAAAGGGATATGGGGAATTAGTAATCGTGAAACATTCTGAGACATTTTTAAGCGCATACGCACACAATAAAAAACGTCTTGTTGATGAGGGAGAGATTGTCAAAATGAATCAAGTGATTGGACTCATGGGTTCAACTGGTGCGACTAGAGATATGCTTTATTTTGAAATAAGGCGTAACGGAAAGTCAGTGAATCCTTTGCTGTTTCTGCCGAAAATTTGATAGAAGCTTAACGTGACTAACTTTAAGCCTCCGGCCTAATATAACGCAGCTAAGACGTTTCTGCTTTCTTCAATCATAACGTTATAAATCCGACAAGCTGCACCGGTCGTCATTATATCTATCCCGATGTCGCTTTGATTAATCTGGTCTTCGATTATTTGATGTTTCGTTCCGGTTCCTATTAAAATCAACTCTGGTTGCATTGCAATCAGTTTTAGAATCGTTTTTGGGTAAAAATCCTCAAATTTTTCGGGTAGATTGTTTATCATTATTTTGGTGGGAGATAAAATCACTGGAAAACGAAACTCTTTGTTATCTATCATAAGGGAGTCATCCGAGTAAGATTGAACGTATGGTTTATCTAAATTAAATGTTGTTTGATTCATTTTGCTAACCTTTCTTGAATTTTCTCGCTAGGCTTGTTTAAAATTTTAGTTGCCAATGATTAATATTGAATCTAACATAGCATTTGGTTAAAAGGATTTACAATGCGCATTATACTTTTAGGTGGCCCAGGAGCAGGTAAAGGAACACAAGGGGACTTTATATGCAAAGAATACGGTATACCAAAAATATCAACGGGAGACATGTTGAGGAACGCTGTCTCTGCGGGTACTGAGCTTGGTAAAAAAGCTGAACTGATTATGAAAAATGGCGATCTTGTCTCAGATGACTTGATCTTGGCGTTGGTAAAAGACCGATTAGTACAATCTGATTGCAACAGGGGTTTCCTTTTTGATGGATTTCCACGGACGATTCCTCAGGCAGAAGGGCTTGAGAAACTAAAGGTATCCATAGATGTGATCATTGAATTAGCGGTTGAAGATGATGAAATAGTTAAGAGAATGTCAGGAAGACGAGTACACGTGGCGTCTGGTAGAACCTATCATGTTGCATATAATCCACCTTCTGTTAGTGATAAAGATGACCTGACGGGAGAACCGTTAGTTCAGAGGGCGGATGATATGGAAGAAACCGTAAGAAAAAGGCTGGATGTTTATTCTCGTCAAACAAAACCTCTGATAGATTGGTTTAGGAATTATGAACAGAGAAATCCAAACGCGAACTTTGTCCAAGTCGAAGGAATAGGTAGTGTTGAATCAATCAGAGATAGAATAATTCAGCAATTAAAAAAATAAATACGACATATAAAGTTTAATTACCGCCATCAATAGCAAGATATGTTTTACTTTTAATAAAAAATATAACAAAATAGAAACATGTTGAAAGTTTGATAAATTCTTTCAAGCCAGTGATTGCTTAAACAATAAAAATTCCGATACGGGGGAACTTTAACGATGGTAGCAAAAAAGAAAGTAGCAAAGAAGAAAGTAGCTAAGAAGAAGGTAGCTAAGAAGAAGGTAGCTAAGAAAAAGGTAGCTAAGAAGAAGGTAGCTAAGAAAAAGGTAGCTAAGAAGAAGGTTGCTAAGAAGAAGGTTGCTAAGAAGAAGGTTGCTAAGAAGAAGGTAGCTAAAAAGAAGGCAGCTAAGAAGAAGGTTGCTAAGAAGAAAGTAGCTAAGAAGAAGGTTGCTAAGAAGAAAGTAGCTAAGAAGAAAGTAGCTAAGAAGAAGGTTGCTAAGAAGAAAGTAGCTAAGAAGAAAGTAGCTAAGAAAAAA
>JAYYFI010000010.1:0-44923 GCA_036158955.1 Pseudomonadota bacterium
CCAATGGTTTTTGTTGTTAAGTAAGAGGAGTTTTACATGTGGAAAAAAAACACGGTTAATATTATGTCTGTCAGTCTTTTTTTAATGGCCTTTTTATTGCCAAATATAACCTGGTCCGACGAGAATAAGAATCAACGGAATTCTACTATAAATATGATGCGTGACCTTGACACTCTCTTTTTTGCCGATTTGACAAAAAAGCAAAAGGTAAAAGTTTTTAGAATAATTTCGCAACACAAACAGATTAGAATGAAGTTACGGAGTGATCTAATTAATTCTAAACAGGAGTTATTAGACAAAATATTCTCTGATAATTCAGGAGAGGAGCTAGATCGAGCCATTCAAAATACGACAGAAGCCAAAACTTCTATAATGATGTTGAGAATAAAAATTCTTAAGGAAATTGCAGAAGCACTGCCTCCAAAAGATGCAATTCAATTGAAAGAAAAAATTATGAAACGTCTCCTTTCCGGAAACTTTCCTAAAAAAAACATTAACGAATGGTAGATACTCCGTACTTAGTTATGAAATCACTTGGACCAGATGTTGCTTGTCGTTGAACCCCTAATCTTCTCCACGACATCTCCCAGTGGGGTTCGAAAGACCCCCATTCTCTCGTGTACAAAATTCATTACACCAGTTGATTCCATAAAGGATTTACATACTAGATTTAAAATAAAACTTTGTAATACACGAATTAGTAATGCTAAATTTTTAAATTATGCTTAGGAAAGATCCTGATGATAACGAATTAATTGATCGAATTCTAAAAGGAGAGGTCAATATCTATAGATTTTTAATAAATAAATATGAACCTGTAGTTTTAAGAATACTGAAGAAGCGATTACCCTTTGAACAGGTTGAAGAGGTGGCACAAGTTGTTTTTATCAAAGCTTACGAATCTTTGCCTTCTTATAGAAGACAAAGTTGTTTTAAAAATTGGTTGTCATCTATAGCTATCAGATCCTGTTACGATTTCTGGAGAGTCCGTTACAAAAAGAAAGAAGTAAACATAAGTTCAATAGCGGAGAAAGATAAAGAATGGTTAGATAAAGCTCTTTTGGAACAATCTTTTGATGTTCTAACAAAAAAAGGGCAAGAAAACGAAGCTAGGGAGATACTTGAATGGGCTTTTAATAAGTTGTCTCCTGAAGATAAAATCGTTTTAGAACTAATATATTTAGAGGGTTTTTCAAATAAAGAAGCTTCTGATTTATTAGGCTGGGGGATAGCAAAAGTGAAAGTTCGCTCTTTTCGTTCACGAAAAAAATTAGAGAAGATTTTAAATTTAAATTATTAGTATAGGTTTGCAATATGGATGATTTTCACAACAAACATAAAAAGATGAGAATAATCTTGTCATCATCTTTCAAAGAAAAAGAAAAGCTAAAGGTTAGTAATAAATGGAAAGACGAGACTATGGCAAAAATTAGGGATCTCAGTCCATTAACTTCAGTTCAACCGCCCTACTTTATTCTAGAACACATTTTTTTCCGTTTTACTACTGCAGCCACTCTGGCAATTATAATTGGACTAGGATTTCTAGAATCAATAGAAGAACATGAAGCTTATCAAGTTTTTTATGAGGAGCCATTAGACGAATATCTTAATGGTTCTAGAGGGATAGACATATGAACAAAACTAAAATATTTATAATCGTTTTAATCCTATTTTTTTTAGGAGTCGCCTCTGGTTCTTTATTAACCAATATTTATTTAAAAAAAAGCCTTTACATTTCAAAAAAACTAGACCCTGTTGACAAACGGAATTTTTTAATTAATCAATTTTCCCAAAAGTTAGAACTAACCATTGCTCAACAGCAAGATATCGAGGATATATTGGAACAATCATACGAACAAATACTTGAATTGCGATTAAAAAATAAGCCAAAAACTGCAGAGATCTTCGAAAAAAGAAATAGATTAATCCGAGAACAATTGGACGACGAACAAAAAAAGCGATTTGATGAGTTAGTCGTTGTATTTAAGAAAAAAAGACAGGCTTGGGAAAAGCGATTCCATAGTCAAAAAGAAAAGGTCAAGCAATAAATGAAGACCTTTCTAATAAAAATCCGCCTTAAGGAAAATTTCAGATAAATAGATCACCGGTAGATAGTAGATTTCTGTTCATAATAGGAATAGCTTGGTGCTATCATTTACAATAACATATGAAATACAGTCGTCTTATTTGTGAAGCTTTAGTTTGAACGTATATCTTCCTAAGAAACAGTTCGATTGCCTTTATCAAAAGTATAAACTATAGTTTTATTGAGTTAAAAAAAACTAAATAATCGGTAATTAGATCACAATTAAGGAATTATTTTTAGGAGAAATAAACATGGCTGAAATCAATCAACCTTTCTCTCAGACTGATCTAGGATTTGATCCCGACGAGCTCGGCCGACTCTATGAAGAGGAGCGGGCAAAGCGTATTCGTCCAGACGCCGAGGCTCAATACTTACAAATATCAAATGATTCTCCTTTTTCCAATAAATATTTAGAAGAGGATCCATACAGCAAAAAGATTGAGCGTGCACCTTTAGAGGATGAACGAGAAGTTATTATAATAGGCGGCGGTTGGGTTGGAATGTTAACCGCTGCTCGGCTGATTGAAAATGGAGTCTGTGATTTTCGTATTATTGAGAGTGGTAGTGACTTTGGTGGCACCTGGTATTGGAATCGGTATCCTGGTGCTCAATGTGATATTGAATCGTACAGTTATCTTCCGCTTTTAGAAGAAACGGGTTACATGCCTAAGCTTAGGTTTTCTTACGCATCCGAAATATTTGAGCACGCACAACGCATCGGCAAACATTTCGATCTCTATAAAGACGCAGTTTTTCAAACTTGGGTGACAGAATTAAGGTGGCTTGAGGATAACTCAATGTGGCTGGTCTCAACTAATCGAGGGGATAAAATGCGTGCTAGACATATTTGCCTTGGTACCGGACCGGTAAACCGACCGCGTTTGCCAGGGATACCTGGCGTCGAAAAATTTAAAGGTCATTCATTTCACACCTGTCGTTGGGACTACAAATACACGGGGGGAGATTCGGAAGGTGGACTTGAAGGCTTAACTGACAAAACCGTTGGTATCATCGGAACCGGCGCAACCGCAGTTCAGTGCATCCCTGCATTAGGTAAATGGGCAAAAAAACTTTTTGTTTTTCAACGCACACCATCTTCAGTAGATCTTCGTAATAACCGAGAGACTGATCAGAGATGGGCGGCCAGCCTCAAACCCGGATGGCAGAAAGAACGGCAAAAAAAATTCGGTGAGGCCTTCCTAGGCAAGTCAGTTGATCCGGCTTTTTTAGATGATGGCTGGACGCGATTGCCACGAAATCTGCTCGATTTGACTGACAGGGCTACCGGAAAAATTGATGACCTCACGCAACTCGCCGATTTCAAAACAATGGAAGAAATCAGAAATATCGTCGACGAAACCGTTAAAAATCCCGAAATCGCGAGTAAACTAAAGGCATACTATAATCAGTTTTGCAAGCGACCAACTTTTAACGACTTCTACCTCAATACCTTCAATCGGCCAAACGTTGAACTTATCGATGTAAGCTCCACCCAAGGTGTAGAAGCTATAAATGAGAAAGGAATTATAGCAAACGGCAAAGAATATGAGGTTGACTGTATAATATATGCCAGCGGTTTCGAAATTACTTCAAGCTATGAGAGACGGTTAGGCATTCCAATCTTTGGAATTAACGACAAATCGATTTACGAACATTGGAAAGAAGGTATGCGTACAATGCATGGTCTAATGGTAAGCGGTTTTCCTAATATGTATCTATGCGGTGGAGGATTTGTTTTCCAGTTAGGAGCTAACTATGCTCATGGTATTGATGTACAAGCGAGCCATATAGCTTACACAATAAGTCAATTGCGAGACCGTGGCATTAAATCGGCAAACGTTTCTGTTGATGCGGAGGAGCGTTGGATAGCCGATCAACTTCAAGCCAGTGATTCAGGCATCTTTCTGGGGGGATCACCAGATACGTGCACGCCCGGATATTATAATCAGGAAGGCACCGCTAAGCGCTACAGAAATATAAAACAAGAAACCTATGGCAAAGGCGTTGGAGCCTATATTAAATTGCTACGTAAATGGCGTGAGGATGGCATGTTAGACGGCCTAGACTTGCACTAGGATGAGACCCATAATCTAAATGAATATAATTGTCATTAACTAAGTTTTAGTGATAGCACCGCCCTAACTTTCAAAGACGCACTGTTAGACATACAGAAGGAGTATTACAACTTACGACCAATTAAATATTCATAAATTAGAGTTAAACTGAGAACAATTATCACTTCTTCAAAAACTTACTTACCCTCGTCACGGTTTAGTAACCATCGATAAATAACCACTTTTAGAAATTTTCTATATACAACCCTAAATTTAGCATTACTTTACTTATTTATACCTGGCGCCTACGATCCTCTATATTAAAGAAATAACAACTAGAGTGATACGCTCCTTGTAGATTGAGCTAAGGATGTAAATCAAATCAATAATCGCTCCGCTCTCTGACAGAGAATTTGTTCGCATTGACCCTTACGATACCAATTAAATTCATTTATAATTAAAAATCGTTGTTAAGTAATAGAAACAAGCTCATGATCTCAGTATTAAAATCCAAAATTCACCGCGCTGTTGTTACAGAATGCGACCTAAATTATGAAGGTTCAATTTCCGTTGATGAAGCATGGTTATCTTTGGCAGAAATTAGAGAATATGAACAGGTAGACGTCCTTAATATCAGTAATGGTAATAGATTCACTACTTATGCAATTAAAGCTGAAGAAGGCACAAAGAAAATTGGCATTAATGGCGCAGCAGCCCGATTAGCTACCGTTGGTGATTTAGTGATCATTTTATCGTATAGACACATTAAAGAAGATCAAATAACCCCCAAACCAAAAATTTTTATACCGGAGCATCATGATTAGGTCTAATAAAGATTGGAAAAGTTAACCCGTATAAAACCAATTCTTGGCACGTATGTTTCAATCAGCATTGCCGCTGAAACCACACGCGAAAAACTTATTGAAGTAACAGAGGCTGGTTATAAAGAAATTTACAGAATACACGAATTAATGTCTTTTCATGAACCAACCAGTGAAATTACCAAGCTTAATTTATCCGCGTTAAAAAAACCGATACAGATATCTAACGACACCCTGCAAGTAATAAACTCAGCACTAGAGCTAAGCAAAACAACCAATGGAATATTCGATATATCTTGTGCAAATGCGATGGTTAAACAAAAAAGACTTCCTGACCATGGATTTAAATTCAGCAAAGAAAGCAACTGGAATGATATTCAACTTGAATCAAATAAAATCTTCTTTACCAGACCGTTAATAATTGATGTGAGCGGACTTGCTAAAGGTTTTGCCGTTGATAAAGCTTATAAACGCATTGAGGTTCTACTAGCTGAATATACGGATAAAATTCAAATTTGTATCAATGCAGGCGGTGATCTAAAACAAACTCCATGGCAAAATCACAAAGTAAAAATCAGAGGAACTGGTAAATCACCAGTAGGTGATCATTGTATTGAAATGCGTGATTCTAGTATGGCTACATCAAGCGGTGAACACGGTTCGCTTATCATAAAAGATGGAAAAAATATTTGTAAAAAATCAAAATCAGTGACAGTCTTCGCGCCCTCCTGCATGGTCGCAGATGCTTTAACAAAAGTTTTCTATGCAAACACTAGAGCAAATCCACGAAATCAAAACTATACCAGTTGTGTAATAATAGAAAACGGGAAAATGAATTGGTTAGAATAAAATGAGGATAGGAATAAGAATCCCAAAACTTATTAGATACCTAATTTATGGGTTTTTTATTATTTCCCTTATTACTGGGTATACATTCTTTACTCTTAATCAATTCGTTATCATAGAGGGGCCTTTCGGGCCACAAAAACACCCGATGCAAAAATATTTCTTAATGACCCATGGGGCTTCTGCTTTCATTATAATGGCACTGTTTGGCGCGATGCTTGCCGCTCACGTTCCAAAAACATGGGAGCTGAAAAAAAATAGAAACACTGGTGTCACTCTAATTACCATCATTTCAATTCAAATGATAACGGCATACGGATTATATTATCTAGTACTGGGAGACTACAGAATCTACTTAATCTATGGTCATTTAATATCAGGAACCATGCTTCCTATTGCTCTGATCTTTCATCTAATTCGTATTAAAAAAAATGAATAAATTAGTTTTAAATGTATTTTTGATTTTTGCTTTGTTTAATCTCAGTGTTGTTTTCGGAGAAAACAAACCAGATAATACCAAACAGTTTACATTCAGTTGGCAATTTCTAGAAGACGATTCCATGCAACCGAGAGGCGGCATTACAAAAGGAAAAGCCGTCGAACTAGCCCCACGTAGTTACAAAGATTGGCAAGAACAAAGAGACTCAAAGCAAAACAAAATCGACAAAGATATCATGGCGATCATGAGCCTAGTCGGAATGTATCGGGTTTCTTTCGACTTCTTAGAGACAATTGTGTTTGAAAACAATTTAAAGCCGGACGTGCCATATCAATCGTGGGGAACCGAATACATTTTTCCTATCGAAGTGAGAGATAATTTCATTTCACTACAACATATACTAATTATGAAATTTGCATCGGACGAAATACAACCCTATGTAATGAAGCACTGGCGAGAAGATTGGACTTACGAGGATCGTTCTATGCTCCTTTATACAGATGAGAAGAATTGGGCGACAACAGATTTAAGCGCAAAAAAATCAAAGGGAAAATGGACTCAGGCTGTCTTCCAAGTTGATGACAGCCCCCGTTATGAAGGAATCGGAAAATGGACTCATAACAGCACTTATTCAACGTGGATGAGTAATCTGACGCTTAGGCCTTTACCCCGTAGGGAATTTAGTGTCAGAAATGATTACGATCTACTAAAAGGACACAACAGAATTACTATTACTCCTCAGGGTTGGATTCATGAAGAAGATAACCTCAAGACTGTAATTGACTTATCAGGTTCAGAAGAATCAAACCACACCTACAAAGCCAGAGAAATCGGAATAGCGAGATATGAGAAAATTAAAAATTTTGAAACAAAGCCAGCGGCTGAATATTGGGAAGCAACCAAATCATTTTGGGCTGATGTTAGAAATGAATGGGACTCAATTATAAAAAGAAACGAACCGATTACCCTTAAAAGTAGTTACAACGATGAAAAGCTCTTTTCCATTATGTTTTCTTATGCTTCGGAACTCGCGAATGGCAAAAAGTACAGTAGTAGTGAGTCAAAAAAGTTTGTGGCTGAAACCCTTAAGAATTTCATGGAATAGATTAATTTCAATTTTTCCAAAAAAGCTAGGGCCAAAAAACTAATCTTCCGCTTCGAGATAAATCCTATTTGCTTAGAAAATTACTCAAAGGTACCTCTTTTGCATCGGTCATGCACATTGATTTATCTATCAATTTGAACGTATATAAAAAGGCTTTATCACCAACTAAACCTAAACGACAAAATCCTTCTGAGGGATCCATCTCAATCCCCTCTGGACATGAAGGCAAATCAAGATGAGCTATGTTGCTTTCAAATTCAAGATAGTTTATCACGCACTGTGATTTCGGGGCTGACTCAGCAATAGACCAAAGGCTAAATAATAATAACCCACATAACCATTGTTCTGTTTTTAGATTCATACTTTTTCCCTCGTATTATTGAAAGCGTGCATATCGCTTGATTATGATATATCAATTCTAATTCTAAACGTGCCTCAAAGCTATATCCCACAGGTGCACCAATCGCCGCACACCTTCGGTTATATGGACACAAGACATTGTGGCCCCAGAAATATTTAATATCTCTTTTTCATGTCTAATTGGTTGCTTATGACCCAAGCCATAAAATTGGCGGCGCCACTTCTCATTAACAACGGCATCCCCATATCCCTCGCGATAGACGAGTATTTCAATTGCTTTAACCGTACCGTCAGGCTCAAGAGCTGCCGCATAGTCAATGAATTCATGCTTACCAATAACGGCATCAAGAACAAACCAACCTCCGCTTTCAGTTTTCCATATAAACATTTGAGTACCCAGAACAGATATGCCGGACCGTTCCTTAATGAGATTTTTTTGTTCTCTAGTTAGTTTGAGTGAAACGGGTGTAAGTTTTTGGGTGCCCCAAAATAATTTAGCAGCCTCACCTGGAGTCATGTAGGTTCTCGCCTCGGCGCGGGAGGTCAGGAGCAATGAGCCTCCAGCAACCGAAGCAAGACCGGTCAAAAAGGTGCGAAAGAGAAACTCTCGTCTTTTCATAATTTTTTCAACTCCGAAACAATTTAATAGTAAATTAGCCCCCTAACTTAAATAGTTTCCCTCTATATCTATGTTTTTAGCGGACGCTTGGAACTTACACCAAAGTCCGCCAAAAACCAATTATTAAACAGCAACCAATTACTAGAATTGGAACCCTAAACCGAATTTGATTCCATCGTGGGAACCAGAGCTAGCACCATCGCCATCTTCGTTCTGATATTCGAATTTAAATACCACACTCTGATTATCCATTGGCCACCAATTAACACCCATATTATGAGAGTGCATTTGTACGAACGGGTTGCCAGCAGTTCCGTCCCGCTCATTCCAAACAGAATATCGATAAAATACACCAAGTTGTCCCATCATAATATCAGTTTTATATGAAGGCTCTACATACCACCCCATTATATCATCGGCATCGAAAGCCTCTGGATCAAAGCCATTGTCTTCACTAAAATCCCATCTAGCATACAGCGCTCTCATGCCGAATCCGCTTCGGTGCTCATAGTGAACATGGAATTCATTCAACCAAGAATCTGCTTCAATAGCATCTGCTGTTCCGGTATAGTCAGAGTGATAATCAAAAGTGTAAGCTACTTCTAAGCCTGGCATTCCGTTGTATAGTATTCTACCCATTATTGCAATGTCTTGATCCGTGGCATTACCAACTTTTTGTCTCCCACTTCTCGGACGCATAGCACTTGAACCTGCGGTAGGTATTACAAGTCCGCTGTGAACATTAAGGTTATAGTTCCAACCAGGGGCAATACTACCCCATAAACCAGCTGTAGCCTCGGTCCAAGTCGTAGGAATGACCTCCGCCTCCACACTATTACGGTCTACGCCATAAAATGTGGTAGGTTCGTGAGTTAAGTTAAGAAGTCCAATAGGTAAAATATCTGCACCAGCTCTGAAGTGGTGGTTAGAATTTATATCCATTTCTAACCACATCAGTTCGAGAACTACATCGCCCGGATTTCCATCCCCTATAAATGAATGCTCAATTTCTAACTCGGTTGCTAATCTAATCGAATCACTAAATTCATGCCCGACAAAAAGAATGAACCGGTGAATATCGTTTCTATTAATATCATTAGCACCATCCTGACCCGTTAAAATCTCTGAGTGTAACTCACCATATCCTCCTACAGAGGTCTTAGCCGCCCATGAACCAGCCGCAATTTTCTTTTTACCTCCAGTAGGGGCCCACCTAGAACGTTGGGCTCCAACGGCATCAGGTGATTGAGGTGTATTAATTGTTTCTGCCCCACCTTCACCCAATTGAGCTTTAAGTTCAGCTATTTCCGCTTGTTGTTCTTCTAAAATTTTAATTACATCTTCGAGCGTTTTGCCCTTGTGATTATCAGCTATCACAGAACTGCTTCCAAACATCAGTGCCACGAGAGCTACCGACCATAAGTATTTAATCTTCACTGTTACCCCCAAAAGGTTTTACTATTTATCAAAAATTTTTCTGCTGATAATTCAAAAAAGCTATAACTAAACTAATCAGCGGAGTAATAATAACCAAATAAAGAACTAAATGCAAATCATTTGCATTTACATAAACATTATAATATAGTTATTTTAAATGCGAACGATTATCAACAAATAAATTTTAATTATGGAAATCATTAATATCTATAAAAAAAGTGGTATTAACACCTCTAGTAAGATGCTTCAGCTTTTGGTTAATAGCTGGTGTCGAAATATAAAATACTCGACAATTGATTTAGCCATGATACTTGACGAAATCGGAGTCGAAAAGTTTTTGCCGGGGTCATCCGAGCTCCTGTCCGGGACATTATCCCTGTTGCACGAGTCACTCACAAAATGTTCCACTAGATGCTCATGCTCCTCCCCGGCAATTCTATCTAAAACACTAGCTAGGGACCTCACTCTATTTTTTGGGCTGCATCATTCAAACAATCAGCAAGTATGCGATAAAATCGTGGATGTTTTTTGGAAAACCGACGAAGCCCAGGAGCTAAAAAAAAGATTAAAGGTTCTCTCTATAGGATTCAAATATGCTGGTCTTATCGTTAATCTAGATAAAGAAAGTTGGGTAACACTTGAGTATTACCAACGTCAGCTTTTTCCATTTAATCAGACCATTCACTAAGAACATTAAATTATATAGAGAACCATTCAGCAGAGTTTATTCGTAGTAAATTTTTATTGTCAGCTAGTAATATAAGGAACCAAAATGATAAACGTAAAAGTGCCGCAAGTTGTGTTTAGAACAAGAGTTCGCGACGAATCAATAGGTGGAGACAACCCTTTTAAATGGGAAGATAAAACTACAGAAGATTATTTCAAATCAAAGACAGCGATTTTGTTTTCTCTACCTGGGGCTTTTACTCCAACTTGTTCAACATATCAATTACCCGATTTTGAAAAACTAGCTGAACAATTTTACAGCAAGGGAATAGACGTGATTTATTGCCTATCGGTCAACGACGCATTTGTAATGAACGCTTGGGGAAAATCCCAAAATTTAAAGAATATACAATTAATACCAGACGGATCTGGTGAATTTAGTAGAAAACTTGGCATGCTTGTAGCAAAAGACAATTTAGGATTCGGCATGAGGTCATGGAGGTACGCCGCGATTATTAAAGATCAAATAATCACTCATTGGTTTGAAGAGCCAGGATTCTCTGATAATTATGGGCAAGATCCATATGGTGTCTCAGCCCCTCAACACGTATTGGAGAACATGTGATTAGAAACCTTATCAATGAGATTTAAACTCACTAATTAAATTGCCAATTCGGTGTAGTTCGTCTTCAAGGGCAGCTGTATCTTCGCCAGATGAAAAAAATAAGAAATTACTGATGCCGTAAGATATTTCTTTCTCAATTACACCTTTATCTTGGGGAGGAGCCATAAGTATGACATTCACTGACGAAAAAGGCCTCCCTATTTTAAGGCATGCAGCTTTTAAATCTGCGAGTGCGTCACCTTTATACATTTGTTTTCGGAGCATCCAACCATCTGCATATTCAGCAACCCGAAGTGGAACCCGGGAAGAGTTCGACCCTATAAAAATTGGAGGCACTCGAAAGTTTGAAAGAGCACTATTAGCATGCATCCAATCAGCTTTCATTTGCGACAATCTTGATTTAACAATATCCCAACGAGCACTAAAATCGCTCCCATGATTTTCCATCGCTTCGCGTATAAATCCACCTGCTATACCTAAAATAAATCTATTATTTGAAAGGATTTGTAAAGAACTTACACTTCTAGCTAATAGTTGCGCATCTCTTTGAGTTAATAGTGTGACACTTGTTCCCAGCCTCAACCGCTTAGTTGCGGCAGCACAGGATGATAAAACGGGGTAAGGGTCGCAAAATCCTCGTATTCTAGCGGGATCGATGTCCTTTTTTAAGGTTTTAGAACGGTCAATAGGAACGTGACTGTTTTCAGGCAAAAACAAAGCGTAAAATCCGAGTCTTTCAATTGTTTTATAAAGTGAACCGTTTGATAAATATGGATCAAAATTGGTCAAACAAATCGAGAATGTGAGATCACTTGGGTCCACATTTCCAGGGTACAAATTGATTTTCTACCTTGCCGCAGAAAAATCAAATCGTTCTAGATGAAAACTATCTATCATGCGACATTCTCAACACAACTCGTAAATGTTTATACTTCCAACCACTTTCAACTCTTACATAGTCATCATCATATCTAAGCGCAAACCATTTATTCTCATTCTCTGACCGCATATCCCATGGCCCCATTATGTACCAAGTTCCAGTTGCAAAATCACCATCCACACGAATCAGAGGATTCATCATATTATGTTGCGAAAATGAAAACATTTTTTTAAAATTTTGGAAAAGAGCTTCGATTTCCGCATGCCCTTTAGCAACACCAAAATCTGGGCTTTCCCAAATTCCATCTTCTACAAACAAAGACGCAATTTTATCTGGATTATGATCATCATCGCAAATATGACTGTATCTAACTTTAAGTTGCTTAATCGACTCTATATCCTCTAACCGTTGTATCCTTTCTTCAAGTGTTGAGTTGCCCATAGTTATTCCCCTCGTAACGTAGTGTCCTGTGTTATGTTTTTATTTCTTTCCAGTAGCTTTTCCAGGTTCTTTATCCAAAACTCGTAATAACCAGGTTTGGCCAGATTGGGTTGTTCAGGTGTTTCACCACTTAATCTGATTTGCTCAATCAATAGATCTTTAAACTCATCCCACTCAAAATGACCTTGTTGATATAAAGCAACCACCATCGCGAAAATGCGTTTTTCCCAGTTATCGTGAAAAACCAACTCTCCACTTTTCCTTGGTAAAGCTTCGATGTTGTTCATATTAGAAATTTTTTGATCGACTAGCATTCTTCTTATTTTCCTAAAGAGTTTCGACCCCAATCATTGAGTCACGCGTTACTATCTTAGCTAATTCCTCCTCACTCATTTCTTTCGCATGGTTAGGTTGTTGCGGCAGAACCATGTATCTAATTTCAGCGCTGCTGTCCCAAACTCTTACCTCCTTTGTAGAAGGAATATTAGTCCCGAATTCTTTTAAGACTTCTCTTGGCTCAATAACAACCCGCGACCGATATGGAGCTTCTTTGTACCATTTCGGTGGCAATCCCAAAACGGGCCATGGGTAGCAAGAACATAATGTGCAAACGACAATATTATGAACACTTGAGGTATTTTCGACTACCACCATGTGTTCTCCTTGTAATCCGCTAAAACC
The DNA here is from genome assembly GCA_036158955.1 of Pseudomonadota bacterium. GTDB lineage: Bacteria > Pseudomonadota > Gammaproteobacteria > TMED69. Next base: position 13,061 of record JAYYFI010000010.1, read on the forward strand.
TAGTTCTGCAATCGCCTTAGTCGCGTCTGTCATTAAGCGTTGTTTATAGTCTTCATCAGTCCAGGCTTTTGCAACAACTTTAGACCCATTCATAGGACCTATATCGGTCTCATAGATTTCAACAATTCGATCAAGAGCTTCTTTACTCACCACTCCTTTATCAATCAATAGTTGCTCAATTTTTTGCACTCTTTTCGTAAGATTTTCTGTTTCCCTCGAATCGCGCCTTTTTTTTAGATATGGATTGGGAGGCGCTTCATGATGATCAGACATCGCACACCTCCAAATAGCTGTGCCATAGATCGATATGTACCGCGTCATTAGCTGGATCGCGACCAGTCCATAATTCCTTCGAACTAAATCTTACTGAGTACAACGGCTGTTCACATTCACCCAAGCCATGAGCGAGTGTATCTGGGAACACAAAAGTGCCACGTAATTCCGTAACAGTTCCTTTTTTCCCTTTTATATAATTCGGAAGTCTCGTATGTCCCTCAGGGCTATATGGCAATGCTCTTACTTCTCGACCGACCTCGATTGGATCAATTCCAGGAACAACTTCACGGGAATAAAGCGCCCCCGTAGCAACAATAGATTCTATATCTGTTGGCGTCAACGGAACGCCAATATCTGCTTTTGTAAAATTAAGTTCTTTTATTCGAGCCTCAACAGCCTCTAACCAATGCTCGTAATAAGAACTAGACAAATAATGGACGGGATCCATTTTTTCGATAGCGTGCCTAAACGCATCTATAGGGCCAAGAGCGCCAAAGGAGCAAAGCGTTGAGGCAAATAACCGCCTCTCCCAGTCATCAACAAACTTTACATCTTCGCCTTTCTTATCAATTTTACCAAAACATTGAAGACCGCCTAGGTCGTGAACTCCATTCATAAGAGTCGTCCTTTTACATAATAAGAATTAAATTATCATTTTTTCATTGTTTGTTGAAGCACTAACCAACTATACTCGTGCGTAATTAGAAACTAAGTATCGGTAAAACTATGAAAAAGAATATTTCGTCGGACAGCAATAGACTCTTGGCAGACAAATTAAAGGATGGAATGACAATAGCGGCAGGAGGTTTCGGTTTATGCGGGATTCCTGAAAATTTAATAAAAACAATTGCAGAATCTGGGATTAAAGATCTAACAATTATCGGGAATAACATGGGAACAGACGATAAAGGCATGGGTTTACTCTTAAAAAATAATCAAGTTTCTAAAGTGATTGCATCGTTTGTTGGAGATAACAAAGAGTTCGAACGACAAGTAATTGAAGGTCTTTTGGAGTTAGAACTTTGTCCCCAGGGTACATTAGCAGAAAAGCTTCGCGCTGGCGGGGCGGGTATTCCGGCTTTTTTTACTAAAACAGCTTTAGGAACAGTACTTGCTACGAATAAACCAACTCAAACTTTTGATGGCTTTGAATACGTATTGGAACACTCAATAAAAGCAGATTTGTCCATCATAAAATCCCATGTTAGTGATGAGGCTGGAAATCTCCGATTCAGAAAAACTGCACGCAATTTTAATCCTATGATTGCCACCTGTGGAGAAATATGCGTGGTAGAGTGCGAAGAATTCATGTCGGAAGGGTTTATAGATCCAGACGATGTACATCTTCCAGGCATATATGTTGACTCTATCTTAATCGATAACCACTACGAAAAAACCATCGAATTTCCCACCACCTTTGGTCATGAAATGAGTGGTAATACTCCAGCACGGGAAAATATGGCTAAAAGAGCCTCCTTAGAGCTCAAAGATGGAAACTACGTAAATCTAGGTATTGGTATCCCTACATTAGTAGCAAACTACGTCGAGAATAATAAAAACATTATATTCCAATCAGAAAATGGCCTTTTAGGAATTGGCCCATTTCCAAAACTGGAAGATTTAGATGCTGACCTCATAAATGCCGGAAAACAAACCATTAGCGCAGCTAAAGGCTCTTCTTTTTTTTCCAGCGCCGACTCCTTCGCAATGATAAGAGGCGGTCATATCGATATATCTATACTGGGGGGGCTAGAAGTTAGTGAAACCGGAGATTTAGCAAACTTTATGATTCCCGGCAAGATGGTCAAAGGCCCTGGTGGGGCAATGGATTTAGTATCTGGTGTAAAAAAAGTAGTGGTTTTGCTTGAACACCGTTCAAAAAACGGTGCTTCTAAAATCTTAAAACAATGTAAGCTTCCTCTTACTGGAAAAGGGGTGGTTGACTTAATCATAACTGATTTAGCTGTTTTTAAAGTGCTACCAGACAATGGCGGACTTTTATTAATAGAAATTATGCCGTCATCTGATTTGGAAAAGATAAAGCAATATACAGAAGCAAAGTTCAAAATTGCAAATGACTTAGTATCATAAAAAAACCATTTAGAATAAGAGAACAACTTGATCATTCTATTCAGTTATATCGATATAACGAAATAATGTTGCACCGCCGCATTCTGTTGGCTATACTGCATTGCATCAAAGTTAGGAATTCTACTCCCCTGAACCCTGACCTTGATACCTCCCCTCCTCGCCCTACTGTCTGAAGACAGTAGGGCAAATTTTTACCCAAGAAAATCCTTCACCAGCTCAATAAAATCTTCTCTTCTGTCATGATGAACCCAATGTCCTGCCTTATCGAAAATCTTTACTTTCACATTTTTAAAAAATTTAATGCGGCCGGTTATAGTAGGGTCCTGGTGCCAGCTATCTCTACCACCTACCAATAGTGTGGGGCAAGTTATTTGCGACCAAAGACTGTTTATCAAATCCTGTGGCATGTCATACGCCGGCCAACTCCTAATGTAATTATCAAATTTCCACGAATAGGTACCATCTTCGTTCTGTTTAACACCGTGTCGTGTTAAATGCTCAGCTGTCTCATATGACAAATGTGAATTCGCAGCCATCATACGACTGACTGCGTCGTCAAAGTTTTCATATCTTTTCTCATTCCTGCTGGATAGTGCATGCCTTTGAGAAATCCATGATTCTAAACGATCTATCATAGGCTTTTCATTCGGTAAACCTAATCCCTCAATAGCAATAAGATTGCCTATTTTTGAGGGATACAGCCCTGCATATCTCAAAGCAATCATTGCCCCTAAAGAATGAGCGACCAAATTGACAGGTCCTGATAGCTGTTGGCAAATCAATTGATCTAAATCATAAAGATAACTCGCCATTTGGTAGTTTCCATCATTTACCCATTCACTGTCGCCGTGACCACGAAGGTCAGGAGCAAGTACACGCCAATCTTTACATAAACTCCGGGCAACCCAATCCCAACTTCGTGCATGATCACGGCCACCATGCAAAAGTATAGTTGGTGGATTTGTTTTTTTACCCCATTCAACATATTGGAGCCTCAATCTTTGCGAATAGTAAACCTGAGAGCTAGGCGATTCCATCTGGAATAACATCCCCAAGAAGATCAGCGTTGCTGTTCTTTATATTTTTTAACAAGAATTCGGACTCAGATAGAATTTGATCAAAGAAAAACTCGCCAGTAGCCAATTTCTTTTTGACAAATATTTTATTTTGTTCATCACTAGTATCAATTTTTGAAGCCGCTACCATAATTCGCAGCCAAATATAGCCAAATACCACGTGTCCGCACAATCTAAGAAAATAAACTGCCGTGGATTCTATCAATTTCAATTCATTTTGAGCTGACTTTTCCTTAAGCCAAGTCGTCGCATCATTTAAATGCGAAAGTGCCTGATTAAGCGAATCAAAAATTTTCTTATTTTTAATCGAATAGCTATCACTAGCCAGATTTTTAATCAAGCGATTAATTAGGTCTAAAGACTCGCCATTATCTAAAAGTACTTTCCTAAATACTAAATCCATAGCTTGAATACTATTCGTACCTTCATAAATCATTGCCACTCTAACGTCGCGCACTAGTTGCTCTATTTCATAATCTCTTATATACCCATATCCTCCAAAACATTGGAGTGCATCATTTGCTTTAACGAAAGCGTTATCAGTGAAATACGCTTTTATTATTGGTGTAAGGAAACCGACTAATCGTTTGGCTTCAGCATTGGTAACTGATTCAGAGTTCTCGTCCTCTAGATCCATTAGTAAAGCCGTCCATAAAGCGACAGCCCTTGCTCCTTCCGTAAATGCACTGATACCAGCCAGAATTCTTTTTATGTCAGGGTGACCAATGATCGGGATTGAACCGTTGGCTCCACCTCTCTTCCTTCCTTGCTTTCTCAATCGACTGTATTCAACTGCCTTTTGCCTTGCTAATTCAGAAATGGCAAGACCCTGCATACCCGTTTGAAGCCGTGCGATGTTCATCATTACAAACATTGAATTTAAACCTTTATTCTTTTCTCCTATTAAAAAGCCTTGCGCGTCCTCATATAGAATTTCACAAGTTGCATTTCCATGTATACCCATTTTTTTCTCCACATTCACGCACTTCAGGTTATTGCGCGATACCAAGTTCCCATCCTCATCAACAATATATTTCGGCACTATAAACATTGAAAGGCCTCTAGTACCTGTAGGTGAATCAGGGATCCTCGCTAATACTAGATGGATAATATTCTCGGTCAAATCATGCTCTCCGGATGATATAAAAATTTTATTACCTGTTATCTTGTAAGTACCGTCACCCTGAGGCACTGCGCTAGATTTAGTTAAACCGAGATCTGTGCCGCATTGAGGTTCGGAAAGATTCATGGTACCTGACCACACGCCCTCCACCATTTTTGGCAAATAAGTCTCTTTTTGTACAGAATCGCCAACCGTTGAAATCGTTAAAACCGCATCTTGTGTTAAACCAGGATACATTGAAAAAGCCATGTTTGCTGAAATGCTATATTCTTCAAAGGCGGTTGCAATGATAGTTGGTAAGCCTTGTCCCCCAAATTCTTGAGGAGCACTAAGGTTATTCCAGCCTCCGTTGCAAAATTCTTGATAGACCTCCTTATAACCGGGAGGAGTGGAGACGCTATGATCCTGATTAAGATAACACCCGTGGAGATCACCGACTTTATTTAAAGGATAAATTTTATCCTCAACAAACTTGCTACCTTGTTCCAAGATAAGAGTAACATCCTCAGCTGATAAATCAGCAAACGGACGTGCCCCAAGATACCTATTAAGGTCGAGAACATCATTTAGTATAAATAGAGTATCCTGCAACGGTGCTTTGTAGGATGACAATTCACGCTCCTTTACGAAATAATCACACTCTCTTTATTATTATGTTATGAAAATTTGACGTTGTAAAATTAACATTTAGTAAGTCGAGGGTTGATGGATAAGGAGCACGATAAGAAAATCAATGGTTATCGAATGTCAAATAGAGCGAATTCTCATAGTCTAAAAAAAAAAAAAATTATATAATTAAGGCTCATTTAATTAAAATTATATAGAGAACTAATTGTGCAGTGTGAGATAATTGCTATTGGTACGGAACTATTATTAGGTCAAATTCAAGATACAAATTCTTCTTGGCTCGGAGAAAATTTGGCTTTAATCGGAGTTGATAATTTCTACCAATCAAAAATTGGCGACAATGAGGAACGAATAGTTGCCGCTATTAAATTAGCTTTATCAAGAAGTGATGCCATCATTTGCTGCGGCGGCCTTGGTCCTACTCAAGATGACATTACCCGAGAAGCGATAGCCAGAGCTACCGACACAGAATTGTGTTTAGACGAAAAAGTTGCAAAGAAAATCGAAATTATGTTTTCGTCGCGCGGAAGACACATGACATCAAACAACCTTAAGCAAGCAATGATACCTAAAGGAGGCAAAGCCATAGAAGATCAGCCCGGGACTGCACCTGGGATCGTTTTTCCATTTAAAAATAAGGTAATCTACGCAGTGCCAGGCGTTCCCTACGAATTAAAACAAATGATGCGGTCAACGATACTGCCAGACCTGAAGAAAAGATCGGGCTCGACTACAATAATTAAGAGCCGAACCCTAAGAACATGGGGCCACACCGAATCTAAACTCGCGGAATTGCTTGAACCTAAAATAGAACAACTTAACGATTCGCAAACCACTACATTAGCTTTTCTGGCATCGGGCATAGAAGGGTTAAAGTTGAGAATAACAGTAAAAGGAGAAAACGAAGATAAAATTGCACAGCAATTGGATAAGGAGGAAAAAGATATTAGATATATCATTGGTGACGTGGTTTTCGGCGTCAACAATGAGACTATTGAACAAAGGGTATTAAAAAACCTTAAGGACAATGATCTAACACTATCGGCTGTAGAGGTCGCTACTGACGGCCTTGCGTCCACAAGATTGGGCAAGGTCGATCCTCTAGGAAGATATTTTAAAGGCTGTATAATCCCGAAAAGCGTTTCATCCAGAGAGCAATTATTACGACATACTAAAAAAGAAAATCATTTCTCCGAGACTAAGAGACTGGCAGATGCAGTAAGAAATTATTTTGCTTCTAACATTGGTTTAGCAATAACTTATTCTGAAGAAGAAGGAGTTAACTATCTAGCAATTTCAAGCGATAATATTTTGCTCGAAGAAGCAATGAAACTACCGGGGGATGGGGTTAGGGTTGCACAATTTAGCGTAATCACTGCACTCAACCTTCTTAGATTACAGATCGAAAACGATTTAGTTTAATTTATTGATAAAATTAAAATCAGAAGCGCTGTACTCAGCCAGCCTCCACAAATACCAACAAGCTATACCTCGGAACGGGGACCAATCGTTTGTTATTTTCTCTGCTTTTCTAGAATCGATATCAAAACCGTAGTATTTTCTGAAACCATTCCTAACACCCAAGTCACCTTCTGGAAAAGTATCAAACCTGCACAAATGGAATAATTTTACTATATCGCATGTCCACTTACCTATTCCTTTTATCTGAATCAACAAGTCCTCGAATTCTTCATCAGAAAACGATTCTAGTAAATTTTTAGAGGGGAATTCTTTTTCTAGGAATAATTGTGCGATATTAATTAAAGTTTCGATCTTATTGCTTGATAAGCCACACTGTCTTAATTGTTTTTTATTTAACCCTATAAACCGCTTGGGGCTAATTCTTCCAATTAGAAGATTCGAGAGTTTATAGTGTATTGATTGGGCGGCTTTTACACTTAGCTGCTGCCCAATTACAGTTCTCACCAACATTTGGAAAAGAGTTTGATTTTTCCCGCTTGAGAAAGCAGCAGGTCCATGAAATTGGATAATTTTTTTCAATTTTTTATCACGTTTAGCTAGATAGATTGAACCCTTAACGAGTTTGTTTATCGATTTGTTTGAAAATATCCTTTCAGACTCCCTATAGAGGAGAAGTTCTTGCCAAAACTTACCACCTTCAGGAGAATAACCGATTATATTGTTATTTGATCCTATCACTCGATGACACGGAATAACCAAAGGAGTCAGATTTTGACTCAGAGCACGACCCACGGCGCGACCTCCATTAGAAAGTCCAATTTCACGCCCTAGATCCTGATAAGATTTAGTTTGCCCTAAAGGAATTTTTCCAACAGCCGCGAAGACATCCTTCTGGAAACTAGTATAATGGTCGCCTATTTTATGATTGAATTTGAGTTTTGAAATCTTAGGATTCCTCATATACCGGCTTAATTGTTCGGCAATCGATTGTATATTTGCATTAAAAGTTTTTTTTTCTAACTTTCCATACTTATTCTTACAATTATTAATTAGAACCGTCGGTGTCAAAGAAGGAAAATTTAACGCATGTAGGCGATTTTTCGACCAAATCAATGTCAAAGTTCCAAAATCAGTCTGTAAGAAATTGTAGAACATAGAATATTTCAACCCAATATTACTAACGACAATCTATCATGTTAAATTATCACTTTGAAATCATAAACAAAAAGAGGTCCATCACTTTATGAAGTATCGACTCGATGAAGACAATATTATAATTGAGGGAGACTGTTTTATAGCTGAAACCGCAGTAGTCATCGGTAAAGTAAAACTAGAAAATAATACTAGTATATGGTTTGGTAGCATTTTGAGAGGAGACAACGAAATTATCAGCATAGGCGAAGGAACAAATGTTCAGGACCTTTCTGTCCTCCATACGGATTTTGGCTTCCCATTAAAAATTGGGAAGGGATGTACGATAGGACACAAAGTCATGCTTCACGGATGCACTATTGGAGACAACAGTTTGATTGGTATCAATTCGGTAATTTTAAATGGGGCTACTATCGGTAATGACTGTCTTATTGGTGCCTGCACATTAATTCCGGAAGGTAAGAAAATTCCTGACAGAAGCCTCGTTATGGGAAGCCCCGGTAAAATTATCAGGCAACTCACTGAAGACCAAATAAGTGGTTTAAAACAATCCGCCTCTAACTACATACTGAACTTTAAGAGATTTAAAGAAGAGTTGTTGAAGGCTGATTAAATTTTTTTCAGCTAACTCCCATATTTTTTTATAATCTGTTTCCCAAGTGACATCATATGGACTTGATCAGGGCCATCAGCCTGACGACAATACCTGGCATAATTAAAAGCATCCGCCATGAAATAGTCCTCTGTTAAACCACCAGCTCCATGGATTTGCATACAACGGTCTATAATATTTTGGACCGCAATTGGAACAGCGATTTTAGCAGCTGCGATTAGGTCACGTGCTTCCTTGGGACCCACTTCATCCATTCTTTTAGCAGTTAAAAGGGTCAATTGACGAGCCTGCTCTAATTCAGCGTAGGAACAAGCTATATCTTCCCTAACTGATTGATGCTCAGCTAGTTTCTTACCAAAAGTCTCTCTGGAAACTGCCCGCTTACATGCCAATTCCATTGCCCGCTGCGCGGCTCCAATTAACCTCATGCAATGGTGGATTCTACCGGGCCCTAATCTACCTTGAGCAATTTCGAAACCTCTGCCCTCGCCAAGTAACATATTTTCAACCGGAACTCTTACGTCTTCAAAATGGACTTCGGCATGACCATGAGGAGCATCGTCGTATCCAAGAGTAGTTAATGCTCTTATGATTTTCACGCCCTCGGTATTTTTAGGAACCAAAATTTGGCTTTGTTGTAAATGCCTGTTTTCGTTATCAGGATCAGATTTTCCCATAACAATAAAAATTTCTGTCTTATCATACATTGCATTTGTGATGAACCATTTTTTTCCATTTATAACATATTCATCTCCCTGTCTTAGAATAGTCGTCCTTACGTTCGTAGCATCACTAGATGCTACATCCGGCTCCGTCATAACATATGATGATCTTATTTCTCCGTTTAACAAAGGCGTGAGCCACGTGTCACGTTGTTTTTGGTCGCCGTATTTCATAAACACTTCCATATTTCCAGTGTCTGGCGCATTACAATTAAAAACTTCCGAGCTCCAAAGCACTCTGCCCATAATTTCTGCTAGTGAAGCGTAATCAAAGTTCGAAAGTCCACCAAATTGCTTAGGAACAAAAAGATTCCATAAACCTTGTTCTTTTGCTTTCGTTTTAAGCTCCTCAACTAACGGCACTGCTGAAAATCGATCCTTAGCATTTTTCAAATAACCGCTATAATTATGTTCATTGGGGTATACTGATTTTTCCATAAAATCAAGTAATCTTAATTTTATATCTTCTGGTTTTTCCGTAATATTTGCGTATTTCATAAAGATTTTCGTCCAACATTAAAAAGTTTTTATTTATTAAAGTTCATTATACGTCGATATTGCATCGAACTGAACACCGATTAACATGCATCACTACCAGACGAATATGTATCTTGAGAAGAAATCCTGCTTAAGTTAGTTTATACTCAAATATAATGTACAACCAAGCTAAATCTCAAAACTGTGAAAAAAAGGGGACATTGTCGTGGCAAAATCTATTAGTAGAAAATCGCACGGGTCAGACATAAGACAAAACTATTCTTTCAATGCGGTAAATGACTACAATGTAAGAACTTATCTACTTGATCACCTTAAAGATAAACAAAAAAGACAAGCTTTAATCGACGAACACAAACGCTTCCCGAGAGGAGGGCCAACTTTACCTGGGGCTCCTCCTCCGCTTCAAAGTAACGTGTTGGCTCAATTAGTTGATTTCCTCAGAACTAGACCTCAGACAGGGAAACACACGATAGTTGAAACAGTTCCTTGGTCAGAATATTCAATTGGATTATTGCCAGGGCGAAGAGGTGGTGTAGTAAGGATACTTAGAGAGAAATATCCAACAAGAGAGGAAGCGGAGCACGCGATATTTAAAAAAAGGGTTAAAGCCTTATGCAAGGAATATGGAATCACCTATTAATTGGAGACTGTAGATGAGACAGGAGCAAATATTAAGAGTTACTGGATATACCGATAAAATCGCTGTAACAAAAGACGAAGAAATTACGTTTTTCGTACATTCCGAATTTGGAGAGAGCTACAAATCAGATATTGTTCGTTTAATAAATGGCGACACCAACCCAGAGGGCCCGGGTTTAAAAGAAAAAATAGTTAGGAATAAAGCTAACAGGGTTTATAAAGGAGTACACCAACCGTTGATGGCCGGGAGCTATCTGATGGTACCTCACAGTGAAAAATTAAATTGCGACAATATTACTGTATGCGCCTATATTTACCCAACCACTCCTATTACCGATGTAGAGGGAGTAGAGGTAGGAGACCAAGGAATAATCACTAAATGGGATGGCAAGAAACAAACAGGGTTCGGCCTGTTTATAAACAAATCTGGCTCCTTAGAGTTCAAGGTTGGGAGAGGTAAAGGTAAAACAGAGATTTTTTCGCTGTCAAAGCCTCTTTTCAGGAAAGTTTGGTATCGAGTTTATGCAAGTTTTGATTCCAAAACCGGTGAGGTTTCGGTAAGCCAACAGGCTCATGTGAGCATCACAAACGGTGGGCATGGAATGAGCATGCTTCATCCTAAAGAAGATACGAACGACTACAAGACTTTTAAAACATCTAAGCAAGTTTTAGGTAAAAACGAGGCGCCACTTTTAATGGCCGCTAATACTCTGAATATCAACTCTGGAAGAGAGATTCGAGGTGATCATTTCAAGCAACTTAAAAACCCAGTAGAAATCCCTGAACATTTTCAAAAATACAATGGAAAAATAGAGAGACCTAGACTATTCAACTCGGCAGTCGAGGAAGAAACTATTAATATGGTTTTGGGACAACAAAAAATTGAATCCCTTCCAAATGAAGTTAAAGAAAAACTAACCGCTTTCTGGGACTTCGCAGAAAACATTGAAAAAAATGCAGCATCAACTCATGTGCCAGAAATGACTCCTAACAGACTGCACGCTATAGGAATCAACATGCCAGTAAGAGGAACACCTGGTTTCAATTGGTCCTCCGATTACATGAGCTTCACGCACGGTCCCCATGAATATGGAGCAATCCATTTTCATGATGAATCCGTCGATGATGCTAGGTGGTCTCCATCCTTTAGTTTTAAAATCCCAAAAAATTTGGAGAGCGGGGTTTACGCGGCAAGGATCCGAGTAAAAGGAAAGTCAACTCCTGATCATGAAGATTATATTCCATTTTTCGTTAAACCCCTTCCTGATGATAAGCCCGCTGACATTGCGCTGGTTATGGCAACCCATAGTTACATGGCCTACGCTAACGATAATTTAAGCGTGAACTCGGTTATTGCCGAGCTTTTAACAGGTCAAATACCTTTGCTTCAACCTGAGGATTTATTACTAAATAAGGAACGCGGCTATGGTTTAGGAACTTACACAAGTTATAGAGATGGATGGGGAGTTAACGTTTCTTCCAGACTTCGACCAATACTTAATATGCGTCCGAAGTATTTACATGTACTATCACCTTCTCTTTGGCAGTTCAATGCCGACCTTCATTTAGTAGATTGGTTATATGAGAAAGGATACAAGGTGGACATCCTTACCGATGAGGACGTTCATCAACAAGGAGCTTCACTTTTAAATAAATACAAGATTGTATTAACAGGACACCACCCAGAATATATGTCCGAGCAGCAAATGAATGCATACCATGATTATCAGATGCACGGTGGTAGATTCATGTATCTTGCAGCAAACGGATTTTATTGGATTTGCGTTCCTCATCCAGATAACCCGAATATTATTGAAGTGCGAAAAGGAGATAATGGGACTCGCGCTTGGACGATCTCGCCCGGCGAATATTGTAATGCTTTTGATGGAAAGCATGGCGGTTTATGGAGAGTTAGAGGAAGAGTAATGAGTAAACTCTTAGGGAACACATTTTCGTCGTTCGGATTAACCTATTCGTCCTATTACAGACGATCCCCTGATAGCCAATTGCCGCAATGTAAATGGATTTTTAAAGGGATAGGTAAGAATGAGCCAATAGGGGACTTCGGTTTAGTAGGAGGGGGCGCAGCAGGTCTAGAGTTAGACAGAGCCGACCTTGAACTTGGGACACCGCACAATGCATTTCTCCTGGCACACTCAGAAGGCCATAATGATATCTATGTTTCAGTGACCGAAGAAGTTACGTTTAATGCGAGGGGTTATATAGCCGGCGGGACAGGGGAAACCAATCCATGGACTCGATCCGACATAGTCTATTTCAAAACACCCAATGAGGGGGCGGTCTTCTCGGTTGGTTCAATGACGTGGTGTGGTTCTCTTCAACACAACAACTACGATAATAACGTATCAACAATGATGACTAACGTAATCGATGGATTCCTTAAATATAAGAAACTCCCATGACAGAAAATAAACAGAATAAACCGGGAGAAAAAGATCATTACTGGTGGGTTCATCCAAAGCTCAGAGGCGGACAGACTTTAGAAAAAAGCTTCGCCGATTCTATGAAATGGCAATGGTCTAACTCAGAAGAAATAAATAAAATTGAGTTTTCGCCACTGATAGATGAAGATGGACCGTATAGTGAATTCGCTAAATTATTATATAAGTTAAATAGCTATAAAACAGGCCCAGTGAAAGGCTGGTATGTGGTGGTCAGACCAAATAACAAAGAGTATGTTGTTGGGCAATTATGTGTTGACTCTAATATTCCCGTCTGCTTATTTGAGAATGAAAAATTTAATACAGAAGATGAGGCAAAATCAAGAGCAGCCGAACTACGCGCACTTTATCCGGGATTAATGCACGTTTCTTAAGAATTAATGGTGTCCTCTAAAAAATTTCAATCGCTCATAGCAATGGTAAGCTTAATCATCGCGGGCGAAATGATTTTTAGCCTTCCTTTTCATATTGCCAGATACTTCAGACCCTCTTTTTTATCCTCATATGCGTTATCTAATACCGAGTTAGGAGATATTTTTTTTTATTACGGAATAGCCGCGTTTCTCGGATATTTTTTAGGAGCTCTGATTACAGACAAATTTCAACCGAAGACTTTAATCATCATATCACTTGTCCTTACAGGGACGGGAGGATTCGCTTTATTGATAGACCCCAGTATCACTGAATTGAAAATTCTTTATAGTTTTTGGGGCTTAAGTACGATCTGTCTTTTTTGGTCACCATTGATAAAAAGTACTCGTTTTATTGGTGGCAACCGAAACCAAGGAACAGCATTTGGCTTTTTAGATGGAGGTAGAGGATTATGTGCGGCTTTGGTTGCATCATTAGGGGTTTTATTTTTCTCCCACAACTACATAACTGAGTTAAGCGAACCACATTTATCCTTTCAACCTATCGAGCAAGTAATCATTTTTTATATTTTTATGACTTTTACTGCAGCTCTTTTTGTCTTTTTGTTTCTTCCAACAATCGCAAATTCTGTAACAAATAACTCTATAAGTAAATTGCCCGAAAGAATTCAACTATTGAAAAAAAAAATTATTTGGCTACAAGCTTTAATAGTTGCATCAAGTTACGCCTGTTACAAGGGACTTGACCACTTCTCACTATATCTCTACGAAGTACAAAATTATAGCGAGCAAGAATCAGCGAGCATTGTAGCACAAATCGCTTATCTAAGAGTTATAGGAGCAATCCTTGCCGGTCTTTTATCCAATAGATTGCGGCCGTCCATCGTGCTTATCTTTTGTTTTCTTTTTATATCAGTGAACTTTTTCTTGATTGGTTTAGGAACTGATAATTCCCACAATATCAGTATGATATTAGTTGCACTCTCTAGTTCTGCCCTGGTTGTCTTCGGCTTAAGGGGTGTATATTTTACACTATTAAGCGAAACCAAAATGCCGATGGCTCATACAGGCTTCTTAGTGGGTTTGATTTCAGTTATTGGATTTGCGCCAGATATTTTTTTCGCTCCAATAGCTGGGAGAATACTCGATTCTTTTGAGGGCACCACTGGACATAGTTTTTATTTTTATTTTTTAGGGATAATATCTTTGATAGGATTTTTGACTAGCATCATGTTAAATCGACAAAAAACTTAAATAAGAGCGAGATTAGTTAATGGAATTAAAAAAGTATATCGAAAAAAATATCGGAAAAATCATAGAATGGCGGCAACAACTTCACTCATTTCCAGAACTTGCTTTTAAAGAAATAGAAACGTCGAATTTTGTGGCTAAAAAACTTAAATCTTTCGGTATAACAACCTATCGAGGTTTAGGCAAAACTGGGATAGTAGGTGTTCTTAAAAATGGTACAAAACAAAACAATATTGGTTTAAGAGCAGATATGGACGCGCTCCCGATATTGGAAAAAAATAATTTTGCCTATAAATCAAAAAATTCAGGATGTATGCATGCTTGCGGACACGACGGACACACAGCAATGTTGCTCGGAGCTGCCGAATTCTTGTCGAAATCAAAGGCTTTTGATGGTACTGTCTATTTTATTTTCCAACCCGCTGAAGAGGGGGAAGCGGGAGCAAGAGCAATGATAGATGACGGCTTATTTTCAAAATTTAATATTGATAGCATATTTGCGATTCATAATTGGCCTCATCTAAAATCCGGCATAATAAAAACTAGAGAGGGTCCAATTATGGCTGGTTTTGACACATTTGAACTTACAGTAAACGGGAGCGGTGGTCATGCTGCATTACCCCATCTCTCGAATGATACGATTACAACCAGCGCATCTATAATCCTCAATTGGCAGACCATCGTGTCAAGAAACATAGATCCCATCGATTCGGTCGTCCTAAGTGTCACTAAAATCAGTGGGGGTAATACTTGGGCCGTCATGCCTAAAACCGTAACGTTTGGCGGAACAGTAAGAACTTTTTCTCGCAACAATCAACAAAAATTAAAAAAAAGAATGCTAGAAGTAGCCAATGCGATCGCCGCTTCAAACCACTGTACCATTGATTTAACATATGAAGAAAGATACCCTCCTACAATAAACTCAAAAAAAGAAAGCGAAATGGTCCTTGAGGTTGCTGCAAAGATGAACGGATCGGGTGTCGGCAAAGAAGAATGTCAACCTGTTACAGGTTCGGAAGATTTCGGTTTTATGTTACAGCAAAAGAAGGGTTGTTATGCATTAATAGGTAACGGAGATACAACAGGAGGCTGTATGCTTCATAGCCCTACATATGATTTCAACGATACAATTATTCCCCAAGGAATAAGTTATTGGGTTAATTTGGTGCAACACAAATTGGGGTTAAAATAACTTATGCAATCAAGCAATATTGAAATGCTTATTGAAGGTATAAAACTAGCGATAGCAGGTATGGGTATGGTAGGTTTTTTTCTTACCTTTTTGGTCTTTATTATAACGATTTCTTCAAAGTTACATTCTAAAGAATCTGTTGATTCTACAGATATGGATACTATTGCCGCTATCACATTAGCCATCACAAAATTTCGAGAAAATAAAAATCATGAGCAAAATTGAGCAAAAATCAAAAATGAAAAATAAGTTAGGCCTCACGGAGTTAGTACTAAGAGATGCTCATCAATCACTTTTTGCTACCAGAATGAGAACAGACGACATGCTACCAATCGCTTCAAAGCTTGATGATATAGGATTTTGGTCTATTGAGAGTTGGGGTGGGGCGACTTTTGATGCGTGTATCCGATTCCTTGGTGAAGATCCCTGGGAAAGAATCAGACAATTAAAAAAAGCAATGCCGAAAACTCCTCAACAAATGTTGTTCAGAGGACAAAACATCCTAGGTTATAGGCACTATGCAGATGACGTTGTAACAAAATTTGTCGAACGAGCAGCAACCAATGGAGTAGATATTTTCAGAATCTTTGACGCACTCAATGATCTTCGGAATTTAGAAAGTAGCATTAAAGCAGTAGTAAAAATGGGGAAACATGCCCAAGGAACAATTTCCTATACAGTATCACCGGTACATACAATCGATTTGTGGGTTTCGCTAGCACAGCAAATTCAAGATATGGGTGCTCATTCACTGTGTATAAAAGATATGGCGGGGCTTCTCAAACCATATGTAGCCTACGATTTAGTAAGTAGGCTTAAAGAAAAACTTAGTATACCCATTCATATGCAAAGTCATGCCACTACTGGATTATCAACAGCAACTTATCTTAAAAGTATCGAAGCCGGTATTGATAATGTAGATACCGCAGTTTCGAGTATGAGTATGACGTATGGTCACTCTCCGACAGAATCTCTAGTCTCGATATTGGAAAATACAGGAAGAGACACAGGCCTAAACATACAATTGATTGAAGAAATATCAGATTATTTTAAAAAAATCAGAAAAAAATACGAAAAATTTGAAGGTTCCTTAAAAGGCGTCGACTCAAGAATACTTGTCGCTCAAGTACCGGGAGGCATGCTTACGAATCTAGAGAATCAACTGAGGGAACAATCGGCATCCAATAAGTTAGACGAAGTTTTGAGTGAAATTCCTAGGGTAAGAGAAGATTTAGGTAATATTCCATTAGTAACACCGACGTCACAAATCGTAGGTAGCCAAGCAGTATTGAATGTCATGTTGGGTCGCTACAATAAACTCTCAAAAGAAACTGAAGGTATATTAAAAGGAGAATACGGAGCCACACCATCACCTGTAAATTCCTCACTCCAAGCAAAAGTTCTTGGAGGTGCCGAACCGATCACGTGTAGACCCGCTGATTTACTAGAACCGGAACTTGAAAAAATAAAAACCGAATTATTAAAGGAGAAAGCTCAAAATAATTTTGATTTATCTACTGATATAATTGACGACATCTTAACTTATGCTCTATTTCCCCAAGTAGCCCTTTATTTTTTTAAAAACAGAAAAGATCTAACTGCGTTCGAGCCGATCCCTGATACAAAATCTAAAGATTCAACCAACACCATTAATCCGATCGACAATAACCAGAACCAATCAAAATATAATATTAAAGTTAACGGGCGGATTTTTGAAGTCGAAGTAATGGATAATTTTGAACTCAAAGTAGAAACTCCAAAAAATATAAAGAATGCAAAAGAATCAACAGAAGCTACAATCGATTGCCCCTTGTCTGGAACAATTACTAACATAAAATGTAAGGTTGGAGATAAAATTAGGTCTGGGCAAGTAATCTTAGTTCTAGAGGCAATGAAAATGGAGACCGAAGTAGTGGCAGAAGAAAATCTTGAAATTCTTCAAATCCCGGTCGCAGTTGGCGACAAAGTTACCCAAGGTCAAGCTTTAATAAAATTCAAAAAAGAAAATTAATAATGGACCTTATCCAAGAATTGTGGCTAGGTTCTGGCCTGGCCAAACTCACACTTCCAGCTTTCGTGATGCTTTCAGTTTCATGTTTACTAATATATCTAGCAATAGCTAAATCATTCGAACCACTAATTTTATTGCCGCTCGGATTCGGCGGGCTTCTAGCAAATATTCCAGGGAGCCAAATAGCTACAGAAGGCGGACTTCTTTTTTTTATTCAAGAAGTCGGCATAGACACCGGAGTATTCCCACTCATAATTTTTATGGGAGTTGGAGCAATGACAGACTTCGGCCCGATGCTTGCAAATCCCAGAACACTATTTTTGGGTGCCGCAGCTCAAGTTGGGATCTTTTTAACAGTTATAGGGGCAATTTTATTAAACAGCACAGGCTTACTTTCTTTCACTCTACAAGATGCCGCCGCTATTGGTATTATTGGAGGTGCCGACGGTCCAACCGCGATTTATGTCGCAAGTGTTCTAGCTCCCGAACTAATAGGGGCTGTTGCTGTTGCAGCTTACTCTTACATGGCGTTAGTACCTTTAATACAACCTCCAATTATGAAATTTTTAACTACGGACAAAGAAAGATCGATCGTTATGCACCAGTTGCGAGATGTAAGTCAAACTGAAAAAATCATATTCCCTTTACTTTTATTAGGTCTGGTTGCTTTACTTCTCCCTACCGCTACTCCGCTTCTTGGGATGTTCTGCTTCGGCAATTTGATGAAAGAGTCGGGTGTAGTAAAACGTTTATCCGATACCGCACAAAACTCTTTAATTAACATAGTCACTATTGGATTAGGGCTTGGCGTAGGAGCAAAATTAGAGGCATCTGAATTTTTAACATTCAGCACACTTGCAATCCTTTTCTTGGGCATGTTTGCTTTTGCCATAGGC
Source organism: Pseudomonadota bacterium (assembly GCA_036158955.1). Lineage (GTDB taxonomy): Bacteria > Pseudomonadota > Gammaproteobacteria > TMED69. The sequence continues at coordinate 31,483 of JAYYFI010000010.1, forward strand.
ACCGCTGCAGGTGTCTTAATTGCAAAGTTTATGAACTCGATCTCGAAAACGCCCCTCAACCCACTGATTGGAGCTGCCGGAGTGTCAGCAGTTCCAATGGCGGCGAGAGTAGTCAATAAGGTCGGGCTTGAATCCAATAAAAATAATCATCTGCTAATGCATGCAATGGGCCCCAACATTGCCGGGGTAATAGGCTCAGCGGTGGCCGCCGGCGTCATGATACGATTCCTATCATAAGCAATTCCCAATATTAATTTATACAAAAAGATAAGTCTTCAACATACGTTTAGAAACTCCTTCCTTTTTTTAAAGGTGACAAAAAGGATTTGAATTAAAAATGGATACATCAGAAAAAATTGATTGGACCAAAATTGATAACATTTTGCTTGACATGGACGGCACTGTTCTCGACTTATCCTTTGACGACTATATATGGAACTATGAAGTTCCAAAAAATCTAGCTAAAGTTAAAAATCTTGAGTTAAAAAAAGCCCAAGCGTTCCTTAAACAGAAAATGGGAACAGCTAAGTCAACTTTGAATTGGTATAGCTTTGATTACTGGCAAAGTAGTCTAAATATCGATATCGATTCAATAGAGGAGAAAAATAAAGAAAAAATACGATATAGGGAAGATACTTTGTTTTTTTTAGAAAGTGAGTTATTTAGTTCAAAACGCAGCATATTAGTGACTAACGCAGATAAGCAAGGGTTGAATCGAAAACTGAAGATCACGGGGTTGGGAAAATATTTTCAAAATATAGTATGTAGTCACGACCTAGGTCACGCAAAAGAGGAACAACTTTTTTGGAAAAAATTACGCGTTACTTGCGATCTAAACTTCAATCGGACTCTATTAATTGACGATAACTTGCATGTGCTTGAGACTGCAAAAAAAATTGGTATGAGATATCTAAGAGGAATATCAAAACCGAATTCACAAGCAAATTTAATAAAATCAGATGATTATTTACTTATTGATAAGCTTCAAGAGGTATTATATTGATTGGGACTTCTATAAGTACAACAAATTTCATAAACTTTTGAGTTTGCTTGTAATGCTTTCTTTTCAAACTTGGTTAAGATTCTCCAAAGTGGCCTTTTCGCAAACTTTCTAGTCCCAGAGCAATTTTCTATACCTTCTGATATTTCTATCATATCTAATATTGATACAGCGTAATCTTCACAATCCGTTGCAATAAAAATTTTTCCACCAAATTTTATCTTTTCAGAAATATAGTATAAAAAATCCTTGTTTATCAGTCGCCGTTTGCGATGCCTTTTTTTTGGCCAAGGATCTGGAAAGAATATGTATACATTTTGAAATATCCTCCCAAACGGCGTTAAAACTTCATTTATGTCTCCAACTAAAAACCTAACATTTTTAATGCTCTGTAATTCACAATTATTTAGGGTGGAACCAATACCGGGCAAATGAACATCACATCCTAAAAACATGTTGCTAGGATTTTCCTTGGCCAAATGAATCAAATTTTTACCGTCACCTAAACCAATCTCGAGGTTTACTTGAGTATCGTTATATTTAATATCTCCAATAAACTCTTGAATTTCTGTTAGATTCGCATATTTTGGAAGTAATCGGTCCAAGGCCCTATTTTGAGCAATTGTTATTCTTCCTGAACGTATTACGAAACTTCTTATTTTTTTGTTAAGACCGTAATCACTAGGGTTTCGCCCTTTCAAACTCTCAATCAATTTTACCCTCATTAGATGTTGAGGGCTCAGCAGTAAATTTTTTCCCCATTCTTCCCGCTAGATACGCAAGCCGTCCCGCACGAGTAGCAGAAGCCATAGCTTCCGCCATTAATATTGGCTGTTTTGCTTTAGCAATAGCAGAGTTCACAAGTACGGCATCACAACCAAATTCCATAGCCTCGCTAGCGTCAGAAGCCGTGCCCAAACCTGCATCTACAATTATCGGTACCGTAGCATTTTCAACTATTGTTTTAATAGTAAATTCATTCTGAATACCTAATCCAGAGCCTATAGGTGAGGCTAAAGGCATAACAGCCGCACAACCAATCTTCTCTAAATTTTTTGCAATTATTGGATCATCCGTTGTATAAGCCAGAACTTCAAAATCACGTTTTAATAGTTCCTCAGCTGCGGTAATTGTTTCCCTTACATCAGGATACAATGTTTCTTGATCGCCGATTACCTCTAATTTAACGAAATTATGTCCATCAAGTAGTTCCTGAGCTAGCAAACACGTTCTTACAGCTGATGCTGCATCGTAGCAGCCAGCAGTATTTGGAAGTAACGTATATCGATCTGGGTCTATATAATCTAGGATATTAGGCTCAGTCTTACTTTGGCCAATGTTCATTCTACGAATCGCTATAGTAATAATCTCAGCGCCACTCGCATTTGTAGCAGAAGCAGTCTCTTCTAAACTTTTATACTTTCCACTCCCTACAATAAGTCGTGATTGAAACTGTCTACTTCCAATTTTCAAATTATCCATTACGCGTACTTTTCTAAATTTATATAATAGTTTTACCCGCCGCCGACCGCACTAACAATTTCAATTCGATCGTTTTCTTTCAAGGTCGTCTCTAGGTAACAGCTTCGAGGTACAATCTCACCATTAATTTCTAGGGCAAATTTACCAGTGAGTTCCAATTCAATGACCAACCCACTAACAAGTAGATTCTTTTTTATTTTTTTTTCAACGCCATTTATTGAGACAATCATTAATATTCCTTCACCATTCAACAAAATCTACCAGATTTTATCTAATAAGGTTATTTTAACTGATAGGATGCAGAAAACCAATGTTAGCAAAGTTTTACTAAATTAGGGTCGCACATATATTAATTGTTTATTAATTTAAAAATGCAACTTTAAAATCAACTGCTCTAGGTGTATCTTAAGTCTATGGAGCTACCCATAAAAACTGAAATTATTGGTTTGGATAAGGCTGATATAACAAAGATCATTTCACTTTATTCAAAGACCCTTGCTTATCATAATTTCAACCATATCATCGAAGTTCTCCTAGCGGCAAAAAAAATCATGGAAGATTGCGCAAGTGAAAACATAAATATAAATGAGAAAATTGTAAATGTAGCAATCTTGTTCCATGATGCGGGGTACCAGGAGAATCATACGAGTCTTGGTTTTTCAACAAAAGAAGCTTATTCTGCATTTCTCGCTAAGGAATTTCTTAAAGCAAAAAACTTTGAGACAAATACAATTGACCAAATTCAATCGGCAATCCTTGCCACAGAAAAAAATGGAAGATTTATAAAACCGGAATCAAAAGTGGTCAGAGCCGCCGACCTTTCTGGATTGTCTTCACAATACGATATATTTTTAAAAAATGCGTTAAAAATTAAAGCAGAATATGAATTATTAACAGGTAAAAGTGTAGATTGGGATAATTGGAAACTAGCTACGATAAAATTACTGAAGGAATTTGTATCTCGAGAAATTGAATTGACTGATTTTTTTTCATCAAGGGGTGGGCATTCACAATTTTACAAATTGGTAAACACGAACCTAGAAAAATTCTTAATTGAATCGGAAATATAAATTAATTTTTTGTGACCAAAACCTCAAGGCCCTCTTTTGAGATTTGCTTTCTTAACTCACGAGCAGATGCTCGAGAAACCGGGCCTAACTGCACCCTGTACCATTTACCGCCTTCTCGATTTGCGGTCTCTTTTATTCTCGTAATAATCCCCAGAAGTGCCAATTGCGCTTTTCTAGCATCAGCATCAGCAAGATTTTTAAAAGAACCAATCTGCAAGTAAAAGTTATCGGCACCTACTTCAGGAATAGCGTTACTCTTTTGTTCTTTGTTTGCAATATTTGGCACTGGAACCTTCTCAGTTGACAGAAATTTATAAAAAGTAGGACTAAGTTTATCGGTTTGTTCTGAAACGAGAGGTTTTATTGGTTGGATCGCCTGGGACTGATTTACTGTGGATTTTTTTATATTCATGAAAGGCAAACTAATTTCATCTTTCCAAACCAAGATAGTAAATGAAAGAAAAAAACCAAAAAATAAACCACTTAAAAATGAAAAGTTAAAAAAGTTATTTTTGTTCTTTCTTTTTCTAACCGAACTTTTTCTAAACTTAATTTTGGCCATTACATCTGCTCTGGACACGAGATCCCTAACAAATAGAGCCCATTAGCCAACACAAAACGTGAGGCTTTAGCCAACCTCAGTCTTGAAGTTCTAGTCGCAATATCATCTACTAAAATTTTGTTCACCACATAATTATGGTGCACTAAATTTGCGAATTCTCTCAAATACTGCGCTATTATACTGGGGTCACGGTATGTCTCTGCATTTTTAACTATTTCGGGAAAATTACCGATCTGAAAAATTAAATTCTTTTCGCTCTCATCATAAACAATTTCTCTTTCAACACTAATTATTTCTTTTTCACCAATACCGGACTGCCTGATAACACTCGATAATCTGGCATGAGCATATTGAATGTAAAAAACAGGGTTTTTCGAACTTTCCTCCTTTGCAAGATCAATATCAAATTCGAGTGTTTGATCAGCCTTCCTCATTAAATAGAAGAAACGCGTAGCATCAACTCCCACATCCTTAATAAGTTCTTCCAAAGTTTTAAAAAGACCCTTTCGAGTTGACATTGAAACCTTTTTTTTATTCATGATTAGTGACGCAAACTGAACTAAAACTACTATTAACGAATCCGAATCGTATCCTAAACTAGTGATAGCTCCTTTTAACCTGGGTGTATACCCATGATGATCGGCTCCCCAAATATTAATCAAAATATTATTCTTATCCCTAAATTTTGTTTCATGATAAGCGATATCTGAAGCAAAATAGGTTGGTGAACCATCCGCTCTTACTAATACCCTATCTTTTTCATCATTATACTTTGTCGAAGAAAACCAAATTGCCCCATCCTTCTCATAGGCAATACCTTTTTGCTTCATTTTTTTTATTATATTTTGAACAAGTTTATCGTTATACAAAGATTGCTCGGAATAAAAATTATCAAAACTTACTCTAAATTCTGCAAGCACAGTTTTGATTTGCCTCATAATATAATCGCAGGAAAACGTCCTAATCCTATAAAACTCATCTCCCAGATGCCTTTTTGCATCATGGATTAATTTATTTATAAGCTCTTCATTGTCTTCCTGGTCAAAAGTAGAATCAAATTCAAAGTATTTTTCGTAAGAAAACTTCTGAATGTATTCATCTAAAATTTGATCAATATAACCTCCTTCGTAAATACCGGCTATTTTTGAATTTGCACAACCCGCTCGATCATTGAACCTCTGGATTACGCTAAGAGCCAAAATATCCATTTGTCTGCCCGAATCATTTACATAATATTCAGTATGAACATCATAATTTTGAAACTCGAAAATCTTCGCTAGAGAGGAACCAATTACAGCTCCTCTACCATGACCGACATGAATAGGGCCCGTTGGATTTGCAGATACAAATTCTAAAATTACTTTAAGGGGTTTTTTAATTTTCTTCGAACCAAATTCAGGCCCCTCTTCCAAAACCTTATCAATAAAATCGTTAATAAACTGAGTACTAACAAAGATATTAATAAAACCTGGTCCAGCAATATCTATCTTCGAGAAAATAACATTTTTTTTTAATTCTTCAGAAAGTTGCTTGGCTATATCAGCAGGAGAATATCGATTTTTATTCGCATAAACCATCGCAAAGTTTGTGCTAAAATCACCAAAGCCTTTGCCCTTAGGAATTTCAATATTGAAGTCTATACTGCATGCATCAAAATTCTCGATACAAACTTCCGCAGTATTAATAATAATTTTTCTGATTATTTCCTTCACAATAGAACTAACGCCGATTTTCTTGTGATTATAGCATTCCTTCAGGATCAAGCTCTACTGACCATCTAACTTTATTTTGTCTAGCTAGCTGCTCGATCTCATTTATGTTTCTTGACATTAGATTTTGAATCTCTGATTTTGACTTACATCTAACCACGATACCACAACGAAAGAAACCAGCTTTTTTATAAAGAGTCATGGGTATAATTTGACTGATAGCTATATTTTCATATTGGACAAATGAATTAAGTTTTCCACGCACGCTAGTTAAAAACCTTTTGATTCTTGTCTCTATTTTTGATGTTGCCTTTATCAAAGCGAACGTACTAAACGGAGGAGTATTATGATTCTTACGTTCCCGAAGCGCTACCTGAACATAACCAGAATAGCCATCAGCGATTAACTTTTCGATGATGGGGTGATCGGGATATGCGCTTTGCAAAACAACGGCACCCCTTTTGATAGCACGGGCAGCCCTTCCAGAAACCTGAATCAGTAATTGGGCAAGCCTTTCTTCTGCCTTAAATTCTCCTGAATAAAGAGCGCTATCAGGGTTTAAAATTCCAATCAATGTGATCCCAGAAAAATCCAACCCTTTAGCAACCATCTGGGTTCCAACTAATATATCAACTTTTCTTTCAGATACTCTTTGAAATAAGTGTTTGATATCTGTAGTCGAATAAGTGATGTCACTATCTACCCTTTCAACGACTGAATCTGGAAAATTCTTTTTCACGGCTTCGTAGATTCGCTCAGTTCCTAATCCAATCGGTTTAAATTTCTTTCTATAGCAACAATTCAATTCAGACATTTTCTGTGAGTATCCGCAATGATGACATATAATTAAATCCGAGGATTTATGATATACCATTGTCCAATCACAGTTTTTACAGATTGGTTTGTATCCACAATTACTGCAAATTACAACAGGAGAGTAACCTCTCCTATTTAAAAACAGTAAAATTTGTTCGTTGGCAGATAATGTACTTGATATTTTTGATAATAGATGTTCTGTTAACCCATCCTCACAATTGTACTTTTTAAGATCAACTACCTCCCATGAAGGTGGTTTAGGCGCAACAGCACCTTTTGTCAAAAAGACTTGCTTAAATTTTTTAATTTCAATATTTCGAAACGTTTCAAGAGATGGTGTAGCAGAACCTAAAAGTATATTAATGTTTTCAAATTTCGCCCTAACGATAGCTGTATCTCTGCCACTATACATAAACCCATCTTGCTGCCTATAAGATGAATCATGTTCTTCATCGACAATAATTAAGCCGAGATTTTTCATCGGAGTCCACACAGCTGAACGGGTACCAACAAGTATTTTCAGTTCACCAGTCCTGCATGAATCCCACGTTAGTAATCTTTGACCGTCACTATAGCTTGAATGGGCGATGCCGACAGATTCAGGAAACACTTTTTGTAATCGTTCATACAAATGCTCCGCTAAGGTAATTTCAGGTGCCAACAGAATGGCCTGTCGAGATCTTTGAATGTAGGATTTAATTATCTCAATGTAAACTTCAGTCTTACCACTTCCCGTTACTCCGTTTAAGACGACTGGTCTTTTGTCCTCACTTTGGTCGTGTATATAAGACACGGCAGTAGACTGCTCTTCATTTAATTGAACCATCTGAGTTTCATCAATAGTCGGTTTTTTATTACCCGACAATTCAATATTTCTCTCAATCCAACCTTTATTCTCAAGTCCTCTAGCAACTTGATTTATCTGCGTGTTTGGAAGATCAAGCTTTATTTCTTTCAGAGATGATAATCCTAATTTGATTAGTATATTCAAGAATTTTTTTTGCCTTTTCCCCAACTTTTTATTTTCTTTTAATGCGATTTTCCCGGCACCAGAGATTTGCCATCTGACTGTTTGCTTTTTTTTATACGGAATTTTTTTCCTTAATGCTGGAGGAAATAGATTTGAAATAGCGGTTCCAAGTGGATAATGATAGTAACCAGAGGCCCATTCAGCCAATTTAATCATATTACTGGGAAGCATCGGCTTCTCATCAAGAATGTGATCAATTTTTTTCAAATTCAACCCTTGCATCCGAGAGTTATCTGAAATCTCAAGCACTACCCCCACCCTTTCAGACCTTCGAAAAGGCACCACTACCCTTTGTCCTTTTTGATAACGCTCTATTCCTTCTTGATCATTAGGCAGGTAGTGATATTGACCTCTAGCTGGTGAGAAGACAGCGACTTTTATGCAACTTTTTATTGCCATACGACGATTGATCTATGTCCCTAAAATATCTGAGTTGGCTCGACAGTTAAATTTCCATTTGAGTCCGTGGTATTCCCAGTTATTGAGCCGGCTTCTTTTTTTGGCAAATAATTTTGCCGGAAAAATTCGTACATCCTATCAGGATTGTCGACATTTGTAAGTGTGCCAGTTTTTTTATCTATCAAGGCTGAGACCAAACCTTCTGGCCTTTCAGGAATAGCATCTTCCATATCTACAAGCGCATCCTTCATGAAATCAATCCAGATTGGAAGAGCAGCCCGCGCTCCTGTTTCTCTTTTGCCCAAAGGTGCGACTTTATCAAAGCCAACCCAAACGGTTGTAACAATATCTTTATTAAAACCAGAAAACCAGGCATCACGTTGATCATTTGTCGTTCCCGTTTTGCCCGCTATATCTGACCGATTTAGACTTAGAGCACGTCTACCGGTACCAAATTTAATAACATCCCTCAACATTGAGCCGATTATCCACGCGTTTTCAGAATCAATAGCTCTTTCAGCTAAATTTTCTGGAGGGAGGTAATCAAGCTGCGCAAGGGACTCTATGCTCTCGGGTTCCCCATCTAGGGTCAAATCAACATTCTCGCACATCAAACATACCGTACGCGGTTTGTTTTCGAAGAGGACGTTACCATTGGAATCTTCTATACTTGATATAAGAAAAGGCTCTATGTTGAAACCACCATTAGCAAACGTTGCATAACCGGAGGCTAACTCCAATGGAGTCATTTCGCCTGATCCCAGTGCTAAAGATAAATCCTTTGGTAAATCCTCTTTTTTATAACCAAATCGTTTCGCGTAATTAATAGTATAGTTAATTCCTAAAGAATCGAGAATCCTCACCGACACCATGTTTTGCGATCTAACTAACGCTTGTCTAAGTCTGGTAGGGCCGAAGAAACGTCCGCTATAATTTTCAGGCCGCCAGACTTCTTCCCCTTCGCCATTGTCAAATACTATAGGAGCATCATTGATTATTGTAGCAGCATTGTATCCTTTAGAGAGAGCGGCAGAATATAGAAACGGTTTAAAGTTTGACCCTACTTGTCGACGAGCTTGAACTGCTCGGTTAAATTTACTTAAAGAATAATCAAACCCCCCAACTAAAGATATTATCGCACCATTCTTTGGATCGAGCGCGATCAAGGCACCTTCTACCTCTGGTTGCTGTACAAAACGCCATTTCTGTTTTTCTTCAACTTCTATATTTACGGGATTCTCCGGCGCAATTCTTATCACGTCGCCAATATCAAATATCTCTTTAGCACTTGAAGGAGTCTTTCCCAGAGTGTCTCTATCGATGTAACGACGCCCCCACTTTAAATATTCATAAGGTATAGAAATCTCACCAATTTCTTGATTCCAAACTAAAATTTGATTATCCGCTATATCAGTCACTACCCCCACCTTCATATCTTTCAAGTCAGAAAATTCAGATAAAGATTTTGCAAGTGACGAACTTGATAGTAGCTGTTCTCGACTCAACTTTCCCTCAGGCCCGCGATATCCATGCCTTCTGTCATAGGCGATCAAACCCTCTCTGACCGCTCTTCTGGCGGATCTCTGCAAATCAGAGCTAATGGTGGTTATTACACTCAAACCACCTTCATAGGCACCTTGGCCGTACTTTTCGAGCATTTTCTCCCTTACCATTTCAGCAACGTAAGGAGCGTATACCTCTACGGGATGTCCATGCCATTTGGCAGTTATGTCAGCTCTGTAGGCAACCTCAAATTCTGATTGAGTAATCATATTTAATTTTAACATTCGCTCTAGTACATAATTTCGTCGGTTTTTAGCTGCCTCAGGATTGGTAATTGGATTTGTCTTTGAGGGCGCTTTAGGTAGACCAGCAATTACAGCAAGTTGGTCCAATGTGAGTTCACCCACTGCCTTACCGTAATAAACTTGGGCCGCAGCTCCGATGCCGTAAGCTCTATGCCCTAAAAAAATTTTATTCAAATATAGTTCGAGAATTTTCTGTTTCGACAGCTCTCTCTCAATTTGAGTAGCAAGCATTAGCTCTTTAATTTTCCTTGTAAATGTCTTCTTTCTTGTTAAATAAAAGTTCCGAGCGACTTGCATTGTTATAGTGCTTCCGCCCCTACGTTTTTGCCCTGTTTTTAAATATTCTAATCCAGCTCTAATTATAGCGACCCAGTCAATACCAGAGTGCTTATAAAAACTTGCATCTTCAGCCGCTATAAATGCCTTTACAAATAAATCTGGCACCTCACTTAGCGGAAGAAATTTCCTCCGTTCCTTTCCATATTCGGCAATTAATTTTTTGTCTGATGTATAAATTTTGAGGGGAACCGATAACTTAATTTCTGTCAGCTTTTCAACTGACGGCAAATCATCGACCAATATTCTAAAAAAGATGAAAATAAAAAATATAAACACTCCAAAAAATAATAAAATTATTGGAAGGAAGCTTCTTGGTTTGGTTTGAGTGAAAGTCATATGTTTATGTTAAATTTAGTTTTTTCAGATTTTTCTCAAAAATAGTATCCTAGTAGTTCTTCTACTATTATAGTCTAAATCAGTGTGATACCATTTTTATAGTTTATTTTGTTCTGACACCCTTATGCTGAAATTAAATAAAAAGTTTGGCTCTTTTGATAAAATCCGGTTAAAAAAAGAAATACAAGCCCTATCTAGGTTTAGTCCCTTTAAAACCAAGAAACAGCCTATGATAGGAGTAGATATCAGCTCCAGCTCTGTGAAAATCGTATCACTTTCCAAAAAAGAAAACGAATATATTCTAAACGGATACTCAATAAAGCCAATTCCGACAGGTGCAATTGTAGACGGTAATATTTCTGATATCGATTCCTTAGGATCTGTTATTCTTGATGCTCTTGACGAATGCGATTCGACCATAAAAAACGTCGCATGCTCTATACCTAACTCTAAGTCGATAACTAAAAATATCAATTTACCTTCATCGATACCAGAAACCGAACTTGAGGGGCAAGTACAGACAGAGATGATAAAACATATACCCTATGCGTTGGAGGAAATTAATCTTGATTTTCAATTCAACAAACAACTTAACGAAGATGTTAACGAATTTACTGTTATAGCAACAAAAAGTGAAAATATAGACTCATTGGTAGCAGTTTTAGAGTTAGCTGAATTAATCCCTAAAATAGTAGATGTTGAGATCTATGCAGTTGAAAATGCGGTCAATTTTATATCCGAAGTAAATAAAGAGTTTTCTGTCGATAATGTTTTGGGAATAGTAGATATAGGGATTTCGGCCACAAAACTCTCAGTATTAGAAAATGGCAAACTAACCTACACCAGAGAGCAAACGTTTGGAGGAAAACAGCTTCTTAATGAGCTTCAGCGTTCTCTCGGCCTGTCTCTTAAAGACTCTAGAGAACTTTTAAGATCGGGAGAAAATATAGAGTCAGAGCAACAGCCGATAATAGAAACCTTTATGGCTTCAGCTACGCAGGAAATTGAAAGGGCATTACAGCTATTTTATTCATCAGAAAATGCGATGAAATTAGATAGCATAGTGTTAGCTGGCGGTTTCTCGTCAATGACAGGCTTGAACCAAAAAATAGCAGATGGTTCTGGAACCCAATGTTTCGTAATCAGCCCTTTCACTAAAATTACCGTAAATGAATCCATAGAAAAATCAAGACTTGTTAACGATCAACCTGCGCTATTAACCGCTTTGGGGCTAGCTATCCGAGGGTTAAGTGAATGAGAGAATTTAATTTACTACCCTGGCGCTCCGAACTTCGAGAAAAACGTAAGCGAGATTATCTGATTTCACTCGGAGTTTGCGCAGTCGCAGCTTTACTCACAATCGCCTTCATTCATTGGATATATTTTCTCAAATTACAAAACCAGAACGAAAAAAATAATTATCTATCTAAACAAATAAAAATATTAGATAAACAAATAATCGAAATCAAAGAACTCGAAAAAAAACGAGAGAATCTCATTGCAAGAATGACTACAGTAGAGGAGTTACAAACCAGTCGCCACATGACCGTTAAATTATTCGACGAAATAAGCCGCACAATCCCTGATGGTGTTTATTTAACTGACATGAATTATAAATTAGACGAAACTAGTGAAAATATTCAAAACCTGAAAGTAGACGCCAGTATTACAGGGATTGCTCAATCTAACGCAAGGGTTTCTCATTTTATGAGAAATATTGAAAGCTCTGACTGGTTGAGTAAACCCGTTCTAAAAGTCATAGAGACCAAACAAAAAAATGGTAAGCGACAATCTGAATTTATTCTTACCTTTAAAGTAAAAACCCCGAGCAAGGGCAATTATAATGGAAATTAACCTTAACGATTTTAAAAATCTCGACGTTGAGAATATAGGGGAGTGGCCTCCTACAGTTAAAATTTGTGGTGCAATATTAATTTTCATAATGGTTGGAGTTTTAGGTTGGCAATACGATTTAAAGATAATAGAAAATAGATTAAATCAAGCACAAAAAAAAGAGGCAGAATTGAGAAATTCCTTCGAATTCAAGCAACAGAAAGCAGCTAATCTACCGGCACTTAAACAACAATTAAAAGATATAGAAGAAACCTTTGGCGATCTTCTAAAAAGACTTCCTAGTAAATCTGAAATAGCAGAGCTTCTAGTAGACATTTCCCAACAAGGTTTGGGTGCAGGATTAGAATTTGAACTTTTCAAACCCGGAGATGAACAGCCACGTGATTTTTACGCGGAGGTGCCAATTGAAATAAAAGTAGTTGGCTCATATCATCAGTTTGGTAATTTTATTAGTGGTGTCTCTGATTTACCAAGAATTGTCACAAATAACAAATTAAAAATTTATAAAGATAAAAAAGAAGGAGACATGATTTTAGAAACGACTGCAAAAACCTATCGTTATTTCGATGATGAGGGTAATAATGAAAACTAATGCACTGAAGTCAGTTAAAACACTCTTTTTATCTGTCTCAGAACACGGGATTAAACCATGTTTCTTAATCGTATTTGCTATCTTGCTAAATGGCTGCGGAAATAAAGAAATGGCTGAGTTAAAACGTTATACTAAGTCGACTCTTGCCAAACCGGGAAGGCCAGTCGAACCTCTTCCACCTATAAAACCATTCGTGAGATATCTCTATACCGCGGAAAAGGAAGGACTACGGGATCCATTCGAGCCTTTTTTCTTTGGTATTTCTGGTGGCGAAGCATCGGAGGCACTTGAAGACAATGGCCAAGATCGTTACACCCAAGAAATATTAACCCATAATAAAGAGGAGCTTGAGTATTTTGAATTGGACAGTTTAAGAATGGTCGGAACTATAGAGGAATCAGGTAAGTTATGGGGTATAATTAAAGACCAAGACGGTTTGATATA
>JAYYFI010000011.1:0-19164 GCA_036158955.1 Pseudomonadota bacterium
TACCGTGATCAACATGCGCGACAATGGCTATATTTCGCAAAGATTCCATGACAGCAAACACCTTTTACTATTGATTAGCAACCAAAAGTCCTTTACTAGAACTGATAAAGAATGACCGCGGCTCTATTGGACTTTTTTGTAGAAAGATTATATTTTACCTGAATATCATGTTATAAATCGAATGAATTTAAAAAGAAAACGAATTCTAACTAATACAAAATTTTCTTCACCATAGTTTTTTCAAGACTTTATAAATTCACTTCAACTGGATAATGATAAACAGAAAGTTAAATCCAACCACAGAAATAGGACAATATTGGGATGGTATTGGTGGTGACCGATGGGTTTCCAATATTGCTAGACTTGACGCAATGCTTGCGCCCGCATCCAAAATTCTTCTTGATGAGATTTCTACACACTCTTCAAGCAATTTATTAGAAATCGGTTGTGGCGCAGGAGACGTGGCAGAAAGTGTTTTGGCAATTAGTAAAGGCTCTACTATTGATGCAATGGATATTTCATATAATATTTTAATTTTAGCTGAAGAAAGAGTGGGTAAAGTTAACGGAATAAACTTTATTCACGGTGACGCTGAAATCTATAAATTTAAGAATTATTTTTATGACCTAGTTTATTCCAGATTTGGTGTTATGTTTTTTGATAATCCAAAAGCAGCTTTTTCAAATATAAGGAAATCAATAAAGAAAAACGGTAAACTAATTTTCTTGAGTTGGAACAAAATCGAAAATAATCCATGGATGGATTATCCCGCTCAAGCCGCTTTTAAAATCCTTCCTCAACCTGAAAAATCAAAAGAAAATGCACCAGGCGCTTTTTCATTATCTGAAGAAGCAGTGATAAAATAAACCTTGGTTAATTCAGGATTTAATCATGTTAATTCTCGCATATTTGATATCAACATAAATCTCGGAGAACTTGAGCAAGCAGTTCATTTTGCTACGCAATTAGGACCCGCAGCAACTCCTTATGCCGAAGCCAAAGACTCGCAAAAAAATGAAGCTAAGGCCGCAATTAGGGATGAGCTTTCAAAATTCAAACATGCCGAAAATATCCTGCTACCAGGATCGTGTTGGTTGACAACGGTCGATTAAATATTCATCATAAATCGAATGATAACTAAAAAATTAAAAAGAAAAATAAAGTTGCTCTTTCTAATTTCTGGATTTTTTATCCAACCTAGCTTCGCAGACGAAAAAGCGTTTTGGATTGATGTAAGGACGCCTGAAGAATTCCTCGCTGGACACGTCGCTGACTCTACAAATATTCCATATGATAAGATTAAAGATAGCGCACACCTACTGCCACACGATAGAACTACCCAGATTAATGTTTATTGCAGAAGCGGAAGGAGATCTAACATTGCTAAGACATTCTTGATCGATTTAGGCTATCTAAATGTCATTGACCATGGTGGCCTTGATAACGTAGCGTCAAAATTTTAACGGCTTAATAATTTCAGAATTCTTTTTCCAAAAACGGATAAAATGTGTTCAAAGCGTTTTCATAAACTGTTTTTTTGAATTGAGCGACAAGTTTGAGTGGCTCCCAGAAATTAATCCATCTCCACTTATCAAATTCGGGTTCGCTAAAAAAGTTAATATTAATGAAATCTTCACTCTTCACTAGCTTAAGTAGATACCAAATCTGTTTCTGACCAATAAACTTTTTGCCATTAGAAATTCTGACACGGGAATTTGGCAAACGATAATGTAACCAATCGTTAGTTCTATGAATAACCTCAACATGCTTTGGTCGTAACCCAACCTCCTCATTAAGTTCCCGTAGCATTGCGTCCTTTGGAGTTTCACCTTTTTCTATTCCCCCTTGAGGCATTTGCCAGAAACTTGTCCCAGCTCTTCTCCCCCAGAATACATCCTTATTTGAGTTTACCAAAACTATACCAACGTTCTCTCGGAATCCATTTTGGTCTATCATTTCTTTCTCCAATCGTTGAAGTTTATTTAAATATTTTCAACCGCTTCCCGTTCCTCGATTAACTCAATTTCAGTTTCTTTTAGTTTTTTGCGACTAAACTCGTTTACATCAAGTCCTTCAATAATTTTATATTCGCCATTACGACAAGAAACAGGGTAGGAAAAAATTATCCCCTCCTCTACACCGTACTGACCCTCACTGTAGACCGCCATGCTTACCCAATCACCTTCTTCCGTTCCTTTAACCCAGTCGCGCATATGTTCGATCGCAGCGTTAGCAGCTGATGCAGCGCTGGATGAGCCTCTTGCCTCAATTATTTCAGCGCCTCTTTTCGCTACCTTAGGTATAAAAAATGACTCGTACCATTCTTGGGTAAAATGATCCATACCATTACTACCGCTTATTACAGAGTTATAAAGATCCGGATACTGAGTCGTTGAGTGATTCCCCCAAATTGTCATCTGTTTGATTTCAGACAAACTTATCCCTAGTTTCTCGGCTACTTGTGCTTTTGCACGATTATGATCAAGTCGCGTCATAGCAGTAATCTGATTTTTTGGTACGTCAGGTGCATTTTTCAAACAAACCAAGGCGTTGGTATTTGCAGGATTACCTACCACAACTACTTTAATGTTATCATCTGCTACCTCGTTTATAGCTTTACCTTGCTGCTGAAAAATGCCAGCATTTGCTCCAAGAAGCTCACTTCGCTCCATTCCCGGACCTCGAGGTCTAGCACCAACAAGCATGCCATAAGAAGAGCCATCAAACGCGGCTTGTGCATTATCATGGCACTCTATCTTTTGAACCAATGGGAAAGCACAATCATTAAGCTCCATAGCAACACCTTCCAGGGCTTTCATCGCTTGCGGTATCTCAAGAAGACTGAGCTCAACGGGTTGTTGGGGACCAAGCATTTGACCAGAAGCAATTCTAAATAAAAGCGAGTACGAGATTTGGCCGGCAGCACCGGTGATAGTGACTTTAGCAGATGATGTCATGTGAATTCTTTCCTAAATTTGATTTATGTGATTTATTCTAATTAGATTGTAGCAAATAAAAGACTTACCTTTAAAGTTACAACCCATTAGGTATCTATACCTCCAGGACTAAAAGTTGGATAATATCATTTTAAACATCACATTTTTGATGACTTTTATCTATCTTTAAGCCAAAATTAACAATTAAACTATTAAAAATTGAACAATTCAAAAATAAATTAGATTAGGTAGAAATTATGGATTCTGCATTCGCTCCCGACGGCGGTAATTTGTCGTACATTGAAAGCTTATATCAGTCGTTTTTGGATGACCCTGAAAGTGTGCCAGAAGAATGGAAGATAATCTTTCAAACAGAGTCTAGTAGACAATTAAACCAAGCAACTTTAAGGCAACACCAAATCGCCAAAGAAAGAGCAACTATAAAAGCTAAATTACAAACCAGCCAAGATGAGGGCAATGAACAAATTGAAAAACAAGTAGCAGTGTTACAATTTATCAATGCATTTCGTTTTAGAGGTCATCGTGAAGCTAACCTAGATCCACTCGGACAATATGAAAGGCCCGAAGTACCGGAGCTTCGTCCAGAATTTCATGGACTGACAGAAGGAGACCTAGACACAATATTCAATTCTGGTTCACTTCAAGGTGTAGAAGACACCAAATTAGCCGGAATAATTGATATTCTAAAGAACACATATTGCAAAAATATTGGTGCAGAATACATGCACATCGTAGAAACAAATGAAAAGAGATGGATCCAACAAAAATTAGAACCATTTGCTGGCAATTTTCCTTTAGATAAAAAAGAAAAAATCCAATTATTGCACTGTTTAATAGCTGCTAATTCCCTAGAACAGCATTTACATAAAAAATACGTTGGTCAGAAAAGATTTTCTCTAGAGGGAGGGGAAAGCAGTATAGCTCTGTTGGACACACTATTAGTTGAAGCAGGGAAAAACCAGGTTAAGGAATGTGTGATCGGTATGGCTCACAGAGGGCGATTAAACGTGCTGGTTAATATTGTGGGCAAAAACCCCTCAGATCTATTTGATGAGTTTGAAGGAAAAAGTGTTCAAGACTACAGGTCAGGTGACGTAAAGTATCATTTAGGATATTCATCGGACATTCAGACGCCCAATGGACCAGTGCACGTTACTTTAGCTTTTAATCCGTCTCATTTAGAAATCATCGACCCTGTAGTAGAAGGCTCTGTTAGAGCTCGACAAGATCGCAGAAAAGACTCAAGTAGAAACAAAGTACTGCCGGTAATTATACATGGAGATGCGGCTTTTGCGGGCCAAGGGGTTGTAATGGAAACCCTCAATCTCTCTCAAACCAGAGGATATTCAACTGGTGGGACCATACATGTCATTATCAATAACCAGATTGGTTTTACTACTAGCGATCCGCTAGATTCAAGATCAACACTGTATTGTACAGACGTAGCAAAAATGATTCAGGCCCCTATTTTTCACGTAAATGGCGATGATCCGGAGGCTGTTGCTATGGTTGGCAAGATCGCACTTGAATACAGAATGGAATTCAACAAAGACGTAATCATCGATCTGGTTTGCTACAGGAAACACGGTCACAGCGAAACCGATGAACCGGCTACGACCCAACCTATTATGTATAAAAAAATAAGAAAGCACCCGAGTGTAGTCGAAATTTATTCAGATAAACTCATTCAAAATGGACTGCTGGACACGAATCAATTTGAAGCAATGAAAACCAAATATTTAGATGATTTGAAAAATAATTCAGTATTGTCACGACCTCACGTGAAAATTCGCGATAGCTCGGCAGTAAATTACTTTGCTCCTTTTATTGGTACGGACTGGGAAGCTAAGCATTCAAGCGCTATTCCAGAAAACTTGATATCGAAACTAACCAAAGCATTTACAAAGGTTCCTAAAGGTTTCAAAAATCACCGTCAAGTTGCCCGAATTTTGAAAGAACGAGAGATGATGGCAAATGGCGAAATGCGATGTGATTGGGGGTTTGCAGAGACTCTAGGTTACGCCTCGCTTTTAACTGAAAACTTTCCGGTCAGGATTTCAGGTCAGGATAGTGGGAGAGGTACATTCTCTCATCGACACGCGGTAATAAATGATCAAGAAACTGGCGCCCCTTATCTTCCTTTACAGAATTTATCAAAATCACAAGCAGATTTTCTCGTAATAAATTCAACTTTATCGGAGGAGGCCGTATTAGCTTATGAGTTTGGTTATGCCGCAGCTGAGCCTAATGCCTTAATAATCTGGGAGGCGCAGTTTGGTGATTTTGCTAACGGCGCACAAGTCGTTATCGACCAATTCATAGCATCCAGTGAATCCAAGTGGGAGAGGTATTGTGGTCTGGTAATGCTTCTTCCTCATGGCTACGACGGTCAGGGTCCGGAGCATTCATCAGCAAGACTCGAAAGATTTCTTCAGCTCTGTGCAGAGGACAACATGCAAGTCTGTTATCCAACAACACCGGCGCAAATGTTTCATTTGTTGAGACGTCAAGTAATTAGACCCTACAGGAAGCCTTTGGTCGTCATGAGCCCGAAAAGTTTGCTTAGAAATACGGATTCATTTTCAAAATTATCTGACTTTTCCGAAGGAAAGTTTCTTACTATCATCCCTGAACAATCGAATATCACTCCTAAAAAAGTTAAAAAAATAATATTATGCTCCGGAAAGATTTATTTCGAGCTAGTTGCAGCACGCGAAGCCAATCAAATAGAAGATTGCGCCATAATCAGACTAGAACAGTTTCACCCATTTCCAATAAAAGAATTAAGGGAGATACTCAGCCAGTATAAAAACTGCGAAGAATTACTGTGGGTTCAGGAAGAACCTAGAAACCAGGGTGCTTGGTCATATTTACTCTCTCGTCGTCACTTGGGTGGAGCTTTTGACGAATCTAAGCCTCTAAGATGTGTTGCAAGACCTTACTCGGCGTCACCTGCGGTTGGTTATCTCTCTTTGCATCTAGAACAACAAAAAGAAATCATCAATGAAGCGCTAAATTTGAGTCCCATATCTAAAAGTGAAAAAAAAGTCCGAAAAACCGGTTAAGGAAGGAGATTAGATAATGATAATAGAAGTAAAAGTTCCCGCCCTTGCGGAATCTGTTCCAGACGCTACCTGTCTTGAATGGTATAAGACTGAAGGAGATGCTATTAATGAGGGTGAATCGCTCATAGATCTTGAAACTGATAAAGTAACTTTAGAAATAACTGCTCCAGCAAGTGGCACAATAAAGTCTATCCTTAAAAATGCAGGAGATATCGTATTAACGGACGACGTGCTACTCACTATCGATACATCAGCTACAGGCAAGATTGAAGCTTCTCCAAAAACTGAAGCAGAAAAAAAACCTGCCCCATCAAATAACAATCCATCAAACAAGATTGGTCCAGCAGTTACAAGATTAGTTGAGGAAAAAAATCTAAAAATCGATCAAATCACTGGAACGGGTAGAGGCAATAGAGTTACAAAAGGTGATGTCATATCATATTTGAAAAACGAAAATAGCTCATCGGAAGAAAAAGACGCCGCTTCATTAGATCGTAAAACTGAGCGAGTGCCAATGACTAGACTGAGAAAAAGAGTATCTGAAAAACTTGTATCATCTCAACAAGAAGGCGCTTTGCTCACTACGTTTAACGAGATAGACATGAGTGAAACCATCCAATTACGTAAAAGCTATCAAGATGACTTCGTAGAGAAACACGGAGTGAAACTGGGATTTATGTCAATCTTCGTGAAGGCTACCGTACAAGCCTTGAAAGAATATCCTATCATCAACGCTTCAGTGGAAGGCGACAATATTCTCTATCACAACTTTTATGATATAGGCGTAGCAGTCGGTGGTGGTAAAGGCCTGGTTGTTCCGATAATTAGGGACGCGGATGAGTTATCATTTGCTCAAATCGAAAGCAAGATAAAACTTTTCGGTGAAAAGGCGAGAGGAAATAAATTGTCGGTCAACGAGCTTACGGGTGGAACGTTTACAATATCTAACGGAGGCATATACGGCTCGCTGCTATCAACACCTATTGTAAACTCGCCACAAAGTGCGATTCTTGGAATGCATAAGATCAGTGAAAAACCGATTGTAAAAAATGGAGAAATTGTTATCGCTCCCATGATGTATGTAGCTCTCTCTTACGACCATAGAATCATCGATGGTAGAGAAGCGGTTCAGTTTCTGGATAAAATTAGAAAAATTGTAGAAAAACCACTATTAGGTCTATTGGACATTTGATTATGAAAAAAAAGAAATTTGACTTGGTTGTTATTGGAGGTGGTCCCGCTGGTTATGTAGCAGCAATAAAGGCATCTCAACTCGGATTAGAAACCGCGTGTGTAGATAATCAAACAAGCATTGACGATAAACCTTCTTTAGGAGGGACTTGTCTTAATGTAGGTTGCATCCCTTCTAAAAGCTTGCTAGATAGTTCCCACCACTATGAATTCATGTCTAAGCACGCCAGTTCACATGGTATAGATGGAAAAATCACCATCGATATATCTAAGATGCAGCAGCGAAAAAATCAGGTTGTTGAACAACTGACTAATGGAATAGAGGGTTTATTTAAAAAAAACAAAGTATCCTGGTTCAAGGGAAAGGGAAGGCTTGCATCAAACACCAGCGTACATATAGTTGGACATGACGGTAAAGACCAAAACATTAGTGCCACTAATATATTAATTTCTGTCGGCTCTCTTCCTACAACGCTACCAACTGTCCCGGTAGATAATAAATATATTTTTGATTCAAGTGGAGCAATCCATTTTAAAGAAGTACCCGAGAAACTCTGTATCATCGGTTCAGGTGTTATAGGTCTTGAGCTAGGAAGCGTTTGGAGAAGACTAGGCTCAGAGGTAACTATGTTGGAGGCGCTTCCAGATTTCCTAACTTTAGCAGATAAGGATATTGCCAACGAAACGAAAAAGGTTATGGTTAGACAAGGGTTAAAAATAAATTTGAACTCAATTGTAAAATCATGTGAAGTAGGAAATAAACAAGTTTCAGTTACGAGCATACAAAATGGTAAGGAAATCGTATCTAAATTTGATAAAGTTATCGTTGCGGTAGGAAGGCGACCCAACACTGCTGATATTTGTCTAGATAACGTTAATCTTGAGCTAGATGAAAAGGGCTTTATAAAAGTTGACAATCATTTTAGAGCACTCGGAAATAATGTGTATGCTGCAGGCGATTGCGTTGGTGGGGCCATGCTGGCTCATAAAGCAAGTGAAGAAGGGATAAAAATCGTTGAACAAATTGCATCAGGTGGTGAGTCTAGTATCAATCATGCAAACATCCCTTGGATTATTTACACATGGCCAGAAATTGCGTGGGTCGGGAAAACCGAAAAAGAATGTTTAGCAAATGGAGAGAAGATAAAAATAGGTAAATTTCCATTCCTAGCGAGCGGTAGAAGCCACGCCATGGGTGAAACAGAGGGATTTGTTAAAGTAATTGCAGACAGTGAAACAGATATGATTAAAGGAGTCCACATAATTGGCGCTAATGCGTCAGAACTTATATCAGAGGCAGTTGTAGCGATGGAATTTGGATCAAGCGCCGAAGATCTAGGGCGAATTGTTCACGGTCACCCAACCCTATCAGAATCAGTACACGAAGCTGCTTTAGCGGCCTATGAAAAACCAATCCATTTTTGATAAACGGGTTTTCATGAGGAAGGACTCAAAAAATGAAAAAACCAAATATTAGAGTGATAAAAAAATATCCAAATCGACGTCTTTACGATACGAAGGAAAGCAAGTACGTCACCCTTTGTGACTTAAGAGAGTTAGTAATGAATCAGGAAGAATTCACCGTAATCGACAAAAAGAGTGAAGAAGATATCACTCGTTCAGTACTGCTTCAGATTATCTTAGAGCAAGAGGAAAAAGAAGGTCAACCTCTATTCTCCGCAGAGTTACTCCATAAGCTGATCGGAATATATGGCGATCCGAATCAGCAACTCGCTGGCAATTTCCTTAACCGGACTATTGAGATGTTTTGCGAACAACAGAAAGCCCTCAGTGCCCAAATGGAAGAGGCAATAACGGTGAATCCAATGTCAACACTTCTTACCAATATGACGAAGACGAACATCGAAATATGGAAAGAAATGCAAGAAAACCTATTAAAAAGCATGGAAAACCCATCTCCTAGCAAAAAAAGTAAAAAATAATCAAAAAAAAGCTTGATTTTATAGGATTTAAGCTTTATGTTGCATAGCAACAAAATGTTGCAATGCAAAAAGGTGAAATATGGAAACTAATTTTATAAAAAATTTTAAAAATGTGACGGATTCAGCAGTTGAAGCTTCGAAAAATCTGGAAATTATAAACACTTCAGTAATTGAAAAATTTGCTGAGACTAACATGCGATTAGCAACTTCCTTGATCGAAGCAGGAACTGCGGCTGCGGACGAACTATCGGACACTAAAGAAATTCCTGATGTTATTTCTATCCAAACCGGATTTCTTTCCAAGTACAATGAGACCATGTTCGATGCTGCAAAATCCACAGCAACTATCTTCAACAATGCTCGATCTGAGTACCAACGGTGGTTTGAAAAAGGTATGGAAGACATAAAGAATTCTTCCGAAATTGATAGTCTTTTCCCTTTTCCAGCTGACAAGGTTAAAAAAGCTGCGAAAAAAACCTCCAAGACTAGCTGATTAGTTTAAAAAAGCTCCTCGCCAAGCCAGAGTCCTATGACTTGGCCTGGAGTCTTTTCTTTTCCTCCCATTGTATACATTCCAATATGGCCGCAATCAAAACTCACCTCGTCGTAGAGCGACCGTTTCACTACCATTCCAGACAAAGCTGTAGACGCATCAGGGGGAACTAGTCGGTCTTTCGCCCCATATAGGTTTAACACCGGTACATCAATCTTTGTGTCTAATTTCAATTTAATACTCTTAAATTCAATGAATTCATTGTAAAAAGCGTTGCTATGGTAAAAGATATGGATAAATTCGGCTAGAACTGGCCCTGATACCCTAGGGCTATCCATTCTCCAATTTTCCATTAACATGAATTTCTCTACAAATTCTGGATCATCTTGCTTTGCTATGAGTGTAAGGTATTTTTTTTGCAAAACTGAATAAGGCGCTAACATACTAAAAAAGGAATTCAACATTGAACCACTCACGTAAGGGACTGAGTAAAGAAGGTCAAGATTTATGTGCTCTAAAATTTTTGACATCGTATCTTTTTCAGTTTTAAAGTCAATCGGAGTTGACATTAAAGCTAAACTCCGAACTTTGTTTTTGTTCTTTAAAGCATAGAGCAGCGAAAATACGCCGCCTTGACATAAGCCAATTAAATTAACGTCTGAGTTATTAGTAGCATATTTTATGAAATCTACGCATTCGTCAATAAACTGAAAAGAATAATCAGATAGGGATAAATTATTGGTTCCGCTTCCAAATTCTTTCCAATCCAAAAGAAATACTTTACAGCCTGTGTCAAGTAAGTCACCTACCAAGGATTTGTTTCTTTGCAGATCGACAATTGTTGCTCTATTTATCAAAGAATAAATTATCAAGACGGTTTTATTTTTGTTTAGATGCTTTTTTTTCCTACTATAAGCAGATTGATATAGATATAAACAATAATCGGGTTCATCTTTAACTACGTCACGAGTACAAAAAGAATCTTTGTGACTCTTTAGATGCTTAGAGTTTAGCCTTTCAAAACCGCCAGCTATTTCCTTACATTCAGTTAGGAAACTTTTTAATAAGACATCGCTCATTTTTTAGACACTATATAATTTAACATAAGTCCTATTGCCTTTGGGAAAACGACTGAGAATATTCTAGCAATTTATTAATTATTTCACCGAGCTTCTTAGATGAATCGCCCAGGTGAATATCTTTAATATAATTTCTCTCTAGATAATTAAGCATCATTGAAACAAGAGGAAAACAGTCATCACTTTTGTATAATCCTGTCTCGACTTCACTTAATAAATCAATTAGATTGCCTATGAAATTTTTTCTAAACTTTTTGATTTCAATTCCATTATCGCAAAATGAATCGATAAAGCAGTTGAGCGACTTTTCATCGCGAATCTCACCTGCAATTATTTTGTCCACTAGTGCGTTAAATATGAGATATTCATCAAGCGTTTGTTTTTTATTAGATCTGGAGTTTTTCAAATAAACACTAATCAGGTTAAAAAAATTTCTTTCTTTCTGTAATCAGTTTTTCGACCACAGAAGGATCAGCCAAGGTGCTAGTGTCTCCCAACTGATCAATTTCCAACGAAGCAACTTTACGTAATATCCGACGCATAATTTTTCCCGAACGAGTTTTGGGAAGGTCAGGAGTCCATTGAATAACATCTGGTATTGCTATTGGTCCAATTTCTTTTCTGACAAGTTCTTTCAGAGTCTTTTCTAAATTTTTGTTAGGAGAGGCAGATCTCATTAAAGTTACATAAGCGTAAATACCCTGTCCTTTTATATCGTGGGGGTAGCCAACGACAGCGGCCTCTGAAACACTTTCGTGCAAAACAAGAGCGCTTTCGACTTCAGCTGTCCCCATTCTATGTCCTGATACGTTTATAACATCATCAACTCTTCCTGTAATCCAATAATAACCATCCTTATCTCTTCTAGCGCCATCCCCCGTAAAATAATAGCCTCTAAAAGTTCTAAAATAAGTGTCTACAAATCTTTGATGATCCTCATACACAGTACGCATCTGGCCTGGCCATGATTTTTTTATGGCTAGAGCACCAGTAGCTTCTCCATCTATCTCATTTCCTTCTTCGTCTAAAATCACAGGTTGAACTCCAAAAAAAGGTCGCGTAGCAGAACCCGGCTTCAATTGTGTTGCTCCTGGTAAAGGACTTATCAAAACTCCTCCTGTTTCGGTCTGCCACCAAGTATCAACTATCGGACATTCCCCACGGCCAACAACTTTAAAATACCATTCCCAAGCCTCAGGATTAATAGGCTCTCCGACCGTACCCAAAACTCTGAGGGTTTCTCTGCTTGTTGAATGAACAAACTCGTCTCCCTGTCCCATTAATGCTCTTAATGCTGTTGGTGCTGTATAAAATATATTGACTTTATACTTATCAATTATTTGCCAACATCTACTAGCATCAGGATAATTTGGAACTCCCTCAAACATAAGTGTGGTAGCGCCATTTGCTAAAGGACCATATACTATATAACTATGCCCGGTAACCCAACCGACATCAGCTGTACACCAGTATATATCATCGCTTCTATAGTCGAAGACATAATGATGGGTCATTGCTGCGTATAGAATATAACCTCCTGTAGAGTGCAGGACACCTTTTGGTTTACCCGTTGATCCTGAAGTGTAAAGTATAAACAGCGGATCTTCTGAGGACATTGACTCTGGTTCACATTCGGAATTTTCTATATCAATGCTATCCTGATACCAAAAATCTCTTTCTTCAAACCAGTTGATATTACCGCCCGTTCTTCTAACTACAAATACGACTTCTACATCAGGACATGACTCCAATGCTTTATCAACATTCGACTTCAAAGGAATAAGCTTTCCGCCCCTTAAGCCCTCGTCTGCCGTAATTACCACGCTACAACCAGAGTCCAGAATACGATCTTTTAACGCTTCGGGAGAAAAACCGCCAAAAACAACTGAATGAATAGCTCCAATTCGCGTACAAGCCAGCATAGCTATTGCAGCCTCTGGAACCATGGGCATATAAATTGAAACCCTGTCCCCCTTTTCTACACCTTTTCTTTTCAAGGCATTAGCAAATTTACAAACCTCTTCATAAAGCTCGAAATAGCTAATTTTTCTACTTTCATCTGGGTTATCACCCTCCCATATTATGGCTATCTTCTCACCATTCTTTTCGAGGTGGCGATCAAGGCAATTTTTTGACACGTTTAACTTTGCATCTAAAAACCACTTGATCTCTGCTGTATCAAAATTTACGTCTGACACGGTAGTCCAGGGTTGATCCCAGGTAATAAACTTGTTTGCAATATCGGACCAATAACGATCTGAATCGGTTACTGACTTATTATATTCCTCTAGGTATTGCGTTTCATTAATATGAGCCCTCTTGGAGATATCCGGAAAAATAGGATAAAGCTTTTCCTCGGTCATAAATTATAGTCCTCCCTCTTTACCACTTGACGCCGAAATTTTAAAATCATAAGTCTTATGGTGTAAGATTTATTTGTTTAAGTCCAGACCATTTTATTTAATGTCGGATAAAATTTTTAATTATTTCAAAAACTAGGAAATAAAAGTGGAAAATAACAATTTTGGCTACCATGCCGAAAAACTCAAAGTTGGCCTTGAGGCCGTTTCTCTAGCCAGCAAAATTACCAGACGAATACAAAATTCACTCGGTGAAGAAGATATATTAACCAAAACAGATAGCAGTCCCGTTACTATTGCCGACTTTGCAGCCCAAACAATAGTTAACAGCACCTTAGCAAAGAGTTTACCAAAAGCGGTATCAATGGTTTCAGAGGAGGAGGGTTCTAATCTTACCAATGAGAAGACATTAGAAAGCGTAATGAAATTCATTAAAAACACCCTCGATATATCAAATCATTTGCAACTTAAAGCCGCAATCGATTTCGGTAAAAACAAAGAAAAGCCAAAGAAATTTTGGACATTAGACCCAATTGACGGTACCAAGGGGTTCATTCGTGGCCAACAATATGCAATCTCGCTTGCGTATATTGAGGAAAACGAAATTCAGTTGGGCATTTTAGGCTGTCCTAATCTTAATCCAGATTTGTCATGCGACCCCGAAGTCGTACATAAAAAAGGATCGCTTCTTTTCGCTACCAAAAATCATGGCGCTTGGAGCACTGATATCGACAATCCTTATCGTAATCTTAAACGTGTTCGGTCTAGTTCAGAGCTATCCATCGAACAGCTTAAACTTTGCGAATCGGTTGAAGCCGCTCACTCGAGGCATAACGTGACAAAAAGGATTTTAAATCAGCTTGGTGTAAAACAAGATTCTATTAAACTAGACTCTCAGGTTAAATATGCCGTGGTGGCTCGAGGGCAAGGCCATATTTACTTAAGAATTCCTACCCTTGAACATTATAAAGAAAAGATATGGGATCATGCTGCTGGCTGTATAATAGCCGAAGAAGCAGGTTTAGTAGTTTCAGACATTCATGGGAAAAGGCTCGACTTCAATTGCGGTGAGGAGCTAAAAAAAAATGCAGGTATCGTGTGTGCTCCAAGCTATCACCATAGAACAATTATTAGATCTATAGAAAAAAATATATAATTGATAAAAACTTAAAAAGAGGCAAAAAATGAACTTTGATTATGAAATCAATAAATTTAAATTTAATCGAACTACATTTTCAGGGAAACGAGTTCTCATTACTGGTTCCGGCAAAAATGGTGGGCTAGGTCAAGGGCTCGCACTTGCGGCGCTTTTAAATGGCGCGAAAACTGTTGGCATTCATTTCAATAGTAGCTATCGAGACGGTTTCGAAATGGTAGATAAAATGCGAGACCAGGGTTTTGACGTTTTCGCAATGCAAGCTGATGTAACAAATACACGAGATTTGTGGGCCTCAAGAGGATTTGTTAAAGAACAAATGGGTGGCCAAGGACCAGATATTCTTATTTGCAATTCTGGATTAACCGAAGCAGGCTACAGATTTGGAAGGGCTCTTCCAGAAAAAGAAAATGAAAGTAGGAGAGAACGCAGAACTAGAGTCCGTAGAGACTTTATTGAGCGTCTGGAAGAGTCGAAACAGGTTATGGAAACTAAGATTGATGGTTTTATGTATATGAGTCATTTATGGGCCGGAGAAGCTGTCTATCACAAGCAGCACTTAACCTTAATTTATATAAGTTCGATGCAAGCCGTCGATCCTGGACCAGCAGTACCTGGCTACGTACTTGCCAATTGGGCGGTTCTAAAACTTCCAAAGATATTAGATATCAACCTAGGGAGAGAAAATTCATTTGTTACATCCTTCAGCCTGATGCTTCCTTTTATAAAAACGAATATGACGGAAGAATATGCTGACAATCCTAAGGTGTTTGGACGTTGGCAGCCACGAATGCTTGAAACAAATGAGGTAGCTAGTTCCATTACAGATTTACTAGGTAAAGAGCGAGAGGAACTCCATCTTGGTATATTTAAATTAAATGTAGAAGCAACAGAGAATGATATCGATTTGCATTGGCTAAAAGTCGAACTCCAAGCAACAGAGGAAAAGATCATTTAAATACGGCAATGACAAGATGGAGTCTAATAAACCTGCAGTAGATTGCTCGTTTAGGAAACATAGCGAGAAGGTTAGCTATAAAGCCTGGGTTCTGCTCGAGGGAAGAACTGGTGACGATAAACAACTACTAGATTTAGTCAATCTTCTAGGATGGGAAGCGATTCCTATAGCTTTAAATACGTCCATCTGGGAACTAATTGCTCACAGACTTTTTGGTACTAAATTATTTTTAAAAAAAATAATCGAAAATCAATTTCCCAGACCAGATGCTATTTTTATTATCGGCGGTCGTAATGCGGCCATAGCTTATGCAATAAAAAAAAATAGCAGAAATAAAATAAAACTGTACGCATTAGGTAGACCGTTTGCACCTTTTTCTTGGTTTGATTTAATAATAACAACCCCTCAATATTGTTTGCCAAAAAGCTCCAAGACTATTGAGCTTCCCCTGCCAGTCTCTACTCCGAATATTGAATTAGATAAACTCGAAAGTTGGAAAAGTGTTATTCAGAAGACAAATAAAGTAAAAATATGCGTTCTGTTAGGTGGGAATAATAGCAACTATCATTTCAGTCCAACATTTACTGAGAATCTGTGTAAATCTTTAACGGATTATGCAAGACGGAAGAATGCTTGTTTATTAATAACAAATAGCTCGAGAACTCCCAGAGAAGCGACAAGCAAGCTAAAAAAAGCACTAGGTCAAAATCATATTTTTTACGATATAAACGACAATAGCATCTCCAACCCATACTGGATGTTTATTGATTCAAGTCAAGAAGTGTTAGTTACATCCGACAGTGTGTCGATGATTGCTGATGCATGTAAAAATGATAAATTCGTACGGATTATTGCTTTACCAAGCACTTTCTGGAATAAACTTATTGAAAAATTGCGACAAACAAAATTTATACGATCAAATAAGATAATCCAATCTTTCTTATCTTTTCTTATAAAAAAAGGGATTTGGACCCCTCCACGCAATATCAAAAATCTACACGCTCAGCTTCTTGAAAAAAAAATAGTAGATTGTTTTTATAATAAATTACCGGAAAATCCAATAAAAACTGTAAAAAACACTTATAATTATAGTAATTTAATAGCAATATTGAACCAAAATATTAGAAATAAAATAAATGACAACTAAAAAAAATCAAATTCTAAATTATTCAATTTTAAACCATTTTGATGTTGGTCAATTTCAAAATAAAGAACCGTTCCCCTATACCCAATTCTCAGATTTATTGATTAAAGAAAAATACGAGCAGTTAAGAAATGAATTACCCTCCGCCCAACTATTCAAGGAACAAAAAGGCAACTATCGGCGCTACGGGCAAGCAAGTCACGATAGACTAAGCCTCGATTTTAGTTCAAACCTGACTGTCAGTGATACTTGGAGAACCCTGATAGAAGAATTAGAAACAGGCCAATATCGTAAGTTTATCTATGATTTATTAGGCACCAATAAATTCCATTTTAAA
The DNA here is from genome assembly GCA_036158955.1 of Pseudomonadota bacterium. Lineage (GTDB taxonomy): Bacteria > Pseudomonadota > Gammaproteobacteria > TMED69. The sequence continues at coordinate 16,684 of JAYYFI010000011.1, forward strand.
TATCATTGGCACTACACGCCCTCTGCAGCTTCTGTTTCACCTCATTGTGATGCAGAATGGAAACTAGGCTCTCATATATTTTACTTTAATTCCGATCAAGATTGGAATCCAAAATGGGGAGGACAAACCGTCATACTAGACGATGAGGGAAAGAAAAGTTTTAAGACGGCGCCAAAATTTAATGAATTCAAACGGCAAATCGAAATTCCTTGTATAGGAAGTGAAAGCCTACTATTTAAACGGACCGATCATTCGTGGCATGGCGTTCGAAAAATTCAGTGTCCTCCCGACAAATTAAGGAAAGTTTTCATAGTTGAGTTTAGGCAGAACAAAATCTCTAATATAATTCGTAGCTTATTTCGGAAATGACTACGGCGGTATAAGGATATTATTATGACTGAAAATCAAAAAGTGGTGATAGTAGTGGGAGCAGGGCGAAGTGGGACCAGGACTATAACTCGAGGTGTAAGTGCCCTAGGGATAGAACTAGGTGACAATTTAAAACCTGGCTCTGCAAAGAACCCCAAAGGGTTTTTTGAAGACTTAGATATTTTAAAAATAAATAAGGATATAAGCACTTACTTTGGCCTTACAACAACTGGTAGTGATGTGCGGCCTGTCGACAAGTCTCTATTTCATCAGAATAAAGCAGTGGAAATTCAAAAAAATGCAACTCAAATTTTGAAAACTAAATTTGGTAAGCACATGATTTGGGGGTTTAAATCAGGCGGGGTGCTAAGATTATTACCTTTTTGGGAAAGTGTCCTTAATGAAATGTCGGCTGAACCAATATATGTGGTTGCTTTGCGTAACCCTCTTAGCGTCGCAATGTCACGAAGAAATCTAAACCCTTTAAGAGGTGTGCAAGAAAAAAGTGACCTAGAGTGGTTGGCTAGGATGGTGCCCTTCTTTTTCATGCTAAGAAACAGGAAAAAAATTGTTGTTGATTATGATAATGTTCTGTCTGACCCCAAGAAACAATTAGAAAGGATAGCTGCTGTAGTAGGGATTAATATCACCGATCAGATCAGAGCAGGGATACAGGAGTATTCGAATAACTTCGTTGAGCCTTCTTTGCGTCATCACACGTCGAGCAATACCGAAGGGGCATCAATAAACCCAATAACTTTGAGGGCTTATAAACTACTTAACCAAATCGCCATAGATCAAATATCTTTTGAGGATAATCAATTCTGGGATGACTCTTGGAAAAAAATAGAAAACGATTTTGCTAATCTAAGTCCAGTCTTAAAGCATATAGACCTACTAGAACATAAATTGAGAACAAAAAATTTCGGTATTGATAACGCTTTTAGCATTTTTTTATCACGAATCAAGTCAAAAATAAAAACTATTTAGGTAACCACTGAATGAAAGAATCATATAATTTCTTGATTTTAGCAAAACAATACCTGTTCAGATTCACAAAATTTTACCTTTCTCATCTTATTAGTCTATTTAAAATAAATACTAATAATATAATCAATAAGCCAAAAAAGAATCATCAAATTTTCATCAATATGGTAAAAGAGAATCAAGTATCGAGAGAAAATATCAACACCTATAATCTAATAAAAAAAAATAAATTTTATCCCGAACTTATTAAAATAAATATCAATGAAAAGTTTTTTAACAATTTAGAAGCTATTATATTATTTATCGGCTACAGCAGAAGTGGGCATTCATTGGTAGGGTCGCTGCTTGATGCACATCCAGAAATTTTAATTTCACATGAATTACATTTTATGAAACACCTGCTCTCCGGCGTAACAGCGAATAACATTGCCGAATCGATCGTAATAAATTCAGCTATTTTCAACAAAAACGGAAGGGAGTACACTGGCTATGATTACTCGATAGATGGTCAGTATCAAGGTAAAGTCAAGCGCCTTAGAATTCTTGGAGACAAAAAAGGTAATGGGACAATTAGAATAATTCGGAAATATCCTGAAGTCTTAACGTTATTAGGCAAATTTAATGTACCAGTTAAATTTATTCATGTTATTAGAAATCCGTATGATAATATCGCTACTAGAGCAAAGCGTAACAACACCTCACTGCGTTTTGCAGCTAAAGGTTATTTTACAAATATGGAGGTAATAACTAGAATCACACAAAATACCACTTTTGAAGTTCAACATATTCTACTAGAGGATTTAATTTACAAACCCGAATCCACACTAAATAATCTAATAACAGGTTTAGACCTAGAAAGACCCACGGAAGATTACTTAAATGCATGTAAAGGAAGACTCTTTTCTAAGCCAAAGGAGACAAGATTTAATTATTCGTGGGACCCAATGCTGGTAAATTTTATATCAAAAAAAATAAAGCGTTACGAATTTTTAAAAAGATTTCAACATCGCCCTTTCTAGAATAGGTTATACTAATTTGAATCCAAAGCCGATAAAAATAGCAATTTTTATGAGCAGCCTAAAAGTAGGCGCCAGAGAACGTTTAATGTTTGAGATAGGAAAGGAG
>JAYYFI010000012.1:0-72712 GCA_036158955.1 Pseudomonadota bacterium
GCTATTATTTCGATATCTGGCTGACAAATCAGTCTATTTAGTGTTGGGATTGCAAACTCAGAAGTTCCAGCAAAAAGCACTTTTGATTTGACTGTGTCCTCGAGCAACTTAAAAACGCTTGATGATTTACGATGCTAAAGAAGCATCCTTGTCAATTTTTTTCTTCAGTCGGTTTCGTTTCAATGAAGAAAGATAGTCTACAAAAAGCTTGCCATCTAAATGGTCGATCTCATGTTGAATGCACACCGCGAGCAAGCCGGTTGCCTCAATAAATCTCGGCTTGCCTTGCAAGGTATGAGATTTTAGGGAGATTTTTTCAGCACGCGGTACATAATCAACAAGATAAGGTACAGATAGACAGCCCTCTTTTGATTCTGTTGTCCCAGAGGTTTCAGTTATCTCGGGATTTATTAAGTAAAGTTTTTCCACATCTTTAATATCAATGACTACCACCCTTTGATGCACATTTATTTGGGTTGCTGCTAACCCAATACCGTCAGAATGATACATGGTTTCAAACATATCTGTGATTAAGGTGTTCAGATATTCGTCAAAATTTTCAACGGGTTCTGCTATTATTCTTAGTCTCTTGTCAGGAAACTTAAGTATTTCTCTTACGCTCATTTGTACTCCGTTAATGATTATGACTTAATTTTACATTTTTCACTGCTGATGCTCAAATTTTCAAATTATCTTCAATAGGCCTATATCTTCCCAATATACACGAACTGGATTGACGTGAAGATATTTCAGGTTTAAATTACTTCAAGCGCTGGCATAGTAAGATCAAGCTGAGCTGGTTTATGACGACTTTGTACAAACGACGATTTTGGAATCAAGTAAATGGCTGATAATTTAGTAGTTGTAGAATCCCCGGCAAAAGCAGAGACGATTAAACGTTATTTGGGCAAAGGTTTTGAGGTCTTGGCGTCTTATGGGCATGTAAGGGAGTTGCCTTCAAAAGGAGGTTTAGCCGTGAATCCAGTTGCTGATTTTGAGATGAGTTACTCGATATCTGAAAGAAGTACTAAGCATGTTAATGCAATAATTAAAGCGGTAAAAAAAGCGAAGGCTTTGTATCTAGCTACTGACTTAGATCGTGAAGGCGAGGCCATATCTTGGCATATTGTTGAAATACTTCAAGATAAAAAAATATTAGAACAAAAAAGTGTACACAGAGTTGTTTTTAACGAAATCACCAAATCAGCAATAAAAAAAGCGATGGATGAACCAAAAGAAATATCCATGGATTTGGTTAACGCGCAACAAGCAAGAAGAGCCTTAGATTACCTGGTTGGTTTTAACCTTTCCCCACTCTTATGGAAAAAAATTAAACCTGGCCTTTCTGCTGGTAGAGTTCAAAGCCCCGCTCTTCGATTAATTTGCGAGAGAGAAGAAGAGATTGAAAAATTTAAGCCAGTAGAGTATTGGACTATCCATGCTAATATAATTTTTGACAAATCGGCTTTTGAATCGGAACTCAGAGAATACCAAGGAAAAAAATTAAAAAAATTTGATTTGTCTAATTCAAATGAAGCAGAGGCAGTGGTAGAGCTGTTGCAAAAAAAATCTAACGGCCAATTCAAAGTCAAGGGTGTTGAAAAAAAGCGAAGGAAGAAAAATCCTGCCCCACCTTTCATCACATCAACTATGCAACAAGAGTCGATAAGAAAGTTGGGATTTACAGCCCAAAGAACCATGAGAATAGCCCAACAATTATACGAAGGAATATCTATCGGTTCAGAGACAGAGGGCTTAATCACTTATATGAGAACGGACTCGTTAAACTTATCAAAACAATCTATTAAGGAGTTGAGAGAATATGTGGTTGGGCGATATAGTCCGTCAGATATTCCAGATGAAGTCAGAGTTTTTAAAACACGAGCGAAGAATGCTCAAGAGGCTCATGAAGCTATCCGACCAACGTCTTTTCAAAGAGACCCATCCAGCATAAAGCAATATCTCAATGAAGAGCAATTCAAATTGTATTCTTTAATCTGGAATCGGGCGTTGGCTTCCCAAATGGCTCAAGCTATTTACGAAGATATGCAGATATCTTTTGACTGTGGTTCAGAAGGGGTTTTTAGAAGTAATGGTTCGCGCGTAATTGAACCCGGTTTCATGAAAGTCTACTTATCGTCTGAAGATAGTGATACGGCACACTTTTTACCTGAACTTAAACAAGGTGATATGGTTGAAACCGAGGATTTAACCAAAGTTCAACACTTTACTGAACCCCCTGCACGCTACGGTGAAGCCAGATTAGTAAAAACACTCGAAGAATTCGGGATTGGCCGTCCATCAACTTATGCCACTATAATTTCTACGCTTCTACAAAGGGAATACGTAGAACTAGAGAACAAAAGGTTCTTTCCTACAGATGTTGGTAAATTGGTATCCGGATTTCTTACCAACCACTTTGCCGATTATGTTGATTATGAATTTACCGCGCAATTAGAGGATGAATTAGACGCTATTTCTCGCGGAGAAACAAAATGGATCAAAGTTTTAGGTAATTTTTGGGGCGATTTTGAAAAAACAGTTAAGAATAAGGAGACTGTTTCCAGGGGCGAGGTTCAGATGGAAAGAGTTATCGGAACCCATCCAAAAAGCGGAAAACCAGTGTCGATTAGAATGGGTCGGTACGGACCTTACGTAATCATAGGTGACATTGAGAGCGAGGAAAAACCTAGTTTTCACGGGATTCCACCTGGGATGAAGATGGATGAAATTACAATCGAGGACGTGATAGAAATCACGCAGCTGCCAAGGTTTTTAGGTCAGGATTCGGAAGGTATCGAGTACTCTGTTAATAGAGGTAGATTCGGACCCTACGTTATGTATGTGGAAAAAATTGATGAATCAAGTCTTAAAAAGGGAAAGAAAAAGCTTCCAAAACCAAAAGCCAAATATGTCAGCCTTGAGTCATCAGATGATCCCTACACGGTCACTTTCGAGAGGGCTATAGAATTAGTAGAAAATAAAAAAAGGGCGGATGCTGAAAAGCAGATTCAAGCTTTTCCTGAGGCAGGTTTAGAAGTGCTTAATGGGAGGTACGGCCCCTATATTACAGACGGTAAGAAAAATGCAAAAATTCCAAAGGATAGCGATCCCTTAAAGTTAACCCTTGAAGAATGTGTAAAGATATTTGAAGAGGCGCCCGTAAGAAAATTCAGGCCCAAAAAACGGAAAACGAAATAGATCAAGTTCTGTGGCACGCTTGACTCAAGAACTAGATAAGGCCGTAAATTATTTAAATGATGGACATGTGATTGCTCATGCAACTGAAGCTATATTTGGGCTTGCAGCTCGGGCTCTGGACTATGAAGCTTGTAAACGAGTCTGGAAAATTAAAAACAGACCTTTTAAAAAAAAGTTTATAATAGTTTTCTCATCGATAGATGAGGTCCGTAAATATTCCATCATTAATCTTAAAAATGAACAAAAAATTCAAGATACTTGGCCCGGTCACACTACATGGGTTCTTAAGTCCACTCAAATTTGCCCATTTTGGCTTAAGGACGCAAATGGAACTTTAGCAGTTCGTGTGACCAAGCATGGTCAAATGTTATCACTCATTGAACGTTGTGGTCCCTTAGTCTCAACCAGCGCCAACCTTTCTGGCTCTCCTCCAGCAAAAGATTTTAGAGAGGCCATAAAAGCTTTGGGCGGGAATTCTCTGGTCAGTTATATATTACCGGGTGAAACATGCGGGAAAACTAGGCCCTCCGCTATTTATGATGGTAGCACGAACAAAAAGATACGCGCCTGATTGACATGCAAGCCATTTAGGATGATAATTTCGGGTTCCCTTTTTGGAGGGGTACCCAAGCGGTCAACGGGAGCAGACTGTAAATCTGCCGGCTCAGCCTTCGTAGGTTCGAATCCTACCCCCTCCACAGGGGAATGAGAGGCAGAGAAGCGAGGAATTGGGTTTAGTAAGGCGGGTGTAGTTCAACGGTAGAACCTCAGCCTTCCAAGCTGATGATGTGGGTTCGATTCCCATCACCCGCTCCACCTAATGGGAGAGTTGAGCTACAAGGACCTTCGGGTATAGAACGTAAGTTGATTTTTCGTTCGCCCATATAGCTCAGCGGTAGAGCACTTCCTTGGTAAGGAAGAGGTCACCGGTTCAAGTCCGGTTATGGGCTCCGAATGCCAAAAATTAGAAATTTTGAGTGATGAAGGGTTGTAATTTTGGCATAATAAGTAAGGAAATAATTAGATATTAATTTTTAACTAGTTTTTAACACCGAAATTGGGAGTATTTAGGAATGGCGAAGGAAAAATTTGAGCGATCAAAACCTCATGTTAATGTTGGGACGATTGGTCACGTAGATCACGGGAAAACGACTTTGACTGCAGCTTTAACGATGGTTTCAGCGTCCAAACATGGAGGTGAGACTAAAGCTTATGATCAGATCGATAACGCACCTGAGGAAAGGGAGAGGGGGATTACGATCGCTACGGCCCATGTGGAGTATGAAAGTGATGCAAGGCACTACGCTCACGTGGATTGCCCAGGGCACGCTGACTATGTGAAAAATATGATTACAGGAGCGGCTCAAATGGATGGAGCTATCCTGGTATGTAGTGCTGCCGATGGTCCCATGCCTCAAACAAGAGAGCATATTCTTTTGGCCAGACAGGTTGGAGTTCCTAAGATAGTCGTTTTTCTAAATAAAGCTGACCAAGTTGACGACGATGAATTGGTAGAGTTGGTTGAAATGGAGATCAGAGAACTTTTAGACCTGTATCAATTTCCGGGTGATGATACTCCGATAATCAAGGGTAGTGCTCTCAAAGCAGTTGAAGGCGATGAAAGCGATATCGGGAGTAAGGCAATCCACGAACTGGTGGCGGCCATGGATGACTTTATTCCAATTCCTGATCGACCGGTTGATCAACCTTTCCTAATGCCAATTGAGGATGTTTTTTCAATTAGCGGAAGAGGAACAGTAGTTACGGGACGAATAGAACGTGGAAAGGTGTTATCGGGTGAAGAAATCGAAATCGTTGGGATTAAGGAAACTCAGAAAACGACTTGTACGGGAGTTGAAATGTTCCGAAAGCTTTTGGATGAAGGCCAAGCAGGAGACAATGTCGGTGTATTATTGAGGGGAACGAAAAGAGAGGAGGTTGAAAGAGGTCAAGTTCTTTGCAAACCGGGTTCAGTTAACCCTCACACCCATTTCGAGGCGGAAGTTTATATATTATCTAAAGAAGAAGGAGGACGGCACACGCCATTCTTTTCAAACTATAGACCACAATTCTACTTTCGAACAACTGATGTAACGGGAGCGGTTGAGTTGCCTGAAAATGTAGAAATGGTTATGCCAGGCGATAACATTAAAATGACTGTCAAGTTAATAGCCCCAATTGCTATGGAAGAAGGCGTTAGATTTGCGATTCGTGAAGGTGGTCGCACCGTGGGTGCTGGGGTGGTTTCTAAAATTATTGAATAAAAGGTATCAAGGCCAGTAGCTCAATTGGCAGAGCGGCGGTCTCCAAAACCGCAGGTTGGGGGTTCGATTCCCTCCTGGCCTGCTCGAAGTGGAATTAGTGATGGAAACAAAAATTAACAGTCAAGCGACAACAGACGTAATAAAAATTATAGCGGCTGTGATGATTTTGGTCGCAGGTGTTTTCGGATTTTACTCATACAGTGAGATTTCCGACTTATACCGCATAGTAGCTCTTATTGTGGTAGCGGGTATTGCATTATTGCTATATAGCTCGACTGCAGGAGGGCAAAATACACTGGGGTTCTTGAAATCTGCTCAAAGTGAAATTAAGAAAGTTGTTTGGCCGACCAGGCAAGAGACTAGTCAAACGACATTAGTTGTCTTGGTTGTTGTGGTAATTTTTGCGATAATCTTGTGGCTACTAGACCTGATTTTAAGCAGCCTCGTTAACATTGTAATTTAGAATATCTAGCTATGGTGGCCGTAATGAATTTGAATTGGTATGTAGTACACGCTTTCTCGGGTTACGAAAATCAGGTTAAAAGGTCATTGGAGGATAGAATAAAGCTGGAGAGGATGAACGATAAATTCGGCCAAATTTTAGTGCCTACTGAAGAAGTAGTTGAAATGAAAGATGGCCAGAAAAGGAAAAGTGATAGAAAATTCTTCCCCGGATATGTTCTTGTGGAGATGGTTATGGACGATGATTCGTGGCATCTGGTAAAAAGCTGCCCGAAAGTGATGGGTTTTATCGGTGGTTCAAGTGACAAGCCTAGTCCAATTCCAAGCAAAGAAGTTGGAGTTATACTGGATAGAATCACTGACGGAGCTGCTAAACCGAAACCAAAGGTTCTGTTTGAGGTCGGGGAAGTGATAAGGGTTATAGATGGGCCTTTCGCAGACTTTAACGGGGTGGTTGAAGAGGTTAATTATGAAAAAAGTAAGCTTAGGGTCGCGGTTACTATATTCGGCCGGTCCACGCCTGTTGAATTAGAGTTTGGTCAGGTCAGTAAAGATTAAAAATTCATTTTGAGATAATAAAATGGCAAAGAAAATTGAAACTTTCATTAAGCTGCAAGTTCCGGCTGGTAAGGCAAATCCGAGTCCCCCAGTTGGGCCAGCATTAGGCCAACACGGGCTTAATATCATGGATTTTTGCAAAGCCTTTAACGCAAAAACACAAGAATTGGATGCTGGAATGCCAGTGCCTGTTGTTATAACTGTATACAGTGATAAAAGCTTTACTTTCGAAACCAAAAGCACACCAGCTTCAATTCTGCTAAAAAAAGCAGCCGGTTTGGAAAAGGGTAGTGGAGTTCCTCATATTGAGAAGGTAGGTAAAGTAAATCGCGAGCAATTAGAAAATATCGTAAAAACGAAAGACGGTGATCTGACTGCAGGCGATCTCGACGCTGCGGTCAGGACTATTGCAGGTACAGCCAGAAGTATGGGTATTGAGGTAGAGGAGGGGGTTTAACGTTGGCCAAACTATCGAAAAGAATAAAAAAAATATCTGAAATTGTTGGCTCTGAGCCAAATAGTCCTATGGACCTGAAAGATGCCCTGGGCCTATTAAAAAAGATTGAAGGAGTCAAATTTGATGAGTCAGTTGATGCTGCGATTAACCTTGGGATAGATCCTAAGAAATCTGACCAAGTTGTTAGAGGTTCTACAATTTTGCCGCATGGCTCGGGTAAATCTGTCAGGGTAGCACTTTTTGCGGAAGGAGATGCTGCCACCGCGGGTAGCGAAGCCGGGGCTGACATTGTGGGGTTTGAGGACCTAGCGGAAGATATTAAAAAAGGTAATTTGGACTTCGATGTTGTCATAGCTACTCCCGCTTCAATGAGGTTGGTGGGTCAATTGGGTCAGATTCTTGGACCGAGAGGGTTAATGCCTAACCCTAAAGTCGGAACCGTGACAAACTCGGTAGCCGATGCCGTAAAAAATGCAAAGTCGGGTCAGGTGCAGTATCGAGCTGACAAAGGTGGAATTATTCATTGTAGTATTGGAAAAAAGTCTTTTGATGTTTCGCATTTGGCCAACAATTTGGAAGCGGTAATTACCGATTTAAAAAAAGCTAAACCAAGTAGCTCAAAAGGCACTTACATAAAGTCTATAAGCCTGTCCACAACGATGGGTCCTGGAATTAGAGTGGACGAGAGTTCGGTTGCCTCGGTGAACTGAAATGACTATCTGTCAAGTGAATACTAATTAAGAGGTTATTATAGGAAATAAGACAGCTGTTCGAAGACCGGAGGTTTATCAAATAATTAATTTAGCTTCCGTAGACATGCCCACAGCAAGGAACAAACGAAACGTATGTCGTCTGAAAATGGTAGAGAAGCAATAAGCAACGATGGAGCGATAAGACAATGGGCTTGAGTTTTGAAGAAAAAAAGAATGTAGTTTCCGAGGTTCATGATTACTTCCTGAACAGCGGTTCTATCGTCGCTGCTGATTACACAGGATTAACTGTTTCTCAAATGACTGATTTGAGAAAAAAAGCGAGAGAAAGTGGAGTTATCGTAAAAGTTTTGAAAAACACACTTGCAAAGAGAGCTGTTAAAGGCACAGAACATGAGGTTATGGCTGAGAATTTGGTCGGACCTTTGCTTTACATTGTGTCGTCCGAAGATCCCGGAGCGGGTGCTAGATTGGTAAAGGAGTTCATTAAATCGAATGATCGTCTTGTAGCTAAGGTGATTGCTTTTTCTGGGGAGGTGAGACCTGGGGAAGATCTGAATGTTTTGGCTGGTCTGCCCACTTTAGATGAGGCGCGGTCTCGATTATTATCACTCTTTATTCAACCCCAAACTAGTTTGGTCCGCCTGCTAAAAGAGCCCTCTGCTCTTGTAGTGAGACTATTAATAAATAAAAACGGAGCTTCAGAGAAGTCCGCCGAATAGATGTTTTGCAAATTAAATTTTTAAAAATATTTAACTGTAGGAGATAAACAAATGGCCGTTTCAAAAGAAGAATTAATTGAAACTTTGAGTAATATGTCAATATTGGAAGTAACTGATCTAGTCTCGGAGCTAGAAGAGAAATGGGGCGTATCTGCAGCGGCAGCGGTTGCAGCGCCTGTTGCGGTTGCTGCGGCTGGTGAAGGAGAGGCTGAAGCGGCTAAGGACGAATTTGATGTTGTAATGACTAGTTTCGGTGAAAATAAAGTGTCTGTCATCAAGGCAATCCGTGCAATTACTGGCTTGGGTTTGAAGGAGGCTAAAGAGATGGTTGAGGGAGCGCCCGCGACTGTTAAAGAAGGTGCCCCTAAATCTGAAGCAGAAGAATTAAAAAAACAACTAGAAGAAGCAGGTGCTTCAGCAGAATTAAAGTAGAAATCAAACTACCAGTTTTGAATGTAATTGATATTGATAATGTTGGTAGAAACTCGTCGTTCGGAAAGATTTTCAAATATCTGTGCACTGTTTCTGTAAATATTTTACTAAGGACACAATGACCTATGACCTATTCCTATACCGAAAAAAAACGGATCAGAAAAGATTTTAGTAGTACGGAGTCTATAAAAGAGATCCCATATCTACTTGAGACTCAGATTAATTCGTATGCCAAATTTCTACAATCTGAAGTAAAAAACGAAGATAAGGGTAATTTCGGACTCCACGCAGCCTTCCGGCAAGTTTTTCCTATCGAGAGTTATTCCGGTAATGCGCGTCTTGAGTATGTTGAGTATAAATTGAGTCCACCTGTATTTAATGTTAAGGAGTGTCAAATTAGAGGATCCACTTACGCATCCTCTCTTAGAGTGACAGTAAGATTGATTATTTTTGATAAAGAATCAGGTTCAGAAAAAGCTATAAAAGATGTCCGTGAGCAGGAAGTTTATATGGGGGAAATCCCGCTTATGACTGAAAACGGTACTTTCGTTATCAATGGGACCGAAAGGGTTGTCGTCTCTCAGCTGCATCGGTCTCCTGGCGTTTTTTTCGATCACGATCGGGGGAAGACGCATTCTTCTGGAAAATTACTATTTTCGGCGAGAATAATACCTTACAGAGGCTCATGGTTAGATTTCGAATTCGATCCTAAAGATCATGTCTATGTTCGAATCGATAGAAGAAGAAAGTTACCTGCTACAGTTTTGCTTAGGGCTTTAGGAATGGATAATAAACAAATATTATCCACTTTTTTTGAACAAGATAAATTTATTGTCGATAAAGATGAAGTAAAATTTTCATTGGTACCGGAGCGACTTCGAGGTGAAACCTTGGATTTTGATTTGCTTGATAAAGATGGAAATATTTTAGTAGAAGCTGGAAGGAGAGTAACTGCACGCCATACCAAAGAAATTGAAAAAAAAGGAGTGTCAGAAATCAGTGTTCCTCGTTCTTTTCTTTTAGGTAAAATTATTTCTCAAGATATAGTTAACGAAAAGACTGGCGAAATCCTTTTTCAATCTAATACAGAAATAACTGAAGAGTTACTTGAAGCGATAAGTGACGCCGAAATCAATAATATTTCAACGATATACGCCAATGAGTTGGATCAAGGAGCATATATATCTGATACATTAACCATAGACACTACCGGTTCCACTCTGGATGCTCAGGTCGAGATATACCGAATGATGCGTCCGGGAGAGCCGCCAACAAAAGAGGCTGCCGAAAATTTGTTTAACAACCTTTTTTTCAGTGAAGATCGTTACGAGTTATCAGCGGTTGGTAGAATGAAATTTAACAGGAGGTTAGGTAGGGATATAGTTCAAGGTTCTTCTACTTTGGATGAGAAGGATATTATAGAAACCTTACAATGCTTGATTGACATTAGGAATGGTAAAGGAATGGTGGATGACATCGATCACCTTGGAAATAGGCGTGTAAGAAGCGTGGGAGAAATGACAGAAAATCAATTCAGAGTGGGTTTAGTGAGAGTTGAAAGAGCTGTTAAAGAAAGATTAAGTTTGGTTGAATCAGAGGGATATATGCCCCAAGATCTTATTAATGCCAAACCGGTCTCCGCAGTAATAAAAGAATTTTTTGGTTCCAGTCAATTAAGTCAATTTATGGATCAAAATAACCCATTATCTGAAATAACACACAAAAGGAGAGTGTCAGCATTAGGACCGGGTGGTCTCACTAGAGAGAGGGCTGGCTTCGAGGTAAGAGACGTTCATCCCACCCATTATGGTAGAGTATGTCCAATAGAGACGCCAGAGGGTCCTAATATTGGACTTATTAACTCACTAGCGGTTTACGCTAGAACAAATGAGTACGGTTTTCTGGAAACCCCTTACAGGGTTGTAACTGATGGAAAAGTATCAGATGAGATACATTACCTTTCGGCTATAGAAGAGGGGCAATATACTATCGCTCAAGCGAACGCTGCACTGACTGCTGAAGGTATGTTCGTCGATAATCTAGTTTCAGCAAGGCATCAAAATGAGTTTTTATTAGCTCCCACTGAAAAAGTCGATTACATTGATGTTTCTCCTAGACAAATTGTTTCGGTTGCGGCGGCTTTAATTCCTTTTTTGGAGCATGATGATGCAAATAGGGCGCTTATGGGCTCTAATATGCAACGTCAAGCTGTACCTACACTAAAAGCGGAGAAGCCACTCGTTGGGACGGGGATTGAGAGGGTAGTTGCTGCTGACTCTGGGGTAACTGCGGTGGCTCGAAGAGGCGGCGAAATTTACTACGTTGACGCTGGCAGGATTGTTGTCAGAGTGAATGACGAAGAAACAAAATTAGGCGAACCGGGTGTTGATATTTACGGTTTAACGAAGTACACCCGTTCCAATCAAAATACGTGTATTAACCAAACACCTCTCGTTAAAAAAGGGGATATCATATCTGCTGGAGATGTATTGGCAGATGGACCCTCTACAGATTTAGGGGAGCTTGCATTGGGGCAGAATATGTTAGTCGCATTTATGCCTTGGAATGGCTATAACTTTGAAGACTCTATACTCATCTCCGAAAGAGTAGTGGCCGAAGATAGATTTACTTCTATACACATTGAAGAGTTGGCTTGTGTCGCAAGAGATACTAAGCTCGGTTCTGAAGAGATAACCTCTGACATTCCAAATGTAAGCGAAAGCGCTCTTAGAAAGCTTGACGATGCTGGTATTGTTTATATCGGTGCCGAGGTAGCTCCTGGTGATATTTTGGTTGGAAAAGTTACACCCAAGGGTGAAACGCAACTTACTCCTGAAGAAAAGCTTCTTAGAGCAATTTTTGGGGAAAAAGCATCAGATGTTAAAGATACTTCATTAAGAGTTCCATCTGGGATGAGTGGAACGGTCATTGATGTGCAAGTGTTTACCCGGGATGGTATCGAAAAAGATGATCGGGCGAAAGAGATAGAAGAGTCTGACATTGCTTTGGCTAAAAAAGATTTAGAGGATAAATTAAAAATTCTTGAGGAAGATATTTATCAACGAGTTGCGAAACTATTAACAGGCAGTAAGCTTAAAAAAGGCCCCCGGCCGTCGAAAGCAGGGGTCACGATAGACTCCGAGTTATTGGATCAAATAGACCGGAGAAAATGGTTCGATATTGAATTAGACACCCTAGAGGGTAATCAGCAACTAGAGCAGTTATTTTCTCAGCTAGAACGTCATAATGAAGATTTCAGGAATGAACTTGATGAGAAAAGTAAGAAAATTACATCGGGAGACGATCTTGCTCCGGGTGTTCTCAAAATGGTCAAAGTCTATCTTGCCGTAAAGAGGGTCATGCAGCCGGGTGACAAAATGGCTGGAAGGCACGGTAACAAAGGAGTTGTATCAATGATAGTACCGGTTGAGGATATGCCTTATATGGAGGATGGAACACCGGTTGACATTGTATTAAACCCACTCGGAGTTCCTTCTAGAATGAACGTAGGACAGGTTTTGGAAACTCATTTAGGATTTGCAGCTAAAGGGCTCGGGGCTAAGATCAGTAGGGCTCTGGAGTCGGCTAAAAGTGATCTAGCTAAGGAATTAAGAGTTCTTTTGGAAGATATTTACAACACGACTGGAAAGCAAGAAAATCTTGAAACTTTGTCTGACGATGAAATAGTAGATCTTAGCCGAAATTTAAAAAAAGGGGTTCCGATGGCTACCCCAGTTTTTGACGGTGCACAAGAGAAACAGATTAGAACTATGCTTAAGTTGGCTGGGCTTCCCGAGTCCGGTCAGATGAAGTTAAGGGACGGCAGAACTGGAGAACTTTTGGAGAGAGAAGTTACGGTCGGTTATATGTATATGTTAAAACTAAATCATCTAGTCGATGATAAAATGCATGCAAGATCGACGGGACCATATAGCTTGGTGACACAACAACCTCTTGGTGGAAAAGCGCAGTTTGGGGGGCAGAGGTTCGGGGAGATGGAAGTCTGGGCGCTCGAGGCGTATGGAGCCTCTTATACTCTCAGAGAAATGCTGACAGTTAAATCAGATGATGTTAACGGGCGTACCAAAATGTATAAAAATATTGTAGACGGTGAACCGAAGATTGATGCTGGTATGCCAGAATCTTTCAATGTTCTATTGAAAGAAATGAGATCGCTGGCAATAGACATTGAGCTAGATCAAGACTGATATAACACGGAAAGTTTTGTTAACCATATATTGGATACCTAGGAGATAAATTAGTGAAAGATTTACTTGACCTTATAAAAAATCAGGGACATATGGACGAGTTCGACGCGATAAGTATTGGTCTTGCGTCGCCGGAGAAGATTAGATCGTGGTCTTTTGGTGAGGTCAAAAAACCTGAAACTATAAATTATAGGACTTTCAAGCCAGAGAGGGATGGACTTTTTTGCGCAAAAATATTCGGTCCAACTAAAGATTATGAGTGTTTATGCGGTAAATATAAAAGACTCAAGCATAGAGGTGTAGTTTGTGAAAAATGCGGGGTGGAAGTCACATTAACAAAGGTCAGAAGAGAACGAATGGGTCACATAGAGCTAGCGAGCCCAGTTGCACATATATGGTTTTTGAAGTCTTTACCCTCACGAATGGGTTTGCTTTTAGATATGACATTACGTGAGATCGAAAGAGTCCTTTATTTTGAGGCTTATGCTGTAATAGAGCCCGGGATGACAGATTTAGAAAAAGGCCAACTCTTATCAGAGGAGAGTTATCTTGAGGCGGTAGAACAATGGGGGGATGAGTTTGAGGCTAAAATGGGGGCGGAAGCTATCCTAGAACTTCTTAAATTTGTAAATTTATCGGATGAAATAGAATCTATACGAGAGGCTCTACCTAAAACTAATTCTGAAACTAAAATAAAAAAATTTACTAAACGATTGAAGCTTTTAGAAGCCTTCCAAAAATCTGGCAACGTTCCAGACTGGATGGTTCTCAAGGTGCTGCCTGTTTTACCGCCAGAGTTGCGTCCTCTTGTGCCTCTTGATGGTGGTAGATTCGCAACATCGGATCTAAACGACCTATACAGAAGAGTGATTAATCGTAATAACAGATTGAAGAGATTGCTTGAATTAAATGCTCCTGACATTATCGTTAGAAATGAGAAGCGCATGTTACAGGAGTCGGTGGATGCGTTGCTTGATAATGGGCGTCGTGGGAGAGCGATAACTGGTTCTAATAAATTACCTTTAAAATCTTTAGCTGACATGATAAAAGGCAAGCAAGGGAGGTTTAGACAAAACCTTCTGGGTAAAAGAGTTGATTACTCTGGTAGGTCTGTGATCGTAGTAGGTCCCACATTAAAGCTTCATCAATGCGGTTTACCAAAAAAGATGGCCCTCGAATTATTTAAACCATTCATTTTTAGTAAGTTAGAAAGACGTGGTTTAGCGACTACTATAAAAGCAGCAAAGAAATTAGTGGAAAAAGAGGGTTCCGAGGTTTGGGATATTTTGGAGGAAGTTATACGAGAACATCCGGTCTTGCTTAATAGAGCTCCGACATTACACAGATTGGGTATTCAAGCTTTTGAACCGGTCCTAATAGAAGGCAAAGCAATCCAGCTTCATCCACTAGTGTGTACAGCGTTTAACGCAGATTTTGATGGCGATCAAATGGCCGTTCATGTTCCATTGTCTATAGAAGCTCAATTAGAAGCGAGAACTTTGATGATGTCTACGAATAATATTCTCTCGCCCGCTAATGGTGATCCTATAATTGTGCCGACCCAAGATGTTGTTCTGGGTCTTTATTATATGACTCGGGAATCTGCTAGTGCCGTCGGAAGTGGAATGATATTTTCTAATGTTGATGAGGCTCACAGAGCTTATGAAACTGGCGCAGCTAGTCTTCATGCAAAATGTAAGGTAAGGATGGATCTCAGTTTAAATACTGGTGATGGCCAAAGAATAGAAAAAAGAGAAATTATTGAAACGACAGTTGGTAGAGCTATTTTGTCCAAACTTCTACCAGAAGGTTTACCTTTTTCTTTGGTCAACAAGCCTCTGAATAAAAGGGCTATCTCTCAAATGTTTGACTCCTGTTATCGAGCATTAGGTTTAAAAAAGTCAGTTATTTTTGCAGACAAGTTGATGTATGCTGGATTTCACCACGCAACGCGTGCAGGTGTCTCGATTGGGGTGGAAGATATGGTTGTTCCGGAAGATAAAGAACAAATTATTCGTTCGGCAGAGGAGCAAGTGAACGAAATCGCTGAACAATACGCGTCTGGTTTAGTTACAACTGGGGAACGATACAATAAAACGGTGGATATTTGGTCTCACACAAACGATCAAGTTGCTAAGGCAATGATGGACAAATTGGGGACCGAGATGGTGAAGGACAAGGATGATGTTGAAGTCAAACAAGATTCCTTTAATTCTATATTTATGATGGCTGATTCGGGCGCAAGAGGTTCGGCGGCACAGATCAGACAGCTAGCTGGGATGAGAGGCTTGATGGCCAAACCGGATGGTTCGATTATTGAAACACCAATAACGGCTAACTTTAGAGAAGGATTAAATGTCTTACAATATTTTATATCCACTCATGGGGCTAGAAAAGGGTTAGCTGATACCGCTCTAAAAACAGCTAATTCTGGATATTTGACTCGTCGATTGGTAGACGTCGCTCAGGATTTAGTAATCACCGAGAATGATTGTGGAACTGAAGAAGGTGTTTTAATGACGCCGATTATTGAGGGTGGCGATGTAATAGAAGCTCTTGGAGATAGAATATTAGGTAGAGTTACGGCGCAAGATGTCCTCGATCCAGGTGGTAACCAGATCCTTTTACCAGCTGGTACTTTAATAGAAGAAAAGGATGTTGCCTTTTTAGATGAAAATGGCGCTGATGAGGTAATAGTTAGATCACCAATCACTTGTCAAACTAAATATGGTGTTTGCTCTAGTTGTTATGGAAGAGATTTGGGTAGGGGGCAGATTGCAGGGAGAGGAGAAGCGGTTGGAGTTATTGCTGCACAGTCAATTGGAGAACCTGGTACACAACTTACGATGAGAACATTTCATATCGGGGGAGCAGCTTCTCGAGCAGCTGCAAATAATAATGTTCAAATTAAATCGGGAGGTAATATTAAGTTTGTCAACCTTAAGACCGTCGCAAAAGCTGATGGTAACTTTGTTGCCGTATCTCGGTCTGGAGAGTTGGTTATAAATGACGGTAGTGGGAGAAGTCGAGAAAGACATAAAGTACCTTATGGTTCTTTGATAGTAGTAGCGGATGGTGCGCCGGTTAGCGCCGGGCAAGTTGTGGCTTCCTGGGATCCTCATACTAAGCCAATTATTACAGAACTGAACGGGGTAGCAGCATTTTCTGATATGGAGGATAACGTTACTGTCACTCATCGGCAAGACGATATAACTGGCTTATCAAGTTTGGTTGTAACCGACATGAAGCAACGTGGTCTGTCTTCTAAGGATATGAGACCGGCAATTAAAATCAACAATAAATCTGGAGTTAATCAAAATATTCCCGGGACGGATGTGCCAGCTAATTACTTTTTACCACCAAACGCGATTGTTACCGTTTCTGATGGACAAGAAGTTTTTGTCGGTGATGTGGTGGCTCGTGTTCCGCAGGAGTCTTTAAAAACGAGAGATATTACAGGTGGTTTGCCTAGGGTTGCTGACCTTTTTGAAGCAAGAAGGCCAAAAGATCCAGCTGTTCTTGCAGAAGCTACGGGGCTCGTTTCTTTTGGGAAAGATACAAAAGGCAAACAGAGAGTGGTGATAACAAATAAAAACAATGAGACATTCGAAACCCTTATTCCAAAGTGGAGGCAAGTCACGGTATTCGAGGGGGAGCAAGTCGAAAAAGGTGAAGTTATCTGCGATGGGCCGGCGGACGCTCATGACATTCTTCGTCTAAGAGGTGTGAGGGCATTAACAAACTATATCGTTAACGAGGTTCAAGAAGTTTATAGGCTTCAAGGTGTAAGTATAAATGAGAAGCACATCGAGGTAATTGTCCGACAGATGCTACGAAAAGTCGAAATCAAGCATCCTGGTGATACCGGATTTTTAAAAGGAGAGCAAATAGAAAGAGAATTATTTGTTGAAGAAAATGAAAGAGTTTTAGCAAAGGGTGGTGTGGAAGCCACTGGAGAGCAAATGTTGCTTGGAATAACTAAAGCATCATTGGCTACAGAATCATTCATATCAGCAGCTTCTTTTCAAGAAACGACTAGAGTATTAACAGAGGCGTCAGTTACTGGTAAGAAGGATGAACTCAGAGGCTTGAAAGAAAATGTAATAGTTGGCCGTTTGATACCTGCTGGTACAGGCTATGCTTATCATAAAGATAGGAAAAAGCAGGATGTTAGGGTTAGCGAAGATGAGCTAAACGCTGAATTGATTGCTGAGCTTCAGGCCTCAGCAGAAACCGGTTCAAACGATAACGATTCTTCAGATCCTACTCCGTCTACTAAAAGCGCTTAAATTGGTTTGAAATTGTTCTAATTAGGGGTATAATCCCCCGCTCCGGTGGGGTTTTTTTGTTCTATTGTGCGATTTTAAAAACAACGGTTCGAAAGCCGAAAAAACCTAGTACGGCATGATGGTCTTGGAGTATGAGATAACTACAGAGATGGAAAAATGGCAACAATAAATCAGTTGGTAAGAAAGCCGAGAAAAAAGCAGACTAAAAAAAGTAACGTTCCTGCTTTAGAAGCTAGCCCTCAAAAAAGAGGTGTGTGTACTCGAGTCTATACCACAACCCCGAAGAAGCCGAATTCGGCTTTACGTAAGGTCGCCAGGGTTCGATTAACGAACGGGCAAGAGGTAACTACCTATATTGGAGGCGAAGGGCATAATCTTCAAGAGCACTCTGTTATTCTAATTAGAGGGGGTCGAGTAAAAGATTTACCTGGTGTTCGTTACCACACTGTTAGAGGTACTTTAGATACATCTGGAGTCGACGATAGAAAACAAGGTCGCTCCAAATACGGTGCGAAGCGCCCTAAAGCCTAATTAAGGAAATTTGATAATATGTCGAGACGCAGAACACCCGCGAAAAGAAACATCCTGCCTGATCCGAAGTACGGAGATAAGGTCATTGCGAAATTTATAAACATTGTTATGACGGCAGGCAAAAAGTCCGTTGCGGAAAAAATAGTTTATGGGGCACTTCAAATTGTTTCTCAAAAGGGACACGAATCTGAGTTAGAGGCTTTTAAAGAAGCGCTTAATAATGTCGAACCTAGAGTTGAGGTGAAATCTAGGCGAGTGGGAGGCGCAACCTATCAAGTTCCAGTGGAGGTTAGACCAGACCGACGACTTGCATTAGCCATGAGATGGCTTGTAGATGCTGCAAGAAAGAGAAGCGAAAAATCTATGGGTGAGAGGCTTGCAGGTGAACTATTGGAGGCCTTTGATAACCGAGGCAATGCTGTAAAGAAACGGGAAGACACCCATAAAATGGCCGAGGCTAATAGAGCCTTTTCTCATTATCGTTGGTAATGGGTGAAATTGTGTCTCGAGTAACTCCATTAAAAAATTACCGAAATATTGGCATCATGGCGCATATAGATGCAGGTAAGACTACCACCACTGAACGGATTCTCTACTACACTGGTATTTCCCATAAAATGGGCGAAGTTCATGATGGCTCGGCAACCATGGATTGGATGGAGCAAGAGCAAGAGAGGGGAATTACTATAACTTCTGCGGCAACTACTTGTTTTTGGTCTGGTACAAGTAATCAATACAATAGACACAGGATTAATTTAATAGATACCCCTGGCCATGTAGATTTTACGATAGAGGTAGAGCGTTCGTTGAGAATTTTAGATGGAGCGGTGGCTGTATTTTGTGCGGTTGGCGGAGTTGAGCCTCAATCAGAGACTGTTTGGAAACAGGCCGATAAATTCGATGTGCCAAGAATTGCATTTGTTAATAAAATGGACCGAACCGGTGCTAATTTTTTCCGTGTAATCGATCAGATTAAGGATAAATTGGGAGCTAAACCTTTACCCCTTCAGATTCCAATAGGGAATGAGCGTTCTTTCGATGGTGTTGTCGACCTAATCGGAATGAAAGCCCTCTATTGGGACGATGCTTCTCTGGGAGTTAAAATCACTAGCGGGGAGATTCCTATAGAATTGAAAGAGCAATCTCTTAGATTAAGATCGGAACTAGAGGGCATAGCCGCTGAAGCATCGGATGAACTAACAGAAAAATATTTGGAGAAGGGCTGCTTGACCTCGGAAGAAATTAAAATTGGATTACGAATTTTGACTCTTGGTAATAATCTTGTGCCGGTTATCTGTGGTTCTGCGTTTAAAAATAAGGGTGTTCAGGCAATATTAGACGGAGTTATAGACTATTTGCCAGCACCAATTGATATACCGAATATAAATTTTTCAGATTGTGAGGGAAATAATTTTATAACTAAAGATGACACTGCGCCATTCGCTGCATTAGTCTTTAAAATTTCAATAGACCCATTTGTAGGCACACTATCTTTTTTGAGGGTCTATAGGGGTAAAATGAAATGCGGTGATATTGTAGTAAACGCTTTAAGTAATAAGAAAGAAAAAGTCAATCGATTGCTTCAAATGCACGCAAATAGTCGAGTTGATATTAACGAGGTCTCGGCAGGAGATATTGTGGCAGCAGTGGGTTTGAAACACGTTCAAACTGGAGTCACTTTGTGCGATCCAGAAGAGGTTATCACACTCGAAACAATTCGTGCTCCACAGCCAGTTATATCGGTTGCTATTGAGCCCTCTACGGTAGGTGATCAGGCAAAAATGGCAGAAGCTCTTAAGAAGTTATCGTTGGAGGATCCATCACTTCAAGTTAGTGAGGATAAAGAGTCGACCCAAACATTGGTTTCCGGCATGGGTGAATTACACCTAGATATAACAATCGACCGAATGAGGCGAGAGTTCGGAGTTGACGCCAATATTGGAAGTCCTCAAGTTTCATATCGAGAGACAATTTCAGCAGAAGCGGTCAATGTTGAAGAAGAATTCGATAGACTTATAGGTGATAAGAGACATTATGGTAGCGTGGTTGTTAACGTGGTTCCGCTTGCCAGAGGCCAGGGGTTTAAGTTCGATGCTAATATTAGTGAACAGATCATTCCGAGTAAGTTTCTACCAATAATCAAGAGTGGAATCGAAGAAGCTTTGAAGGACGGTGTGTTAGCGGGATTTGAGCTAGTTGATATTTCTGTGATTCTATCGGGTGGTAACTTTCATGAAGTAGATTCATCCGAAATGGCCTTTAAAGTAGCAGCTTCTATGGCTTTTAAAAAAGCGGTTTCTCAGGCTTCGCCCTGTCTTTTAGAGCCGGTTATGGAAGTGGAGATTAACACTCCTATCGAATATCAAGGTGTTTTAAGTAGCGACCTGAATAAAAGAAGAGGGGTGCTTAAAGGGACAGGGGATTCGGCTGCTGGCTTATCGATGAGTTGTGATGTCCCATTAGCTGAAATGTTTGGTTATGCAACGGAGATAAGATCATTGACGAAGGGCAGAGGAACGTTTTCGATGGAATTCTCTCACTACGAAAATGCCCCGTCAAATGTTCTTGACAAATTCGGGCTAGGAATTAAGAGTGCAATTTAATCTAAAGAGATCGCAATTATGAGTGAAAATACAATAAGAATAAGGTTGAAAGCATTCGATCATAGGCTGATTGATCAGTCAACCAGAGAAATAGTGGAAACCGCTAGACGGACTGGGGCGCAAATCAAGGGGCCAATCCCATTACCTACAAAAAAAGAAAGATTTACAGTTTTAATTTCTCCTCACGTAAATAAAGATGCGCGAGATCAGTATGAGATAAGAACTCACAAAAGACTCTTAGATATTGTTAATCCCACTGATAAAACTGTTGATGCGCTAATGAAACTTGATTTAGCGGCCGGTGTAGATGTTCAGATTAAGTTGAATTAGGAAAAGAGATGAGCTTAGGACTAATTGGAATAAAACAGGGAATGACCAGGATTTTTGAGGATAGCGGGACCTCGGTGCCTGTTACGGTGATATCTATCAACGGTAATTTTATATCTCGTTTAAAAACCATCGAAACCGACGGGTATAATGCGGTACAGATAGCTTACGGGGAGCAATTAACAAGCCGGTTGGAGCGTCCTATAATTGGAGAGCTTAAAAAAGCAAAACTGGCGACTGCTAAGGGTTTTAAAGAGTTTAGGGTTGCCGAGACGATATTATCAGATTTAGAAATTGGGAAAGAACTTAGGGTTGATATTTTTTCTGAGGGCCAGTTCGTTGATACTTCAGGAGTTACTATTGGAAAGGGGTTCGCAGGTACTGTTAAGAGGCACAATTTCAGCATGCAAGATGCAACTCACGGTAATTCTCTTTCACACAGGGTTGCGGGCTCTATTGGACAATGCCAAACTCCAGGTCGGGTTTTCAAAGGGAAAAAAATGGCGGGTCAAATGGGAAATAAAAAAAGAACCATGCAGAAATTAGAGATAATTAAAATCGATAAAGAGAAGAACGTCATCCTTTTGAAGGGTGCAACGCCAGGTGCAAAAGGTTCTTTAATTGAAATTACAAGTTCTGTTAAGGCCAATAGGAAAGAATGATGGGAACAGTGGTAACAGTTCAAAATGCTAGCAAAAAGCAGGAGATAACCTTGGCGGATAGCATCTTTGCTGTTGATTACAAAGAGGCCTTGGTGCATCAAGTGGTTACGGCCTATCAGTCTGGCGGAAGGTCAGGGTCTAAGGCTCAGAAAAACCGTTCAGATGTTAGTGGTGGAGGTGCCAAGCCTTGGCGGCAAAAAGGCACAGGTCGCGCGCGAGCTGGAACCTCAAGAAGTCCTATTTGGAGAGGTGGTGGTCGGGCATTTGCTGCGACTCCTAGAAACTTTGGGCAAAAAATTAATAAAAAGATGTATAAAACAGCGCTTCGATCGATGCTTTCGGAGTTATTGAGGCAAAAAAGGATTTCTATAATTGAGAGTTTAGTATTCGAGGCTCCTAAAACAAAAAAGGCTAAAGAACTTCTAACGCAATTAAAGGTCGATTCTGCTTTATTTATAACCACTGATCTTGAAAAAAATACTGTTTTATCTTTGAGGAATATACCTTCTACTGAGGTTATTGAAGTTTCTGAGTTAAATCCTCTCTCTATTATGCAATACGAGAATTTGATATTCACTTGTGATGCTGTAACGAAAATTGAGGACTTGCTTACATGAATCAAGAACGACTTTACAAGATTATTGTAAGACCAAGACTTTCTGAAAAAAACTCGAGAATCTCTGAGTTGGGCAACCAATATGTCTTTGAAGTGCTAAATGACGCGACGAAGACGGAGATCAAAAATGCTGTAGAGTTATCTTTCAACGTAGAAGTGAAATCTGTAAGCACCTCTTTGGTTAGGGCTAAGCGAAAAATGTTTAGAGGAAGAATGGGGGTAACAAAAGCTTGGAAAAAAGCTTTTGTGCGGTTGAAAGATGGATTTGAAATAGATTTTATGGCGGCGGAGTAGAAATATGGTATTAAAACGTGCAAAGCCCACATCGCCTGGAAGAAGAGGCGCGGTATTAAGTAAAACACCAGATTTGTGGAAAGGTAAACCTGAAAAAGGCTTGCTTGGACATCAATCTAGACGCGCTGGTAGAAATAATTCTGGAAGGATTACCGTCAGACACCGGGGTGGAGGTCACAAACAAAGATATAGGTTTATTGACTTTAAGAGAACAATGGATGGTATCCCGGCCTTGGTTTCTCGTATTGAATATGATCCCAATCGGACAGCTCATATCGCACTTTTGGTTTACGAAAACGGTTCTAAATCATATATCGTTGCTCCCAAAGGACTTGAAATAGGGGCTTCGCTGAAATCGGGCCCAGACGCATCGATTCAGACGGGAAATTGCTTGCCACTAAAAAATATTCCCGTCGGTAGTATTGTGCATTGTGTCGAAATGAAGCCAGGGAAAGGGGCGCAAATTGGTAGAAGTGCTGGCAGCTCGGTTCAATTTGTAGCAAAAGAGAATAACTACGCCACACTTCGTCTTAGATCAGGCGAGATGAGACGCGTTCTTTTAGATTGCAGGGCAACTATCGGTGAAGTTGGGAATTCAGAGCATTCCCTTAGGTCTTTCGGAAAAGCTGGAGCTAAAAGATGGTTAGGGATTAGGCCTACAGTAAGAGGAGTAGCCATGAATCCTGTCGATCATCCGCATGGAGGTGGTGAAGGCCGTTCTTCCGGAGGAAGACACCCGGTGAGTCCATGGGGCGTTCCTACCAAGGGTCATAAAACAAGGTCTAATAAGAGGACCGACAAATTTATAGTGCGTTCAAGAAGTAAAAAGAGATAGGATAATCTAAGATGCCAAGATCACTTAAAAAGGGCCCCCATTTAGACCATCACTTAGTCAAAAAAGTGGAAGAAGCTAAAAAAAATAACGACAAGAAGCCAATAAAAACTTGGTCCAGGCGTTCAATGATTTCACCGGATATGGTTGGTTTAACCATATCGGTCTATAATGGGAGGCAACATATTCCTGTATTTATAACTGAGAATATGGTTGGTCACAAACTTGGTGAGTTTTCTCCCACCAGAACTTACCGCGGACATGTAGCGGATAAAAAAACGAAATAAAGGCTTAAGCAATGACGGCAGTACCAGCGAAGATAAGGAATGCAAGAATCTCGGCGCAAAAGATGAGGCTAGTGGCGGATCAAATACGTGGAATGCCTGTTGAAGAGGCCCTAGATCTTTTAACTTTTAGCGAAAAAAAAGCCGCAAAATTTATCTCGAAGGCATTAAATTCGGCTGTAGCAAATGCTGAGCATAATAACAATTTAGATATCGATGAACTCGTAGTTTCTTCTATATCTGTTGATGAAGGCCCCACTTTGAAAAGGTGGCGAGCTCGTGCTAGGGGTAGGGCTGCCAAAATTCTCAAACGCAGCAGTCACATCTCTCTCGTTTTAGAAGTAATGGAGGACTGAAAATGGGTCAAAAAGTACACCCCTATGGATTTAGACTAGGAGTCGCTACAGACTGGACCTCGACTTGGTACGTGGAGAGTAAGGATTATTCTAAATATCTGCTAACAGATTTAAAGGTCAGAGATTTTCTAAAGAAAAAACTTTCACAGGCTTCAGTTAGTAAAATTCAAATAGAAAGACCGGCCAACACTGCTCGGATCGTGATTCATACAGCGAGACCAGGAATTGTAATTGGTAAGAAAGGTGAGGATATTGAAGTCTTAAGAAAAACCGTTTCCGATATGATGGGAATCCCTGCTCATATAAACGTCGAAGAGATTAGAAAGCCTGAACTAGATTCTTTTTTAGTGGCTCAATCCGTTGCGCAACAATTGGAAAGACGGATAATGTTTAGACGTGCAATGAAGAGGGCGGTATCTAATGCTATAAGATTAGGCAGTGAAGGAATTAAAATTAATGTTTCCGGACGCTTGAATGGTGCTGAGATAGCAAGATCAGAATGGTATCGAGAAGGTAGAGTTCCCCTTCATACGCTCCGTGCTGACATAGATTATGGATTTGCTGAAGCTGCTACAACCTACGGTATAATTGGAGTTAAGGTTTGGATTTTCAAGGGAAATAAAGGTTCAAAAGAAGATGACGTCGTTGATCCACGTCCGAACTCGGCTGAAAGTAAACCTTCATCATGAATTAGAAAGGATTGAATTCATATGTTACAACCAAAAAATACTAAGTTTAGAAAACAGCAGAAAGGGCGCAATCGAGGATTAGCTCACAGAGGGAGTACCATTTGCTTTGGAGATTTCGGTTTGAAAGCTACTTCTTCCGGTCGTATTACCGCAAGGCAAATAGAAGCTGCGAGACGCGCAATAACTCGTTATGTCAAAAGAGGGGCAAAAATATGGATTCGAGCCTTTCCTGATAAACCTATTACGAAGAAGCCTCTTGAAGTTCGTCAGGGAAAAGGAAAAGGTAACGTGGAATATTGGGTAGCCCAGATCCGACCTGGTGCAGTGCTGTACGAAATGGAAGGAGTTTCCGAGGAAGTTGCTAGAGAGGCGTTGCGCCTGGCAAGCGCAAAACTGTCAGTTAGAACAACTTTTGCAGCGAGGGAAGTAATGTGACCGCAATGAAGCAGTTTAAGGATAAGTCAGCGCAAGAATTGAGCGCGCAACTAATTGAACTTAGAAAAAAACAGTTCGGTTTGAGAATGCAACAGGGTAGTGGGCAACCAGTTAAACCGAGCGAGATTAAGTCGACCAGAAAAGATATCGCTCGTATCAAGACAATGCTTAATATGCTCGAATCAGAGGTAACAAATTAATGAATCATTCAGAAAATAGGGCGAGAAGCGTTAATGGAACCGTAGTAAGTTGTAAAATGGACAAAACCATTTTAGTTTTGGTCGAACGTCGAATAAAGCACCCGCTCTATAGAAAATTTGTTAGAAAATCGAGTAAACTCATGGCCCATGACGAGGATTCGGTCTGTTCAGAGGGAGATATTGTTTCAATAGAGGAATGCAGGCCTATATCAAAAAATAAAAGTTGGAAGCTTAGGGAATTGATTAAAAAGTCTGAAAAGATTTGAATCGGAGGTATGAATAGATGATCCAAATGCAAACAGTTCTGCAAGCTGCCGATAATAGTGGTGCTAGAAGGTTAATGTGTATAAAAGTTCTGGGAGGCTCTAAGCGGAGGTATGCTGGCATAGGGGATGTTATTAAAGTAACGATAAAAGAAGCTATCCCGCGAGGAAAGGTAAAAAAAGGTGATGTTTTCGACGCAGTTGTTGTCAGGACAAAGAAGGGTGTCAGAAGGCCAGATGGGTCTTTAATACGTTTTGATGGTAACGCAGCCGTTTTACTAGACAAACAACTCAATCCCGTGGGAACTCGTATCTTTGGTCCTGTTACGAGAGAGTTACGAACTGAGAAGTTCATGAGAATAGTATCCCTGGCACCCGAAGTATTGTAAATGTTTAAGGCTGGACAATTTAGATGAGAAAAATAAAAAAAGGCGATGAGGTCATAGTTATATCAGGGAAGGATAAAGGCAAAAGAGGAGCTGTATCTAAAGTATTGCCTGAATTCATGATTGTGGTAGATGGTATCAATGTAGTAAAGCGACATACTAAGCCAAACCCTCAAGCAGGAGTTGCTGGAGGTATAGTACAAAAAGAAATGCCTATTAATCAGTGTAAGGTAAACTTGTACAATCCTGTGACCAATAAACCAGACAGGGTAGGTATAAGGAGTTTAGAAGATGGGACTAAAGTGAGATTCTTTAAGTCCAATGGAGAAGTTGTTGATGGTTGAAGAAAATCAAGTAAAAGAAACTAAAGTTCCTAGACTTCAGGCAAAATATTTCAATGAAATTAGAACTCAATTGTTTGAGCAATTTTCTTATAAAAGTGTAATGCAGGTGCCCACAATAAAGAAAATTACGTTGAATATGGGTCTAGGTGAAGCTGTGACTGATAAGAAAGTTGTTGAGCGTGCAATGGGAGACATGACTTTAATAGCTGGACAAAAGCCAATAGTAACGTATTCTCGAAAATCAATTGCAGGATTTAAGATTAGAGACGGTTGGCCGATAGGTATAAAAGTCACTTTAAGGAGAGAAAGGATGTACGAGTTCTTGGATCGGTTGATTAATATTGCCATTCCAAGAATTAGAGATTTTCGAGGGTTGAATGCCAAATCATTTGATGGCTATGGGAACTATAATCTGGGTATTAAAGAGCAAATAATTTTCCCAGAAATTGATTATGATAAAATCGATGCGATAAGGGGCTTAGACATTTCTATTACAACGTCGGCTTTGAACGACGTAGAAAGCCGTGCTCTGTTGGAAAAGTTTAATTTGCCTCTTAAGGCGTAGGAGTAGGGTATATGGCAAAGTCTGCGATGGTAAATAGAAATAAAAAAAGGCAAAAGCTGTCTTCTAAATATAGCGAGAAAAGGCAAAAGCTTAAGGCGATAATTTCTGATGTAAATAAAACCTTTGAAGAAAAAGAGGTAGCTCGGTTGCAACTGCAAAAGT
Organism: Pseudomonadota bacterium; assembly: GCA_036158955.1. Taxonomy (GTDB): domain Bacteria; phylum Pseudomonadota; class Gammaproteobacteria; genus TMED69. Next base: position 26,853 of record JAYYFI010000012.1, read on the forward strand.
TGCCGAGAGATTCTAGTCCTTCCAGAATTAGAAATCGGTGTAGTTTAACGGGTAGACCCCACGGATTTTATAGGAAGTTCGGATTATCTAGAAATGAATTACGTAGGCTGGCAATGGAAGGTCATATTCCCGGGCTAGTTAAAGCTAGTTGGTAATAATTGAGGAGAAGCAGTTTGAGTTTACAAGATCCTTTGAGTGATATGTTTACAAGAATAAGAAATGGACAGCAACGTTTAAAGCTATCAGTTACTATGCCGGGTTCTGAAAAAAAGGTGGCGGTTGCTAAGGTTTTAGAGGCTGAGGGATACATTTCAGGATTTGAAACTAAAATGGACAGAGGAAAATCGGTGCTAGTTGTTACTTTAAAATATTTCAACGGAAAGGGCGTAATTGAGTCGATAAAGAGAATAAGCAAACCCAGTTTGCGGCAATATTGTGGAAAAAGTGAATTACCAAAAGTTATTGGTGGTCTCGGGGTAGCTATAATCTCAACTTCTCAAGGGGTTATGACAGATAAACAAGCCAGAGAAAAGGGAATAGGCGGGGAAATACTCTGCACGGTTCATTAGGGAAAAAAATAATGTCAAGAGTAGGTAACAGTCCAATAAATATTCCGTCTAAGGTAGAAGTATCTTTGTCAGACGAATCAGTCGTTGTAAAGGGCCCTAAGGGTTCAATGGACTTGATGATCCCAGAGTGTTTAAACTTAGAACAAAATGACTCGATTCTGAGGGTAACAACTAAAGATCAATCAAAAAAAACAAAAGCATTATCGGGTACAATTCGAGCGCTTCTGGCCAATTGCGTTAAGGGTGTCTCAGACGGATTTTCTTATGAATTAGAGATAATAGGTGTCGGCTACAGAGCGCAGACGAAAGGGAAAATTCTTAACTTAGCACTGGGTTATTCACATCCTGTGGATTTCCCTATCCCTGATGGAGTAGAGATAACAACTCCTAGTCAAACTGAAATTGTCATAAAAGGCATCGATAAACAGCTTGTTGGCCAAGTGGCCGCAAACATACGGGCGTTTAGAAAACCAGAGCCTTACAAAGGTAAAGGAATTCGCTACAAGAATGAGCAGATAATCAAGAAAGAGGCTAAGAAGGCATAATAATGTTTAAGAAAAAAGAGGCGCGAATTCGTCGAGCTACGAAAACTAGGGCAAGCATAAGAAAAAGGAAGTTAGCTAGACTCTCCGTGTTCCGTAGTCCTAGGCATATATATGCGCAAGTGATAGATGGTAACGGGGAGAAAACTTTAGCGGCAGCATCAACAAATGAGAAGCAATTTAAGTCAATGGACATCTATTCTGGAAATCAAGAGGCTGCGAAAAAGATTGGTGAGATAATAGCAGAGAGGGCGAAGACTTCAGGTATCAGCGAAGTAGTATTTGATCGGTCTGGCTATAGGTTTCACGGTAGGGTAAAAGCCCTAGCTGAAGCAGCTCGAGAAGCAGGGTTAAAATTCTAGGATAATAAATATGGCAAATACAAACATACCAGAAGTGAGTGAAGGCTATCTTGAAAAATTGATTGGAGTTAATAGGGTAGCTAAGGTTGTTAAAGGCGGGCGAATTTTTGGATTCTCGGCTTTGACAGTCGTTGGGGACGGTCAGGGAATGATAGGATTTGGAAAGGGTAAAGCACGAGAGGTACCTATCGCCATCCAAAAAGCCATGGAAATGGCTAAAAGAAATATGGTTAGTGTTCCATTAACGAACGGAACACTCCAGTATGCTGTCGTAGGTAAACATGGGTCTGCAAAAGTTTATATGCAACCCGCCTCTGTTGGAACTGGGATAATTGCCGGAGGGGCGATGCGCGCCGTTTTTGAAGTTGTCGGGGTAACAGATGTGTTGGCGAAATGTATAGGGACAACCAATCCGGTTAATGTTGTGCGAGCAACGATACTTGGGCTTAGTACGATGTTATCCCCTGAAGAGGTTGCTGCAAAACGCGGAATTCCAGTTGAATCTTTAGAAGGACATAAACAGCATGACTGAAAAAACATTACGCATCAAGTTAGTAAAGAGCCTGAATGGTAGATTAGCTGACCACAAGGCATGCGCTCACGGCCTAGGATTGCGGAAAATTGGACAAGAGAATGAAGTTCAAAATACTGACGCGAACCGAGGCATGATAAAAAAAATTTCTTATCTCTTGCAAATAATGAGTTAGTCAAATGAGATTAAATAATTTACATCCTGGAAAAGGTTCTAACAAGCCTCAAAAAAGAAAGGGAAGAGGTATTGGTTCTGGTCTGGGAAAAACGTGCGGTCGTGGACACAAAGGTCAGAAATCTCGGTCTGGAGGCTTTCATAAGACTGGCTTTGAGGGTGGGCAAATGCCACTTCAGAGAAGGTTGCCAAAGTACGGGTTTAAATCCCGAACTGCAAAATTTTGCGAAGAAATTCGATTAGATGCTTTTGAAAAAACAGAATTTGATACGATTGATCTTGAGTTATTGAAAAGAGAAAACTTCATAAGGAGAGCAACTAAAAAAGTTAAAATTATAGGTTCAGGAGATATTACTAAATCGATAAAATTTATTGGGATCAAAGCCACGAAATCGGCTGCGAAGCAGATTGAAAAAGCTGGTGGCGCTTTAGAGGGATGAAATGGTAGCAGCATCGGATAAATTAGCTAAGGGTTTTTCTGGTTTTGGTAAATTAGCAGAGCTCAAGCAGAGAATATTATTTTTACTCGGGGCGATTCTCGTGTTTCGTATTTGCACTCATATCCCGGTACCCGGTATAAATCCTTTGGCTTTGGAAATTCTTTTTGAACAACAAAGAGGCTCCATTGTTGATATGTTCAATATGTTTTCCGGTGGTGCTTTAGAGAGGTTTTCAGTGGTTGCATTGGGTATTATGCCCTACATTTCTGCATCAATTATCATGCAGCTCCTAACAGTTGTTCATCCTAAGCTAGAGCAACTTAAAAAGGAAGGCGAATCTGGTAGAAGAAAAATCAATCAATTCACTAGGTACTTCACAGTTATCCTTTGTTTGTTCCAAGCCATAGGTGTGTCAATAATGCTTGAGCAACAAACGGCTGCAGGAATGCAGTTGGTAATAAATCCAGGGTTATTTTTTAAAATAACTTGTGTTTCTACTTTAGTTGCGGGAACACTCTTTTTGATGTGGTTGGGAGAGCAAGTCACTGAACGTGGAATCGGCAACGGAATTTCGATGATTATTTTTGCGGGTATAGTCGCAGGTTTGCCTTCTGCGATTGCGGGTACTGCGGAACTCGCAAGGACTGGTGAATTATCCTTTTTCTTTTTAATTCTTTTGGCTATACTGGCGGTCGTTGTCACTGCACTTGTAGTATTCGTAGAAAGGGGGCAAAGAAGAATACCAGTGAATTACGCTAGACAGCAGAGAGCCGGAAGTTTCGGTGGCCAATCAAGCAATCTTCCCCTAAAGATCAATATGGCTGGAGTGATACCTCCTATTTTTGCGTCAAGCATAATACTCTTTCCAGCGACTATTGCAGGATGGTTTGGGAATGCTGATGGGATGGGTTGGCTTCAGAATTTGAGTGCCACATTATCTCCTGGACAACCTCTTTATGTTTTATTTTATGCAATCGCTATCATATTTTTCTGTTTTTTTTATACTGCTTTAGTTTTTAATCCCAAAGAAATGGCAGATAATCTTAAAAAGTCAGGGGCGTTTTTGCCTGGAATCAGACCTGGAGAACAAACAGCAGGTTATATCGATGATATAATGACTAGATTAACGGCTGCTGGAGCGGTTTATATAACAGCAGTGTGTCTCCTACCAGAATTTCTAATTCTGAAATTGAACGTACCGTTTTATTTTGGTGGAACCTCTTTGTTAATCATTGTGGTGGTAGTAATGGATTTTATGGCGCAAGTTCAGTCACATCTGATGTCTCATCAGTATGAAGGATTGATGAAAAAAGCTAATTTAAAAAACCAACGGCGAAAGAGGTAACTGTTAAATGAAAGTGCAGGCGTCCGTAAAGAAGATTTGTAGGAATTGTAGAATAATCAAACGAAAAGGTGTGATAAGGGTTATTTGTAAGGATCCGCGGCATAAGCAAAGACAGGGTTAAAATTAAAAAGAGGGAATAAATGGCTAGAGTAGCTGGAGTGAACATATCTGATAGAAAACATACTGTGATCGCTTTGACAGAAATTTTTGGCATAGGAAATAAACGTGCTGAGATAATTTGTGATTCGGCAGGAATTGATAAAACCATATTAGTTAAAAATTTGAGTGAGTCTGAGTTAGAGAAATTACGAAGTGAAGTGGCAAATTTTAATATTGAGGGTGATCTTAGGCGAGAGATAAGTATTAATATCAAGAGATTGACAGATCTAGGAGCGTATAGAGGGATACGTCATAGAAGGGGTCTAACTGTTCGAGGACAAAGAACCCGAACAAATGCTAGAACACGAAAAGGGCCCAAGAGGCCGATCAAAAGATAAGGGTTTAATATGAGTAAGACGGATTCGAAAAGTAGTAAGAAAAGAACCAAGCGTAATATTTTAGATGGTATTGCTCATGTGCATGCCTCATTTAATAACACTATAATTACAATAACTGATAGACAGGGTAATGCATTAGCATGGACTACTGCTGGGGGAAGTGGGTTTAAAGGTTCCAGAAAGAGCACACCTTTCGCCGCCCAAGTTGCCGCTGAAAAACTTTCGTCGGTAAAGGAAGACTTTGGCATGATTAATCTTGACGTGGTTGTGAAAGGGCCTGGCCCAGGTAGAGAATCGGCAGTCAGATCTTTGAATTCGGCTGGGTTTAATATTACAAATATTACAGACGTTACGCCTATTCCGCATAACGGTTGTCGTCCTCCCAAAAAGAGGAGAGTGTAAAATGGCAAGGTATTTAGGACCCAAATGTAAGCTTTCTAGGCGACAAGGGATAGATCTCGGCCTTAAAGCGAGAGGTAGGTCAATTGAGACAAAATGTCAGCTTGAAAAACCTCCTGGTCAACATGGTGAAAATCGGGGCAGAAGGATGTCTGACTATGCGTTACAGCTTAGGGAAAAGCAAAAGTTACGCTATATTTACGGTGTATTAGAGCGTCAATTTAGGAATTATTATAAAAAAGCAGCAAGTCAAAAAGGAGCAACAGGCGAGAACTTGCTCAAGCTACTGGAAAGAAGGCTTGATAATGTCGTGTATAGGATGGGGTTTGGGTGTACGAGAGCTGAGGCAAGACAACTTGTTAGTCATAAGTCGATAGAGTTAAATGGAAAGATTGTAAATATCCCTTCTTATCAAGTGAAAGATCAAGATATAATAAGCGTGAGGGAAGCGTCAAAAAGCCAAGTTCGTATACAAGATTCACTATCTGTGGCTGAGCAGCTTGGTTTTCCTGATTGGATCGACGTAAACACTAAAAAGATGGAAGGCAAATTTAACTCGGCCCCGGAAAGGGACGATTTACCTGCTGATATTAATGAATCACTAGTTGTAGAACTGTATTCCAAATAAACTATAAATAAAAAGGAGACTCGATAATGGCGCTAGCCTTGGATGAGTTTTTAAAACCACAAATAGCTGAAGTTGAGCCAATCAACGAACGCTCTGCAAAAATAACGATTGAACCACTAGACAGAGGATTCGGTCATACTCTCGGCAATGCTTTGAGACGAGTACTTTTATCCTCAATGCCTGGGAGTGCTATAACGGAGATTGAAATTGACGGTGTTTTGCATGAGTACTCGACTATTGAGGGAGTTCAGGAGGACCTAACTGACATACTTCTGAACCTAAAAAGTTTGGCGATTTGTGTCAATTCTAAAAAAGATGCAATTTTAACTTTGAACAAAACCGGTCCTGGAGAAGTAACTGCAAGCGATATTGTTCTTGATCACGATATAGAGATAGTTGACCCAGAGCACCATATAGCTAATTTGGGTGAAAATGGTGAGCTTAACATGAAGCTTTATGTTTCTAAAGGGAGAGGTTATCGTCCTGCAGCTGCAGCAGATGCGGAGGATCAAACAATTGGCAGACTTAAACTTGATGCTTCGTTTAGCCCAATATATCGATGTACCTACGAAGTTCAGGCGGCTAGGGTTGAGCAACAAACAGATTTTGATAAACTCATAATCGAACTAGAAACAAATGGAACCGTTGATCCCGAGCAGGCTGTTAAAGAAGCAGCGTCAATATTGCGGCACCAACTAGAGGTTTTTGGGGAGATAAGTGTTGAGACTGAGGAGGAGGAATCTGAACAGGAAGAAATCATCATAGATCCTACATTATTACGATCGATCGATGATTTAGAGTTGACAGTTAGATCAGCTAATTGCCTCAAAGCAGAAAGCATCTACTTCATCGGAGATTTAGTACAAAGAACAGAGGTGCAATTGCTAAAGACACCAAACTTAGGAAAAAAGTCTTTGACAGAAATTAGGGATGTGCTTGGAGAGCGTGGACTAACGCTAGGAATGACTCTGGAACACTGGCCGCCAGCAAGTATGACGCCCACTAGAAATTCAAGTTAGCAGGGATTCCGAACATGAGACACAAAAAATCTGGAAGAAAACTGAATATGGAATCCTCCAAAAGGAAATTGATGTTCAGGAATTTATCTATCTCTTTAGTTGAAAACGAAATGATAAAAACCACTTTAGCTAGAGCAAAAGAATTGCGGCGGGTCGTTGAGCCTTTAATTACTTTATCAAAGACCGATTCTGTTGCTCGCAGAAGGCAAGCTTTTTCAACTTTGAGAAATAAGGATTCCGTGAAAAAGCTGTTTGATACAATCGGACCAAAATATATTGATAGGCCAGGGGGATATACGCGAATTTTAAAGTGTGCTCCTAGACCTGGCGATAATGCACCGATGGCTTATGTTGAGTTGGTTGGTAGAGAGCCTAATATTAATGTCTCCTCGGAAGAAGAATAGAAATTTTTCTATCCGATTAACTCATCTTCAATCATTTTGCCCACCCTTTTAGGGTCTGCCTTTCCAACAGACGCCTTCATTACTTGGCCAACCAAGAATCCAAATACCTTTTTTTTCCCAGCTAGATATTGTTCAACCTGCTTTGGATGATCGCTCAAAACTTTTTTAACGATTGTTTTTAAATTTTCATCGCTGAACTTTTCTTTTCCCGATAATGTTTTTTTTATCGCTGTTTCGATTGATACTTCATCATCCCATATCATTTTAAAAATACGTTTCGCATCATTTTGAGTACATTTATCAATTTCAATTAGTTTCAAAATTTTAATAAAACTCTCCGGGTCAACCCTGGTTTGAGTGATATTAATATTTTCTTCTTTGAAGTATTTCATAATTTCACCAGTAACCCAGTTGGCTGATAATTTTGGTGATAAACCAGAGTTTTTAATTGATTTTTCAAAAAAACAAGTTAGTGCTGGGTCGTTGAGAAGAGTGTCGATCTGTGCTTGATTAAGTCCTAAATCTACTGCATATCTTTTTCGTTTATTTAATGGTAACTCAATGGCTGTATCTTTTATTACTTTTAATTTACTACTATCGATTTTTACTGGTAGGAGATCAGGGTCAGGAAAATATCTATAATCATTCTCATCTTCTTTGCTCCGCATTGTCTTAGTTTCACCTGTTTTTTCGTCGTAGAGTCTTGTCTCTTGGGTAATTTCCTCTCCATTTTCAAGTCTATTAATTTGCCTTGCAATCTCGAAATTGATTGCATTTTCTACAAATTTGAATGAATTTAGGTTTTTAATCTCTACTTTAGTCCCCAACTTATTGTGCTCTTTCTGTTTTACAGAAATGTTTGCGTCGCATCTAATGGATCCCTCTTGCATATTTCCATCACATATCTCTAAATGCCGAACAAGCTCTCTTAGGGCTCTCATAAATGAAACGGCTTCTTTCGCGTTTTTAATTTCAGGTTCACTCACAACTTCAATGAGTGGTGTTCCTGCCCTATTTAAATCTAATCCGGTCAATCTTTCGCTCAGAAGATGAATGGATTTACCAGCGTCTTCCTCTAGGTGTGCCCTTGTCAAATTTATTTTTTTTTCTTTACCGTCTGCTTCTATTGTTAAAAAGCCGCCAGAAATGATTGGTTCGTCGAATTGACTAATCTGATAACCTTTGGGTAAATCGGGATAAAAATAGTTTTTTCGCGCAAAAACGGTCTGCTCGGGGATATCTCCATCAAGGGCTATACCCAATTTGAGGGCCATTTCGATTGCCTTATCATTCACGACAGGAAGTGTGCCTGGATAACCTAAATCAATCAGACTGGCCTGAGAGTTGGCTTCTCCACCAAATTTATTTGGAGCGCCAGAAAATAATTTGCTGTTCGTATTTAATTGGACATGAACTTCCAGCCCGATTACAGGTTCCCAGTTATTATCCATCAAAAGACTCATTAAATTTTGGAGTTTTATGATGCCACTCAGAGTGAAGTTGAAATTGATGCGCGACGTTTAAAAGGACATGTTCATTAAAAGCTCGTCCTATAAGCTGCATTCCGATTGGAAGCTTTTGTTTACTAAGTCCAGCCGGAATTGAGATCGCTGGCAATCCTGCTAGATTAACAGGGATTGTATAGAGGTCGCTCGAATATAATTCGGTTGGATCACTGGGAGCTCCGTTTTTCAACGGAAAAGCAGTTGAGGGTGTTGTTGGTCCTAAAATCACATCGACTTTTTTGAAAGCCTCCTTAAAGTCATTTCTTATTACAGACCTTACCCTCTGCGCCTGTTCATAGTATTTGTCGTAGTAGCCTGAAGATAGCGCATAGGTTCCTATTAGTATTCTTCTTTTCACTTCGGTTCCAAAGCCTTCATCCCTAGTATTTTTATACAACGAATCTATATCACTTGAATTCATTGACCTAAAGCCGTATTTAACACCGTCAAATCGCGCAAGATTGGATGAGCACTCCGCTGGAGCAATTATGTAGTAAGATGCGACGGCCATCTCAGTGCTGGTTAGCTCAATATCTACTAATTTACATCCTAGCTTCGAAAAAATATCTTTTGCTTCATTTAAACACTGTCCAATTTCCGGGTCTAAATTTTTGTCGAAATATTCCTTCGGAATTCCTATTTTCTTACCTTTTAGTTTCCCATTAAGTTCAGAAACATAGTCTCCTTTGGTAATATCTACAGAGGTGGAGTCTTTGATGTCAAAATCAGATAGAAACTCCATGCAAAGGGCACAATCTTCTGCAGTTCGCGTTATAAAACCCGCTTGGTCGAGACTCGATGCGAATGCAATCATCCCAAATCTTGAAATTCGTCCATAGGTTGGTTTCAATCCGGTCACTCCGCAGAGAGCGGCTGGCTGTCTAATTGACCCGCCAGTATCTGAACCTGTTGCGAAAGGAGCAAGTCCTGCTGCCACCGCGACCGCTGATCCTCCAGAGGAACCCCCTGGTACTTTTGTTAAGTCCCATGGATTTCTTACAGCGCCAAAAAAGCTTGTCTCGTTCGTAGAACCCATTGCAAATTCATCCATATTAGTTTTTCCAAGCATTATTAAACCAAGGGACTTTGCGCGACCAACTATTTCGGCATCGTAAAGTGGCAAAAAGTTTTCTAACATTCTTGAGCCGCATGTCGTTCTTATTTGATCAGTACAAAAAATATCTTTATTCGCATATGGAATACCTGAAAATAGTGAGGAAACCTTGTTGTTTTTAGAATCTGCAGCTGCTGCTTCTTTCAGCGCGGATTCTCTGCTAATCGTAATGAAACAGTTTAATTTTTTATTTGCTTTTTCAATTCTATCTAAAAAAAATTCTGTTAATTCTGTATGAGAATAAGATTTAGTGTCTAAATCTCTTTTTATTTCAGAAATACTGGATGTTGGGTTAATCAAAGAAATTACTCGATTACAAGAGGTACGGTTATCAGAGATTCTGAGCTATGAGGACTGTTTTTTGAAATACTCGACCCATCGGGATGCTCTGTTATCCTATCTGGTCGTAATCGATTTTTATGGAGATTATTAATAGCTGAAGAGTCGTGTTTTTCTTCTAATGAATGATCGCTTATTTTATCAACAAATCTAAGGATTTTATTTAATTGTTTTTGTAATTCTTCGACTTCGCTTTCAGATATCCTGATTTTTGCTAGTTCTCCAAGTTTGAGAATTTCCTTTTTAGTAATAGTCACTTTGTTTCCCTCGATAGTAGTATTTATTTTTATATTATAGTTCAACTAGTTGAGTGTTTCTTTCTCCAATGGTAAGCTCTTTTTTGTAGAAATTCTGGCATTTAAACAGTTAGTGTACCAAAAAATTACAAATCAAAAAATGAATCTGCGGTATAGTAATTAGACGGGCTATAAAGTGGTTAATAATATCGGAGGAAGGCTTATATGCTTAAGTTCTTGAGAGGGAGATTTTCAAATGATCTGTCCATTGATTTGGGTACCGCGAATACACTTATTTATGTAAAGAATAAAGGTATTATTTTGAATGAACCATCTGTGGTTGCTGTCAGGAAGGGCAGAGATGGTGACCCCTCTAAATCGGTAGCCGCTGTCGGAGCCGAAGCTAAGCGTATGTTAGGTCGGACTCCTGGGCATATTGATGCGATCCGCCCTCTAAAAGATGGAGTGATAGCAGATTTTACCGTTACGGAAAAAATGCTTCAGCATTTTATTCATAAAGTTCATGGTAATCAGTATTTTAAGCCAAGCCCGCGGGTTTTGGTTTGTGTTCCTTGTGGCTCAACACAAGTTGAACGGCGAGCAATTAAGGAATCAGCCCAGGGTGCTGGGGCTCGTGAGGTATACTTAATTGAAGAACCTATGGCTGCTGCAATTGGGGCGGGAATGCCAGTTAGCGATGCAAGTGGTTCAATGGTCTTAGATGTAGGCGGTGGAACTACTGAAATCGCTGTCATGTCATTAAACGGAATTGTCTATGCTGATTCGGTTAGAATTGCAGGTGATAGGTTTGATGATGCCATCGTTAATTATGTCAGGCGAAATTATGGTACTCTGATAGGCGCTGCGACAGCGGAAAGAGTCAAACATGAGATGGGTTGCGCATTTCCCGGTAACGAGTTGACCGAGATGACAATCAAAGGGAGAAATCTTGCACAAGGTCTACCTCGGAGTTTTTCTCTTAACAGTAACGAAATTCTAGAAGCCCTACAGGAGCCACTTGCAGGCATTATTGAAGCAGTGAAAACAGCACTTGAGAAAACACCTCCTGAATTGGCATCAGATGTTGCTGAAAGGGGCGTGGTAATGACTGGTGGAGGAGCGCTCCTAAAAGGAATTGATCGTCTACTTATGGAAGAGACGGGTTTGCCCGTTATAATAGCCGATGATCCATTGACCTGTGTGGCGCGAGGCGGAGGAAAAGTGCTTGATATGATAGATGTCCATGGACCCGATATTTTAAGCTTAGAATAGTTGCGCTTTGTATGAGGTGGCGAAAATCAGTGCTTTAGGTAAAGTAAAACAAAATATTACGCCGCGTCTGGTCGTTTGTGCCGTAATTTCCTTCCTATGCATTTCAGTTGACCGACAAAGTAATTATTTAAATCCAGTCAGAGAAACTCTTTCTTTTGTCGTTTATCCGATTCAATTAGCAGTTGACTTGCAAATGGGTCTTGCGGAAACAATTTCTAGTTATTTAAAAAAGCAAAAGACTCTTATGAGTGACTTAGAAAAATTAAGAACAGAGAATTTACAGCTTAGTGTTAGAGCGCAAAGGTATTCTGCCGTGAAAAGAGAGAATAGTAGATTAAGAGATCTTTTAGACTTTCCAGTTGTTCCGAACCAACGAACTATTGTTGCGAATATTTTGTCAATAGATACCAAAAGTGGTTCACAGCAAATCGTAGTCAATAAAGGTGAAAATACGGGAGCGCAGATTGGTCAAGCAATGATAGACGTGCATGGAGTTATTGGACAAGTTATAAAGGTTGGCCCATATTCTTCAGTTGGTTTATTAATCACAGATCCTAAACATTCCATTCCGGTTGAACTTAATAGAACGGGGCTCAGGGCCGTTGTTACTGGAATAGACGAATCTAAAAAACTTTCATTATCGTTTGTACCGATAGATGCAGATGTGGTCGCTGGTGATCTTGTAGTTAGTTCTGGTTTGGGGAATAGATTTCCTTCTGGCTACCCTGTTGGGACCATTAAGTCTGTTGCTCGAGTAAATGGAGAATCTTTTGCTGATATTTCTGTAGAACCGATATCAGATCTTACCTTTTCAAGAGAAGTTCTTTTAGTCGGCTCCCCATCTCAAAATCAGGAGGTTGAATGAGGACGTTACAAACTTTCGGAAGGGATAGAAATCAAAGTGATCTAATAATTGCGGTGATTTCAATAATATTTGGCTTTATGCTAACAGCGATTCCCTTCCCAGACTGGTTGAGCGACTGGAAACCTAACTGGATTGGTCTTTTTGCATTTTATTGGTGTATTACGGCTCCCCACAAAGTTGGAGTAGTTTTTTGCTTTTTTACCGGCATGTTTCTAGATGTTCAGCACGGTAGCTCACTTGGAGAACATGCTTTATGCTTATCTTTCCTTGCTTATTTCGCCGTAACAAATCATCGGAGATTTATACTATACCCGTCAATTCAACAATCTATCGTGATATTTTTTGTCATATCCCTATACGGTTTAATCATCGCCAACATTCAAAGGTTTTCTTCTACTATTGCATTTGAATGGGGAGTTCTGTATCAAGCGTTGATTACTGCTATCGTATGGCCATGGTTTCAATTAATCTTAGGTGAGTTGAGGCGACTTTTAACAAACCGTGTGTAAAATAAATTATAGTTCAAATTGAAATGAAGAGTTTTGGTGAAATACGAGATAGTAATTTAGAAAGAGATATTTTTCTTAATAGAGTCATTCTGGGTGTTGTGGCAATTTTTTTGATGGTTTTTTTAGTCATAATTAGATTGATTTATCTTCAGGTTTATAATCATCAGCACTATACAACTCTGTCGACTGATAACTATATTAAGGTTCGGCCGGTAGCTCCTCCGAGAGGTGTAATCTATAGCTCGGATGGTGTGATGCTAGCTGGAAATCGACCGTCCTTCAATCTAGTTGGGGTTCCAGAAAAAATAAGAGATAACGACGTACTCGTCTACGAATTATCTCAGATTCTTGATATTGACGAGTCCAAGCAACGTCAAATAATTAGAACTTTAGATACAGCTACTAGATTCACAGCAGTACCTCTCATAACTGATTTGAGCGAGGAACAAGTTGCTTTATTCTCTGTCAATAGTCATAAATTTACCGGAGTTACTATTGAGGCGGGTTTATCTAGGTTTTATCCTTTAGGGGGTGATACGGCTCATCTCCTTGGTTATGTGTCCAGAATCAGTAATACTGATAAAGTGAGGTTGCAAGATTCTAATTATGCTGCTACTCAGTACATTGGTAAAACCGGGGTTGAGCGTAAACAAGAGTTATTGCTTCATGGTACAGTTGGTAGTAAAACTATTGAAATAAATGCGGAAGGTAGACTGTTAAGAGTAGTTGACAGAGAACCTCCGGTGCCGGGCCAAGATCTTAGGTTGACCATTGACTCTAAACTTCAAAGTAAAGCTGCGTCTTTACTGAGAAATCTTGATAATCTAAGTGGTTCGATCGTAGCAATGGATGTGCGCACTGGAGGGGTGCTGGCTATAGCTAGTTATCCTTCGTATGATCCGAATGCTTTTGCGAGTGGAATTTCGCCAGAACTATACACTGCTTGGATGGATTCGCCGTTTCGCCCTTTATTTGATAGGTCGATCCAAGGGCAATATCCCCCAGGTTCGACTATCAAACCTCTACTAGCTTTAGCCGCTTTGGAGAATGGGCTATTGAGCTCCCATAAAGTAAAATGTAATGGTTGGTTCTCTTTGCCAAGAGACAGTCATAGGTATAGATGTTGGGAAAAGGAGGGGCACGGTGTGGTCAACCTAGTTGAAGCGATAGAGCGTTCTTGTGATGTATTCTTTTACAGTTTATCCAATGATTTGGGTATAAAGATGATTTATACAGTACTTGACCGGTTTGGGCTTGGAAAAGCTACAGGGATAGATTTACCTAATGAAGAAAAAGGTTTAGTTCCATCTCCCGAATGGAAAAAGAAAGTGAAAAAACTACCTTGGTATCCAGGTGAAACCGTTATAACGGGTATAGGTCAAGGTTTCCTGTTAGCCACCCCGCTACAACTTGCGAAGATCGCTGCTACCCTAGCAAATCGAGGCAGAGCAGTCGAACCTTTTGTTATTATGCAAACCGAGCAAGTTGAATCATCTAATAGCGAACAATCAGAAGATATAAATACGATTAAAAACCTACCGAATGACAGCCGGCATTGGAAAGTCGTCAATGACGGAATGGTTGCCGTCGTTCACAGTAGCAAGGGAACAGCAAGAGGAATTGGCTATACTTCCAAGACAAAAATTGCTGGAAAAACTGGTACTTCCCAAGTTTTTAGTATTGGCCAAGATGAAGAGCTCGATGAAGAGGATATACCTGATCATCTGAAAGACCATGCACTATTTGTAGCCTATGCCCCTCCCATCAACCCTCAGATAGCGATAGCTGTGGTAGTTGAACATGGGGGTTCTGGAAGTGCTACGGCTGCACCATTAGCACGGGCTATATTAGACGAATATTTCAATAGGAAAGTAGATGCGGAACAATCTAATTTATCGTCTTCATATTGATACTCCTTTGCTAGCGGGAGTAATAATTATGTGTCTTCTGGGGCTTGTGGTATTGTACTCAGCGTCCGAACAATCTTTCGATCTTGTCGCGAAACAAGGCCTTAGAATGTTGGTAGGCCTTCTATTAATGTTATTTGTGGCGCAAATACCTCCCCAAAGACTTGCACATTGGGCTCCTCTGGTATATGCGGGCGCTCTAATTTTGCTCTGTCTGGTTCTTTTATTTGGAACAGGTAGAGGCGTTCAGAGGTGGCTGGATGCAGGTATTTTTCGATTTCAACCGTCGGAGTTGATGAAGCTAGTTGTACCGCTAATGGTTGCAAGCTTGGTGGCCAAAAAACTGCTTCCTCCTGATTTTAAAACAATACTTATCGCTATTTTTGTTATCGCGATACCTACATTTTTGATAGGAAGACAGCCAGATCTGGGTACTGCAATAGTAGTTGCAGCTTCAGGTTTAGTTGTATTATTTTTTTCTGGGATAAGCTGGAAGTTTATTAGGAATAGTTTATTTTTTGGGATTGCCATTGCGCCCATAGGTTGGTTTGCTATGCATGAATATCAAAGACAAAGGATTCTCACCCTTTTTAATCCTGATAATGATGCTCTGGGAGCTGGTTATCATATAATTCAGTCCATAATAGCGGTTGGCTCAGGAGGAGTATTTGGTAAAGGTTGGCTTAACGGTACTCAATCTCATCTTGAATTTTTACCTGAGAGGGCTACTGACTTTATTTTTGCAGTTTATTGCGAAGAGTTTGGTCTGATTGGCGTGGTCGTAATGCTCTTAGGCTATAGCTTAATTATTGCTCGTGGTACTCAAATAGCTATTTACGCCCAGGATACTTTTGGACGGCTTCTTTCTATTGTTCTGACATTGATGTTATTTGTGTCAGTATTTATTAATATGAGTATGGTTACCGGGCAACTTCCGGTGGTAGGAATCCCGTTGCCTCTAATCAGTTATGGAGGAACCTCGGTCGTAACGGTAATGATTTGTATGGGTGTATTAATGTCCATACAAACTCATAGGAGGTTGGTTTTTTAACCATGAGGCTAGTCCTGCTAATACTAATCGTTTTGAGTTTTGATTTGCCAGCTTTTCCTCTGGCAAAAGAAACTATCAAGGAATTTGTTGAGGAATTAAAAGCTTATCCTCAACTAGACTTAGAGAAGATAGATAGTTCTCTGCAGAATGTAAAAATCTCAAAAAAAATAATCGCCCTTATGGGTAGTCCACCCGAGAAGACCAAAACATGGGATCAATACAAAAGCTTATTAGTTAGTGAGCAACGCATTGAGCGAGGCTGTAGATTTTTAAAAAAAAATAAAGAAATTTTCCGCAAGGCAGAAACCAGATATGGAGTACCTGCCTCGATAATCGCAGGTATTATAGGAGTTGAAACTTATTATGGTAAAATAAAGGGTAACCATGATGTTTTAACGGCACTTGCCACACTGGCGTTTCACTATCCATTAGATAACCCAAAAAGAAAAAAATTTTTTCGTTACCAGCTTAAAGAGTTTTTAGTTATGGCTGATAGGCAAGGAAGGGATTTCAACAGTTATAGAGGCTCTTATGCTGGTGCATTAGGAATACCACAATTTATGCCCGATAATTATCGTCGCTTGGCGGTTGACTTTGATAAAGATGGGAAAATCGATATTATAAACAGTGTTCAAGATGCTGTAGGTAGTATCGGAAATTTCCTGCGTTATCACGGATGGGTTCCTAACGAGTCAGTAATTATCACTGTGCCAAAATCCAATCATTTAAATACAAATAACATTGAATTAAACCCTAGTAGAACGAACATTACTCTTTCTGAGTTGATACCCAATTGGCAAAAAATAAAATATTTTCAAACAATAATTTCAGATTTTAATCATGATTCTGCTTCTGTTGCATTACTTGAACAAAGTGAAGATGGAAACATAAAACAATGGTTAGGTTTCGAAAATTTCTTTACCCTATTTCGTTATAACCCCCGTCTCTTTTATGCGCTGGCCGTAGCTTCCTTAGCGGATGCACTTAATGAATGCGGGACATAAGATAAATGGTTTCCAAGATAGTTAGTTTTAGGTTATTGTTAGTAACTTTGATTATAGGATGTTCAAGTAATCAATTGGAAAAGAGGCCTGACACGCCAGTTGGGACAACTTCTGAGGATAGGGCATTTTATGAAGTATTTGGTCAGCGATATTACCCTATGGCAAGTGCGATTGGTTTCACGCAAAAAGGATTAGCTTCTTGGTATGGTCCTAAATTCCACGGTAATAAAACATCCATTGGCGAAACGTTTGATATGTATAAAATGACAGCTGCTCATAAAACGTTACCACTCCCATCAAAAGTTTTAGTAACTAATTTAGAGAATGGGAAACAAATAGTGGTGCGGGTAAATGATCGTGGTCCTTTTGTGAAAGACCGAATTATTGACTTATCTTTTGCTGCTGCCAAGGCTTTAGAGTTTGATAAGAAAGGTACTGAACTAGTAGCCGTCGAGGTTTTGGCAAGTGCTGTAAACCAGGATGGAAAAACGGCTTCGTTGCTTTTTCCAGGTAAAATTGTTTATCAATTGGGGGCATTTAGAGTAAAAGAAAATGCAATAACGTTTCTAGAATCAAATATGTTTAAATTAAAAGATTATTTTGTTCTCGATATTATAGATAAAAATGATGGCCTCTTTAGAGTATGGCTGGTTTTATCGGGAAAAGAAAAATGGTTAAATAATCCTCATAAATTTTTTGAAATTAATGAAATAACAGAATATAAACGAGTTTTCTGAATGCGATAGATAGATGATTAGTTTTAAACTTAAATTTATTTTCGTCTCTTTTTTATTTATTAGTTTTAAGCTATGTGCTTTGGATCAATTCATAAAGCCTCCCGAGCCAATTTTGTCTGTTAGTTCATTTATTCTTATAGATGCGAATACTGGAACTGTTCTTGCTGAAAATAATTCTTCTATGAGGATTGAACCAGCAAGTCTTGTGAAGATTATGACTACCTATGTTGCGGCTCATGCTATAAAAGCCGGCCATGCAAATTTAGAAGATAAAGTTATTGTTAGTGAGAAAGCGTGGAGGATGGAAGGTTCGAGGATGTTCATAGAAGTGGATTCCGAAGTCTCTGTCGATTCACTATTGAACGGAATGATTATACAGTCTGGTAATGATGCCAGTGTAGCGCTAGCTGAGCATATTTACGGCTCAGAGGCCTCGTTTGTTAGCCAGATGAACGTTTTCGCAGAAAAGCTCGAACTAGAAGATACCAGTTTTGGAAATGTTACAGGTTTGCCAGAAAAAGAGACCTATACGACAGCCAAAGATATGGTGAATTTATCCCAAAAACTCATTCATGAATTTCCTGAAATCTACAAAAGGTTCAGTGTAAAGTCTTATACGTTCAATAACATTATGCAAAGAAATCGAAATATTTTACTGCGAAAAAGCGGATTTGTAGACGGAATAAAAACTGGATATACAGAATCCGCAGACTACTGTTTGGTGTCATCAGGTGATAATGGTCTAATTCGGTTAATAGCTGCAGTGATTGGCGCAAAGACTAATAAAGCTCGGTTTAGGGATACTAAAGCGTTGTTAGATTATGGTTTTCGTTTTTTCGAGTCAAAACGTTTGTTTGAAAAATCTACTGCCATAAGGAAGTTAAA
The DNA here is from genome assembly GCA_036158955.1 of Pseudomonadota bacterium. GTDB lineage: Bacteria > Pseudomonadota > Gammaproteobacteria > TMED69. Next base: position 45,188 of record JAYYFI010000012.1, read on the forward strand.
GGTATGGGAAGGCGAGAATGATGAAATTGAAGTCGGCTCAGCAAGAGATATTTTCGCATTGCGACCTGCCGGCCATTCTGAATCGGTGGATTTAGATATCGTCGTGAACAACAAATTGAGAGCACCTATAAAAAAAGGTCAAAAACTAGGTAAAATAGTGGTTGAAAATTATGGTGGAAAAGACACGGCATATGATCTTATTGCCTTAGAGGATGTCTTTGAAGGTGGTTTCTTTAAACGCTTGATTGATAGTGTGCTAATTCATTTTGAAGAAGACAGACATGAATAATATTTGTTATTTAAACGGAGAGTTTGTGAATCTTGCAGATGCTAAGATTTCGGTGCTTGATCGAGGTTTTATTTTTGGAGAAGGAATCTACGAAGTGATGGCAGCTGTAGAGGGTAATCTTTTACATTTTAAAAATCATTTTGAGCGGCTGCAAGACGGTGCCAAAGATATGCAGCTGGATATCCAATTTTCTGAAACTAAACTTCACGATCTTATTAAAGAAGTTCTTTCGCTAAACAACAATCCCTTTTGTTCCGTGTACTTGCAATTTACAAAAGGCGCTGCGCCGCGCGACCATTATTATCCTACCAGATATGATCCAACATTATTTATAATGACGAGTCCAATTAATATGCCTCGTCGCTTGAATGTTGTTAAAGCAATACTATTGAAGGATATACGATGGCAAAAATGTAACGTGAAATCTACTTCGCTTTACGCGAATACGTGGGCAAAAACTAAGGCTAAAAAATCCGGAGGAGAGGAAGCGATCTTCGAGAGAAATGGTATTTTGACTGAGGGCGCAACCTCAAATTTATTTTTAGTGCATAAAAATAAAGTTCTTACTCCTAAAGAAAACGAACATATACTCCCTGGAGTAACAAGAGAATTAGTTTTAGAGATAATGAGAAGAAAAAATATCGATCATGAGGAAACCAACATCTCAATAGACAGTTTGTGGAAAGCCGATGAATTATTGCTAACCAGTACCACGAAAGGGATTGTCGCCGTAAAAGACATCAACGGTAAACAAATTGGTGACGGGGAAACGTTTAATCTTGGAGTTGAAATATTTCAAGCTTTGAAAACGCTAAGTTTCACTTAGCTCCTTAACCCCACACTTTTATGCATGCAAATTAAGCATATAAAGAAAAGAACGATAATCGATATGACCATCATACCTATTGAAAAGTATATATTTACGTCACTAACGCCGATAAAACTATACCTAAGTGCGTTTACCATATAAAGAATAGGATTAATATGTGAAAGGTCTTTCCAAAACGGTGGCAATAAATTCACAGAATAAAAGATTCCACCCAAATAGGTCAAAGGGGCTAAGACAAAAGTAGGTATTACAGATATATCATCAAATTTTTTCGCGAAGATTGCATTAATAAAACCGCAAATAGCAAACAAAGCTGCTGTAAGAAGTACTACAGTTATTGCGATACCTATATGTTGAATGTCTATGTTTGTGAAACAACTTGCTACCGCGGTAACTATCATACCTACAAGTGCACCCCGGCAAATTCCTCCACAGACGTAACCTGCTAAAATGACACCATTAGGTGTCGGCGAAACTAACATTTCTTCTATGTGTCTTTGAAATTTTGCTCCAAAAAAAGACGATACAACATTGTTGTATGAATTTGTTATTATCGACATCATTATTATGCCGGGCGCAATATATGAAACGTAATCGTGTCCTTCCATTGATCCCACGCGCGAACCTATGACACCTCCGAATATAACAAAATAAAGTGCCATGGTGATTGCTGGCGGGAAAAGAGTCTGAAGCCAAATACGTAAGAACCGCTTCAATTCTTTAGAAAAGATGGTATAGAAACTAATGAGCCAAGATCTGTATAGTTCTTTCATTAAGATTTTCCTAAGTAGGAGATACTAAGTCTAGAAAAAGTTTTTCAAGTCGGTTGTTTTTGTTTCTCATGCTTCTAATTGCAATACCCTTGTCTGATAACTTTAGAAACAAGGTATTAAGGCTTTTGTCTTTTTTATTAATGTTAATTTCAATTTGGTGCTTATCGATTGTTTTTAATTCGGGAAAATCGGCTATTTGTGATTCTGTTACTTCGTTTTCTAAATCTAAAATGTAACTCTCAGAATCTAATTGTGACAGGAGTCCCCGAAGTGAGGTGTCTTCTATTAAAAGACCAGAATTGATAATGCCTATGTTTTTACAGAGAATTTCAACTTCTTCTAGATTATGGGTCGTAAGAATGATAGTAGTGCCATGATTATTAAGCTCCTCTAGAAAGCTCCAGATGGAGTGCCTGATCTCAATATCAACTCCTGCAGTCGGCTCATCTAATAAAAGAAGTCTGGGTTTATGTACCAATGCACGAGCGATCATCAATCGCCTTTTCATGCCGCCAGATAAATTGCGCGAAACTTCTTTTCTTTTGTCCTCTAATCGCAGTTTCTTTAAAAGTTCGTTCAAACGTTCCTTAGCTAGATTTTTTGGCATACCGTAGAATCCAGCTTGATTAAGTACTATATCCTCCACAGTTTCGAATTGATTAAAGTTAATTTCTTGCGGTGTGATTCCAATAAAGCTTTTAGCAAGAGGAAAGTTTTCATCAATATCTGTATTAAAAATTTTAACTGAGCCTGAAGTTTTTCTAATAAGTGAGCTAACTATTCCTATAATAGTAGATTTTCCTGCTCCGTTAGGTCCAAGTAAACCAAAAAAATCGCCCTGAGCTACTTGTAAATTAATCCCTTTTAATGCATTGGTACCGTTCGTATACGTTTTTTTTAATGATTTTATATCTAAAGCATTCATGTGTATTTATTTTGTAAAATGTTGTTGTATTATAACACTACGAAATGGTTGGTTTAAACGAACAAATGACCTAGCTTTAATAACGCCTAAATAAACGATTAAAAAATCAATTTTTATAAAAATTTATGAATGTAGTTTCAAAACATCTCTTTGTTCAAAATTACTTAACTTGTTACAAAAATATGCTGAAAGAGGTAAAAAAAAGCCCCAGTTCACCAGACCAAATTTGGTCTCTTGAACATGATCCGGTAATTACTCTAGGTAAGTCCGCAGATTTTTCGGGTATTTTAAATTCAAAAGGATTGCCGATCGTGGAAACCGATCGGGGCGGGAAAACCACTTATCATGGTCCTGGTCAGCTGGTACTCTATACAATCATAAATTATCGCCGCTCGAAATTATCGCCTCGTAAACTAGTAACGATTCTTGAACAGTCGATGATTGATCTTTTGGCCCTGAAAGGATTAACTGGGTCTCGGAAAGATGGGGCACCCGGTATTTATATTGATGATAAAAAAATTGGATCAATAGGATTACGTTTCGGTAAAAATTTTAGTTACCATGGAATGGCATTGAACGTAAATATGGATCTCTCTCCTTTCGATGAAATATATACTTGTGGCTACAAAAATCTGGAAGTGACTCAACTTGCAAATTTTAACATAAATGTGAGTTTGATAGAATGCGCAACAGAATTACGTTCAATTCTGATAAACCTGATATATAATCGTCGAGAGTCTTTGATAAATTTAAAACGCGAAAAAAATGGAAAATAACATCGATATTCCAAAAAAAGAGGACCGAGGAGTAAATAAAGTTGCCAAAATTCCCGTAAAGGTTATTAAGGCAACCTCGCCCTCTAAACCAAAATGGCTTAAGGTGAAGGCGCCCATTGGCCATAAGGTGGCTGAATTAAAAGATATTCTAAGGCAATCCAAATTAAATACTGTTTGTGAGCAGGCTGCTTGCCCTAATTTAGGGGAATGTTTTAGTCGCGGAACAGCTACTTTTATGATTTTGGGTAATTTTTGTACCAGAAGATGTCCGTTTTGTGACGTTGCTCATGGTAAACCGACTCCTGTTGATAGTGACGAGCCAAAAAGGTTAGCCGAGCTAGCAGCAAAAATGGCTTTGAAATATTTAGTTATAACTTCTGTCGATCGTGATGACCTCAAAGATGGCGGGGCTGGACATTTTTCAGACTGTATTCGCAACATAAGGAATGTTGTTAATGGTATTAAGATCGAAATTTTGGTACCTGATTTTCGGGGTCGTATGGATAGGGCCTTAGATGCCTTGTCTTCTGATTTACCTGATGTATTCAATCATAATTTAGAGACGGTTAAGTCCTTGTATCGCCAAATTAGACCAGGCGCAGACTATAACTGGTCGTTGGAACTTATTAAATCCTTTAAAAATATTGCACCTGATGTACCTACTAAATCTGGCATCATGCTTGGATTTACAGAGACTAAAGATGAAGTTAAACAAACTTTATACGATCTAGTTTCTGCTGACTGTGATATGGTAACTTTGGGTCAATACTTACAGCCTAGCCCTCATCATTTACCAGTCACGAAATTTGTTCATCCTGAAGAATTTAAAGAATATGAAGAGTTTGCTTTGGGTTTGGGCTTCAAAAGTGTAGCGAGTGGGCCTCTTGTTAGGTCCTCTTATCATGCAGATGAACAATCTAAATCTTTTTAATTACTTTATAACTTTATCAATCTTCGAAACGACTTTACCTCTGTGAAGGATCGTCGTAATTTTTGAGTTTTCTGATAAATTTGATGCACTACTGATTATGTTGTCATTCTCATCATGAGTTATAGAATAACCGCGCTTTAAGATATTTTTAGGATTATTGCTGTTTAAAACAGCAGTTGCAGTTTCAGTCTTATGCCTGAGTACTTGAGTTTTTTGTTTAAATAAGCTTTTTAACATAGCTCTCAATTCATAGATAGATTCAATATGCGCCGCCAAGATTTTATTAGGCTTAATCTGAATAAGACCCGTGTTTAAATAAGAAAGTTTTAATTTTGTGTTTTGAATTTTTTTATTTACGGTCTCATATAGTTTCCGGCCTAGTTCGTCATTTAATTGTAAATTAACAAGTAGTTTATTTTCGGGACTTATAAGTGAATTTTTATTATCTTTGAGCCTGTTATATTTTTCTTTAAGCAATAATTCGATGGCTTTTCTAAGTCTCATGTTGATACTGTGAAAAATTAAAGCAGCTTGCGCTCTATCTGGTGATGCGAGCTCTGCTCCAGCTGACGGAGTGGCGGCCCTTGTATCTGCCACCATATCGGAAATTGTAAAGTCAGTTTCATGCCCAACAGCACTCAAAATAGGTATGCAAGAATCCGCTATCGCTCTTGCCGTGCTTTCTTCATTAAAGGCCCAGAGATCTTCAAGTGAGCCACCTCCGCGTGTTAAAACGAGCGTATCGCATTCATTTCTTCGGTTCGCTGTTTGAATGGCATCAACAATTGTTGCTGAAGCGTTTTCCCCTTGGACTTGACATGGATAAATAATGACTGGTATGGACGGGCATCTTCTATTAATGACCGACAATACGTCTCTTATAGCGGCTCCTGTGGGAGAGGTAATTATCCCAATAGCTTTAGGCCATTTGGGGATCGTTTTTTTCGATGAGCTCTCAAAAAGACCTTCTTTACGAAGTTTTTGTTTTAACTCTTCAAATCTTCTCCTTAACAGACCTTCACCTGCTGTTTCTAGATAATCAACAATGATTTGATAGTCACCTCTAACAGTATAAATACTCGGTGTTCCATGGATTATAATTTCTAATCCATTTTCTAAGGACATTTTCGTATGAAGAGTTCGATTTTTAAAAAGAGCACATCTAACTTGCGCATTTTTCTCTTTTAGAGAGAAATAAATATGGCCTGATGCTGGTTGGGCAAGATTTGAGATTTCCCCTTTTACAAAAATATCTTTTAGTTGGCTACTTACAAGTCTGTGGACACTTTCGTTTAACTCACCTACGGAAAAAATTTTTTGAAATTCGGACGGCATTTTTTAACACCTAATAATTAATTCGACTGACAGATTTACTGTCATCAGACTAACTCCTATAATATAGGATTATGGTTAGATTACGAGCGAAATATGATTCTTGATAAAAAAGGTTTAACTTTTGATGATGTACTGTTGTTGCCATCGTATTCAGAGATATTGCCGAAGGATGCTGATCTTTCGACAAACCTAACAGAAGAGATAAAACTAAATATACCATTTGTTAGCGCAGCAATGGATACCGTAACTGAGTTTAAATTAGCAATCACCATAGCTCAAGAAGGGGGGCTTGGAGTTATTCATAAAAACATGAGTGTTTCAGAGCAGGCTGCTCAAGTTAAAAGCGTAAAAAAATTTGAAAGTGGAGTGATACTCGATCCTATCACGGTTTCACCTGATGCAACCGTGGGAGATGTCCTTGAATTAACTAGAGCCAATGGTATATCGGGAGTTCCAGTTGTTGAGGATGGTCGATTAGTTGGAATAGTCACTTCTAGGGATTTAAGATTTGAATCGAGATTTGAGGCAGCGATAAAAGAGGTGATGACGCCTAAGGAGAGACTAGTGACTGTGGAAGAGGGAGCTGATAAGGCTAAAATCATGTCTCTCCTTCACGCTAACAGAATTGAGAAGATTTTGGTTATAAACCGAGATTTTGCGTTAAGGGGACTTATTACGGTTAAAGATATCCAAAAGGCGGATGAATATCCAAACGCTTGTAAAGATTCGAGTTCCCGACTACGCGTCGGAGCTGCAATCGGCGTTGGCTTGGATTCGAAACAACGAGCAGAAGCTTTGGTGGAAGCTGGCGTTGATGTCCTAGTAATCGATACAGCTCATGGTCACTCTAAAGGGGTTGTGGATATGTTGAAATGGGTAACACGGTCTTTTGACAGCACCCAAGTTATAGCAGGTAATATAGCTACTGCAGAAGCAGCTATTTGCTTAGCAGACCATGGGGCGCATGCCGTGAAAGTCGGTATCGGCCCTGGGTCGATTTGTACAACTAGAGTCGTTAGTGGAGTAGGTGTTCCACAAATTACTGCGGTAATTGAGGCGTCTCAGGCTCTTAATAGAAAAGGTGTCGCTGTTATATCAGATGGCGGCGTACGTTACTCAGGAGATGTGGCGAAAGCGCTTGCAGCGGGAGCCAATAGTGTAATGATTGGTTCTCTGTTTGCTGGCACTGAGGAGGCGCCTGGAGAGGTGGAATTATTCCAGGGTAGGTCTTACAAATCCTATCGCGGAATGGGTTCAATAGGCGCTATGTCTCAACGTGATGGTTCATCAGATAGATATTTTCAAGAGCTTAACGAACTTGATAAATTAGTGCCAGAGGGAATTGAAGGGAGAGTTCCCTATAAAGGGCCGCTAAGTAAAGTAATTTATCAAATAGCAGGCGGTGTCAGAGCGGCAATGGGGTACACAGGTTGTAAAGATTTAGGGACTTTCAGAAGTAAAACAAAATTTGTGAGAGTTTCTAACGCAAGCACCCGTGAAAGTCATGCACATGACGTACAAATCACCAAAGAAGCTCCAAATTATCGGCTCGACTAAACCTCTAATCTTATGACAAAAATTATAATAATCGACTTCGGATCTCAATATACACAGTTAATTGCCCGTAGAATCAGAGAGATAAATATTTTTTGCGAAATAATTTCTTGCAACAGCGATCTAAGTTTTCTAAATGAAACGAGTCCGAACGGAGTAATTTTATCGGGAGGTCCTGAATCAGTTGACGAACACCACGTAAATAAGTATTCAGCTTTGTTTGAGCTAGGTTGTCCAGTGTTGGGCATATGTTTTGGGATGCAGCTCATGGCCCTTACGGCGGGTGGAGAAGTTTCGCGGACTGTGATAATGGAGTATGGCCATGCTATCTTAAGAGCTCGTGGCCACTCGAAATTGCTAGCGGATATAGAGGATAGTGTTAACGAAGATGGACACGGATTGCTTGATGTATGGATGAGCCATGGTGACAGTGTGACGAAATTACCGAATCAATTTAAATGTATTGCATCAACGACCACCACTCCTATTGCTGGCATAGCCAATGAAGACAGAATGCTATATGGTTTGCAGTTTCATCCTGAGGTGAAAGATACGACTAAAGGACTGGAAATATTAAAAAGATTTTGCGTAGATTTGTGTGGATGTAAGCAAGACTGGACATCATCAAACTTTATCGAACGAAGTATAGAATCGATAAAAAATTTAGTGAGAAACGATAGTGTTGTTCTGGGGTTGAGTGGAGGTATTGATTCCTCGGTTGTAGCCGCATTAATTCACTTGGCAATTGGTGATAGGCTTACTTGTTTATTTGTTGACAATGGACTATTAAGAAAAAATGAGGCCTCTGCAGTTCTACAAATTTTTAAAGATAGAGGTCTAAAGATAAGGGTGATAAATGCCAGGGCAATTTTTTTGAATAACCTAAAGGGTGTTTCAGAGCCCGAAATAAAAAGGAAAATTATTGGCAGGACGTTTATCGAAGTATTTGAACGTGAGGCGCAAACATTAGAAAATATAAAATGGTTAGCACAGGGAACGATATATCCAGATGTGATTGAATCAGCGGGGGTAGCAGGAGGCATGGGGGAGGTGATTAAATCGCATCACAATGTAGGAGGTCTGCCCGAAACTATGAAGCTAAAACTTCTAGAGCCGATTCGTAATCTTTTCAAAGATGAAGTTAAGAACATAGGTTTAGAACTCGGCCTTCCAACAAGTCACATGTCTCGCCATCCTTTTCCTGGACCGGGGTTGGCTGTACGGATTTTAGGAGACGTGACATATGAAAAATGTGAGATACTTAGAGAAGCTGACTTTATTTTTATAGAGGAACTGGAAAAAGCAGATCTTTATAATACTGTTAGCCAAGCGTTTGTGGTGTTTCTACCCGTAAAATCAGTTGGAGTTAAAGGAGATGGAAGAGCCTATGAGTACGTAGTAGCTTTGCGTGCCGTAACGACCATCGATTTTATGACTGCTAAATCTGCTGAACTAGATTATTCATTTCTTCATAATGTAGCCACTCGCATCGCAAACTCTATACCAAAAATTGCTCGTGTTGTTTACGATATAACAAGTAAACCACCTGCCACTATTGAGTGGGAGTAGTTTTTTTTTAAAAACAACATAAACAGTGGGGTTTGGATCATGTGGACAATTGAGTTGTAATGATGTTTTGAAGAATAAACACTGGTAATACAAAAGAGATTATACATTGTAATTAAGACTTATCTAATTTTTCGATTATTTCAATTACTTCATGTGCCAAATTACCAATAATTGGAATAAATTCAAACTGGCTTAGAATTTGGATTAATAGGGCAACTAAAGCCGTTGCACCAATGGCTGAACCTAAACCAATTGCTAAACCTCGCAATAAATTGAAAAAAATAAATTTCCAAATTGATTCATGGATCTTCATGAAATTATGATTTACAAGTGCTTCTATGGCATTTATGAGTCTTTTGTTGTCATCAGCCACGATTTTTTCCTTTCTTTTTAAAATTCTTTTCATATTATTATAAACCAAAGTTTCTCCTCAAAAATTTTTGTATTTAATACAATTTGTAAAATGATTAAAAAATTTGCATTACCATAAGTATAAATTGGCATTTTGATGGTAATATTAGATTGAATAGAATCACTATTGGGATTCGGACCATGCAGATTCACTCGAAGTATTTATTTGCGAAACCTATCTTTTCAATTAACTCGATAAAAGTGCTAACATTTTTATATTTATTTAGCTTATAAAAACTGCTTGAAAAACGATTTTGGCTGTGAATGTTATTAAGTTATGATTGTATCTATTAATAAATTATAATTTTTAATGTTTTAGGGGGCACAATGAAAATCAAAGGGTCGGATCTGTTTGTAAAAGCTCTAGAGGATGAAGGGGTCGAATATATATTTGGCATACCGGGTGAGGAAAATTTAGATTTTTTAGATAGCCTTTCTCGTTCAAAATCAATAAAGCTTATTTTGACTAGACATGAGCAGGGAGCCGGTTTTATGGCCGCCGTTTATGGCAGATTAACTGGTAAAGCAGGGGTTTGCATTTCAACCTTGGGCCCAGGTGCAACGAACTTCACTACTTCGGCAGCCTATGCCCAGCTGGGTGGCATGCCTATGTTGATGATTACTGGTCAGAAACCAGTTAAAAGTTCTAAACAAGGGCGCTTTCAAATATTAGATGTTGTTGAAATGATGAAACCAATTACAAAATATGCCATCCAGTTGGTTGCTGCCGATAATATACCAAGTAGAGTTAGAGAGGCTTTGAGAATTGCTGAGCAAGAGAAGCCCGGAGCTACCCATTTAGAACTTCCTGAAGATATAGCTGACGAATCTTCAGATGAGCAACCGATTAAACCTTCTTCAGTTAGAAGGCCTGTTGCAGAACTCAAGTCAATCCAAACGGCGGTAAATAAGTTAGCAGAAGCAAAAAGTCCAATAATTGTTATAGGCGCAGGTGCAAATCGGAAATTAACAAGTAATATGTTGACTGATTTTGTGAATGAAACAGGTATTCCATTCGTGAGTACTCAACTGGGGAAAGGAGTAATTGATGAGAGACATCCACTTTTTATGGGATGCGCTGCTTTATCATCAGGTGATTATGTGCATAGAGCCATCGAGACTGCGGATTTGATTATAAATATTGGTCATGATGTTATTGAAAAGCCTCCCTTTTTTATGACTCACGGGACTGCGCGGGATCAAGAAACAAGTCACTCATCTGAAGCGGAGCCTGTTTTAGTATCAAAAAGCACACAAGTTATTCATGTTTCTTTCAGTCCGGCGGAGGTTGATCCGGTTTATTTCCCTCAACTTGAAGTAATAGGGGATATTGCTAACGCGATATGGCAAATAAAAACCGAGCTCTCTAAGAAAGGAAACCTTAATTGGGACTTCGGTAGAATGATGGAAGTAAAGAAACATCATGACAAGAATATAAGTGAGGGAAAAGATGATCCTAGATTTCCAATTTATCCCCAACGTCTGGTCTCAGATATACGAAAGGTCATGCCTGAAGATGGAATGATATGCTTAGATAATGGGGTTTATAAGATTTGGTTCGCTCGTAATTACCCAGCTTATCAGTCGAATACGTGTTTGCTTGATAATGCATTAGCTACTATGGGTGCAGGGTTGCCCTCAGCAATGGCCTCTTATCTCGTTTATCCGGATAGAAAAATAATGGCGATTTGTGGAGATGGTGGATTCATGATGAATTCGCAGGAGTTAGAGACAGCAGTTCGATTGCAGATGAATATTACTTGTCTGATACTTAATGATTCTAGCTACGGTATGATTCGTTGGAAACAAGCCAACATGGGGTTTGAAGATTGGGGTCTCGAATACGGTAATCCAGATTTTGTAAAATATGCAGAGAGCTATGGGGCGCATGGTCATCGAGTTAATAGTTCCGAATCTTTAATCAGCACTTTAGAAACTTGTTTGAATAATCCTGGTGTTCATCTTATAGATTGCCCAGTAGATTACTCAGAGAATGATGAAATACTTAATAAAAAAATTAAGGAACAAAGCGCTAAAATTTAGAAAAGGTATGGATAATTAAAGATTTTAAATTTTTAGATTTAATAGGAATTTTACGGTGGATAAATAGATGACAAGTTTACGAAAAGAATACCCTTATATTTTAGCTAACGAAGCCGTTTATGCTAATTCAGATTTAGTTGTTAAAGATAAGTACACAGGAGAAACTGCAACCAGAGTAGCACTGGCTGATTCGAATGTGATTGAGATGGGTATCCAGGCTGCAGTAGACTCAATGGAGCCCTTGGCTGAAATGGCCACATTTGAAAGACAAGCGGTTTTAGAACATTGTGTTAATAGGTTTAAAGAGCTTTTTGATGAGCTTGCGTTTGCGTTATGTGTCGAGGCAGGCAAACCAATAAAAGATGCTGAAGGAGAGGTTGAAAGGTTAATTGATACATTTAAAGTTGCGGCAGAAGAAACCACTAGATTTAATGGGGAGCTCCAAGCTTTAGATATAAGCCCTAGAGCCATAGGTTATAGAGGTATGTGGAAAAGAGTACCGATAGGTCCATGTTCTTTTATATCACCGTTTAATTTTCCATTAAACTTGGCTGCACATAAAATTGCTCCAGCAATCGCTGTTGGCTGTCCATTTGTGATGAAGCCGGCATCTCGTACACCCTTAGGGGCAATCATTATGGGAGAGGTTTTGGGCGAGACTAATTTACCTAAAGGCGCTTTTTCTATTCTTCCTTGTTCACGAGATGGTGCGGATTTGTTCACAGTTGATGAGCGATTGAAATTGCTTTCATTTACAGGCTCTCCTGCCGTCGGATGGGATCTTAAAGCTCGTTGTGGAAAAAAGAAAGTTGTGTTAGAGCTTGGGGGTAATGCTGCCGCAATAATTGACGAGGATGCCGATATAGACTATACCGTGGATCGCTTAATTTTTGGTGCTTTTTATCAATCAGGACAGTCTTGTATTGGGGTGCAACGTATAGTGGCACATGATCGCATATATGATTCTTTGAAATCAAAGCTAGTGGAAAAAGCGAGCTCACTTATCGCTGGAGACCCTAAAAACGAAAAGACTTTTGTAGGGCCTATGATTGCGGAGAGCGAGGCTTGTCGTTTGTCTAGCTGGATTGATGAGGCTTTAGATGCCGGAGGAAAGCTGCTGTGCGGAGGTAAACGGGATGGGGCGCTCTTGGAGGCTACGATTCTTGAGGATGTTCCTAAAAGTGCTAGTGTGTGCACAGAAGAAGCCTTTGGTCCTGTTGCAGTTTTACAAAAGTTCTCCACCTGGGAGCAAGCTATAGAAATGGTAAACGATTCAAAATTTGGATTGCAGGCAGGTGTTTTCACTCGAGATGTCTACAAGATACAGCAGGCTTGGGATAAGCTTGATGTAGGTGGAGTAGTTGTAGGAGATGTCCCTTCATACAGGGTAGATAATATGCCATATGGGGGCGTCAAAGATTCCGGTTTGGGTAGGGAAGGTATTCGATTCGCAATGGAAGATATGTCCGAAATTAGAAATCTTGTCATAAGGACTTTACCGCTTGCTTAAAATGGAGGCAATTGACTCTGGCCAGTTTAATTAAAAAATGCAAAGTGCTTGCTAGAGAATGTTTCAAGAAAAGATCATTAATTAGGACTCTTCATAACGTATATTTGTTAGATAAATCGCTTGAAGGCCAAGGAATTGATTTTGGCGCAAAAAATAGATTTAGTTCCTACTACCATTTTTTGGATCTTAACAATTGCAACATAACCTATACGGATATAGCTGCTGATGCGTCCAATAAAATAATGGCAATTGATTTAGAAAAAAACTTTGATGTAGGGAAGCAGTGTTTCGATTTCGCTCTTTTGATGAACGTTTTAGAGCATATATATAATCATAAACTTCTACTAACAAATATTCATAGATCTTTAAAAATTGGGGGTTGTCTCGAGGGTTTTGTTCCTTTTCTGTATCAGTACCACGCTGATCCTGATGATTATTTTCGTTTTACCCATACTGGTCTATTGAAGTTGTTGCAAGATGCCGGTTTTACCGATATTAAAATTACAAAAATAGGAGTGGGCATGTTTATTTCAATAGCTTCAATGTCTTCTAGGTTATTAATTTTCAGGATTTTAATTCTTTTCTGGTGGTTGTTTGCGATAATGCTAAATAGCATTCTTTCTAACGTTTGGAAAAAAAATAAGCAATATTATTCTGGGTTAGCGTTTACAGCAACGAAAATAGATGATTAATTATATTACTAAACTTGTTTGTTGGTTTAATTCCATATGGAAGAAGTAAAATCTGACTATTTGGGCTCCTGTCACTGTGAGAAAGTTCGCTTTAAAATAAATACAAGTTCTATTCTCGAGGGACTGTATAAATGTAATTGTTCACTTTGTACTAAAAAGTCAATTATCATGAAACCAGTCATTGAAAACTCTTTTTTTTTGATTAAAGGCAAAGAAAGCCTAAGTTTATATCAATGGAATAAAAATATTGCTGAACATTATTTTTGCCAAAATTGCGGTATTTACACTCATCATCGTCGTAGGAGGGATCCCTCTCAAATCAGTGTGAATTTTGCTTGTTTAGATATTGCTGAGACAGTATCGACATTATCAGTGGGAATTGCAGATGGAAAAAGTCATGATTAACTTTTTCTGTTTAAAGCTTATCGTCTGTGTCGCTTTTTTCGTGAGCCTTATATCTGTATGATATTAAAAAGTTTGAGCTGAGAGTTAAAACTGGAACATCCTTTGGAAATTTATAATATTTTAAGGCCGATTATTTTTAGATTTGATCCTGAGTTTTCACACAGGTTTATGTTAAATAGTTTAAAATTATTCGGGAGCATTAGATTAGATAAAAAAGATGACACTATTTTAGAAAATTGTTTATTCGGCAAAAAATTTTCAAACCCTTTCGGTTTGGCGGCAGGGTTTGATAAAAATGCAGAAGTAATTTCTGGAATAGGCAACCTAGGATTTGGATTTACGGAAGTTGGCACCATTACGCCAAAACCTCAGAGAGGAAATCCTCGCCCAAGACTTTTCCGGCTAAAGTCTGATGAAGCAATTATTAACAGGTTGGGTTTTAATAACCTAGGCTTTGATTACGCTTATAATAATTTAAAAAAAGTTAAGCGAACTTTACCGGTCGGCATTAATTTGGGAGCAAATAGAGAAACTTTAAATAAAGTCGGAGATTATTTGGATGGTGCTCAAAAATTCGATAACTTTGCAGATTATCTGACTATTAATATCTCATCACCAAATACTCCAGGTTTACGTGATCTACAACAGCGTGATGAAATGGATATACTTTTAAATGCGTTAAAAACAAAGAAAATCAAATCAAAAATATTTATCAAAATTGCTCCCGATTTGGCCGATGAGGATTTGCAAGACGTTATAAGCATTGCCCTAAAATATCAAGTTCAGGGGTTAGTAGTTTGTAATACCACAATAAAAAGAAATTACTATTTGAAAGATAAATTTTCCAACGAAAAAGGAGGGCTTTCTGGGCCGCCCTTAGTTGATATATCGGCGAGGATGGTATCTGATATTTTTTCAGTTTCAGGTGATCGGTTGACTCTGATTGGCGTTGGAGGAGTATCCAACGGTAGAGAGGCTTATGAGAGAATTGCTAAGGGAGCTAGTTTATTACAACTCTACACCGCTTTGGTCTACCAGGGGCCATTTTTGATTCAAAAATTGAAAAAAGAACTCGTCCAACTGATGAAGGACGATGGAATAAGCGATATCAACTCTTTAATAGGTGCAGCGTGTTAAAAGACAAATTTTTTCAATGAAGAAAAATATTTTAATAACAGGGGCTAGCGGTTTCCTTGGCTCTAATTTAGTAGAGTTGTATATGAGGGATAAAGTTTATAAAATTTATGCTGCCTCAAGGAAAAAAATCAACGCTCAGTATAACGATTGTTTTTTTCTTAATGATTTTGATTTAAACAAAAATAAAAACTTAACTTTAAAATATCTTAATATTGATTACATTATTCATTGCGCAGGGGTTGCCCATGATTGTTACGACTCTCCACAATCCCTTTTAAATCTAAATGCTGTGAACGTCCAAGGAACTATAAGGTTAGCCCGCCAGGCAATTCAGAATCGTGTAAAAAAGTTTATTTTTATTAGCAGTGTAAAGGTTTATGGCGAGGATAGTAGAAATAGAATTCTTCAGGCAGACGACACCCCAGGCCCAATTGGACCCTACGCTTCGTCAAAACTCTTAGCAGAAAATGCGTTATGGGAGATGACCAAGAATACTGAAACGAGATTGATAGTTATTCGCCCTCCATTGATATATGGACCGGCAGTGAAAGCAAATTTTCTTAAATTAACTAAATTAATTAGTCGATTACCAATTATTCCAGTAAATTGTTTTTCAGAACCTCGTGATTATGTTTACGTTGAAAATTTATATGATTTTATTAATGTTTGTATAGTAAATCCACTTGCGGATGATCAAACTTTCCTGGTATCAGATGGTAAGGATATCACGTTTGATCAATTAATCTTGTCTTTTCTTAAAATCCTTAATAGGAAGCCTTTGTTGTTACCAGTGCCTCTGGCTATGATTAAGCTTTGTGCCTTCCTTGCTGGAAAAAGCAGTGAGCTTAAAAAAGTGATGGTTCCCTTCCAGGTTTCAATTGAGAAAAATAAAAGATTATTGGATTGGGAGCCAAAATTTACAATGAATGAAGGTCTTATAAAAACACTTATTGATAGACAGCCTTTTGGAAAACAAGAAATAAAATCATGAGAAATATTCCGGTATGTGAACTTTGTGGGCGTGAGATACCGGAACACGTGCCTCAAAGTAGGCATCACCTTATCCCAAGGTCAAAAGGAGGCAAGAAAAGCCCGACTATCTTACTGCATCACCAATGCCATAAGGAAATTCATTCTAAATTCTCTGACTCAGCACTGGCAATGAGATATAATTCTGCAAATAAATTAAGAAACTCTAGTGAATTAAAGAAGTTTATTGCATGGATTAGAAAAAGACCTCCAGAATTTCTCTCTAGAGTGAAAAAATCAGCCAGATAGTGGAATTAGGTGCAAGGTTTAACTGAGATTTTCCGACCATTATATAGCGCGAGTAATTGAAATGAATAAAATGATCAAATTCATTAAGAAGTTTTTGAAAAAAATAAGAGAGCTATTTAACTTTTTTCTTATTCCATTTAATCTTTGCCTTGTTCATAGAAAAGCAAATCAAGATTTTGTCTTATATGAATATAATTCTTACGATGAATATCGTAAAACCCAAATAGACCATAATATTCGTAAACTTTCTAAGGTATGGGCAGATGATAAAACTTTAGATAGAGTTGCAGAAAAAGCATTGAGCATAAAATCAGGCGAGATAATCAAAGGAATTTGTCACGGCACAAGAAATGGTTTCGAACAAAATTATTTGACCTCAAATTTCGAAAGAATCCATGCTATCGGAACCGATATTTCAGAGTCTGCCCAGGAGTTCCCTTTATCATTCGTTTGGGATTTTCATGAGAGGAAAGCTGAGTGGGTGAACTCTTTTGATTTTGTTTACAGTAACTCTCTTGACCAGGCATGGAATCCTAAGAAAGCAATAACCTCTTGGTTAGAGCAGATTAATTCTTCGGGTACAGTAATCATTGAACTTACAGTGAATCACGGGCCCGAGGGTGCGTCTGTTATGGACCCTTTCGGTGTTCGCCCAATAGCGTTTCCATATGTTTTGTCGGACTGGTTTGGGGATGAATTGAAGCTTTCACACTCTGTTGAAAAAAAGTCAAATATGGACCTCGAGGCTTGGCTTTTTTTTATTTCAAAGGTCTAAAATAGGAAAAAAGCACTAAAAATCCAAAATGCCAGCCGAAATGGTCGAACTAAAAATTTTTACTTAACCACTAGCAAATTGATTAAATTTATGGCTTAATACCAGGTAATTAGGTATGAATTAACCTTATTTAAAACCCGGAGGCATATATGGAATCAATAGAAGGTTTGATAGTTATATTATTTTGGGCAGTGGTCCTAACACGTTTTTTGCCAAGGAAAAATCTTACGAGGCGGTCATGATTAGGTTAACACTAAGTTTTGTGAGACTATTTTTTCTTTGGCCGCTTGGTAAGGCTCGGTTCAGTATGATACAAATCGGTTTAGGATTAATTTCTAGATACATTAAAAAAAGTGTCCGTAACTCTAAAACCGATCCTGAGATGAGAAAAAGGGAGCTTAAAGATATTTCATCTACCTTAAGGTTAATAGTAGGCGACTAAAACCCCAGTTTTTTCTTGTGAGTCATTAATCTCAATTCTATTTGCGGTAGATTACAACAATGCTATTTAGAGTTTTATTATAAGAGATAGGAGCAGGGATTATGAAAGAAAGCGGAGACTATTTTTTCAGTTCAAATGAAATTTCGGAAATGGAAAAAAAAACCGTCGATAGAATTATTGAAGCGATTGATAGCGGGGATTACGATAAAGCTAAAAAACTAACCCGTCGAATGTACAATGAGTTCTTATCGATGCATGATTTGTATCGTAACTGGGTGACAAGTTTGCTTAGCGAAATCGGTAAGAGATACGGAGATCAGGATCTAGAAGTAATCATGAATGAAAGCTGCAAGTCTTGGTGGCGTCCTATAAGACAAAAAATAAAACAAAGTTCAAACGACCTGAAAGCGCAAATCAAGATGTTCATATCGGGTCTTCATGGCCACTTGCAAACCCTTGAAATCAGCGAGGATTCAGAAAAAGTAACGATTAAAATGAAGCCTTGTGGAAGCGGTGGAAGACTAGTACAAGAAGGTAAATACAAAGGTGAAAATGCTTTTTTAATGTTAAAGAAACCTCAAAAAATTACTTACGGAAGGAAGGACTTTCCTGTTTATTGCGCACACGAGGCTGCAATGGAAAATGTCGATTTTGAGGACGAGGGTAAACCATTTGTAGTTGTAGAACCAGCGAAAAAAATTGGAAAAGATTACTGCTCTTTCATTTGTTATAAAAAAGATTCCTTGGTACCCGAAAAATTTTACACGCGGCTGGGCTATAAGAAGTAATTACTTGCATTGGTAGATTAAGGTTGAATCGAAGTCAAATAATGCGAAATGCTTTGGCTTTAGCAGAAAAAGCTGCTAGTCAGGGAGAAGTTCCGGTTGGAGCGATTGTTCTCAAGGGTACTGAAGTAATTGCATCATCGTTTAATAAAACGAGGCAGTTAAATGATCCTACAGCGCATGCCGAAATTTTGGCCCTGAGGGCTGCCGCCCAAATATTGGGAAATTATAGGTTGCCTGAAAGTTTATTGTATACCACACTCGAACCCTGTCCGATGTGTGCAGGAGCAATAATTGAAGCTCGAATAAAGACTCTGATTTTTGGGGCTTACGATCTAAAAAATGGAGCTGCTGGGAGTGTCATTAATCTAGTTTCAAAGAATACTAAAATTGAAATAATAGGGGGTGTGGAGGAAGCTGCTTGTAGCTTGTTACTCACGAAGTTTTTCAATGAGAAAAGAATCAATGAAAAAAGGATTAAATGACTAACCTTAATAAAAATCTAAAACAATTAGCCGTTAAATTGGGCGAGCATTTAAGCACTTCTAGGTTGAGAATAGCGGCTGCTGAATCTTGCACAGGCGGTTTATTTGCTAAAACAATAACGGATGTTCCCGGTTGTTCTACTTGGTTTGATTGTTCGCTCGTAACTTATTCGAACGAAGCGAAGATGAATTTCTTAGGTGTCAAAAAATCTTCATTGACAAATTATGGGGCTGTCAGTGAGGAAGTGGTTCGCGAGATGTCCGAAGGTATATCTCATAGAGCCTCGACTGAGATAGGGATCGCTGTCAGCGGTATTGCGGGCCCAGATGGTGGTAGCAGCGAAAAACCGGTAGGAACTGTTTGTTTTGGATTTAAATATTTTGAAACAACGGAAACTTTCACAAAATTTTTTGAAGGTGATAGAGAAAATATTAGAATACTTAGTACTGAATTTTTATTGGTACAATTACTGGCATATCTTACAGCAGATTGATAGTCTATAAAGCTGAGAGTGCGTTTGAATATGGAAGCAATTAAAGGAATATTAATGGATCAAAATAAAGAAAAAGCGTTAAAAATGGCCCTATCTCAAATTGAAAAGCAATTTGGATCAGGTTCCATAATGCGGATGGGAAATGAAAATGAGGTAGCACCAGTTGATGCCGTTTCTACTGGTTCCTTGAGTATTGACATAGCTCTAGGTATTGGAGGTTTTCCTAGGGGTAGGGTAGTTGAAATATACGGTCCAGAATCCTCTGGAAAAACTACATTAACTTTGCATGCAGTGGCAGAGATTCAAAAAGCGGGGGGCACTGCAGCTTTTGTAGATGCGGAGCACGCACTTGATCCAAGCTATGCCGAAAAAGTCGGTGTAAACGTTGAAGATCTATTAGTCTCTCAACCGGATACGGGTGAACAAGCTTTGGAGATAACTGATATGTTGGTTCGCTCAGCCGCAGTCGACTTGGTTGTCGTTGACTCTGTTGCGGCTTTAACGCCAAAAGCTGAGATAGAAGGGGATATGGGAGATACACACGTAGGGTTGCAAGCTCGATTAATGTCACAGGCTTTAAGAAAATTAACCGGGAATATCAAACGTTCGAATACTTTAGTCATATTTATTAATCAAATTAGAATGAAGATAGGGGTGATGTTCGGGAATCCTGAAACCACGACCGGAGGTAATGCACTAAAATTTTATTCTTCTGTCAGAATTGATATAAGAAGAACGGGGGCTTTGAAAAAAGGCGATGAGATTATTGGTAACGAGACACGAGTGAAAGTCGTCAAAAACAAAGTGGCCCCGCCGTTTAAACAAGCTAACTTTGACATAATGTATAATGAAGGTATATCGAGGCAGAGTGAATTAATTGAGCTGGGGGTGCAAAATAATATAATCGAAAAAACTGGTGCTTGGTATAGCTATGATAGCGAAAGGTTGGGTCAAGGCAAAGAGAACGTCCGCATTTATTTAAAAGAAAATCCTGAGCTCGCCCAAGAGATAGAAAACAAAATAAGGGCTATATTTTTCACAAATAAAACTGTTGAAGTTGAGGATATTGAGGATTCTTGATGAAAGCAGGCGCGGATTACAAAACCGTATTCAAAAGAGCACTGCGAATTCTTGCTCGAAGAGACCATGCAAAAAATGAATTAAAAACTAAGTTAGCAAGTAAAACTCAGGATATTGAGGTCGTAGATAAGGTCCTCGATAAATTAGAAGAAAATGGTTATTTGGACGATAGAGCTTTTGCTGTTAAATATTTGAGATATAGATCAGAGTTGGGATTTGGTCCAAAGAAGATATTTTCGGAAATGAAAAATAAAGGAATAGATGAACAAAATATCCAAGAATCGTTCGATAAATTTGATTCAAGTTGGGTCGAATTAGCCAAGCATGTTTTCCAAAAAAAGTTTGGCGGAATAAAAGATGTGGAGAAGAATCCAAAAGATCATGAAAAAAAAATTAGATTTCTTGCTCACAGGGGTTTTTCTTATAATGATATAAAAGTTGTATTGAGAGAGCATTCCCTATAATGGATACTCAACGAATTCGGGAATGTTTTTTAGGATTTTTTGAGTCAAACGGACATAAGAAAGTCGACAGCTCATCACTAGTACCAGCACAAGATAAAACCCTGCTCTTCACTAATGCTGGTATGGTGCAATTCAAAGATTATTTTACAGGTGAATCAACGCCACCTTACAAGGCAGCTACCTCTGTTCAGAGATGTCTACGTGCTGGAGGAAAGCATAATGATTTGAATAACGTTGGTTTTACCTCTCGTCATCATACTTTCTTTGAAATGTTAGGGAACTTTAGTTTTGGCTCATATTTCAAAGAAGAAGCCATCGCGCTTGCATGGGACCTTTTAACAAATGAATTTGGTATTCCAAGAGAAAAGTTGTTGGTAACTGTTTATAAAGATGATGATGAGGCTGCCAAAATTTGGAGAAAAAAAATAAATGTTCCAGAAGACAGAATAATTAAATGCGGAGAGAAAGATAATTTTTGGGCAATGGGGGATACAGGGCCGTGTGGCCCCTGCACAGAAATATTCTATGATCATGGGCCGAACGTAGAAGGAGGGCCTCCTGGATCCCCAAATGAGAACGGTGATAGATTTGTTGAAATTTGGAACTTAGTTTTTATGCAATATTTAATGGATTCAACCGGTGCGAAAAATCCACTTCCAAAACCAGCGGTAGACACAGGTATGGGTTTGGAACGGATTGCTGCAGTTTTGCAAAATGTCACAGGTAATTATGAGATAGATCTTTTTAAAAAACTTAATAACGCTGTAATAAGTTCTTTGGGCAACAATGTGGAAGATATTTCAATTCAACGAATTATTTCCGACCATATCAGAGCAGCTACTTTCCTTGTAATGGATGGCGTGGTTCCTGGTAACGAAGGAAGAGGTTATGTTCTTAGAAGGATTATTCGTCGGGCCTTACGTTACGGTCGTAAAGTAAGTGATAAAAAACTATTTTTTTATTTGTTAGTTAGTCCGTTAACCGACATTATGGGCGAATCTTACCCAGACCTCCGAGAAAAACAGGATCACATTACATATATTCTAAAAACTGAAGAAGAACGCTTTACTGAGGCCTTAAGTAGAGGTCTAGGCATTTTGGATAAAAGAATAAAGCAAAATACTACTGGAACCTTAGAAGGTGAAATTGTTTTCGAACTTTATGATACTTATGGGTTTCCTCTTGACATAACCACTGACATTGCGAAAGAACAGGGTTTAGGAATTGATACAGTTGGTTTCGAAAAATTAATGGAAAACCAAAAGCTTTTAGCAAAAAGTGCTAGTAAATTTGGGAAAGAAGAAGGTTTCCACGGACTGTTGAAATCTACATTTGACTCTGATGAGTTTACTCAAAGATTTTGCGGTTATACTAAAAGACAAAATGTATCAAAAGTGGTTTCCATTTATTACGAGGGTGTAAAAACCAATAAGATTCTAAAGAACCAGCTAGGTGTTATATGTATTGAGGAAACACCATTTTACGCGGAAGCTGGAGGACAAGTTGGTGATATTGGCGTAATAAAATCTCAGGGTGGGATGTTTGAAGTAAGAGATACAAAAGTTATAAATAACGTATTTATACACATAGGAGAACAAGTTGAAGGCGAATTACAAAAGGGAGAAAAAGTTGAGGCAGTGATAAATATAGAATCTCGAATCAAGACCACTATCCACCATTCGGCCACGCATTTGTTACATGCGGCTCTAAGATGCGAACTGGGTAAGGGGGTTGGTCAAAAGGGCTCTTACGTTGCTGCTAATAGAATGAGATTTGATTTTTCACACCCCGAAGCAGTTTCTGATTCACAACTTCAGAAAATTGAGAGGTTAGTAAATAGTAAAATTAGAGAGAATTTAGAAGTAGAGACAAAAATAATGGAAATATCTGATGCTATTAATTCTGGAGCCATAGCTTTTTTTGACGAAAAATATAGTGATAAAGTTCGGGTTCTCAGTATGGGCAACTTCTCGGCTGAGCTATGTGGTGGTACGCATGTATCGCAGACGGGTGAACTAGGATTCTTTAAAATCCTTTCTGAATCGTCAATTGGGTCAGGAACTAGGCGGATTGAAGCTCTTTGTGGGATTGAGGCAGAGCGTCACGCGAGTAATATTGAAAAATTAGTAAGAACTATAAGCTCTACCCTTGAAACCCCGGAAGTCAAAATTCTAGATAAATTAGGTTTATTGATTGAAGAAAAATCAAATTTAGAACGTGAGTTAAAAAAATATAAAGAATCCTCATTAGATGACATTGTTAACGATGTTTATGAGCGCGCAGAAGAAATTAATAATATAAAATTAGTTTTTGCTAAATTAGATAACGTTGAGCCTAAAGAGCTGAGGAGACTCGCAGACAATTTAAAAAATCGCCCAACGGCAAACGGTATTATTGTAATCCTAGCTTCCTCTTTGGGTAAGAAACTTAGATTAGTAGTGGGAGTCAGTAAAAAATTATCAAACAACATAAGTGCGGTGGAGTTGATAAACCACATGGTGAGGCAAGATGGTGGAAAAGGCGGTGGTAGGTCCGACTTAGCGCAAGCTGGCGGGGAGTTTATTAGCGAGTTTAAAGACTTAATAGAGTTCGGTAGAGGCTGGATCACTGAAAATATATGAGTATTTTTGATATTAATTATGGGCTGTTGGAATGGCATTACTAGTTTTAAAATTTGGAGGCACCTCGGTAGCAAGTGTAGAAGCTATTTTGCATGTTGCTAATAAAGTTAAAGCCCTTAAAGAAGAAGGTAATCGCCTAGCAGTTGTAGTTTCTGCGATGAGTGGAGAGACAAATAGACTCCTTGATCTAGCGAGTAAATTTAAGGTCGAAAAAGGTAAAGCGGTAGACTTTGTTTTAGCTACAGGTGAGCAAGTCTCTGTAGGGCTGTTGTGTTCAGCTTTAGAGTCGATAGGAGTTCAATCCTACCCAATGGCAGGTTGGCAGGTACCTGTTCAAACCGATAATTCTTTTGGTAAGGCAAAAATTACAGAAATTGCTCCACATAACATAACGAATCTGTTAGACGAAGGAGTGGTGGTTATTACTGGGTTTCAAGGTGTAGATCGAGATAATAATATTACCACATTGGGCAGGGGTGGTTCAGACACTTCGGCAGTCGCTATAGCAGCCGCTATCAGCGCTGATGAATGTAGAATCTATACAGACGTTTGTGGAGTATATACTACCGATCCGCGTGTTGTTTCTGATGCGAGAAAACTCGATGTTATTACTTATGAAGAAATGTTAGAGCTAGCTGGACTTGGTGCTAAAGTGCTACAGATAAGGGCAGTTGAATTTGCTAGAAACTACAATGTAAAACTGAGAGTTTTGTCTACTTTTGAAGAAGACTCTGGAACTTTAATTATTGATGAGGAAGAAGGAATGGGAATGGAACAAGCACTAATTTCTGGTATTACGCTACAGAAAAACGAGGCACGAATAATGGTAAGTAATGTTCCCGATAGACCGGGTATAGCCGCTGATATCCTAGGGCCGGTTGCTGAAAAAAATATCGAAGTAGATATGATTGTGCAAAATATAGGTTCAAATGGTATTGCTGACTTTACGTTTACTGTTCCGAAGCTTGATTTTGATGAGACAGTGATGATCCTGAAAAATCTCTCGAGTCAACTGGGGGGCTGTATCATCACTGGCGATGATACAATCGTGAAATTATCGATAGTAGGAGTTGGTATGAGATCCCATGCAGGAATTGCTAGCAAAATGTTCTCTGTTTTAGCTGCTGAGAACATAAACATTAAAATGATATCTACGTCAGAAATAAAAATTTCAGTAGTTATCGAAGAAAAGTATGCTGAACTAGCAGTTCGATGTTTACATACAGCTTTTGAACTGGAAAAAACTATATCAGGTAAGAATGATTTGGAAGTAGATTGAATAAAATTGCTATTTTAACGCGCGGAGTATCTGGTGGTGGGGTCCAAAAGATGTCCGTAAACCTAGCTAATCAATTGGCTGTTGAGGGATGGGAAGTTGATTTATTATCTCCAGTAAAAGGAGATAGTTCTAATGTAGATCCGAGAGTGAACATAATAATTATGTGCCCTAGTTTGAATGTTGCCTCTCGATGGTATTGTGTTAAAGCGGCACCCGATCTGTTAAAAGAATTATTTCTACCGGTTATTATTCCGATATTTTTCCCAAAATCATTATCCTATGTTAAATACATCTCCAATTATATGAAAAGGCGTAAGCCAGTAGCTTTTATTTCAGCTACCACGTATTTTAATATAGCTGCGCTTTTATCAAAACGTTTGGCAAAAGAGAACATAAAAATTTTAATAAGTGAAAGAACGAATTTAAGCGGTACAATAAATTCATTAAAAAATAAGTTTTTTTTGAGATGGAGGTTTGTCACAAATTTGGTTTCTCGCATATACATTGAAGCTGATGCAATCGTGGCAGTATCAGATGGCGTGGCCCATGATTTAGCTTTGCGCACGGGTTTGGATTTAAAAAAAATTAAAACAATTAACAACCCAGTTATTCCTAATATAAAAAAATTAAAATCTGGAAAAAAGGAAACGTCTAAACCGGAATTAAAAGATGATCAGGATAACCGTCCTCACTTTGTAGTTGTTGGTCGATTAGTTGCTGTTAAACGAATTGATCTAGCTATAAAAGCCTTCGATTTATTTTTCAAGAATACGGGAGGGGGGAAGTTGACCATTCTTGGTGATGGTCCAAGGAGAAAAAGATTGCAACATATGGTTCGAGAATTGAAACTCGAAAGAAGAGTTATTTTCAAAGGTTGGCATCAGGATCCTCAACAAATCCTAAAAGATGCTGATGTATGTCTTTTGACCTCGCAAAGAGAGGGTTCACCTAACATACTTGTTGAGGCAATGCATCACGGTTGTCAGATAGTTGCAACCAATTGTCCAAATGGTCCCTCAGAGATATTAAAAAATGGTAAATTAGGTAAGTTGGTGGATGGTTATGAGCCAGAACTAATATCACAAGCCATGCTTGATATCGTAGAAAATCCTATTGATATACGTTTGTTAGAAGATCGTTCACTCGATTACACCGCTATAAAAAGCGCTAAAGAGTATTTGAGTAGCCTGGATTTTCAAGATATATAGTACGACTTAATTCGGTCATTATTTAGCATAGCTAAAATCCATAAAAAGTGCGAGAATTAAAAAATATTGGAGAGGTGGCCGAGCGGCTGAAGGCGCTCCCCTGCTAAGGGAGTATGCGGTTTATCCCGTATCGAGGGTTCGAATCCCTCTCTCTCCGCCATTGGCAACAGAGTATTAAACTATCTAATTGTAGTCAGGGAATGTTTAATCATTAGGGCTCTCCTTAGGTTCGACAAAGCTCTGTGATAGTAGAAACATATTCCTTGACTCCATTTTCGATTGTAAAATCATAAGCCCTTTCTAGCAGTTTTGATTTAGGAATTGCATCATCTAAAGTTTCAGTTATGTATCGTGCCATTTTCTTATGATCTTTTATTTCCACGATTTTACCATATTCGCCTCCGGATAAAATTTCATTAGGACCGCTTGGGCAGTCTGTGCTAATGATTTGACATGCGGAACCTAGTGCTTCAATAACAGAACTGGGCATTCCTTCGGATACTGATGAAAGTAGATATCCGAAGGAATAATAATAATAGGGATGGGGATCTTGGATATGACCTAGTAGTTCTATTTTATTTTTTAATTGAGCGTTTTCAATAAGATTTTCTAATTTATTTCTTTCTGGTCCATCACCTAAAATTAGTAGCCTAATATTATTAGATTGACTTGACGCTATTTGGAAGGCCTTAATCATTGTAGGATAGTCCTTTTTTTTCACGAGCCTCCCTACAGCTAAAAATACCGTTATGCTGTCATCATTAAACCACGGGTGCGAGGGTTTAGCTGACGGTGTTACGAACCATTTTTTATTTAGAACTTTGTTATAAATCACTTTTATATTACTATCATTTCCAAGCAACATTTTAAGATTGCTCTTTACTCCCTCTGAGACGGCTATAAAAGCTTCCGCTTCCCTATATAAAAAAGGTATAAGAAAATCTCGCGGCCTTCTTTTTATTTCTGAATATTTGGAAACATTAGTTAATTTTATAACATTGCTTTGCCTGACTATTATTTTAGTTTTTGAATTGGCTAAAATTTTAGCTATTAGTATAGTGATGCTTGGGGGGATTGAGACAGCCAGAAGAACATCGGGTTTTTCATTTTTTAAAAAGTCTTTTAGAGCCCAAATTCCTAAAAATAATTTAAGCTTATTAATTTTTCTCAGGAAGGGCGCTTGATTCGTCCATCCTAGAAGGTTTGTTTTAGCAGGAAATGGCTCTATTAGTTCTTTGATTTCCCTGCTGGCGCCAACAAATACGAAATGTACTCTATCCCCTTGGTTATTGAGCTCCTTTCCTATCTCAAACATTAAACGTTCTCTGGCGCCTACTTTTAGGCTGCTCATAAAAATTGCTATTTTTATCGGCTTTGGATTCAAATTAGTATAACCTATTCTAGAAAGGGCGATGTTGAAATCTTTTTAAAAATT